>NZ_JBSSEC010000003.1:0-904887 GCF_054061335.1 Hymenobacter sp. UYAg731 | reverse complement strand
TGCGGGTCAGCGGCGAGCCGCTCGGGAGTGTTTTGTCGGGCATGAGCAGTGGAAGGTAAGACTTCGCACTGTCTGTTTTTACCCGACCACCTCATTCCTTGGCCTCGCCGGGCCGCCGGGTCTAAGCCGCCGTCCGGTTCCCATTCGGCCCAATGCCTGCCAGGGGCTTGCCGGTCGTACTCCTGTCGCGCCACCGAACGTGGTGACGTCGCTCCGGGCAACCTCCCGCTCGCCGACCCGTTCCAACGCAGTCCCCCAGCCGCCCGTTCAGTCCCCATGGTTGACTTCCCCCTGGACCCGCTACACATCCGTCACGCTAAAGCTGGCCTCGCCGCGGCCGGTATTCTCCTCGAAGCAGGCCTGGCCGCCCTGAACCTGGCCCGGGAGTGCTACTTAGCCACGCCCCAGGTGAACCGGGCCGAGCTGCTACGCCAGGAGCGCAACCGCACCCTGGACGAGTTGGAACGGGTCAGCACGGAGTTGCTACGGGAGCGTAAAACGGCGCAACGCCTCGCGCACGAACTGACCCGACTCGGCGCGTTGCCGGTCCGAAAAGGCGTGCTGCAGGCGGTGGATAAACGGTTGCGGGCCGTGCGCGAAGCGTTGCTTCACGGCACGTGGTCTGACGCCCACAAAGTCGCCACGGCCCGCGACCTGCTGGACAAGGCGTTGGTGGGCCTCGCCGCCTAAGAATAATTACGGGACGAGCAGGGGGCCCCCTCGTCATCTTCCAAACCCGACCGGTGCCAACGGAGCAGGCCAAGCCCCTGCCTACCGGTTCGGCCTGGCTCGCGGGAACGCAGCGGCTGGCAGAATTAGAGGCCCTGCTGGGCCGTCGCAGTCGGTCCGAACAGCAGTCGGACCGGCTGCTGACAGTATTGCACCGCCTCATCACCCAGTCCGAGGACGAGTTATGGAAGGCGGCCGGCGACAACGAACCCCTGCGCCGCTTGTTGAAAACATGGGGCCGCGTGGTAGGAATGCTCGAAAACCTGCTGGTTGCCAAAGAGCAACCCTAGGCCCCGTTCGAAAGGCAGCGGGTGCCCCACAAGTTTGTGCGGTTCATCCTTCTCACTCCGTTGGCTATTCAGAACATTTGTAGTAGCAGCACAGAGGATATGCCCATACCCCTAGTGGGTAGCTGAAGGGGAAAACCACAGTTGAAACGCACTGCCTGTTCCCGCTACGGAATGAACCTGAATGCTGCCCTGGTGCAACTGCATGATTTGCTTGGCCAGGCTCAGCCCAATCCCAGAACCGTTGGGGCGGGTGGTGAAAAAAGGAATGAAAATGCTATCCAGTACATCGGTGGGGATACCACTCCCGTTGTCTTTCACCTCGATAACCACCCGTTCCTGTTCATCGGGCCAGGCCAACAGGCTAATGTGAGGGTTAGAGGTTTGGGTGACTGCCTGCGCCGCATTGAGCACCAGATTAATGAGCACTTGCTCCAGCAGGTGGCCGTCGGCGTGCAGGGTGAGGTGCGCAGGCCAGACGCTTAGGGTAACCTCAATGCCTTGTGCGGCCAGCTGTTCCGCCAGTAGCTGCCGGGTGGTCTGAAGCAATTCCTGCACATATAGGGTCGTGCGCTGCGGCGGGGTCAGAGTGCTGAAGTTGCGGTACACCTGGGCAAAGCGCAGCAATCCTTCGCTGCGCTGTTGAATGATGCGAATGCCGGTGCCTACATCGTCGAGCAACTGGGCGTCCGCATTTTGCTGCTGGGCCGCCCGCACGTGGCGGCCCAACGAATCGGCCAGCGAGGCAATAGGGGCGACCGAGTTCATGATTTCGTGCGTCATGACCCGTAGCAGTTGCTGCCAGGCGGCCGTTTCAGTATCCGCCAGGGCTTGGCTCACGTTCTTGAAGGCCAAGAGGGTAAACGCTTCGCCTCGTATCTTAAACTGGGTGGCTGACACGAGCAGCTGCACCGTTTGGGAACCCACCGTCAGCTTCACCACCACGGGCTGGCCGGGCACCGCCCGGCAGATGGCCTCGTACAGGACCGGCTGCCGGGATTGCAGCGCCCGAATGTTTTTCAGGTAAGGCAGGTGCAGCGTCTGTTTAAACGCCTCGTTCACCCAAGCCACGGTGCCCGCCGCGTCGTAGGACACGATGCCCGTATCGAGCAGGGCCAGGATGGTTTGCAGGTACTGAGACTGTGCTTCCTGCTCGGCCCGCAGTTCTCGAAACGTGGCGTTGACTTGGTTGAACGCCTCGTATAAGGGCCGCAGTGATGCCTGGACGGACTGCGCCGGGTACTGCCGCGAAAAATCCCGGTACTTGAGGGCCAGGGTGAAGTCGGCCAGCGCCTGCTGGCCACGCGTCAAATAGCGGGTCAGGTCCAGGACCAGCACTAGCAGCAGCAACAGGGCCCCCAGGGCTAGCCCATAGGCGTGGTGCAGCGTGGCGTATCCGCTCGCGGCCAGTGCTGCTACCAGCAGCACTAATCGTCCCAGCAGGCGGGCATCCAGGCGATTAAATATCATGCTTGTCGAGCCGACGGTAGAGGGCGGTGCGGGTGAGGCCCAGTTCCTTGGCGGCTTTGGTGAGGTTGCCCTGGTGGCGCTCAATGGCCTGCTGGATGGTGTTTTTTTCTACTTCCAGCAACGGCAACGGATGCTCAGCCACGGTCGCAGCGGGCGCTGCCGCCGATTCGGGGTTCCGAAACGAGAAATCGGCCGGATGTAGCACGGGGCCTGCTCCCAAGATGACGGCGCGCTCCACGGCGTGTTGTAGTTCCCGCACGTTGCCGGGCCAGGCGTGCCCTCGAAGCTTGCGCAGGGCGGCGGCGCTGAATTCCGGCACGGGTTGCCGGTTGCGGGCGGCGTACACCTGCGCGAAGTGCTGGGCCAGCAGCTGCACGTCGTCGTCGCGTTCGCGCAGGGGCGGCAGCATGATTTCGACCGTATTGAGGCGGTATATCAAGTCCTGGCGAAAGGCCCCGCGGGCCACCAGCGCGTGCAGCGGGGCGTTGGTGGCCGACAACAACCGGATATCCACTGGCACGGGGGTGTTGCTTCCTACGGGCACCACCTGGCGGTTTTGCAGGGCCGTGAGCAGCTTGGCTTGCTGCGGTAGGCCAATGTTGCCAATCTCGTCCAGAAACAAGGTTCCGCCGGTGGCCGCCTCGAACCGGCCCACGCGGCTGGCCTGGGCATCCGTGAACGCGCCCCTGATGTGCCCGAACAGCTCGCTTTCAAACAACCCCTCGCTGAGCGCGGCCACGTCGGCGGCCACGAAAGGCCGGGCAGCCCGGCGCGACTGCTCGTGCAGGGACTTGGCGACCAGTTCCTTGCCCGTGCCGTTCTCGCCGAGCAGCAGCACGTTGGCTTCGGTTGGGGCGACCTTTTCAATGATGGCGCGCACTTCCTGCATAGCGGCCGACTCGCCTAGCAGGGCAGTAGTGGCGGCCGGCTCAGGTGGCTTTTTCGGGCTTCCCCCGCTTTTGCTACCGGTTTTAGGTTGGATGGCGGCGGCCAGCGTTTGCAGCAGCTGTTCGTTGTGCCATGGCTTGAGTAGGAAGTCGGTAGCACCGGCTTGAAGGGCGCGCACCGCCGTACGCACGTCGCCGTAGGCCGTTAGTAGGATAACGGCCGTGGTGGGGTCGAGCTCCCGGATGCGGCCCAACCAGTAGAAGCCCTCGTTGCCGGTCGCCTGGCCGCTGCGGTAGTTCATGTCGAGTAAAACGGCGTCGAAGTGCTGCTGGCGGAGCAGGGAGAGCAGCAGCTCCGGGTTTTTCTCTGTCACTACTTCCCGCACCTCATTTTTGAGCAGCAGCCGGAGGGCGAACAGCACGTCAGGCTCGTCGTCTACCACCAGGATGCGGGCGTGTTTAAGAATCATGAAAAAGCAGTTTTGTAAAACGTAAAAGTCGGGACTAGCAGGTGCCCGCCCCAAATCAGGCTACATAAACCATGCAGGCCTCAGAAAATACTGATTTTCAGTCGGCCAAGCCATTATTATCCCGTCGGCTCACTCAGAATGTATCAGAACCGGACGGTTAATTGCATCAAATCCGGACGCTCGGCAACAGCTGGCCATCAGGTTCTCAACTCATGCTATTGATTTGCAATAGTTTGTGTTTGGGGCACCGTTCTTGGCACCTTCAGTCAATAGCTTATTACTGTTATTGCCTGCGCCGAACCGAATGGATGTCCTGATACCGAAGAAGAAGTGGTCGTTTGTTGCCCGCTGGTGGTGGCTGGGGGCCCTGGTGCTGGTGGGCGCGGGCGCGGCGGGCCTCTACTGGCCTAAGCCAGGCCAGCGACTGCACGTCGCGGCCAGCCGGCTGACCATTAGCCCCGTTACGCGGGGCAATTTTCAGGAATTCACGGCCATCGACGGGGTGGTGCAGCCGCTGCGCACCGTGTACCTGGATGCGGCGGAGGCTGGCACGGTGCAGCAGGTACTGGTGGAAGAAGGCACGACCTTGACGGCGGGCCAGCCCCTGCTGCGGCTGGCCAACCCCGACTTGCAACTGGAAATGGTGAACCGCGAAACGGCCGTGTACGACCTGATGAACAACCTGCGCAACACCCGCAACCAACTGCTGCAAAACCGCATTCTGCGCCAAAACCAGCTAGCCGACATCGACTTTCAGCTGGCCGAGGCCCGGCGGGTGTTTGACACCAACCAGGTGCTGTACGAGCAGAAGGTGATTGCGCGGCAGGATTACCTGCAAAGCCAGAACGCCTACCGCTACCAACGGCGCCGGCGGCAGCTGACGCAACAGACCCTGCGCCAGGATTCGGTGGCCATGCAGCAGCAGCTGGGTACCATGCAGGAATCAGTGCAGCGCATGACCAGCAACCTGGCCCTGATGCGGCGCAAGATGGACGACCTGCTGCTGCGGGCCCCGGTCGGCGGGCGGCTCAGCTCGCTGGCCGCGGAAGTGGGCGAGGCCAAAACGCGGGGCCAGCGCCTGGGGCAGATTGACGCGCTGGCGGGCGTGAAACTGCACGCCGCGGTGGACGAGTTTTACATTGCCCGCATCGGAACCGGTCAGGTGGGCGAAGTGGTGGTGGAGGGCCAGGCGTATGCCTTGCGCGTGACTAAAATCTTCGCTCAGGTGGCCAAGGGCCTGCAAATCGACTTGGCCTTTACCGGCGCGCCCCCACCGGGCCTGCGGCGGGGCCAGACCCTGCCCATCCGGCTGGCGCTAAGCGCGAAGGCCCCGGCGGTGCTGCTCCCCAAAGGCGGCTTTTACCAGCAAACCGTGGGCAACTGGGCGTTCAAGCTGGCTGCCGACGGCACCCGGGCCGAACGGGTAGCCATCCGGCTGGGGCGGCAGAACCCCGACTACTACGAAGTGCTGGCGGGCCTGCAACCCGGCGACCGGGTCGTGACCTCCAGCTACGAAGGCTACGCCGACCAGCAGGAATTGGTGCTGGATGACAGCCGTCCCTAGGCAACTAAAATTGACCAGTAAAGCATGAAACTCATGATTAAGACCGAAAACCTGGAGAAGGTGTACCGCACCGAGGAAGTGCAAACCAAGGCACTGAACCACGTTTCGCTGAGCGTGGAGCAGGGGGAGTTTGTGGCCATCATGGGCCCCTCGGGCTGCGGCAAATCGACGTTGCTCAATCTGCTGGGCCTGCTTGATGAGCCCGACGGCGGCAGCCTGCAACTGCTGGGAACCGAAACCAGCCGCTACTCGGAGCGGCAGCGGGCCGAGCTGCGCAAGCGCAGCCTGGGCTTCGTGTTTCAGAGCTTCAACCTGATTGACGAGCTGACGGTGTTCGAGAACGTGGAACTGCCCCTGCGCTACCTCGGCGTGGGGGCCGCCGAGCGGCGGCAGCGGGTGGAACAGGTGTTGGAGAAAATGCAGCTGCTGCACCGGCGCAACCACTTTCCGCTGCAACTCTCGGGCGGGCAGCAGCAGCGCGTGGCCGTGGCCCGCGCCGTAGTGAATGCCCCACCGCTGCTGCTGGCCGACGAGCCCACCGGCAACCTCGACTCGGTCAGCGGCCACGACGTGCTGGGCCTGCTGACCGAATTGAACGAGGCGGGCACCACCGTGCTCATGGTCACGCACTCCGAGCACGACGCCCGGTACGCCCGGCGCGTCATCCGCCTGCTCGACGGGCAGGTGGTGTTGGAAAACAGCCGCAGCCAATTCTAACCGATTCCTTCCCCTTCGGCCATGCTTCCCTACCCCTTGCTGCTCATTTACCGCAACTTTAAACGGTTCAAAAGCACGTTCTTCATCAACCTGATTGGACTCTCGACCGGCCTGGCCTGCGCGCTGCTCATCTACCTGTGGATAAGCGACGAGCGCAGCTTCGACCGCTACCACGCCCTGGACGGCCGGCTGTATCAAGTGCTGGAAAACCGCCGCACGGCCGCCGGCATCGAGACCCAAATCGGCACCGTGCCGCTGCTGGCCGAGGCCCTGCGGCGGGAAATGCCGGAGATTGAATTCGTGGCTACCACCACGCCGGTTCCGTTTTTTCCCCCGTTCACGCTGGCGGCGGGCGGGCGGCAGCTCACCGCCGTCCCCAAATACGCGGACTCGGCCTTCTTCCAGCTGTTTTCCTACCCCCTGCTGGTGGGCTCCCCCGCCACGGCGCTGCGGGATAAACACGCCATCGTCCTCTCCGAAGCCCTGGCCACCAAGCTCTTTGGGTCGCCGCAGCGCAGCCTGGGCAAAGCCGTGAAATGGCAACTAGCCGCCGATAGCACGCAGACCAGCTTGGTGGCCGGGGTGTTTGCCGGGGTGCCGCGCAACTCGTCCGAGCATTTTGATTTCGTGCTGCCGTTTGCCTCGTTCAGGGACCGGATGCAGATGAGCGAAACCATCAAGTGGGACGACGATGGCCCCTTCACCACCTACCTGGCCTTAAAGGAGGGGGCCGACCCCGCGCAGTTTCAAGCCAAGCTGGCGGGTTTGCTGAAAACCAAAAGTGCGCAGGCCCAGGCCCGGGGGCGCACGCTGTTCGTGCGGCCGTTCGCGGCGGGGTACCTGCACGGCACCTACGAAAACGGCGTCGCCACCGGGGGGCGCATTACCTACGTGCGGCTGTTCGCCCTGATTGCCGGGCTCATTCTGGTGATTGCCAGCATCAATTTCATGAACCTGTTCACCGCCAAGGCCTCGCGGCGGGTAAAGGAAGTGGGTATTCGCAAGGCCCTGGGGGCGAGCCGCGCCGCGCTGGTGGGGCAGTACCTGACGGAATCCGTGGTGATGGCCTTGCTGGCCCTGGTCGTGGCCGTGGGGCTGGTGCAGCTCGTGCTGCCGCAGTTCAGCGCGCTGACGGGCAAGCCGCTGGCCTTGCGCTGGGAGCCGCAGCTGGTGGGGGCCAGCCTGGCCCTGGCGCTGGGGACGGGGCTGCTGGCGGGCAGCTACCCCGCGTTCTACCTGTCGGGGTTTCAGCCGGCGGCCGTGCTGAAAGGCAAGCTGCCGACCCGGGCCGGCGACGTGTGGACGCGGCAGGGACTGGTCGTGCTGCAGTTCACGCTCTCGGTGCTATTCATCGTGGCCGTGGTGGTCGTCAACGCGCAGCTGGCGTTTGTGCAGCGCCAGCCGCTGGGCTACGATAAAGCGCACGTGCTCCGCTTTGATACGGGCGGCAAGGCGGCGCGCCAGCAGGCGGCCTTTCTGAGCGAAGTGAAAAAATTGCCCGGCGTCGTGCGGGCGTCCAGCGTCCTGGGCGGCTTCCTGGGGGGGCGCTACGTCGCGGAGATGAGCTGGCGGGGGAAGCGCCTGCCAGTAGGGACGATGCTGGTCAACTACGACCTGGTGGAAACGATGGGCCTGCACCTGGTAGCCGGCCGCAGCTTTGCGCCGCAGTACCGCGCCGACAGCGCCGCCATCCTCGTCAACCAGGCCCTGGTGGCCGGCCTGGGGATGCCCGACCCCGTGGGCCAACAGCTCGACGGGGCCCGCATCGTGGGCGTGGTCCGCGACTTCCACTACGAGTCTCTGCACGAAAAAATAAAACCCCTTCGCCTCCAACTCGACCCCACGATTAACACGGTGCTCGTGAAGCTCCAGCCCAACGCGGAGCAGGCCACGATTGCTCGGCTTCAGCAACTGTACGCCGCCTACAACCCCGGCTTTACGCTCGACTACACGTTTCTGGATGCCGACTACCAGGCCCAGTACGTGGCCGAACGGCGGGTGGCGGTGCTCGCCCGCTACTTCGCCGGACTGGCCATTCTCATTTCCGCATTGGGCCTGCTCGGGCTAGCCGCCTTCACCGCCGAGCGGCGGCGCAAGGAAATCGGCATCCGTAAGGCCTTGGGCGCAAGCGAGCTGGGCATTGTGTGGCTATTGACCAGCAGCCTGACCTGGCTGGTTGTCGTGGCCATCGTACTGGCGCTGCCTCTGAGCTACCTGCTCCTGCAGCGGTGGTTGGAAGGCTTTGCCTACCGCGTGGCATGGCAATGGTGGTACTTCGCGGCGGCCGGAACGGGGGCCCTGCTCATTGCCTGGCTCACCGTAAGCGTGCAGGCCTGGCGCGCCGCCCGCCGCAACCCCGTGCTGAGCCTGCGGGCAGGGTGATAGAAAAACAGGCTGGTCGCTCTGAGTTGCTAAACGTTCACATTTGCCAGCAGTTGGGACGGCGGGCAACGCGCTGAGCGGGTTCATTCAAACGGTCGTGGCTGTTGCAGAACCCGGTTTCGGACACCCAGTGCTATTGCTACGGCATGAGTCTCGCCGCAAACCGGCTGTAAATCGCGTTTCTGCATATCGCTGCAACCGTTGCTACCTGATTGTGAACCCGCTTTAGGGTTCTGCAACAGCCACGGTCGCGCTTTGCCCATGCCTGCTACCCCTGCCTCTTTGCTGCCCGCCGACGAAACCGAGCGGCTGCACAGCCTCCGTGCCTACGAGGTGCTGCCTGCCCTCACCGAGCCCCTGTTCGATGAGGTTGTAGCCCTCACAGCCCAACTGTTCAGCCTGCCCATTTCCCTCATTGCCGTGGTGGAGGAAAACGAGGTGTACTACCCCGCCAACCACGGCATGCCCGGCAACGACCGGCAGGCCCGCGCCGTAGTGTACCACGACCTGGTGCTCGAAAGCAGTGCGACCATCACGCCCGAAGCCGCCCGCGCCGCCGAAGAGAACGAGTTGCGCTTTTATGCCGGGGCCCCGTTGCGCCTGCCCGACCAGCGCCTTATCGGCACCCTCTGCATCATCGACCGCCAACCTCGCACCTTTAGCGCCGATGAACAGCAGGTGCTTGACCACCTGGCGGCCGTGGTCAGCCAGGCCATTGCCGTGCGGCACGCCTGCCTGGCCCAGCCGCCCACCGGCGCGGCGCAGTGGGAGCAGCTGCGCACCCAGCTTCAGGAAGAGCTGCGGGAGCTCACGGCCTTGGTGCGTTACCTCTTCACCCGCCACGGCGTGCAAATCCCCGTGCCCACCGGCCTGCTGGCCCAAGTAGAGCGCCGCCTGTCCGACCTGCAACGCTTGCTGGCAGAGGTGCAGCACTAGCTGCTTTTGCTTGATTTTCACGCCTCCAAAACCAACACGAGCGGACCATTTGGCCCGCTCGTGTTGGTTTTGGAAACTGATAATGAGCAGCTCACTCAGTTGGTGGGGCCGGTGTCGGTGCGGGCCTCAAGGGCCTGCTGAATGGCCGTGGGCACGGCCGAAAGAAGGTCGAGGCCGGTGGCGGTTTCGATGGCGTCGACGCTGGTGCGGTAGCTGCCCCACGTCGTGAGGAGAGCGTTGTCGTTGGGCGTATCAATGGCAATAACGCGGGTGCTGGCGCTGACGCGGCTGGCGTCGTTGGTGCCAATGGGCAGCACCACCACCACTTTCCAGCAGCGGGCCGGCACCGTGACGCGGCCCTGGTCCAGGGTGGTGGCGTAGCCGTTGGTGCCCGTGCCGCCGCGCCCGTAGCTGCCGCAGATGAGGTATACCTCGTTGCCATCGTCGAGGAACGTGCGGCAGTAGTCCTCCAGGTTGGCCCAGGTCTGCTGGTTGTTGCGCGGGGCCTGGGGCATCATGTTGGTCATGAAGAACGTGGCCGAATTGTCGGCTACGGTGCTGGTGCGGTCGGCACTGGGGCAGTTGTGGCCCCGGTCGAAGCCCGAGCCGGTGTAGCCCGTGGCCTGCACCTGGTACCAGCCGGTGGGCAGCGTGTTGTCGGGCCGGAAGTCGTCCTGCCGGGCGGCGCTGCCGCGCCAGTCGGGGCTCAGATGCCAGCTCACCCAGTTGGGAATGCCCCGGTCGCGGTGGTAGCTCAGGGCATACTGCGGCTTGAGCAGCAGGTAGTTGGTGGGCTGCGCGATATCAGTAGTGGCCCCGCTGGGGTTGCCAAGCGTGAGGTGCTCAGGCAGCGGCTGGGCGGTAGGGCCGGGGCCAGCGGGTGCGGGGGCCACGGTTTCCCGTTGGCAGGCCGCCAGCAGCAGGGCCAGAGCGAATATGGGAAAACGTAAATGCCGAAAGGGATTTTGCATAAGTTAACGGGAAGCAATAGCACTTACTACGCAGAAAGGGGCTAAAAAAGTCCTTGTGACCACTCGACTCGACTGGGCTGCTTTGAGTTGATTGAAGGCGTTAGCTGCCTCGCCGTTGCAGCTCTAATGGGGCAGTTTCCCGCGCAGGGCGCTGTAGGTCCAGGTGCCGGCCAGGGCGGCCACAATCATCACTGCTGCCGCTCCAATGCCGCTGCCCAACTGCGCAAACAGCGGGCCGGGGCAGGCCCCAGTGATGGCCCAGCCCAGCCCAAAAATGAAGCCGCCAATCCAGACGCCGTGGTTGAACTGCTTGTCGGCGATGACGATGGGCTCGCCGCTGAGGCTTTTGAGGCGGTTGCGCTTGATGAGCTGAATCGAAACCAGCCCCACCACAATGGCCGAGCCGATGACGCCGTACATGTGAAAAGCCTGGAACCGGAACATTTCCTGAATTCGAAACCAGCTGATGACTTCGCTCTTGGTGAGAATGATGCCGAACAATGTGCCTAGGACCAGGTACTTAAAATACTTCATCACAATGAATTAAAACAGCAGCGGGAAAATCAGCCAGGTCATCGCCAGGCCGCCGGCAAAGAAGCCCACCACCGCCACCAGCGACACCCATTGCAGGTTGGAAAGGCCCGAAATGGCGTGACCCGAGGTGCAGCCGCCCGCGTAGCGCGTGCCGAACCCCACCAGAAAGCCGCCCAGCACCATAAACACCCAGCCCTTCCAGCTGCCCAGGTTTTCGAGGGCAAACAGCTCGCGCGGGAGCAGGCCGGTGAAGTCGGTGAGGTGCATTTGCGCCTTCAGGTCCCGCACCGTTTCGGCCGAGATGGCCACCGCCGCCGGGTGGCCCATGAGCCGGTAGCCGATGAAGCCGCCCAGCGCAATGCCAAGCACAAACACCAGGTTCCAGCTTTCGGCCCGCCAGTTGTAGTGCAGAAACGGAATGCCCGCCGGCACGCAGGCGGCACAGATGTGCCGCAGCGACGAGCTGATGCCCAACACTTTATTGCCCGCCAGCAACAGCGCCGGCACCGTCAGCCCAATGAGCGGCCCGGCTACGTACCAGGGCCAGGGCTTTTGCAGAAGTTCAAGCATGAATCAATAAAATCAACCCAAAAAGAGACTGATATGGCCTACCGCGCTATCGAATAGGGCCAGTCGAGGATGCCGCCGGCCAGGTTGAAAACCTGGCCAAAGCCCGCGGCTTTCAACTGCGTGGCGGCCGTGGCCGAGCGCGCCCCGCTGCGGCAGTACACGTAGGTGGGGCGGGTAGGGTCGAGGTTGGCCACGCGCTGGGCAAAGTCCGGGCTGGTGACTTCGAGGTGGCGCGCCCCGCGCAGGTGGCCCTGGGCAAACTCCTCGCGGCGGCGCACGTCCAGCAGCACGGCGCGGCCATCGGTCAGGCCTTCGGCAAACTGTTCGGACGAGAGGTTTTTGTAAGTAGAATCGGTTTTAGACACTTCGAACATGGCGGTAAGGATTTAAAAATGAATGATAAATGAATTGTAAGGTTGTGCCGGTAATACGGCTAATGCGCTGCGCCGGCCAGCTGAAACGACTGCACGGCCTCGCCCAAATCGAGCACCCGCGCGCCGGGCCGGGCCGCCGCCACAATGCTGCTGCCCGCCGCCGAACGGTAGCCGCCCGCGCAATGCACCAGCACGGGCTTGTCGGTCGGGATTTCGGGCACCCGCTCGCGCAGCTCCGGCAGCGGAATGTTCAGCGCGCCGTCGAAAATCGGCTCGTCGCGGTGTTCCGCCGCGCTCCGGATATCCACGATGGTGTACTGCTCGGAGTGCCGGCGGAACTGCGCCACGTCCAGTACCGGCAGCGTGGCGGCGGTAGCCGGCGTGCCCACTAGCGCACCCTGAATCAACGGTTCATAGCCGATTTTGGCAGTTTTCTGAATCAGGTTTTCCAGGGTTGCCGCATCGGCCGCCACCAGGTAAAACGGCTAGGCCGGCCCCACTACGGAGCCCAGCCAGGTTTCAAACTTGCCACCCTGCTAGAGGTTGATGGCCCCCAAGATGTGGCCTTTTTTGAATTCGGCTTCGGGGCGGGCATCCACCACCAACGCGCCCGCCGCCGGGATGGTGCCGGCGGGCAGGCGCGGCACCTGTGCCACGCCGGGGGCGTAGGCGGGTGCGCCGGCCTTGTTCAGTGCCACATCGTAGCCGAAATATTTCGGGATGAATGGCTGGTCGGCCAGCAGTTCCTTGATGAAATCGGCCGCGCTCAGGGGGCGGAGGGCGTAGTTGCCGGCTTTTTCGGCCCCGATGGTGCTGCTGTTGGCTCCGCTCATGGCCTTGCCGCACAGGCTGCCCGCGCCGTGTGCCGGGTACACCAGCACGGCATCGGCCAGTGGCATCAGCTTCTCGCGCAGCGAGTGGTACAGCTGGCGGGCCAACTCCTCGCGCCGGGCGGTGAGGTTGCCGGCCTTTTCGCGCAGGTCGGGCCGGCCCACATCGCCGATAAACAGGGTGTCGCCGGTGAAAACGGCCACGTCCTGCCCCGCACGGCTGAGCACGATGCTGATGGAATCGGGCGAGTGGCCGGGCGTATTGAGGGCGCGGAAGGTGAGCTGGCCCACGGTGAAGGAATCGCCGTCGTCAAACGCCTCGTGGGCATAATCGGCCCCCAGCAGCCGGCTCACGCGGATAACGGCCCCGGTGTACTGCGCGATTTCCAGGTGCGAGGACACGAAATCGGCGTGCGGGTGCGTCTCAATCACGCTCACAATTCGGGCGTTGTGGGCCTGCGCGTAGTCGCAGTAGGGCTGCGGGTTGCGGGCCGGGTCGATGAGGACGATTTCGCGGGCGCACTCGCTCAGAATGGCGTAGGAGAAGTGCGCCAGGCCCTTGTCCTCAAACTGTTCGATTTTCATGGGAAGCAACAGCAAAAACGAATGAGAAAACGGATATAATATTCTGGAAAATCACGATTTAGCCGTGGTGAAACAGCAGCTCCTTGGTCAGAATAAACGTGCCCATTCCCAGCGTAAACCAGCCAAATGCCGGCTTTAGCCTAGCCCCCGGAATGAAGCGCGCCAAGTAGGTGCCCAGCACGATGCCGCCCAGCGCAAACGCCAGAAACCCCAGCAGAAACGGCCAGGCCACGGCCGTGCCCGCGCTCAAATCCCCCGTGAAGCCGATGAGCGAGTTTAGGGCGATGATGGCCAGCGAGGTGCCCACGGCCAGCTTCATGGGCAGGCGCGCCCCGAGCACCAGCGCCGGAATAATGAGGAAGCCGCCCCCCGCGCCCACAAACCCCGTGAGCGTGCCCACCACCAGCCCAATGCCGAGAATGAGCGGGTAATTAAATGCCTGCCGGTGGTGCAACTCCCCGGCCGGCACCACCTCGGCCGGCCGGCTGCGAATCATGGACGTGGCCGCCGCCACCATCAGCACCGCGAAAGCCACCAGCACCAGCAAATCCTTGGTGAACACGAGGCCGCCAATGGCGAACAGCTCGTGCGGAATGGCCGGCAGCACCACTTTGCGCACCAGAAACACCGCCAGCAGCGAAGGAGCCAGAAAAACAACGGCCGTACGCAGCGACACCAGCCCCTTCCGGAAGTAGCCCGTGGCCCCCACCACCGCCGTGCTGCCCACCACAAACAGCGAGTACGCCGTGCTTAGCACCGGGCTCACGCCCATCAGGTACACCAGCACGGGCACCGTGAGAATGGAGCCGCCCCCGCCCATAATGCCCAGCGAAAGCCCAATAAAAATGGCCGCGAAATAGCCGAAATAATGCAGCATCAGGGGTAAAAAACGTATGAAATTATGATTATTTGTTCATGTATTAGGCCAAAAAAAAGTCGCTGTACTTACAGGAACGTACACGCGGCCAAGCACTGAATCACGTCGATGACTTCGCGCATTTTGAGGGCGTAGTAGATGTTTTTGCCGTCGCGGGTGCTGCTCAGGATGCCTTTCAGCTTCATGCCCGAGAGGTGGTGGGAAAGGAGGCTCTGCTCCACGTTCAGCCGCTCGCTGATGTCGGAAACGGCCAGGCTCTCGTGGTTGGCCAGCAGCTGCACCACGGCAATGCGCGTGGGATGCGCCGTGGTCTTGAGAATGAAGGCCACCTTCTCCATCTTCTCGACGGAGAGATTCATGTCGACGGCAGGGGCGGCGGGGGGCATCATCGACTGCAAACTTATGAACAATTGTTCATTTATGCAAGTGTCGGGCCTCGTTTAGGTCGTCGCCTTTCTAAACGGTTCCGAATTGTTGGCGAAACCCGGCCCCTCAGTACGGAAACACCGACTCGTAGTATTTGATGGTTTCGGCGATGCCTTCTTGGAAATCGGTGAAGCGGAACTCCGGAAATACCTGGCGAAACTTAGCGTTATCCATTACCTTTTTGGGCGCACCGTCGGGCTTGCTGGCATCCCAGCGGAGCTGGCCGTGGTAGCCGAATTTGGTTTGGATGATGCCCACGAGCTCGCGCACGCTCAGGCCGTCGTTCTGGGCCAGGTTGGTGGGCTGGTTGAGGCCGGGGCGGTCGGGGTTTTGCAGCACTTCCCAGACAAGGCGGGCAAAATCGGAAGCGTAGAGCCACTCGCGGATGGGCAGGCCGGTTCCCCAAATCGAGAGCTCGGGCTGGCCCAGGTTTTCGGCCTTCACAAACTTCGAAATCAGTGCATTGAGCGCATGAGCTTTGTTGGGGTCGGTCGAATCGAAGGGACCGTACATATTGGGCGTGAGCAGGTGAATGCTGCGCACCCCGTATTGCATCCCGAAGCACTCGGCGGTGGCCCACAGCAGGCGGCGGCTGGCCCCGTAGCTCAGCACGGAGCGGTGCAGGTGGCCGTTCCACCAGCCGCTTTCCTCAAATACGTCGGCCTCGGCCGGGTAGGCGCAATTGGCAATCGGGTTGACCACTAGGGCGTCCGGACATTCCCGGGCCACGGCCTCGTACATGCCCAGAATCATGCGCGAGTTGTCGGCTATTACCGTAGCGGCCTTCTCCGTCACGTAGTTGAGGCTACCCACATGGGCCGCGCAGTTCACGATGTGCGTGGGGCGGTGGGCGCGCAGAAACGCGGCCGTAGTGGCGGCATCACGCAGGTCGAGGCCGGTGCTGAGCGACGCGCCCACGTAGTCCACGCCTTGGCGGCACAGCTCCTTTGCCACGTTGCGGCCGGCAAAGCCGGTGTGGCCAAACAGCACAACTTTCATGGCCGGGCTCACCATCCTTGCTTGATTACATCCACGATGTAGGCCACCTGTTCGGCGGTCAGGGCATCGTGCAGGGGCACGTGAATCTGGGTTTCGTCGAAGCGGCGCTGGCGGGTCAGGTCGGGGCGCTTGCCCCCAAACAGCGCGTTGTGGTCGATGCCGTCATGCACGACTGACGAGGCCACGCCTTTGGCCCGCAGCGCCCGAATGAAGCTGAGGCGGTTTTCGACGTGAAAGCCGAACAGCCAGTGGGCGCTTTCACGGTCGGGCTGATGCACGAAGTGGGTGAGGCCGGGCACCTGGCGCAGGCCGTCGCGGTACTGCTGCACGCGGGCGCGGCGCGCCGTCATGCGCTCATCAAAGCCGTCGAGGTTGGCCAGCCCAAGGGCGGCGGCGTAGTCCGAAAGGTGGTATTTATAGCCCACGTCGATGAGGTCGTATTCGCGCTCGCCCAGCTCATTCACCGGCGAATTGGCCCGGTCGATGCCAAACCAGCGCCGCCGAAACACCTCACGGGCCATTTCTGGGGCGCGGGCGCACAGCGCCCCGCCGTCGCCGGTGGTGAGGTGCTTGATGGCCTGAAACGAGAAGCAGGTGAAGTCCGAAACAGCCCCGATGGCTTGGCCCCGGTAGCTGGCCCCGGGGCTGTGGGCCGCGTCCTCAATCACCACCAGCCCGTGCTTATCCGCAATGGCCTGGATTTCGGCCAAATCGCAGGGGTAGCCGCCCCAATGCACCGCCATGATGGCCCTGGTGCGCTCCGTGATGCGGTGCTCGATGTCGGCGGGGTCAATGTTGCCAGTTTCGTACTGAATATCGGCAAACACCGGCCGGGCACCCACCTGCACCACCGTCAGGGCCGAGGCGATGAAGGTTTGCGGGGCCAGAATAACCTCGTCGCCCGCCCCGATTCCGGCTACTTCCAGGGCCAGGTGCAGCGCGCTGGTGCCCGAGTTCAGGGCCGCTGGGTGGCGCATGCCCAGCTCGGCGCTCAGGCGGGCTTCAAACTCCTGCACCAGCTTTCCTTCGCTCAAATAGGTGCTGGCCAGCACGTCGCCCACCCGCCGGGCCGCGCCGGGATGCACAAACGTGCTGAACATGGGCAGCAGCTGGCCCACTGCGGGAGCCGAGGTACCCACCAGTGGGGCAGATGTGGAAGCGTTAACCATTGGTGATATGGAAAAATGTGGCTTAAATATAATAATATCTTTGGATATTAATTTACAATTTTTAGTAATTAGTTTTTTTGATGAAAAAATAGTGGCTTGCTGGGAATACAGGCTGACTGCCCAAGCATCAGGCCGCCCCGGTTTCGCCTCGGAACCAGTAGGCCATTGGCCGGCCGTGCCGCGAGCTGAAGCCTGGCCCCGGCCGGCCAGCGCCGCCGGCTACCGGCAAAACTGCCCCTGCCACCGCGCATGAATAGAAATGGATTTAAAACAAAACCAATATCGGCCCGGGCGTAATGCGGAGTATATTGCCTTTTAGCCAGGTTTTATATTTGTAATATGCTGCAATAGAGTCATTTTATGCAAATTTATTCAATGTGATTTTCCAAATACAAAATTCTAATAATAGTCTTTTTCCGCGAAAGGCTGAACCAAAATAAAACGACAAAAGTTAGGCTCCCAAGTATCGGATATAGTCCTGATGCTGAATTTGAATGCTTGCCCATTAAATAACTATATGTTTCACTATGCTCGCTCCCGCTTCGGGGCGGCGTAAAACCCCAAAGTTGTTTGCATGAAAAAAATGCCCCTGTTCCTGGGTGTGGCCCTCGCCGCGCTGACCTTAGCCTCCTGCGAAAAAGAGCTCGAGCAAGTAAATAGCTCTCCCCAATCATCCTCGGCGGCCTCCACGCTGGCCAAGCCCGACCTGCTCACGACCGGTACCTGGCGCCAGACTGGCCTCACCGTGAGCGCGGCCGGCGAAGGCACGGCCCCCGCCGCCACCTCCGACCTGTTTGCCCAGGCCAAGCCCTCTATGCTGGTGCAAAGCGCCGTGTATAAGTCGGATGGCACTTACACGCTGCTGCGTGGCCCGCGCCCCGGCAAGCAAACCGCCGAGCCCGTGAGCGGCACCTGGCGCCTGACGGCTTCGGCCGACTCGCTCATCCTCACGCAGGCCGACCGCACCCGCCGCTTCGCCGTGGCCGAGCTAACGGATAACACGCTGCGCCTCACCCATTCGGAAGGCGCTGCCGGTAAAGGCTCGGTATATACTTCGGTGTTTTCGCGCTAGACACACCGTTTTCCTGGGCACGCTGCACCGCCCGGCCACCATGGCCGGGCGGTGTTTTTTTGGGCCGGCAGGCACGTAGCGCAAACTGTTGGTTCGCGTCTCCGAATGGCGCGGGTACGTGAACTGAGAGTTCGCGCTACGGCATTAGCGCCGGCTGCCAATCATACTTTCGGCCAAGGGGCTGTCGTCGTAGCCGGCCGTAAAATCCAGCAGCAGGTGCTTCAGTTCGGGCGGGGCCTGGGCCAGGTTGCTTACCCGGAAGTAGGCCGCGCTGGGGGCCAGGTAGCCCGGCAGCGCCAGCGCCTTGGTCCCGGAGCGAAAACTCATGCTCCAGTCTGGAAACAGGTGCGTGGTGCTGGGGCCTTCGCTCAGCACCACAAGGTGCTCGTGGCGCGGGTCGGCGGCAATGCGGTGGTAGTAGAGGTGCTGCACGGCCCCCTTTTCGCCTTCCAGTAGTTGCAGGAACTGGCCGTTGGGCGCGTGCAGCAGAATACCGGTGATGCCTCGGGCGGCGTTGTACATGCGGGACTGTTGCAGCAGTTCCAGCAGCTCCGGCAGGCTGAAGCTGGCCAGGGCCAGGCTTTGGTATAGAAGGTGATACAAGCCCATAACCGGGAAGCTGCTGAAGCCGCAACGGCGGCTATAAGAAAAAAGAATGGAGGCTTACCTATACAAGGCTGCCGACAGTGGCGCGGGGAGCCAGCGCCAGCCAGTGATGACCAGAATGAGCCGGATTGGTGCATAATGTGGCGGGAGTGAAAGGGCCACAGATACTTATAGTTGGCAAGCGTTCAAATGTACATATAATTTTAATGATTACATATTGTATATTAATTTGATTCAAAAAATAAGATATGCCATCTGGCAGAGGTGGGGCGACAAACCCGGCGTTGGCCATGCCCTGCCAGCGACTGGCATAATCCCCCGGGCTGGCCGGGCCATTGCCGTGCCTCAAGGGCCATCGGCCGGGTCCATGAACAGAGGTCAGCGTTTGGGCAAGAATTTAATATATTAAATAATGAATATTAAAAACTTTAATGCTCTGTGATTCAGTCACAAGTCTTGTCATTATTTCCACAAATAAAATTATTGCACTAATATTTAATCATATTAAATATTGATAATTAAATATTAAATCTATACCTTACTCCCATATTCATCCGGGGAGCCATGCGCTTGCCGCGGATAGTCAACAACCTGTTACTTCCTGAGCTATGGAGCGTTATGTACGATACTCGGATACTTCCCGCTTTATTCTGCTGGCCATGGACGGCGGCCTCATCTGGCTGGCCTTTCACGCGGCGCAGCTGGTGGTGTGGCACTCGTGGTCGATGCAGGGCGAGACGCCCTTTTTTATCATCGCGTTTGCGCTGCTGTGGTGGCTGCTCTCGCGGCAATATGCCAACGTGTACCGGCTCGACCGCCGCATCTCCTACGGCGAGAAGCTGCGGCACCTGCTAAAGGCGTTTCTGCTGCACGGCGTGCTGGTGGTGGGCACGGTGGTGGCGCTGCGCATCAATTATCTATCGACGCGCTACTTGGCCGCGGTGTATGGGTTTGCGGTGGCGGGGGTAGTGGTGGGTCGCTTCGGCATCACGTTTGGCTACCGCACCTGGCTGCGGTATTTTGCCCGGCTGCACAACCGTTTTGTGATAGTGGGGGCCAGCCAGAGCGGGCAGGAGCTGTACCATGCCCTCACGGCCGACGACTCGGCCAGCTACCAGTTCAAGGGTTTTTTTACAGACGAGGCGCTGCCCACCAACCTGCGGGCGCACCGGCGCGGCGCGGTGACGGACCTAATGAGCTACTGCCTAAGCACGCCGGTAGACGAAATCTACTACGCACTGCCGCTCGATAGGCACGATTTGATTGAGGAGCTGTCGCGCTTCGCGGAGGACCATTTCCTGGCCTTCCGCATTGTGCCCGACTACCAGGGCACGGTGGGCCAGGACGTGGGCGTGTATTTCCATGACCATTTGCCCATTCTCATGGTGCGGCAGGAGCCGTTGGGCTTCCGGACCAATCAGGTGGTGAAGCGGGTGTTTGACCTGGCGTTTTCGCTGCTGGTGATTTTGGGGTTGTTTCCCATTATTCTGCCGGTGCTGGCGCTGCTCATCAAGCTGGATTCGCCGGGGCCGGTGTTTTTCAAGCAGATGCGGCCGGGCAAGCGCAACAAGCTGTTTCCGTGCTACAAGCTGCGCACGATGCGCGCCGACCACCGCCAGACCGAGTTGCAGGCCACCAAGGCCGACCCCCGGGTGACGCGGGTAGGTGCTTATCTGCGTAAGTACAATCTGGACGAGCTGCCGCAGTTCTTCAACGTGCTGCTGGGGCATATGTCGGTGGTAGGGCCGCGGCCTAATATGGTGTCGCAGCTGGAGGAATATTCCAAGCGCGGCCGCACCTACCAGCTGCGCCACGCCGTGACACCCGGCATCACGGGCTACGCGCAGGTGAACGGCTTCCGGGGCGAAACCCGCGCCCCCAACGCCATGGAAAAGCGCGTGGAATACGACCTGAAATACGTGCAGAACTGGTCGTTCGGGCTCGATTTGCAAATCATCGGCAAAACCGTGCGCAACATGGTGAAGGGCGAGGAAAACGCCTATTGATGTGGGTCAATGGATTGGCGGGTTAGTGGATGGACCAAATTCATAAACTCTCAATTCGCCGCCCATTAACTCACCAACCCATCAACCCATCAACCCACTAAATACTATGCTGCCCAAACACGCTGTCCTGCACGCCAATATCTCGACGGGGCGCACCGCTGATTTCGTCGATACCATTCTGGGGCTGGGCGCGGCGCGGGCCTCGGCCTATGTGTGCTTTGCCAATGTGCATATGCTGGTGGAAGCCGAACGCAACGCCGAGTTCCGGCAGATTGTGAACAACGCGGCGGTGGCCGCGCCCGATGGCAGCCCGGTGGCAGCGGCGGTGCGCTGGTTTCGGGGGCCGGCGCAGGAGCGCATGGCGGGCATGGACCTGCTGCCCGCTCTGCTATGTGCTGCCGCCGAGCGCGGGCAGGCGGTGTATTTCTATGGCACTACCGATGACGTTTTGCAGGCCATGGTGTGGCGGGCGCGCTGGGAATTGCCCACGCTGCGAATAGTAGGCGCCTATGCGCCACCGTTCCGCCCGCTCACGGACGAGGAGGACGCCGACGAGGTGGCCGCCATCAACGCGGCCGACCCGGATTTGCTGTTTGTGGCGCTGGGCTGCCCGCGCCAGGAGCGCTGGATGGCGGACCACCAGGGGCGCATCGGGGCGTGCATGCTGGGGGTGGGGCAGGCCTTCCGGGTGTATGCCGGGCTGGAGCCACGCCTGCCGTCGTGGGCGCGCAAGCTGTGGCTGGAATGGGCCTTCCGGCTGTGGCAGGAGCCGCGCCGCCTGGCCCGCCGCTATTTCGTCACCAACACCCGCTTCATGTACCTGATGGCCCGCGCCACGCTCGAAAACATGGTCGGCTGGCTGCCGGCCGTGGCCTGAGCGGGCCATTCACTCATTCGACCCTTCACCCATTCATCCATCCAATATGAAAGCAGTGATACTAGCGGGCGGCTACGGCACCCGAATCAGCGAGGAAAGCGGCGTGCGGCCCAAGCCCATGGTAGAAATCGGCGGCAAGCCCATTCTGTGGCACATCATGAAGATTTACGCCCACCACGGCATCACCGATTTTGTGATATGCTGCGGCTATAAAGGGCACATGATTAAGCAGTATTTCTCCGATTATTTCCTGCTGAACTCGGACGTGACATTCCGGATGGACCGCAACGAGATGCAGATTCACCGCAATAACGCCGAGCCCTGGACCGTGACGCTGGTAGACACCGGCCTGGAAACCATGACCGGCGGCCGCCTGCGCCGCGTGCAGAAGTACCTGGATGATGAGACGTTTTGCCTGACCTATGGCGACGGCGTGAGCAACGTCGACATCGCGGCCAGCATCGCCTACCACCGTTCGCAGG
This sequence comes from Hymenobacter sp. UYAg731, assembly GCF_054061335.1. Classification (NCBI taxonomy): domain Bacteria; kingdom Pseudomonadati; phylum Bacteroidota; class Cytophagia; order Cytophagales; family Hymenobacteraceae; genus Hymenobacter; species Hymenobacter sp. UYAg731. Next base: position 883,067 of record NZ_JBSSEC010000003.1, on the reverse strand, counting down.
GCGTGCTGGCCACCCTCACGGCGGTCCGGCAGCCGGGCCGTTTCGGGGTGTTCAACCTGAGCGATACCGACAGCCACGTCAGCAACTTCATGGAGAAGCCCGAGGGCGGCGAAACGCCCTGGATTAACGGCGGCTTTTTCGTGCTGGAGCCGGGCATCTTCGACTACCTCGACCACGACCAGACGGTGTGGGAAAAGGCTCCGCTGGAGCACCTGGCCGCCGCCGGGCAGTTGGCCGCCTACCGCCACGCCGGCTTCTGGCAGCCCATGGACACGCTGCGCGACCGCAACATGCTGGAAGAACTGTGGCAGGCCGGCAAGGCCGAATGGAAGCTCTGGGACCAGGTTTCCACCGCTCCCGTGACCGCGCCCGAGCTCAAAACCATTCTGGCCGCGCCGTTGGCCGAGCCCGCCGGCCGGGGCCGGCCGGCCGCCACCCGCCTCATGCCCAGCGACTGAAACCACGACCACGAACGCCTTGCCGGGCACCGCTGGCGCATTGCCGGAGCTCCGCCGAGATAGGACGGAGCCCCTTCCCACGGCCGCGATGGGTTGGCGCGCCCGGTATGGCATTCTGGTTGATTGATGGCTGTATAAATCTCACTATTAATAAACTGTGTTATGAAACCTGCCCGCATTCTCATCACCGGTAATATGGGCTACGTGGGGCCCGGCGTGGTGCGCCACCTCCGACAAACCTACCCCGACGCGGAGCTGATTGGCTACGACATGGGCTTTTTTGCCCACTGCCTGACGGGGGCCACGCGCCTGCCCGAGTCGCGGCTCGACCGTCAGGTGTTTGGCGACGTGCGGACGCTACCCTCGGGCCTGCTGGCCGGCGTGGATGCCGTGGTACACCTGGCCGCCATTTCCAACGACCCCATGGGCACGGCCTACGAGGACGTGACGATGGACGTAAACTACCGCGCCGGCATCGCGCTGGCCAAGCGCGCCAAAACCTACGGCGTGAAAAGCTTCGTGTTTGCCAGCTCGTGCAGCATGTACGGGCTGGGCGGCGAGGACGCCAAAACCGAAACTTCCACCCTGAACCCGCTCACGGCCTACGCCCGCTCCAAGGTGGCCAGTGAGCGCGACCTGGCCCCGCTGGCCGATGCAAACTTCCGGGTGACCTGCCTGCGCTTCGCCACGGCCTGCGGCTGGAGCGACCGCCTGCGCCTCGACCTGGTGCTGAACGACTTCGTGGCCGGCGCGGTGGCCACCGGCGAAATCAGCATTCTGAGCGATGGCACGCCCTGGCGGCCCCTCATTCATGTGCTGGATATGGCCCGTGCCATTGGCTGGGCCGTGACGCGCGAGGCCAGCAACGGCGGGGCCTTCGTGGCTGTGAACGCCGGGGCCAACAGCTGGAACTACCGGGTGCGCGAGCTGGCCGAGGCCGTAGCCGCTGCCATTCCCGGCACCCAGGTGCGCCTCAACCCCGACGCCGCCCCCGACCTGCGCTCGTACCGCGTCGATTTCAGCCTGTTCCGCCGCCTCGCGCCCGACCACCAGCCCATCCATACCCTCGCCGATACCATCAGCGAGCTCCAGCGCAAGCTGGTGGAAATGGGCTTCCGCGACCCCAATTTCCGCGCCTCGCGGCTGATGCGGCTGCGCGTGCTGGCCGCCCTGCGCGAGCAGGACGAGCTGACCGAGGACCTGACCTGGACTCCTGGCCCGGCCAAAGCCGCCGTGCCGCTCTATCGGGCTGAGCTGGTGGTGGTGTAAGCCATCTGGGCTATGAGAACGTCAATCAAGAGAACGTCATGCTGAGCGCAGCCGAAGCATCGCGCCCGCCGCTACTAATCAATACGATTGGATTACTACCCCACGCGCGATGCTTCGGCTGCGCTCAGCATGACGGCCAGAAATCAATTCAACTTGCCAATCACCCCTTCACCTTGCTTTTAATGCGATGAAATTTACCGAAACTGCCCTTGCCGGGGCCTTCCTCATCGATGTGGACCGGCTGAGTGATGAACGCGGCTTTTTTGCCCGCTCCTGGTGCGAAGACGAGTTTGCCGCCCACGGCATTGCCATGCCGCCGCAGCAGGCCAACCTGTCCTATAACCCGCGCCGGGGCACGCTGCGCGGCATGCACTACCAACTGGCGCCCTACGAAGAAACCAAGCTGGTGCGCTGCACCCGGGGCGCTATTCTGGACGTGATAGTGGACCTGCGCGAGGAGTCGCCCACCTTCGGAAAGTGGATAGCGGTGGAGCTGGCCGCCAATAATTACCGGATGCTGTTTGTGCCCGGATGCTTCGCCCACGGCTTCCTGACTCTCGAAGACAATACGGACGTGTGCTACCAGGTGTCGGCCAAGTACACGCCGGGGGCCGAGCGCGGCCTGCGCTGGGACGACCCCGCCATCGGCATCCGCTGGCCCTTTCAGCCCCTGCTTATCTCCGAAAAAGACCGGAAACACCCCGATTTTCAGGGGCTGGCCGTGCCGATGAAGGAACTGGTGTAACTGAAGCAAGGCCCGGTCCGACCGCCCTAGGCGGTCTGACCGGTTGCCGGCCGAACGAATGTTGCCGGCCGAACGAATCCAGCTGCGCAAGCCCGGACGAACCCTAATGGCGCTTGCAAAAACCGGTCGGACCGCCTAGGGCGGTCGGACCGGCGCGCCTCCCCAAAACTGCTTTTCTCACCTCTCTTTCTGCATTATGATACTTGTTGACAACGCTTTGAAGAAGCGCCAGCTGGCCGGTCAGCCCATTCGGGTGGGCATGGTGGGGGCGGGCTTTATGGGCCGGGGCGTGGCCCTGCAAATCTGCCGCTACGTGCCCGGCATGGAGCTCGTGGCCATTGCTAACCGCACCATTGAGCAGGCCCGGCGGGCCTACCACGAGGCCGGCGAGCTGGGGCCCATCGAGGTCAGCTCAGTACACGCGCTGGAGGCCTGCATTGCGCGGGGCGAGCGCGCCATCACCGACGACGCGCTGCTGCTGAGCCGCGCCGAGGGCATCGATGCCATCATTGAAGTGACCGGGGCGGTGGAGCACGGCGCGCGCGTGGTGCTGGAGGCCATCCGGCACGGCAAGCACGTCGTGCTGCTGAACGCCGAGCTGGACGGCACGGCCGGGGCCATCCTGAAAGTATACGCCGACCGCGCCGGCGTGGTGTACACCGTGAGCGACGGCGACCAGCCCGGCGTGACCCTCAACCTGGCCCGCTTCGTGCTGGGCCTGGGCGTGAAGCCGGTGCTTTGCGGCAACATCAAGGGCCTGCACGACCCCTACCGCAACCCCACCACCCAGGAGGGCTTTGCGAAGCAGTGGGGCCAGAACCCGAGCATGGTCACGAGCTTCGCCGACGGCAGCAAAATCAGCTTCGAGCAGGCTGTGATTGCCAATGCGCTGGGCATGGAAGTAGCCCGGCGCGGCATGTACGGCCCCACCGTGGCCCCGGGCACGCCCATAAGCAAAGCCGCCGAGTGGTACCCGACGGAGCGCCTGCTGGACGGCGGCCCCGGCATCGTGGACTACGTGGTGGGGGCCGAGCCTGGCCCCGGCGTGTTCATCCTGGGTACGCACGACGACCCCATTCAGCAGCACTACCTCAAGCTGTATAAGCTGGGGCCGGGGCCGCTGTACTGCTTCTACACGCCCTACCACCTGTGCCATTTCGAAACGCCGAATTCGGTGGCGCGGGCGGTGCTGTTCGGCGATGCCTGCCTGGCCCCCGCCGGCGCTCCTAAAGTGGAGGTGATTACGGCCGCCAAAATCGACCTGCGGGCCGGTGACACCCTCGACGGCATTGGCCACTACATGACCTACGGGCTGGCCGAAAACTACACCGTATCCCGCGCCGAAAACCTGCTGCCCATTGGCGTGGCCGAGGGCTGCCGGCTGCTACGCGACATTCCCAAAGACCAGGTGCTGACTTACGACGACGTGGCGCTGCCCGCCGGCCGCCTCATCGACCAGCTGCGCCGCGAGCAGGAACTCTATTTCAACCCGCCCCAGCTGGCCGCCACCGCCGAGCCGCTCGTGCCCGCCGATTTTGCCCTGGCCAACCTTTAAATCAACCAACCAAAGCCGCCTTTTTCCTGCTATTACACCGAAGTTTCGTCGCCATGAATCCCACGCTGGTTGAGTTTTTGAAACACCCCGGCCCGTTGCCCACGCGGCAAAACGATGCCGCGGCCCCGGCCGAAACCGCGGCCCCGGCCGCCCCGCGCCCCGCCACGGCCCCGCTCACGGTGCTGGTGCTGGAGGGCGAGTATCGCCTCACGGGGGCCGTGCTGTTTTGCCTGAGCCGGCAGGCCGGGGTGCGGGTGCATCTGCTGTCGCGCGATGCGCGGAGCCCGTACCGGTTTTCGAGCTACGTGCGCTCGTTTCACCTGCTCGCGCCCGAAAGCCCGGCGGAGGTATTCGTGGCCTTCGTGCAGAACGCCGCCCGGGCCACCGGGGCCGAAGTGCTGCTGCCGGTGGACGTGGCCGGCATGCGTTTCGTGATTGCGCACCGCACGGCGCTGGCCGAGGCCACGCGGCTGCTGCCGCTGCCGGCCGCCGCGTACTACGAAATTGCCACCGACAAGGGCCTGCTGGGCGCGTTCATGCAGGAGCACCACATTCCCGCGCCCGACACCATCGTGGACATTCGGCACGACCTGGCGGCCAAGCTGGAAACGTTCGAATTCCCGGTGCTGCTGAAGCCCATTGAGGGGGCCGGCGGCCGGGGTATTGTGCGCTACGCCACCCCCGAGGCCCTGCTGGCCGCCGTGGCCGCGCTGCCCGCCGGCAGCCGCTACATCGTGCAGAACTGCATCGCGGGCTACGACATCGACTGCAACGTGCTGTACCAGAACGGGCAGCTCATTGCCCATTCCATTCAGAAGGGCCTGGTGGCCACGGGCGACGAATACGCCCCCACCGAGGCCATCGAATTTGTGCATCACGATGCCGTGCTGGCCGTGGTAGACCGCCTGATGAAGGCCCTGCGCTGGAACGGCGTAGCCCACCTCGACCTGCGCTACGACGCCCGCACCCGCCAAATCAAGGTCATCGAAATCAACACCCGCTTCTGGCTCACGGTGGTGGGCTCGGCGCTGGCGGCGGGCGTGAATTTCCCGCTGCTGGCCTGCCAGGTAGCGGCCGGGCGGGCGGCGGCTCCCGCGCCATTCCGGGAGGGGCGCTACATCCCGTTTGCCAACTACCTCAAGTACCGCTACGGCCGCCGCGTGCGCCGGCCCGATGACGTGCGGTTTTCGCTGCGCGACACCAGCGTGGGCGCTTTTCTGGGCGACCCGCTGACCAAGATTTACCGCTTCCTCACCGACGAGGACTAGGCCCGCTGCCCGGCTGCGGCCGGGGGCTGGGGCGGCCATCGAAACCTATTCATTTCTTCATCCACTTCACGCTTATATCCGATGCATTCGCACCAGTTTCGCCATGAAAAGTGTTTTGACTGTCATTTTTTGCGCCTTGCTACTGGTGGGCGGCCAGCCGCTGCGTGCGCAGACGCCGCCCACGGGCTTCACTTCCACTGTTGTTTCCTCGGGCTGGAACGAGGCGGTGGGCTTTGCTTTCAATAGCACGGGTAGTAAGATGTTTGTCTGGGAGCGGCCGGGCAAGGTGTGGGTGGTGGTGAACGGCCAGCGCCAGCAGTTGATTGACATCACCGAGGAAGTAGGGGCCTGGGCCGACCACGGCCTGCTGGGCTTTGCCCTCGACCCCAGCTTCAACACCAACGGCTACATGTATTTGATGTACGTGGTGGACCGGCACTACCTGCTGAACTTTGGCACGGGTAATTACAGCGCCACCGCCAACGACTACTACAGCGCCACCATTGGCCGCATCACGCGCTACACGGCCACGGCCAGCGGCACGGGCTACACCGTGAACCCGGCCAGCCGCAAAATCCTGATTGGGGCCACCAAAAGCACGGGCATTCCTTCAACCCACGACGGCCACTGCACCGGCTCGCTGGTGTTTGGCACTGACGGCACGCTACTGGTATCAACCGGTGACGGGGCCCACTGGGCGCCGGATTTAGGCAGCTACAACGAAACCTACTACGCGGAGGCGCTCGCCGATGGCATCATCTCCGCCAAGGAAAACGTGGGGGCCCTGCGCGCCCAGTTGGTAGACTGCCTAAGTGGTAAAATCCTGCGCCTGGACCCTGCCACCGGCAACGGCGTGCCCAGCAACCCTTTTTATGACGCCGCCAGCCCCGGCGCGCCCCGCTCCAAAGTCTGGACGCTGGGCCTGCGCACGCCCTTCCGCATGAGCCTGCGGCCCGGCACCGGCAACCCCGACCCCACCCAGGGCAACCCCGGCACGCTCTACCTGGGCATGGTGGGGGCCTCTACCTGGGAAGAAATAACGGTGATAGACGGCCCCCGGAAGAACCTGGGCTGGCCGCTGTTTGAAGGACTGACGCCCTATCCGGCGTTTACCAACTCGAACGTGTACAACCGCGACGCGCCCAACCCGCTCTACAACACGGGCGGCTGCACCAAGCAGTTTTTCTATTTCCAGGACCTCATCAAACCGGCCACGCCCAGCGGCACGGCCACCTTCCCCAACCCGTGTAATACGGCGCAATCGATTCCGGCCAGCATTCCCACCTTTGTACACACCCGGCCGCTCATCGACTGGGGCCACGGGCCGGGGCCGTCGCGCACGGGCACCTTCAGCGGGAGCACGCCTACTACCAGCAACATCGGGGCGGCGGGCTCGCCGGTGAGCGGGCCGCAGTTTGGGGGCAATTCGGTGACGGGCGGGGTTTTTTACCCCTACACTGACTTTCCGGCCCCGTATGCCAACTCGTATTTCTTTGGGGACTACGTGGGCGGCTGGATTCGGAGCATGACCGTGAACAGCAGCAACCAGCCCAGCGCGGTGCGCAACTTTGTGGACACCGGGGCCGTGCCGGTGTTTTTTGGCACCAGTCCGGGCGAAACGGGGCTGTTTTACGTCAACTTTTACCCTTCGGAAATCCGCAAAATCAGCTACGTCACCGCGGCCAGCCCGCCGGTGGCGGTGGCTACTTCTAATAAAACCTACGGAGCCGGCCCGCTCACGGTGCAGTTCACGGGCAGCAATTCGACCGACCCCAACGGCGGGGTGCTGACCTACCGCTGGGATTTTGGCGATGGCACGGCCACCAGCTCCTCGGCTAACCCCGGCCACACGTTTTCGCCGGCCACGTCGGCCCCCACCAACTATACCGTCACGCTGACGGTGACCAATCCGCAGGGCCTGACCAATCAGGCTTCGCTGCTGATTTCGGCCAATAACACGCCGCCGCAGGTCACTATTACCAGTCCGACGGCCGGCACGGTGTACCCACTCACGGGCAACACCACTTACCAGCTGGCGGCCAGCGTGGTGGACAATGAGCAGAGCGGCCACCTGCTCTTTTATAAGTGGCAAACCGTGCTGCACCACCTCACGCACCAGCACCCCGACCCCGTGGATACTACGCGGCAAACCAGCACCATGGTGGGTCCCTACGGCTGCGGGGCCGAAGCGTACTATTACACCGTATCGCTGACCGTGACCGATGCCGGCGGCCTCTCGACCACGCAGCAAGTGCGCCTCGACCCCGACTGCACCACGCCCAGCTTCACGCTGGTGGACGCTGACGCCGCTTCCGATGCCGACATTCAGCCCCTGACCAATGGCGCGATTCTCGACCTGGCCACCTTGCCCACCCGCCACCTGAACATCCGGGCCAATGCCGACCCGGCCACCACTGGCAGCATGGTGTTTTCCCTCACCGGCCCCCAAACCCAGGCCGTGACCGATAACACGGCCCCCTACGCGCTGTTTCTGGACGTGAATGGCGACTACAACTCCTGGACGCCGCCGGTGGGCAACTACCAGCTCACGGCCACCGGCTACAGCGGGGCCAATGGCACCGGTACCGCCCGCCCGCCGCTCTCCATCAGCTTCACGGTCACGGATTCCAGTACCCCCGGTTCGTTCACGCTCACCACGGCCACCGTGGGCAGCGGCACCGTGACGAAAAACCCGAATTCGGCCACTTATGCCAGCGGCAGCAGCGTGACGCTGACGGCCGCTCCGGCGGCGGGCTTCACCTTCACCGGCTGGAGCGGCGATGCCAGCGGCAGCACCAACCCGCTCACCGTGACCATGACGGCCAATAAATCCATCACGGCCACGTTCACGGCCACCTCGGGCGGCGGGTACACGTTTTACCGGGCCATCAACCTGGGCGGGCCGGCCCTCACGCTGGATGGCAACGCCTGGGGCGGCTCCACGGCGGCCAACTATTCCACCAACGGCTCTGCCTTCGAGAACCAGGCCGTGGCCCTGATTCCGGCCACCGATGCCGTGCGCGCGGGCATGATTCGGCAGGCCGTTTTCGGTCCTGGGCTGAGCGTAACGCTCTCGGCCGTGCCCGCCGGCACCTACCAGGCCTACCTGTACGTGTGGGAAGACAGCAGCCCTGAGGTAATCAACCTGTCCCTTAACGGGCAAGCCGTACTAAACAACTACAGCACCGGCCCCGGCGGCACCTGGGCCCGGCTGGGGCCCTATAATGTGACGCTGGCTGCCCCGGGCTCGGTGCAGTTCACCAGCACTGGCGGCTGGCCCAACTTTTCGGGCATGGAACTCTGGCAGCAAACCGGCGGCACGCCCACCAGCTACACGCTCACCACGGCCACCGTGGGCAGCGGTTCGGTGACACCGAATCCGAACCAGGCCACTTACCTCAGCGGCAGCACGGTGAGCCTGACGGCTACGCCAGCAGCGGGCTATGCCTTCAGCGGCTGGAGCGGCGCGGCCACGGGCACGGCCAATCCCTTGTCGGTGACGATGAATGCCAACAAGAACATCACGGCCACCTTCACCGCCATTCCGGCCGGGCAAAGCGTGACAAGCTACACGCTGGTGAATGCCGACACGAATGGCGACATCCAGACGCTGACCACGGGGGCGACGCTGAACCTGGCCACGCTGCCCACCCGCAACCTGAACGTGCGGGCCAACACCAACCCGGGCACGGTGGGCAGCGTGGCAATGTCGCTGACCGGCGCGGCCACCAGGGACCAGACCGAGTCGGTAGCGCCCTACGCGCTGTTTTCGGACGCTGGCGGGGCGTACAATCCGTGGACGCCGGCGGTGGGCAGCTACTCGCTCACGGGCACGCCCTTCACGGCGGGCGGGGGCGGGGGCACGGCCGGCACGCCGCTCAGCGTCACCTTCAGCGTGGTTGACCAGGCCGGCCCCACCTACACCCTGACGACCGCCACGGTAGGCAGCGGCACGGTGACCAAAAGCCCGAACGCGGCCAGCTACGCCAGCGGCTCGACGGTGAGCCTGACGGCCACGCCGGGGGCGGGCTACGCCTTCACGGGCTGGAGCGGGGATGCCAGCGGCAGCGCCAACCCGCTCAGCGTGACCATGAATGGAAATAAGAACATCACGGCCACCTTCACGGCCACCACGACCACCACTTACACGCTGACGGTGAACACCACTGGCACGGGCACCGTCACCAAAAACCCGAACGCCGCCAGCTACCTCAGCGGCACGACGGTGAGCCTGACGGCCACGCCGGGGGCGGGCTTCACGTTCACGGGCTGGAGCGGCAGCGCCACGGGCAGCACCAATCCGCTAAGCGTGGCCATGACGGCCAACAAGACCATCACGGCCACCTTCACGGCCAGCGCGGGGCAGCAGTTGGCCGGCTTCGTGCTGGTGAACGCGAGCACCGGCACCGACATCCAGGCCCTGACCACGGGCACGACGTTGAACCTGGCCACGCTGCCCTCGCGCAGTCTCAACGTGCGGGCCACCACCAGCCCGGCCACGGTGGGCAGCGTGGTCTTCGCCCTGAGCGGGACGCAAACCCAGAACCAAACCGAGTCGGTGGCCCCATACGCGCTGTTTGGGGATAACGGCGCGGGCGTGTACAACGCCTGGACGCCGGCGGTGGGCAGCTACACGCTCACGGCCCGGCCCTACACGGGCGGTGGGGGCGGGGGCACGGCCGGCACGGCCCTCACCGTCACCTTCAGCGTGAGCGACCAGGCGGCGCGGGTGGCGGCGGCTACCGCCAGCAACGCGGCGTTGGCTCCGGCCGAGGTCTACCCGAACCCCTCGCCTAACGGGCACTTCCACCTGCTGCTGCCGGCCGCCTTCACCGGTGAGGTGCGCTACCGGCTGATTTCGGTGCTGGGGGCCACGCTGGCCAGCGGCACGCTGCCGGCCGGGGCGCGCACGGCCGAGCTGGATTTTGCCCAGCCGCTTTCCGGCACCAGCCTCAGCTACCTGCTGCTGGAGGACGGCAAGCATACCGCTCAACTCAAGCTCCTGCGCCAGTAACACCGGTTTTTGCCAGCTGCTCTTCTTCCGCTCTCTTTTTCTGCAAATCCACTTTTCTTCTCGCCATGAAATCGTCACTTACGGGTTTTCTGCTGGCCATTGTGCTGATTTGTTGGGGCGGCTGGGGGCAGGCCCAGACGCCGCCCACGGGCTTCACCTCCACCACCGTCTCGGCGGGCTGGAACGAGGCCGTCGGGCTGACTTTCAATAGCACCGGCAGCAAGATGTTTGTGTGGGAGCGGCCGGGCAAGGTGTGGGTGGTGGTGAACGGCCAGCGCCAGCAGTTAATTGACATCACCGAGGAAGTGGGGGCCTGGGAAGACCAGGGCCTGCTGGGCTTTGCCCTCGACCCCAGCTTCAATACCAACGGCTATATGTACCTGCTGTACGTGGTGGACCGGCACTACCTGCTGAACTTCGGCACGGCCAGCTACAGCGCCACCGCCAACGACTACTACAGCGCCACCATCGGGCGGCTCACGCGCTACACGGCCACGGCCAGCGGCACGGGCTACACCGTGAACCCGGCCAGCCGCAAAATCCTGCTCGGGGCCACCAAAACCACCGGCATCCCGTCCACCTTCAACGGCCACGTCACGGCGGCGCTGCAATTTGGCTCCGATGGTACCCTGCTGGTGGCCACCGGCGACGGGGCCCATCCGTACCCCGACCTGGGCAACTACAACGCCACCTACGCGGCCCAGGCCCTAGCCGATGGCATCATCACGGCCAAGGAAAACGTGGGTTCGCTGCGGGCGCAGCTGGTGGACTGCTACAACGGTAAAATCCTGCGCATTGACCCCAGCAACGGCAATGGCGTGGCCAGCAACCCGTATTACGATGCCGCCAACCCCGGCGCGCCCCGCTCCAAAGTGTGGGCCCTGGGCTTCCGCAACCCGTTTCGGATAACGCGGAAGCCCGGCACGGGCAGCACCGACCCGGCCACCGGTAACCCCGGCACCATTTACCTGGGCGACGTGGGCGCGGCCAGCTGGGAGGAAGTGGACGTGGTGAGTGGCCCGCGCCAGAATTTCGGCTGGCCGCTGTTCGAGGGCCTCACGCCCTACGACGCCTTCACCACCTCGAACGTGTACAACCGCGACGCGCCCAACCCGCTTTACAACACGGGCGGCTGCACCAAGCAGTTTTTCTATTTCCAGGACCTCATCAGGCAGGCCACGCCCACGGGCACGGCTACTTTTCCCAATTCCTGCAACACGGCCCAGACCGTGCCCGCCAGCATTCCCACGTTTGTACACACCCGGCCGCTCATCGACTGGGGCCACGGGCCGGGGCCGTCGCGCACGGGCACGTTCAGCGGCAGCACGGCCACTACCAGCAACCTGGGCGCGGCGGGCTCGCCGGTGGCGGGTTCGCAGTTTGGGGGCAGCGCCTCCACGGGCGGGGTGTTTTATCCCTACACTGATTTTCCGGCGCAATACCGCAATACCTACTTTTTCGGCGATTACGTGGGCGGCTGGATTCGCAGCCTGACCGTGAACGCCAGCAACCAGCCCAGCGTGGTGGGCGACTTCGTGCCCAGTGGGGCTGTACCGGTGGCTTTCGCCACCAGCCCCGGCGAAACGGGCTTGTTCTACGTCAACTTTTACCCCTCGGAAATCCGCAAAATCAGCTACGTCACCGCGGCCAGCCCGCCGGTGGCGGTGGCTACTTCCAACAAAACCTACGGGGCCGGCCCGCTCACCGTGCAGTTCACGGGCAGCAATTCGACCGACCCCAACGGCGGGGTGCTGACCTACCGCTGGGATTTCGGCGATGGCACCGCCACCAGCGCGGCCGCCAACCCCAGCCACACGTTTGCGCCGCCCACCTCGGCCGCCACCAACTACACCGTCACGCTCACCGTGACCAATGCCCAGGGCCTGACCAGCCAGGCTTCGCTGCTGATTTCGGCCAACAACACGCCGCCGCAGGTCACCATCACCAGCCCGGCGGCGGGCACGCAGTACCTGCTCACGGGCAATACCACCTACCAGCTGCGCGCCACCGTGGTGGACAATGAGCAGAGCGGCCATCTGCTTAGCTACCAGTGGCAGACCATTCTGCACCACGCCAGCCACGAGCACCCCGACCCCGTGGACACCACCCGCCAGACCAGCACCACCATCGTGCCCTACGGCTGCGGGGCCGAAACCTACTACTACCGCATCCTGCTCACCGTGACCGATGCCGGCGGCCTGGCCACCACCCAGGAAGTGCGCCTCGACCCCAACTGCAACGCCACCAGCTTCACCCTCGTCGATGCCGATGCCGACGTGGACATTCTGGCCCTCACCAACGGCGCGATTCTGAACTTGGCCACCCTGCCCACCCGCAACCTGAACATCCGGGCCAATGCCAACCCCGCCACCACCGGCAGCGTGGTGATGGCCCTGAGCGGGGCCCAAACCCAGAACCAGACCGAATCGGTGGCACCCTACGCACTGTTCAGCGACGTGGGCGGCAACTACAGCCCTTGGACGCCGCCCGTGGGCAACTACACGCTGCTGGCCACGCCGTACTCAGGCAGCGGCGGCACGGGCACGCCGGGCGCGGCACTGTCCATCAGCTTTTCGGTGACGGATACCGGCACGCCGGGGCCGTTCACGCTCACCACGGCCGTGTTTGGCAGCGGCACCATCACCAAAAGCCCCAGCCAAACCACCTACGCCAACGGCACGAGCGTGACGCTAACGGCTACGCCAGCAGCTGGCTTCCAGTTCAGCGGCTGGAGCGGCGCGGCCACGGGCACGGCCAACCCCTTGTCGGTGACGATGAATGCCAACAAGAACATCACGGCCACCTTCACCGCCATTCCGGCCGGGCAAAGCGTGATAAGCTACACGCTGGTGAATGCCGACACGAATGGCGACATCCAGACGCTGACCACGGGGGCGACGCTGAACCTGGCCACGCTGCCCACCCGCAACCTGAACGTGCGGGCCAACACCAACCCGGGCACGGTGGGCAGCGTGGCAATGTCGCTGACCGGCGCGGCCACCAGGGACCAGACCGAGTCGGTAGCGCCCTACGCGCTGTTTTCGGACGCTGGCGGGGCGTACAATCCGTGGACGCCGGCGGTGGGCAGCTATTCGCTCACGGGCACGCCCTTCACGGCGGGCGGGGGCGGGGGCACGGCCGGCACGCCGCTCAGCGTCACCTTCAGCGTGGTTGACCAGGCCGGCCCCACCTACACCCTGACGACCGCCACGGTAGGCAGCGGCACGGTGACCAAAAGCCCGAACGCGGCCAGCTACCTCAGCGGCACGAGCGTAACGCTCACGGCCACGCCGGGGGCGGGCTTCACGTTCACGGGCTGGAGCGGCAGCGCCACGGGCAGCACCAATCCGCTGAGCGTGGCCATGACGGCCAACAAATCCATCACGGCCACCTTCACCGCTGCCACCGGCCCGCAGGTGACCGCCCTGACGCTGGTAAATGCTGATTCCGACCTCGATATCCAGCCCCTGACCACGGGCGCGGTGCTGAACCTGGCCACCCTGCCCACGGCCAACCTCACCGTCCGGGCCACCACCAGCCCGGCCACGGTGGGCAGCGTGCTCTTCGTGCTGGGCGGCGCGCAGTCCGTAACTCACAACGAGAACTTGCCCCCGTACGCGCTGTTTGCCGATTCCAACGGCGACTACAACCCCTGGACGCCGGCCATCGCCGTGGGCAGCTACACCCTCACCGCCACCGCCTATCCCGCCGCCGATAATGGCGGCACGGCCGGCACCCCGCTCAGCGTCAGCTTCACGGTGACCAACCAGGCGGCCCGCGTGGCGGCGGCGCCACCCGCCGCGCCCGCCTGGCCAAGCCTCGTCCCGGCCGCGGCCTACCCTAATCCTTCCGCCGACGGCCGCTTCTACCTGCGCCTGCCCGAAGCCTTGCAGGGCGCGGTGCGCTACCGCCTGCTCACGGCGCTGGGGGCCACGGTGGCCACCGGCACTCTCCGGGGCGATAGCGCGGGGACGCGCCTCGATTTCTCGCACGAAATCAACGCCACCGGATTCTACTACCTGCTGCTCGAAAACAACCACGCCGCCGCCCGGCTCAAGCTGCTGCGGCAGTAGCTGCCGCAGCCGAATTGCTTCCCCCTCGTGGTCCGGTACGGGCCACGAGGGTTTTTTTCGCCCCGTTTTATCTCTCGTTTTCAACTCTCTGGTATGGTGCGTCGCTTACACCCTTTCTGGCTGCTGAGCTGCTGCTGCTGGGCCGCGCTGCTGGCCGGGCCAGCTTCCGGCCAAACGCGCGTTCTATTCGTTGGCAACAGCTTTACGCACGGCAATGCTGCGCCGGTGCTGAACTACAACGCCGCCGGCATTATCGACGAAAACTATGGCCTGCCGCCCGGCAACCCCCGCTACCAGGTCGACCCCGCCACGCCCGGCCCCTGGGGCGGCATCCCGGGCATTTTCAAGAAGATGGCCGACCAGGCCGGCCGGGCCTACGAGGTTCACATCGAAGTAGTGAACACGGCTACGCTCACCTACCATTGCACCAACGCCCTGGCCGTGGTGCAGCAAGCCTCCTGGGACCAGGTGGTGCTTCAGGAAAGCAGCACGCAACCCCTGCCCGTGGCCCGCACCGGCCAGCCCGCCGATTTTCTGACCTATGCCACCCGCCTGGAGCAGGCCGTGCATGCCGGCAACCCCGCCGCCCGGGTCTACCTGTTCCAGACCTGGCCCCGGGCCGATATGACCTATCCCGCCGGCCAGCCCTACTCGGGCCTGCCCCTCGATACCATGATGCGCGACCTGCGCCGAGCCTACGCCTACCTCGCCGCCCACAATCCGCGCTTCGCCGCCGTGGCCCCCGTGGGCGATGCCTGGCTGCGGGCCATGCAGGCCGGCATCGCCGTGCGCGACCCCTACAACAACCCCACTGCCAGCCAGCTCAACCTGTGGAGCCCCGACCACCAGCACGCCAGCAAGTGGGGCTCGTACCTGGCCGCCTGCGTGTTGTTTGCCCAGCTCACCGGCCTCGACCCGCGCACGCTCGGCCCCGCCGAGCAGGCCGCCGTGGCCCTCGACATCCCCGGCCCCGCCGCCGTGGCCTTGCAGCAAATCGCGTTTCAGCAGGTGTTGGCGGCGGCCGGGCCGCTGCCGGTGGTGCTCACCGCGTTTGCCGCCCAGCGCCAGGCTGCCGGCGTGCAGCTGCGCTGGACCACCGCCAGCGAGCAGCAGAATGCCCGCTTCGATGTGCAGCGCAGCCCCGATGGCGCGGCCTTTGCCACCATCATCACCGTGCCGGGAGGCGGCAATTCCTCCCAGCCCCAACGCTATGCAGTGCCCGATGCCCTGGCTCCGCCGGCCGCGCTCTACTACCGCCTGCGGCAGGTGGATGTAAGCGGCTCGGCCACTTTCTCGCCGGTGGTGGCAGTGGGGCCGGCAGCGGCGGCGGTGTCGCTCTACCCCAATCCGGCCCGGGAGCTACTCTTTATCACGGGGCCGGCCGCCACGGCTTACCGCGTGCGCAACCACCTCGGCCAGCTGCTGCGGCAGGGTGCCATGCCCGGCGGGCAGGCCACCGTGGCGCTGGCCTGCCTGCCCGGCGGCCTTTATCAGCTGGAGCTGGAAACGGCCGCCGGGTGCGTGCGGCGCACGTTTGTGCGGGAATGAGGGCAGTGCGAATCACCCCAAAACGTCATGCTGAGCGCAGCCGAAGCATCTCTGCCGCAAGAGTAAACCCAATCGAATGGATTACCACTGCGGTAGAGATGCTTCGGCTGCGCTCAGCATGACGGCCTTGCTTGTTTCTTGGGTAGCAACTACGGCAGCACGAAGCGCCCCGCGTAGCTGCCGCCCGCGTTCACGAGGTGTAGCACGTAGGTGCCGGCCGCCAGCCCGGCCACCGGCACCGTGCCGCTGCCCGAGGCCGCCAGCGGATAACGCCCCAGCTGCTGCCCCATGATGGAATACAGCACCAGCTCCTCGGTGCCGGTGGCCGGGCCGGCAAAGGTGTAGTGCAGCAGGCCCAGGCCATCGGCCGGCGTGGGCACGTAGGCCTGGAGCAGGGCCGAAGCCGCGCCGGGCACCACAGCCACCACCCGCACCGGCGAGTAGCTGCTCGTGCCGTCCACGTCCACCTGCTGCAACCGGTAATACAGCTGGCTCAGGTTGGCGGGCAGCTGCTTGTCGTTGTATTGATAGGCTTGCGGCAGCGTGGTGTTGCCGTGGCCGGGCAGGTGGGCCAGGGCCATGAAAGTGAGCCCATCGGCGCTGCGTTGTACCACAAATTCCTTGTTCTGCTCCTCGGTGGCCGTGTTCCAGCGCAGCTGCACCACGCCCGGCCCCAGCGGCTCGGCCAGAAACGCCGTGAGTCGCACCGGCAGCGGCGGGGCCACTACCACAAAGCTGATGGTCAGGCCCGAGCCCTGCGTGCCGCCGCCCTGCGCCCCGTCAAAAGTCGTGGCCGTGAGGGTGTAGGTGCCGCTTACCGGCGTCCAGGCGGTATAATCCCCATTCAAATCGCTGAACAGCGCATACGGAGCCTGGTTTTCGATGCCCGACTGGGTTTGGGGGCCGGTGAGGTCGAAGGCCACGCTGCCCACTATGGCCGGCGTGGTATTGGCCCGAATGTTCAGGTTGCGGGTGGACAGTGCGCTCAGCGTGAGCGTCATGCCGGATGTCATGGTCTGGATGTCGAGGTCAGTATCAGCGTTCACCAGCGTGAAGCTCGTGATGCCGCCCACCGAGTTCACCACCGTGAAGCTGAGCGTGAGGGGCGCGCCGCCGGCCCCCGCGCCACCGGGGTCAGCAAAGGGCGTGGCCAGCAGCGAGTAGCTGCCCACGGGCGGCGACCACGGGAAATAGTCGCCCTGAAAATCGCTGAACAGCGCGTACGGCGCAAAATCCTGCGTCTCGTTGCGCGTTTGGGCCCCGGTCAGGTTCATCACCACGCTGCCCGGCAGGGGCAGGTCGGTATCGGCCCGGATGTTGAGGTTGCGGGTGGGCAGCGTGGCCAGGTCCAGCACCATGCCCGGTGTCAGGGCAAAAAGGTCGAGGTCGGTGTCGGCATTCACCAGCGTGAAGCCGGTGATGGAGGCCGCCGCCGCCGTGGCTCCGGTGCCCACCACCCAAGTGGGGAGCAGTAAGTTCGCCCAGGTAAACAGGCTGATTAACAACGATAAGTAGACCTTGACTTTCATAATTGGGAGGCGTAAAGTGGATACTTCATCGGCTCGCCCGGACGCTGGCCTTTGGGGTCAGTATCCATAGATGAGTTATAACAAATATAATATATATAATTAAATAATAAATATAAACTTTTATAGTTTGCGGTTCTGCTTATTGTAACTTTTTGAGGTGAATGGTCCGGCCAGCGACGCGTAAGCCCCGCCCTGCCCCGGCCACATCAAAGCACACGGCCCATTACCGGCCCCCGCCGGAGCTGATAATGGGCCGTGATAAACCCTTTTTTACCCATTATAAGGAAGAATTTCGCAACTGCTACGCGGTGGCAGCCGGTGCATACGCCGCCCGTCGGGAGGCCGCCGCCAGCTGCGTAGAAATCATCGGCCCCGGCTGGGCCGCCCGTGCCTGAATGAGCCGCCGTGTGGCTTGGATGCCGCCCCAGTGCTGCCACACGTAGCGGTAGGCCCGCAGTGAGGGCCGCTCCAGCAGCAGGCAGTAGAGCAGAATGCCCAGCTGCCGGGGCAGCGCCCGCAGCCACAGGCCCGGCAGCTGCCGCGCCGGCGGGTTCTTGAGCAGCAGCAGCCACTGGTTTTTCACGGCGTCGGCCTTGATGGTGCCGTTCAGGCGCAGGCGGCGGCGCAGGTCGGCAGGCCGGAACTCGCGCGGGTGCAGGGCCCGGCAGGCGGGCTCAAACACGGTGCTCCAGCCGTAGAGGCGGCCGCGCCAGGCAATGTCCCAGTCCTCCTTGTGGGCAAAAAACCGCTCGTCAAAAAACTGCCCGTCCACTCGCAAATCATCAATAAACGCACGGCGGTAGAGCGGCAGCGCGCCATCGGCCCCGTCTACCGGCCCGGCAATAAGGGGCGTTTCGGCCAACGGCTGGCCGTGGTGGCGCAGCCGGAAGCGCCCGTCGGGCAGGGCCTCCAGCCCGGTGCTGTCGATGCGCGGGGCGGCTCCCGGGTTTTGCAGCAGCAGGCCGCACACCGTGCCCGCGCCGGGGTGGGCGCGGAGCGTGGCCATGGCCCGGCCCAGGTAGTTCACGGCCATTTCAATGTCGGGGTTCACCAGCAGCACGGCTTCGGAGGCAGTGCGGTCGAGGGCGTAGTTGTGGCCGCCGCAGAAGCCGGTGTTGCGCGGCAGCGGGTGCAGGCGTACGCGGGCATCGGTGGCGGCCAGGGCGGCCACGCGGGCGCAGGTGTCATCGGCCGAGGCATTGTCCACCACCCACACCTCAAAGTCGGCATAGGTTTGGGCCAGTATCGAGCGCAGGCAGGCTTCGATGACATCAGCGCTGTTCCAGCTGACGACGGAAATCAGTACGGAAGGCATGGCGAAATTTGGGGTAGGAATTTATGCTGGTTTCCAGCTCGTGCTCCGGTCTGACCGCCCTAGGCGGTCCGACCGGTTGCGTAATAACGGCGAGGGATGTCTGAATGAGCATCGGTGGTTCTTCAACCGGTCGGACCGCCTAGGGCGGTCGGACCGGTTGCTGGCGCTACGCATTCACCGGCTGGCGCAGGGCTACTTCCACGGCCTGGCGCAGGGCTTCCAGGTCCACGGTGAGGTCGTCCTGGCGGTCGGCGGTGGCGCGCTGGGCCGAGGCCGATTCCAGGGCGCAGATGATGGGGAAGTGGGGCATGCCGAGGCGGGCGGTGAGGTCGAGGTAGTCGGGCACCACCAGGTTGCGGGGCAGCAGCTCGATGAGCGGCGTGCCCTCGGCGCAAAAAAGAATGTTGACCAGGCCCGCGCCCACCGGCCCCACCACCGCCCGCGCCCCGGAAAACAGGGCCGCTTTCTCGCGGAAGCTCAGCTCGGTGAGGGCGTAGCTCTCAAAGCCGTATTCGGCCAGCAGGGCCTCCACCTCGGCCTCGTTGCGCACGCGCCGGAAGGCGGCATCGCGCCGGCTCACGTACACCAGCGGGCTGAAGCGGGTGGCGCGGGCCGCCGTGGCTGCCAGGGGCCGGAAGGCATCCTTCATAAACGTGCCCGCCCAGGCTGGGGCGTGGCGGCCGGTGCCCCGCACCGGCGAGGTGAGCAGCAGCCGTTGGGCGCGCAGGTGGGTGGTGGTTTGCAGGTCGATAATCTGCTCGTTGCGAATGCCCAGGGCCAGCAGCGTTTCCATCACGAAGTGCTGCTCGCGGCTGTAAATCAGGAAGTAGTCGATTTCGTCCCACAGGCCGGCTTCTTCCACCAAATGCAGGCGCGGCAGCGAGTCGAGCAGCCAGTGGTAGTAGTTGCCCATGGCCGCGCCGCCGCCCGATAACAGGCTGCACACTGTGCCCGACACCTGGCCCGGTGCCCGGAAATAGCGCTGCCGGAAAATGGGGTTTTCCGCCGCCGGGGCCACCGCGAAATTGCCCGCCGAAAACTGCAGCGACACATCCCCCACCAGGTAGTTATCGGCCGCTATCACGGCCAGGGTGCCAAAATGGTCGGCGTTGATGCGGGCGTTGGGCAGCAGCAGCACGAAGGCAGCGGCCACTTCTTCCTGCTCGGCAATGCGGTCGTAGTAGGCCGGGGCCAGCGATACGAACTCATTGGGCACGGCGAGGTGGGAGGTGTAGCCGGGGTACACTTCCACGTAGTGGGCACCGCTGCCGGGCTGGTTGGCCAGGGCTCTGGCGGTGGGATGCACGCCGGTGGGGCGCAGGTGCTCGTTGTGCGGCACCAGGTCGCGCAGCAGCCGGCCGGTACGCCGTTGGGCTCGGGTAAGGAGGTCTTGCATAATCAGATAAGGTTGCTGGTGGGAGGGGGGCAGCCCGGAAACAGGTGGCCGTGCCGGGCATCAGAGCACTTGGTGCAGGCAGCTGCTGAGGGCGTTGAGGTCCACGGTGAGGTTTTCGCGCCAGCCGGCGCGGCGGGAGTTCAGGGTGCCATTGGCGGCATCGGCCACCAGGTAGCGGTGGCTCAGGCCCAGGCGGTAGCACAGCTCGGGGTATTCCACCACCGTGAAGTGCCGGGGAAACAGCTCGACCACCGGCGTGCCGGCCGGGGCAAACACCAGGTTGGCCAGGCCCGCACCGGTGGGGGCCACCACCGCCCGCGCCCCGGCAAACAGCGCCAGCTGCTGGCTAAAGCTGTAGTCGCCCAGTACATGCGTTTCGAAGCCGTAGGGCCGCAGCAGGGCCTCCACGGCGGGCTCGTTGAGGACGTGGCGGGCGGGTGCGTCGCGCCGGCTCAGGTACACGTAGGGGCTGAAGGTTTGGGGGGCGGCGGCGGCGCGCAGCTCGTCGCGCAGGAAGGCGCAGGCCCACTGCGGGGTGTGGGTGCCCGCGCCGCGCACGGGCGAGGTCACCAGCAGACGGTCGGCCACGAGGTGGCGGTGGGTGCGCAGGTCGAGCACCTGCTCGGGCCGGATGCCCAGGGCGCGGAGTGAGTCGGCCACAAAGCGCCGCCGCCCATCATACACCAGAAAATAGTCGATTTCATCCCACAAGCCCGCTTTTTTGAGCAGGTGCAGGCGCGGCAGCGAGTCAATCAGCCAGTGGTAATAGTTGCCCACGGCCGCCCCGCCGCCCGACAGCAGGCTGGCCACCGTGCCGCGCACCCGGCGCGGCTCCGAAAACCAGCGCTGGGCAAACACGTTGTTTTCCTCGGGCCGGGCTAGGTCCGAGCGCAGTGGGTCGTACTGAAACGAGGCATCGCCCACCAGCCGGTTGTCGGGGCTGATGACGGCCACGCTCAAAGCATTGTCGGCCAGCAGGCGGCCTTCGGCCAGGGCCAGCACGAAGGCGGCCGGGGCGTGCTCCACGCGGTTGGGCTTGGCGTGCAGGCCGCCGTAGTCGGTGGTGTGGGCATACAGGTCGGGCGTCACGTTCAGGTATGATACCTGCGCGGGGTACACCTCGGTGTAGCGGGCACCACTGCCGGGCCGGGCGGCCAGGGCCGGGCTGGCGGGATGCACGCCCACGGGGCGGAGGTGCTGGCGGCGGGGCAGCAGCTCGCGCAGCAGGCGGCCCGCCCGCTGCCGTCCCCGGTTCAGAATGTCAGGCATTTTCACAGCAGAAAAAGGATGAAGCGGATGGTGGTCAGCTAGGATGTGTGCTTTGAATAGGGTGTCATGCAGAGCGCAGCGAAGCATCTTTACCGCGCAAGCATATCATTTACTATCGAGGTAAAGATGCTTCGCTGCGCTCTGCATGACGTTTTTTTAGTCGCCAAGTCGACCCAGCTATTCCACGGGCACGCCCTGGGTGGCGGCCTGCCACTCGGCCGAGGCCAGCACCTGGCGCAGGCCGGCTTGCAGCGAGATGCGGTGCCGCCAGCCCAGGGCATGGATTCGGCTCACATCAAGCACCTTGCGCATGGTGCCATCGGGCCGCGAGAAGTCGAAGTGGATTTCGCCCGCGTAGCCTACCAGCTCGGCAATCAGCTCGGCCAGCTCGCGGATGGACAAGTCCTGGCCGGTGCCCACGTTCACGGGGCCGGCTTCGTCGTAGTGGTCCATCAGGAAGAGGCAGGCCTCGGCCAGGTCGTCGACGTGCAGGAACTCGCGGCGCGGGGTGCCGGTGCCCCACACGTCCACCCGGGGCAGGTCCAGCTGCACGGCTTCGGCAAACTTGCGGAGCAGGGCGGCCATTACGTGCGAGCTTTCCAAGTCGTAGTTGTCATTGGGGCCGTAGAGGTTGGTGGGCATCACCGTGATGAAATTGCAGCCGTACTGGTCGCGGTAGGCCTCGCACATCTTCACGCCCGCGATTTTGGAAATGGCGTAGGGCTCATTGGTGTGCTCCAGCGGGCCGGTGAGGATGTATTCCTCCCGGATGGGCTGCGGGGCCAGCTTGGGGTAGATGCACGACGAGCCCAGGTACAGCAGCTTGCGCACGCCGCAGCGCTGGCTTTCGTGCAGCACGTTGGCCTCAATCATGATGTTTTCATAGATGAAATCGGCCCGCAGGGTGTTGTTGGCGTGGATGCCGCCCACCTTGGCGGCGGCCAGCAGCACGTATTCGGGCCGGTTTTCGGCAAAAAAGCGGGCCACGGCGGCCTGGTTGCGCAGGTTGAGTTCGGCCGAGGTGCGGGTGATGAGGTTGGTATAGCCCCGGCGCGTGAGCTCGCGCAGCAGCGCCGAGCCCACCATGCCCCGGTGGCCCGCGATGTAGATGCTGGAATTCTTTTCCATGAGTAAAAAAGCGAAAGCGAAACGGAGAAACGGCGCGGCAGCCCGCGCCCGGGGCCGGCTACTCGTCGTGGTAGCTGAGCACGGCGTGGCCGGCTTGCAATAGCACGGTGTCGCGCCGGAACAGGGTCAGGTCGCTCTGCACCATGTCGCTCACCAGGCCGGCCAGGTCGTATTTGGGCACCCAGCCCAGCTCGGTGCGGGCCCGCGTAGGGTCGCCGATGAGCAATTCCACCTCGGTGGGGCGGAAGTAGGCCGCGTCCACGGCCACCACCTGCTGGCCGGCCCGCAGCTGGAAGTCGGGGTTGTGGCAGGCCACCACGTAGCCCACTTCGGCCACGCCTTCGCCCGCAAAATCCACTTCAATGCCCAATTCGGCAAAGGCCAGCCGCACAAACTCGCGCACCCGGGTGGTCACGCCGGTGGCAATGACGTAGTCGCGCGGCTCGTCCTGCTGCAGCATGCGCCACATGGCTTCCACGTAGTCCTTGGCGTGGCCCCAGTCGCGCTTGGCGTCCATGTTGCCGAGGTACAGCCGGTCCTGCAAACCCAGCGCAATGCGGACCACGGCCCGCGTAATCTTGCGCGTGACGAAGGTTTCGCCCCGGCGCGGGCTTTCGTGGTTGAACAGGATGCCGTTGCAGGCATACATGCCGTAGGCTTCGCGGTAGTTCACCGTAATCCAGTAGGCGTAGAGCTTGGCCACGGCGTAGGGCGAGCGGGGGTAAAATGGCGTGCTTTCGCGCTGCGGCACCTCCTGCACCAGCCCGTACAGTTCCGAGGTGCTGGCCTGGTAAAGCCGGGTTTTCTTGCCCAGACCCAGAATGCGGATGGCTTCCAGCAGGCGCAGCGTGCCCAGGCCGTCCACATCGGCCGCGTACTCGGGCGTGTCGAACGAAACCTTGACGTGCGACATGGCCCCGAGGTTGTAAATCTCGTCGGGCTGCACTTCCTGCACGATTCTAATCAGGTTGGTGGCATCGGACAGGTCGCCGTAGTGCAGCTTAAAGCGCACGTCTTTTTCGTGCAAATCCTGATACAAGTGGTCGATGCGGTCGGTGTTGAACATCGACGAGCGGCGCTTGATGCCGTGTACTTCGTATCCTTTAGCCAGCAGCAGCTCAGCGAGGTAGGCCCCGTCCTGGCCCGTAATTCCAGTAATTAATGCGCATTTCATAAGCAGCGATGAAAATGAGGTAAAAGATGGCGTGCGGATACCCCCGGATAGCGGAGGTGATAGCAAGATAGTAAATTATATTAAGATTCATATATTAAGAATCAACTTAAATGTTTTTCCGACAAAAAAACCCGGTTATACTACAGTGGAGCTTTTGTAGCAACCTAATTGCCCGCGCCGGTCCGACCGCCCTAGGCAGTCCGACCGGTTGCCGCAAGCCCGTTTTAGTGCGCAACGCCAACTGGCCATAACAACGACAACCGGTCGGACCGCCTAGGGCGGTCGGACCGGCGCGGGCCAACCCCAAAACCAAAAAAGCCTGGCCGCAGGGGCCAGGCTTTTGAGCCGGTGCGCGTCGCGCAATGAAGAAGAGCCGACTAGGGCAGCTGCGTGGCCTGCTTCCAGAGCTCGATGCCCGAGATATTGGCTGTGCCGCCGCTGGTGGCAATGTTCACCGTGCCATCGGTCACGTTGGCCGTGAAGGGGCCGAGGCGGTCCCAGTGGCCGGCCGAGCCGCTGTTGTAGTTGCTCAGCACGGTTTTGCCTTCGAGGGAGATGGTGAAGTTTTCCGAGTTGTTATCTTCCCACACATACAGGAATACGCTGTAGGTGCCGCTGGCTACGCCGCCCAGGGCCACGCCGGTGCTGTTGCCATACATCGAGGCGCGAATCATGCTGGCGCGGGTGGCGTCGGTGGCGGGCGTCAGGGTCACGTTCTGGTTGGCGAAGGTGCTGAGGCCGGTCGTCTTGAAGTTGGTGGCGCTGGCGCTAGCGGCCCAGCTATTGCCATCGAGGGTGATGGCCTTGCCGCCCAGGTTCACGGCCCGCACGAAGGTGGGCGCGGTGGTAGCGGGCGGTGTGGTGGTGGGCGGCGTAGTGGTAGCCGCCGTTACGGTCACATTAGCTGCGGCCGAAGTCGTGGCCGCGCCGGCGTTGTTGGTAGCGCGGGCCGTGAGGCTGAGCGTGCCAGCGGCGGTAGGTGAGTAGCTGAAGGCGTAAGGAGCCGTCAGGTCTTCACCAAGCTTGGTGGTGCCGTTGAAGAACTCCACTTTGGTGATGGTGCCGTTGGCGGCGGCGGCCGAGGCCGTCAGGTTCAGGGCCGCGCCCACGGTGCCGGTGCTCGGCGCGCTCAGGCTAACGGTGGGGGCGCTGGGCGCGGTCGGCGTCGTAGGCGTAGTTGGAGTCGTGGGCGTGGTAGTGCCCGAGGTCTGCTTCCAGATTTCGATGCCCGACAGGTTGTTGTTGTTGCTGCTCGACGTGCCGATGTTGATGGTACCGTCGGTTACGGCTGCCGTGAAGGGGCCGAGGCGGTCCCAATGGCCGGCCGAGCCGCTGCTGTAGTTCGACTGCACGGTCTGGCCTTCAAGGCTGATGTCCAGGGTCACGGGGTTGTTATCTTCCCACATGTAGAGGTACACGCTGTAGGTGCCGCTGGCCACGCCGCTCACGGCCGCGCTGATGTTGGGGTCATACACCGAGGCGCGAATCATGGCTGCACGGGCGGCGTCGGTAGCCGGGTTCAGCGTTACGCCCTGGTTGGCGAAGGGCGAGCCGTTGATTTGGAAGTTGGCGGCGCTGTTGCCGTCTTCAAAACTCAGGCCGTCGACGGTGGTAGCCGTGCCGCCTACGTTAATGGCCCGCACGAAGGTGGCGTTGGCCGGCGTAGTGCCGGTACCGGGGGCCGTGGTGGGCGGCGTGGTGGTGGTAGCGGCCGTCACGGTTACCGAAGAAACAGCCGTTGAAGTAGCAGCAGCCGCGTTGTTAGTAGCGCGGGCCGTGAGGCTGAGCGTGCCGGCAGCGGTAGGCGAGTAGCTGAAGGCGTAAGGAGCCGTCAGGTCTTCGCCGAGCTTGGTAGCCCCGTTGAAGAACTCCACTTTGGTGATGGTGCCGTTGGCGGCGGCGGCGGTGGCCGTCAGGTTCAGGGCCGTGCCCACGGTGCCGGTGCTCGGCGCGCTCAGGCTAACGGTGGGGGCGCTGGGCGCGGTCGGCGTCGTAGGCGTGGTGGTGCCGCCGCCGCCGCTGGTGCCGCCGGCTCCCAGCGTGATGCCGTTCTGCGACAGTTTCTGCTGCCAGAAGGTCCATTCGGCCTGCTCATCGCCCAAGGTCAGCGGGCGGTCGGCAATGTGCGTGATGCTCGTGCAGGTGGGGCAAGCACCGGGGCTGGTGTCCTGGCGGTTGGTGTAGGGCGTGTTGCCACCCTGGAAGAAGAAACCAATGAAGTTATTGGTCATGTCGTTGTTGAAGAACACCGAACCCGACTGCTGGTAGGCGTTCCAGAGGCCGGCGGCGGCGTAGCCGGCGGGCATCTTGGAGCCATCGGGCAGCAGGCCGCTGGTCACCATGCGGTTGTTGTAGTAGTGGTTGTCGTGGCCCGAGGCGATGTTCATGGCCGCGCAGGTGCTCACCAACTGGTTGTTGTAGCCATTGATAAAGGCCGTAGCGCCGCTGGCCGACTGGGCGTCGCCGTCAATCGTGATGCCCGAGCCCGTGTAGTTCGACCCCGTGGCGGGGTAGGGGTAGGCACCCTGCACGTAGTTATCGTGCAGCTTCAGCGGGCTGCCCGAGGTGCCCGAGGAGTTATAGAAGTTGATGTTGTCCTCCACCAGCGACTGGTTGGGCTCGTTCAGCACCTCGTTCCAGGCAATCTCGGCCCCGGCCAGGCCGAGTGCGCCGTTCATGCCCAGGAAGTTGCAATAGGTGCCGCCGCCGTTGCGGTAGCGGCCGTCCAGATTTTTTGACTGGTTGTAGCGGATGGTCAGCGTCTGCGAGGCCGTGCCGTTGCCGCCCCACAGGTAAATGTCGATGCCCGTGGTGTGCTCGAAGTAGTTGTGCTCAATGACCACCGACTTGCCCGAGTTCACCTCGATAAAGCGGCCGTGGCGGGTGTTGTCGGCGCTTTGGGACAGGCCGTAGCCCTTGTTGTTGCGGATAATGAGGCTGCTGCCGCCGTTCTTGGCGTCAATTAAATCGCCGGCACCGGCCAGCACGCAGTTCTCGATAACAACCGGTTGCGTGGTTTGAATCGTGATAACCGGCACATTAGAATCGGTGCTGCGGTAGTTGCCAGTATAGGTGCCGCCCTGCGTAATAGTGAGCGGACCGGAATAGCTAACGCTAGGTGCTTGCGCCATTGCCGGGTTCAGGCCCGTTGCTACCGTGAGGAAACAACCGATGGCCGCAGAAAGAATACCGGTGAGAGGACGCGTTACAGGAGAAAGAGCGGAGGTGTGCTTGAGATTTTTTTGCATTCTTACAAAACTTGAAACGAAAAAAATGATTGGCATTGGCCCCTTCAACCCAGCCAAAAATCTATTTGTTCCAAGCCCTCTGATACAATTCGTTATATATCATAAAATGCAATTTAGAATTGCTCGTTAGTACGAATGTGCCTTCGGAATACGTTTTCCGGATTGATAATGGCGCTATGGTAAGCTGCGGGTGGCCAGGCAAACTTCATCAAAGTAGCCTCTGTAAAGCCCATTTAAACATAATGAATGGGTCTTGTCTGCTTCCGGGCGGCTTTGGACCGAACTGCCAGGCTCGGCTGCTTAACTAGCTGTAAAATGTTCCTAATGCTTTTGTAACCGCTATATATATTTAATTAAACTAAATATTTGAGCCGAATAAAATTTGCAATACTTTGTAAAATGCAATATGGCCTAAATCATTATATTAAATATATGCAATATTTATATCTAAACTGAAGGCGGGTAATTCCCGGCACCAATTGAATTAATTTGAGATACGATATCAGGTTTAATTTGTCCTGAATGAGGTCATAATGCTCCGCATGGCTCCGCTATCGGCTTTGGGAGGCTGCTGGAGGCGCATTTGGGGCCGGGCCGGGGCCGAAGCGGGCCCTACGTGCAGGTGCTGCATCCGCAGCTTGTGCTGCCACAGGTTCCATTCGTCCTGCTCGGTTTGCCGCGTGATGGGGTTGGGCAGGTGCGTGGTGCCGGTGCAGGTGGGGCACGCGCCGGTGCTCAGGTCCTGGCGGTTGGGCAGGGGCGTGGTGCCACCCCAATGCACGAAGCCCACTACGTTATGGCTCACCTGGTTGTGGAAAAACACGGTGGGCGGCTGCTTGTAGGCATTCCAGACGCCAATGCCGGCGTAGTTGGCTACCAGGCGGGAGCCATCGGGCAGCAGGCCGCTGGTCACGATGCGGTTGTCGTGAAAGTGGTTGTCGTGGCCCGAGGCGATGTTCAGGGCGGCGCAGGTGCTTACCAGCTGGTTATCGTAGCCCTCCACCCAGGCGGTGGTGGTGATGGGCGCGCGGCCGGTGCCGTCCAGCGTGATGCCCGAGCCGGCGTAGGTGGCGCTGGTGGCCGGCACGGGGTACGCGCCTTGGATGTAGTTGTCGTGCAGGCGGGCCGGGCTGGTGCGGGTGCCGCCCGAGTTGAAGAAGTTGATGTTGTCCTCGACCAGCGACTGGTTGGGCTCGTTGATGACCTGGTTCCAGGCCACTTCGATGTTGGCCAGGTTGGGCAGGCCGTTCAGGCCCAGGAAATTGACGGGCGTGCTGCCGCCGTTGCGGTAGCGGCCGTCCAGGTTGCGGGCCGAGTTGTAGCGCACGGTGAGCGTTTGGGCGGGGGTGCCGTCGCCGCTCCACTCGTAGATGCTGATGCCGCTGGTGTGCTCCATGTAGTTGTGCTCCAGGCGCACGGAACGGGCCGAGTTTGCTTCCAGAAAGTGCCCGTGGCGGATATTGTCGAGGCTTTGGGCTAGGCCGTAGCCCTGGCAGTTCACGATGTTGAGCTGCGCCCCGCCCCGGGTGGCCTCAATCAGGTTGCCGGCCCCGGCCAGCACGCAGCCGCTGAGCGTGACCGGCTCGGTGGTCTGGATGCTGACGCAGGGCAGGCTGGAATCGGTGCTGCCGAAAGTGCCCGTGTAGGTACCGCCGTGGTGAATAATGAGCTGCGCCGGGCCGCTGGGGTGCCGCCCGCAGCCCGCCGGCAGGCCCGCGCCGGCCAGGGCCACCAGCACGAAGGCGCGGGCCGCCGGGCGCGGCCAGGAAGTGGGCGGCCTCATGCCAGGGCCACTTTTTCCGATTCCCAGCGCACGGTTTCCTGGTCTTCAAACACCACGAACTGCTCCAACGACTCCACGGGGTGGTCGGGGCCGTGTAGGTGGCAGAGCGGCACGCGGCCATAAAAGGACGCCCACATGGAGTAGGTACTCAGCGGGCCGATGATGTAGTCGCAGCCGGCCATGGCATACAGGTCTTCCAGCGGGTGGTCGGTGGAGCGGCCGGTGTCGAATTCGGCGAAGTCCTCGGCCGGAATGGGCTCGTTGGAAAACAGCAGGAAGCGCACCCGCGCATCGGCGGGGAACAGGGCGCGCATTTCGCGCATGGCGCGCACGTAGGTGGCGTTGGCGTACAGGTAGGCCCCGCCGTACCAGCCGGCGTAGTCGCCCCGCCGGATGTGTACGCCCACCAGCACGTCGGCGTGGGCGCGGTTGGTGGCCAGCACCTGGGCCACGGCATCGCGGTGCGGCTTGATGGGCCGGAAGAAACGCCGCAACAGGTCGCTGTGCCGGGCAAAGTTGGGCTTGTCGCGGTACTGCCAGCCGTGTACTATCAGGTGGCGTGGGCCGTGGGCCTGGGCCAGGTAGTCGGGGCTGTTGAGGTCGACATCGCCGGTGGGCACGTCGCCCACGAGGCGCACGCCCAGCAGGCGCGTCAGCCACGGCAGGCGCAGGAGCACGGGCGGCCCCACGCGCCATTGCAGCACGCGGTGGAGCACATCGGGCACGGGCTGGCCGGGGTAGAGGCGCACCGGCAGGCGGCCGAAAAAGCTGGCGCGCTGGCCCACGGTGCCTTCAAAATAAGCCGCGTAGTTTTCGAAAACCGGAATGGCCAGCTCGTAGTCGTGTTCCACGGCATTAACCAGAAAGTGCGAAGTGAGCAGCAGGCAGTTGCCGAAGCCGTTGGGGTCCTGGGTAAGAATTACCATAGCGTTAGGAAGGGATTGGGGGTGATGTGAAGCGGGAGACAGCAGGTAGGTTTTCAGTATTGGTGCAGTAATAACCGCAGTTGCTTCGGTCCGACCGCCCTAGACGGTCCGACCGGTTTCTGGAAGGACGAAATCGTTGTTGCTTCAACCGGTCGGACCGCCTAGGGCGGTCGGACCGGCAAGTCCGACGCGCATATTGCTGCGCTCAGCATGACGTTTTTGCCTGCCAAGAGCTAGTGCATAAAATACCCCGCCAGCCGCCTAGCGTAGCCATTCAGCAGGAAGTAGGGCAGGTAGGGGCGGGGGCAGTTTTTGAGGGAGAAGTGCGTGAAGTTGCGCAGGTTGCCACCGCCCCGAATCCCGAACAAATGCTGCAGATACCCGCGCAGGGTGCGCTGGCGGCGGGTTTGCTCCTGGCCGCTTTCGTCGGGGTAGGTGCTGAGGCGGGCGTCGTAGTTGCAAAATACCGGGAAGCCGTGGCGGCGGGCCACGCTGGTGTAGTCGAAATCGGCGAGGTAGTGCGGCAGGCGCTTTTCATCAAACAAGCCAATGGCTTCAATCACGGCCAGCGGGATGAGCAGGCCCCGGCCCGGCAGGTACGTGACGGGGTGCAGGCCGTGGCGCTCGGCGGGCGCAAGCTCGGTGAGCAGGTCGTGGCGGGTGTTGGTGCTCCAGTCCAGGCGCTCGCCGCCGTACACGGGCTCGCCGGTGGCCGCGTCCAGTTCCAGCGCGCCCAGCACGGCGGTGGGGTGCTGGTCGGCGTAGGCCAGCATTTGCTGGATGAAATCGGGCAGGGCCAGCACGTCGTTGTTCATCGTGAGCACGCGGGTGGCCCCCAGGGCCAGGGCGCGGCGGATGCCGGCATTCACGCCGGCCGTCCAGTAGAGGTTGCCGTCGCCGGTCACCACTTCCATTTCCGGAAACTCGGTGGCCAAAGCGTCGGCTGTGCCGTCGGTGGAGCCGTCGTCGACGACGATAACGCGAAAATCGGCGCGGGTTTGCTGTCGGAGCGAAACCAGGCAGGCCCGGGTGTAGGGCAGGCGGTTGAAGACGGGGATAACAACGTAAAGCATGGCACAGCTTGCAGAAAAGGGTGGAGAGAGCGGCAGCTAAGATGAGAGGCGGGGGTGAGGCAGGGGGAATCTGGTAGCGAGGCCGCGCCGCCACAGGCGCGAAAGCGGCAGCCCGCGCCGCCGGCCCAGCGTGAGGGAATGCTTGGTGGGGGCCAGGTCCAGGTCACGCAGCATGGCCAGCAAGCGGTCGAGGCGCTGGGGCCAGGTCTGGCGCAGGGCAAACTCGTAGCCAGCCCGGCCCATTTCGCGGCGCGCTTCGGGGCGGTCGTACACGTATTCCACGGCCCGGGCCATGGCGGCGGTGGCCACGGCCGGCGACTCGACCGATACTTTGATAGCGGCCGTATCAGGCAGGAACGTGCGGGCACCCTGGTGGTTGAGCGTGATGATGGGCAGGCCCGTGGCCAGCGCTTCCATAAACTGCGAGGCGAACGAATCGCGCAGTGAACCGAACAAAAACACGTCGCTGCTGAGCATGGCGGCGTGTACTTCGGCCCACGGCACGCTGCCGCGCCAGGTCACGCGGCCCACCAGGCCGTACTGGGCAATCCAGCCGGGCACGAGGTCGCGCATCGGCCCATCGCCCAGCACCGTGAGGTGAAACGGCACCCGCTTATCGACCTGCGAAAGGGCATCGAGCACCAGCGGCAGGGCTTTATTGGGGTACAATCGGCCCACCCACAGCAGCTGCAACACCGGCTGCGCCGGCCGCGCCGGAAACTCGGCCGCCCGGAAGGCTTCCGACAGGCCCGTATCGAGGAAAAGCTCGACTCGTTTGGCCCCGAGCCGCCGGGCCAGGTTGGCCGACTCGTCGTTGGAAGCCAGCACCAGGGCGGCGTGGCGCAGGTTTTGGCGCAGGTTGTAGTCGAAGGTAGTGAGCACCCAAGTGAAGGCCGAGCGCAGGGTTTCGGTCTGGAACCAGTCGGGCAGATACTGGCGGAAGGCGATGGGGGCTTTCTGCGCGCCGCCCACCGGGCCGTACACCAGCGGCTTGCCCAGCCGCCACAGCCAGGAGCCCATTTTCAGGCTGCTATAAGTAGCGTGATGGACGAGGTCGAAATCAACTTCCTGGTCGAGCCGCTGCGCCAGCCGCCAGGCCGAGTACTGCCAGATGAAGTAGTGCAGGTACACCCCGAACTGCCAGCGGTACAGAAACTGCACCCAGCCGGGTACCTGCGGGTACACGAACTGAATGCGCCCGGCCGCGCCTTCGTGGGCATTATTGGCGAGAAAAGTGGCAATGCCCAGCCGGCCATACGGCGTGGTGAGGCACCACACGCGGTGGCCGCGCTGCGCCATGCCCCAGGCCCAGTGGAAGCCGTTACCGCACTCGCCGCCCTGGGCGGGATTGCAGGCGTAGGAGGAGACGAGAACATTCATGACGATAATGCAGAAACAGGGTGAGGATGAGCAACCGGGGCCGCCACCGGCCGGGCCGGCGGAGTAATAGCCGGAGCTGGCGGCGCTACGGCCGGCCGCGCCGGGGCCAGCAGCCGCCGCACCGCCGCCCAGGCCCGGCCGGCCAGATGTTCGCGGAAGTGGCGGGCGTCGCGGCGGGCATCGCGCAGCACGGCGGGCGGGTGATGCAGCGGGAACGCCAGCTCGTGCGCGGCGGGGTGGGCGTCCTGGTCGTGCGGGTCGAAGGTGTGGGTGGCGTCGGCCCCGAAGCCAATGTTGGTGACCAGATTCACGGCCGGGATGATGGTGAGGCCGCCGTTGCACGCCACCGCGAAGTGCCACTGATAGTCCCAGATGTGGGGCGGCTGCGGGCCGAGGCGCACGGCCTCAAACTTGCGCAGCCAGTACTGCCGCTCCAGCCAGGCGGGGTAGATATTGGCCAGCTCGCCGCGTCGGCGCAGCTCGGTCAGCAGCGTGAGGTGAACGTCGAAGTGCCGCCAGGCGCGCCGCCAGGTGGCCCAGCCCCAGCTATGCACCCGCCCCGAGAAATGGTAGGAATCGGCCCCGGGCGCGGCGGGCCGCCGGGCCTCGCGGGAAAGGTTGTTGCCGCTGATGTGCATCACGCGGCTATCGTAGCGGTAGCGGCGCAGCAATTGGTCGCAAAAGCTGAAGAAGCTGGCCGTGGGCAGGCAGTCGTCTTCCAGAATAATGCCCTCCGGTTCGTGCCGGAAAAACCAGTCGATGGCCGTGGCCGGCCCCAGCCCGCAGCCCAGGTTGTCGTCCCGAAACAGCGTCCGGACCGTGCAGGGCCAGTCTACTTCGCTCATTATCAGAGCGCGGGTTTCGGCGCAAAGTGCCTCATCGGCGGGGCGGCCGGGGCGTGGGCCGTCGGCCGCCACGTAGAGGTGGGTGGGCTGGGCCAGACGCACGGCCGCCAGCACGCGTCGCGCCGCCTCGGGGCGGTTGAACACGATGAGCAGCACGGGCGTGGCCAGCTCAGGGGCGGACGAGGTCGGCGGCGTTGGCATGGCTGGGGGTAGCGAAAGAGTCGAAGCGGGGCAGGCGCTGGCGGGCGGGTTGCGGGGTGGCTGGCGCGGGTGCGGGCACCCGGCCCGGCTCGGCGGCAGCGGCCAGCGAGAGACCCAGCAGGCCGAAGAAATACAGCGGCCAGTCGTAGGAAATGCTATACACCAATGAGCTGATGCTGTACACGATGAGCACCGCCGATGTGGGTGGCAGCGGGGCGCGGCTCAGCAGGCGGCGGCCCAGCAGCAGCAGCGGCAGCAGCAGCGTGAGCAGCAGCCCCAGAATGCCGAAATAGAACAGCCGGTCGACGTAGAAGCTGTGGAAATGGTGGCCGGTGCCGTCGGCCCACACCTGCACCTGGCCGCCGCCATCCTCGGCCAGCGTGTAGAACTGCACCGGCAGCTCAAACCCTTTCAGGCGCATGCCGGCAATGGGGTATTCATCCAGATACGGCTGGTAGGCTTCGAACTGCTTCAGCCGCCAGCTACCGGTGCCCTGCTTGTCGGGGTGCAGGATATCGCCCAGGCTGGACTCCAGCTTCTTTACCACTTTGGGGTCGCTGAGGGCCACCAAACCGCCCGAAATCAGCACGAACAGCGGCAGCAGCACCATGGGCAGCAGCCGGGCCGAGCTCAGGCGAGCACCTTCCACGCGGCCCAGCATCAGCAGCACCGCGTTCAGGGCCAGCGCCGCGCCCATGGCCACCCACACCGAGCGGTGCTGCAAGAAGATGACCAGCGCCGCGCCCATAAAAAACAGCAACAGCCGCGCCATGCCGCCCCGCGTCAGGTACTGATTGAGGTAGTAGAGCGTGGGCAGCAGCAGCAGCATGGCCGACGTGGAAGCAAAGCCGCGCTCATTGTCCAGGAAGGCCGACAGGCTCAGCGCGTCGGGGTGGTACACGGCCAGGTCGGCCAGCAGGCCCAGCATTATGATGCCCATTAGCAGCCCAAACGGCGGCGGCCCAAACCGGCGGTAAAATGCATACAAGCCAAACACATGGCTCATTATCAAAAATTTGGCGAAGACGTGCGGGTACACCATCCACGAGCCCCAGCCGGCGTATGACTCCAGCGCCAGCCCGCCCAGCACGGCCACCACCACCAGAAACCAGCGCCGCATCAGCGGCTGCATATACCGGAAATACAGCACCGAAAAGCCGAGCGAAGTAGCCAGCAGCAGCAGCCCAAACTTGGCCAGCACCGGCGAGCCCTCATCGGCCAGCGCAAACTCCGTAAAGGCGCGGTCCGTGACAATGACCCCGAGTATCGGCAGCAGGTATAGGAACCGTAGGCTTAGCTTCATATCGGTGGGCGTTTTGGGTGTTTTAGCAAATACAGTAGCCGTCATGCTTCGGCTCCGCTCAGCATGACGTGCTTTGGATTCGACGTTCTTTCAAACAGCCTCAGCAAGCCAGCATCGGCGAGTCTTCCCGGGCCTCCTCGTACACGCGGTGCGTGTCGGCCACGGTGCGGGCCCAGGTGAAATCGCGTACCCGGTCCTGGCCCCGGCGCACCAGAATCTGGCGCAGGGCGCGGTCGTAGAGCACGCGGTCGAGCTGTTCGTGCAGGTCGTCGGCATCGTGCGGGGCGAAGTAGAGGGCCGCGTCCTGCGCGATTTCCGGGAAGCATGAGGCGTTGCTGAGCACCACCGGGCACTGCTGCCCAAAGGCTTCAAGAATGGGAAACCCAAACCCCTCATAAAGAGAAGGAAACACGAAAGCCCGCGCCCGGTGGTAGAGGTGGTGCAGCTGCCCATCGGAGAGGTAGCCGAGCTGGTGGACGCGCCCGGCCACGCCTGCCTCGCGCAACTGAGCCATTTCCTCTTCGGTGAAGGGACCGCCGCCGGCGCACATCAGGTGCAGGCCGGGGTATTCGGCGTGCAGCATCCCGAAGGCCTTCACCAGGCAGCCAAAATTCTTGTAGGCCCGGCGGCTGCCGATGAACAGCAGGTAATCGTCGGGGGCGGCCACGGTTTCCTCGTAGGGGTAGTGGCGCACGGCGTGGCCGTGGTGGACTACGGTCACATGGTCGGGCGGTACGGGCAGCAGGCGCAGCACGTCGGCCCGGGTGTTTTCCGATACCGTGATGATGCGGGCGGCGCGGCTGGCCAGCGTGCTCAGGTCGGTACCGGTGTGCTGGTAATACTCGCTGAACAGAGCCGGAATCATGTCGTGAATGGTGATGACAAAAGGCTTCTTGCCCAGCAAATCCAGGAACCAGGTCTGGTCGTTCACGGTGGGATGAAACACGTCGAACTTCTGCCGCTGAATGGCCTTACAGGAAGCCCGGCGGTTGGCGTACTGCATCATGCGCCACAGGCCGGGCACCTGCACGCCGGGCAGCAGGCCCAGGTGGCGGGTGTGCTTGCGGTCCTTCAGGTAAATGTTGTTGCTGAGCACCACGGGCAGCTCGCAGGATACCTCTGGCCCGGCGTGGTCAATGAGCTCGTAGAAATAGCGGGAAACGCCGCCCACATCCTGAATGGAAAACGTTTCGGGTTCGTACAGGATTTTCATAGCCAGGGCAGGGAGCTAAGCGAGCTCAGTTTCAGCGGTGGAGAAATGGGTGGGTTGGGTTTCGGCCGGCATTTCGGCTTCCAGCTCGATGGCAATAGCAGTAGTGGGGGCAGGTACCGTGGCCGGCGCGTCGCCGGCCTGTCGGGCCAGGCGGGCGGCTAAGGCGTGCAGCAGGCGCGGTATCAGGCGGTCGGTAGCCGTGGCGTGGGTGCCGGTGAGACGGGCCAGCAGGGCGCGCATTACCGTGCGCAGTTGCACGGGCGGGCGCACCAGCACCAGGCCAGTCAGCACCACGGCCCCCGTCAGCACTTCGGCGATGAGGATGGCCAGAGCGGGCGCGTGCAGGCCCAGCAGCCCCAGACGCACCGCCGCAATGGCCGCCGCCGCCACGGCACTCGCCAGCACGCCCGGCCCGTAGGCACTCAGCACCGCGAAGGGTGCCGCGCCCAGCTCGCGCCGCATGATATTGGAATACAGAGCCGTGCGCAGCAGCTCGCAGCCCACCATGGCCCAGGCCACGCCCACCAGCCCAAACTTGCTGCCCACAAACAGCAGTGCCGCCAGCGCCGCCAGGCACACCAACGTGAGCAGCAGCTTGTGGCTGAGGGCCGCCGTGGCATCGCACACCACCCCGGCAAACATGGTGACGGCGCTCAGCACGTACGTCACGCTGATGACCTGCAGAATGGGCACGGCCGCCATCCATCGCTCGCCCAGCATCACGCGCACGATTTCCGGGGCGGCCACCGCCGCGCCGGCGCACACCGGCGTAATAATCATGGCCACCAGCGTGATGCTGCTTAAATAAACCTCGCGCAGCCGCGCCCGGTTGGCCTGCACCTGGCTGAAGGAAGGGAACACCACCTTGGCCACGTTGCTGGAAAGCAGGTATACCGGCAAGCCAATCAGCAGCCCGCCGCGCGTGTAGATGCCCAGCGCCGCCGGCCCCAGCAGCCGCCCAATCAGCAGCGTATCCAGCGACTGCGTCACGAATTCCACGAAGCTGATGGCCGACATCCGGCTGCCGTAGGCCAGCAGCGGCTTATACGCCTCCCAGCTGAATAGCGGCCGCAGCGTGTGCCGCACCGCACCGTAGGCCAGTACGCTCATTATCAGCCCCTGGCCCAGCGTAGCGCCCACCAGCGCCCACACCCCGAAGCCTTGCCAGGCCAGCACCATGCCCAGCCCCAGGTAGCTTATCAGGAACGAAGCCATCTCGAAAATAGCCAGCGCCCGGAACCGCATGGCGCGGTGCAGCAAACTCATGGCCGTGCCGTTGAGGGCGCTGAACAGGATGCCCAGCGCCAGCGCCCGCACCACCGGCACCACCTCGGGCTGCTGCACGATGCTGGCCGCCAGCGGCGCGCCCGCTACCAGCAGCCCCGCGAAAAACACTCCCAGCACCACCGACGACGTAAATGCCGCCCGCACATCACGCTCCGTCAAATCAGGCTTCTGAATAATGGCCCGCTCCATGCCCATCTTGGCGAAATACACCCCGAAGCGCAGAATCACGCCCGCCAGCGCCACCAGCCCGAAGGCGGCCGGGCTCAGTAGCCGCGCCATCACGGCGGTGTAGCCCACTTGCAGCACCGAATTCACGATGGTGGCCGTCATCGTCCACTTCACACCATTGACGGTGGCCACGGTCAGGTTTTGGGGTTCGGTGGAGGCCATTTCGGGGTGAGTGTATATGTTTCTGTTATAAACCTGTAATCATCAGGTTGTCATGCAGAGCGTAGCGAAGCATCTTTACCGCAGTAGTAATTCCTGTCGATTGGATTAGTGATGGTGGGCAAGATG
This sequence comes from Hymenobacter sp. UYAg731, assembly GCF_054061335.1. Lineage (NCBI taxonomy): Bacteria > Pseudomonadati > Bacteroidota > Cytophagia > Cytophagales > Hymenobacteraceae > Hymenobacter > Hymenobacter sp. UYAg731. The sequence continues at coordinate 845,551 of NZ_JBSSEC010000003.1, read as the reverse complement.
CTTCGCTGCGCTCTGCATGACGGCCGATAGGTCCCTTTTCATCGTTCACTATTCCCTCAATACCCATAAGCATAAGCCTTCTGCTTATACCGGTACTCGTAGTTGCGACTGAAATGCATGTCGTTGATAATCATGTATAACTGTTTGATGCGCTGCGACTGGTGCAACTCGTTTATCTGGTTCACCAGGGCACGCTCGGTGTAGTTGTGGCGCACCACATAAATGTTGGCGTCGAGGAAGCGCACCAGCACGAAGTATTCGGCCACGAAACCTACCGGCGGCGTGTCGAGCACCACGTAGTCGTACTCGGCGCGGAGCTGGGCGATGAGCTCGCCCATGCGCGGGCGCTCCAGCAGCTCGGTGGGGTTGGCCGGTATCTGGCCGCAGGTTATCACGTCGAGGTGGGCGATGCCGCTGGGGCGGCAGGCTTCGTCCAGGGTACTTTCCTCGCGCAGGTAGCTGGCCAGGCCGTGGGTGGGCACAGGGTCAAGGTCGAAGTAGCCGGCCACGGTGGGGCGGCGCAGGTCGGTCTCCACCAGCATCACGCGGCGGCCGGCCATGGCCAGCTCGGTGGCAATGTTTACGGCGCAGAAGGTCTTGCCCTCGCCCGGAATCGACGATGTCACGCCCAGCACCTTCTTATCCATCCCCGCCGCCAGGTACTGCAAATTCACCCGAATGGAGCGGAACGACTCCGCAATCGGCCCCTTGGGGTCTTGCAGCATCGTCACCTTGTCCTGTTTCGAGCCGTGCGCCACCACGCCCAGCAGCGGAATGCTGGTGACTTCGGCCAAATCCTCGCGGCCCTGAATGCGACGATTGGCCTTGTCCAGTAGCAGTACCAGGCCGGTGGGCAGCAACACGCCCGCCAGCGCGGCCATTAGCCAGGCCAGCATCGGCTTCGGCGACTCCGGGCCGGCGCTGGTTTGCTGAGCCGGGTCGATGATTTTTTTATCCGTCGCATTGGTAGCCAGTGCGATGGCGGCCTCATTGCGCTTGTCCACCAGGAAGTTGTAGTTCTTTTCGTTGAAGTCGCTGGTGCTTTTCAGCGAGGTCAGCTGCCGCTCGCTTTCGGGCATCTGGCTCATCTGGCCGCGCACCTGGCCCAGTTGGCTGTCAAGGTCGCGCAGGGAAATATCATTGGCCCGGCTCATGTTGGCCAGCGTCTGAATCAGGGATTCCTTGGTGTTGCGGATGCGGCCGTCGAGCACGGTCAGGAGCGGGTTTTCGCCGCTGGCGGTGGCACTCAGCTCGGCCCGCTTCTCGTTCAGGTTGCTCAGCTGCATAATCAGGCTGTTGAGCACCGGGTCCTCAATGCCCGCGCTGCTGGGTGAGGCTACCTGGCTAGCGTTGCGGTTGGCGCGCAGGTAGCCCAGCATGTTCTGGTAGTACTTGCGGCGGGTGGCCACCTGGGCGCGGTCGGTTTCGAGCCCGCTCATGCGCTGAATACCGGTGCTCGACTGCGCGGCCACGTCCAGCACCCCGCGCGTGGCCCGGAAAGTGGCCAGCGCCTCGGCCGACTGCCGCCGCTTGCCCGAAAGCTTGTCAATTTCCTGGTTTAGAAACGCCAGCGTTTTGCGGCCGGTCTGGTCCTTTTCGCGCAGGTCTTCGCCAATGTACTGTGCCATCAGCGTGTCCAGAAACTGCGTGCCTTTGGCCGAAACCGTGTTTTTGGTGGTCAGCTCGATGATGCGCGACTCGTGGTCGATGGGCCGCACGGCCAGGCTGCCCTGGTACTGGCCGGCCGCGCCGTTCAGGTCATTCAGCACGAAGTAATAGGCCGCCGGCTCCTGTCCAAACGGCATGCCCGGCTCCGGCTGGATGACGGCCGTGAGCAGGCGCGAGCGCACGGTATCGCCCCAGGCGGCGGTCTGGTCCACCTGCACATCGGATATATCGGAAATACGTTCGCTGGTGGGCAGGCTGAACAGGCCGCCTTTTTTGGCCGTGGCGCGTAGCCGGAAGCGACCCGGCGCGGCCGGCTCCACGTAAATGGGCACGCCGGTGAGCTGCGGCGACTGCAAATCGACCCACACCCGAAACGGCACCGCGCCCGCCGCCCGCTCGCGCACCTGCAAAGTCCGCACCTTGTTCAGCCAGGTGGTGGGCTGGGCGTAGTAGCTCACGGCGTAGGGCAGCCGGGCCACGGCCTGCCGCACAAACTCGGCCGAGGTGAGCACGCCCACTTCGTCCTCCATTTTCACGCCTTTGTCGCGCACTTGCAGCAGCTGGAGCAGCTCCTGGGCCTGCTTCGAGCCGGTGCCCTGGTCGCCGAGCAGCATGGTGGAGCGGAAGGCGTACACCGGGGCCTTCACCTGCAAATACAGGTAGGCGCAGCTGCCCGCCACCAACAGGGCCAGCACAAACAGCGGCCAGCGCGTACGCAGCTTAAAAAACAGCGCATGCAAATCAATCTCATCAGGAGCGGGCCGGGTTTCCATAGCGGGAAGCAGAAAAAGGTGGGGCGATTGAGTTAGGAGTTAAAAGTTGAGAGTTAGGAGTTGAGATGCGGACTCCGTGTTTTTTAAATCTTAACCCCTAACCCTTAATTCTTAACTCAATTAGCCTTGATGAAGCTTAGGAGCAGAATAATGGTCGATAAGCCGCCGAACACCAACCCGAGGTTGTTGGCATTGCCGCGGCTGGTGCGGGCCTTCATTGGCTCCACGTACAGGGCGTCGTTGGGCAGCAGGTAGTAGTATTTCGAGCGCAGCAGGTTGGGGTCGGTCAGGTCCAGCAGCACTACTTCCGAGCCCTTGGGCGTCTGCCGAATCAGCTTGATGTTGGTGCGGTTGCCGAATTCGCCGATGTCGCCGGCCAGGCCCAGTGCCTCCAGCACCGTGGCCTGCGAGTTGTACACGAAGTAGCGCCCGGGAGACCTTACTTCGCCTAAGATGGTGAGCTTGAAGCTGGTGAGTTTAACCAGCACGTTGGATTCGCGCATGAAGCGGCCCACTTCCTTCTGGATAAGCTGCTGGGTTTCTTCCACCGTGAGGCCGGCTACCTTCAGCCGCCCCGCCGTGGGCAGGTTGATGCTGCCGGTATCATCGACCGAATAGCCGGAGACAAAAATGTTGCCCGGGTCGCCGCTCTGGATATTCTGCCCGCTGGTCACGCTGAACAGGTCGTTCAGGGCCGGCTGCACGCTCTGCACCCGGATGCTGAGCACGTCGCCGGGCTGGAGCCGGTACACCTGCCGCTCATTATCGACCTGCACCGCCGCCCGGGTCGAGTAGTCCTTCCCTTGCAGATAAGGCAGCTGTTGCTGCGATACGCACGAGCCCAGCAATAGCCCCGCCACCAGCAACCCCAAAACCCAAGCGCGAAAGTAAACCAATGAGCTCATATGCTGGCCGTTGCGAGACAATAGTCCAATGCCGACTCAGCGCCCTATGCGCCAGATTCAGCCATCATTCCCATCCTCGGATACTGGAGAATAATGGCTAATTTAATGATTAATTTTATATATAGTATAAATTATTTATTTTTCTGTATTAATCAATTTTTAATGTCTGTTTAATCTTGCTATAAATCAATGGCTTTGCATGGGCCGTTTTGCGTTTCTGGCCGTGTTTCTTCATCATCAGCAGGCCAAAAAAAGGAGTGATGCCCCAACTTTAAAGCCGAGGTACCACTCCAGTCAGACCATCGTTCGGACAGCCGCGGCCAGCCGAAGCCCAGCCCGAATGCCGGCCCGCTTATTTCAGGTTGGTATTGCGGTTGTTGAGGCGCACGACCTGGCCGGCGCGCTTGCCGTTGCGCTTGATGCGCGCTCCCTCGGCCTGCTCCAGCACCAGGCGGGGCAGCGTGCAGTCGCTAAGGGCAATTTCCTGGGGCGTGTAGCCGGCCGCGCCCACCACCAGCGTCTGGCCCTGGTACACGGGGTCGGTGAGGCGGAACTTGCCTTCCGAATCGGTCACGTACACGTCGTGGGTGCCTTTGATGAGGAGCGTGGCACCCACCAGCGGCCGGCCGTTGGGCTCAAAAATGGTGCCGGTGAGCGGGGCGCACTCCAGGCGCGGCTGGGCCGCCGCACTGCTGGCGGTGGGCCGCGACGACATGGCGATGCGGTCCTGGACATTGCCGGAGGGCGACAGGGTGCTGGCACTTTGCGCGGCAACGGTCTGGCTGCTTCCTATGGCAAGAAGGGCGGCTACGAAGGCGAGGAAATATGGGCGCATGGGTAAGCGGGTATTAAGTACGAAGGCAGGAGGGTATGTGAAGATATTGCTTAATAATTAAGTTATACTAATAAGGTTAATAATTTTTATCGGAATGCTGCTTTCCAGGCCAGCACTTTCTGCTTGAACGAAAGCTGCTGAGGAAACCATACCAATCAACTGGCCCGGTTTTTACTTAGTTTCAAAATGGGACGTTTCATGCCCTATTCACGCAACGGGGCTTAAGTTGTTGCCTCAACCAACCAGTATGTTCAAATTTTCTAACCGTTCTTTTTCTAGCCTGCGCCCGGTGCGGGTGGTTCATTTGTTGGCCCTAAGCCTGTTGCTGCTGCCAGCGACGAGCTGGGCGCAGGGGCTGGTAGCCTTTCCCGGGGCCGAGGGCGCGGGGCGCTTCACCACCGGCGGGCGGGGCACGGCGGCCGTGCCCACCACGGTGCTCGAAGTCACGAACCTGCTCGACGACAACCAGCCGGGCTGCCTGCGCCACGCCCTGATGCTGAATGCGGCCAAAGCCCCGGACCGCACCATCGTGTTTCGGGTGTCGGGCACCATCCATCTGCTTTCGCCGCTGTTCATCAACAAGCCGAATACCACCATCGCGGGCCAGACGGCCCCCGGCGACGGCATTTGCCTGGCTGATTACCCGGTATCGGTGAAGGCCAATAATGTAATTATCCGCTTCATCCGCTTGCGGATGGGCGACAAGAACCAGAATGGCGGCTTTGTGGACGGCGCGGGTGGCGACGATGCCTTCGGTGGTACCCGCAACAACCACCTCATCGTGGACCATTGCTCGATGAGTTGGAGCACCGACGAGGCCATGAGCGTGTACGAGGGCGACAGCACCACCCTGCAATGGAACCTCATTGCGGAGCCGCTGAACTACTCCTACCACTACGAAAAGGACGATGCCGACTATGAGCGGCACGGGTTTGGCGGCATTTGGGGCGGGCAGCATTCGTCGTTTCACCACAACCTGTTTGCGCACTGCAAAAACCGCACGCCGCGCTTCAACGGCAGCCGCTACACGCACCCGGCGGGCTTCGAGAATGCCGATTTCAGCAACAACGTGATTTACGACTGGGGCGAAAACAACGTGTACGCCGGCGAGGGGGGCAACTACAACATCGTGAACAACTACTACAAGCCTGGCCCCAGCACCAACCCCAAGGTGCAGGCCCAGGTGCTGAACCCGTACAAAATCGACAAGGAAAAAGGCCGCCTGCCCTACGGCAAGTTCTACCTCACCGGCAACTACGTGGACGGCTCCCCCGCCGTGACGGCCCGCAACTGGCGCGGCGTGGTGATGAACGGCGGCACCCCCGCCGACACCGCGCAGTCGAAAGTAGAAACCCCATTCGACCTCGGCGCGCTGGCCCTGCAAACGGCCCCCGCCGCCTATGAGGCCGTGCTAAACGGCGCGGGGGCCATCTGCCCGCAGCGCGACACACTGGACCAGCGCATTGTGCGCGAGGTGCGGACCCGCACCGGCACCATCATCGACGTGCAGGGGCACTACCCGCACGGCACGCCCTACAGCATTTCGCAAAAAGCCTGGCCGGTGCTGAAATCCACCGCCGCACCCGCCGACACCGACCACGACGGTATGCCCGATGCGTGGGAAAAAGCCAATGGCCTGAACCCGAAAGACGCCGCCGACCGCGCCCTGCGCGCTACGGATGGCTACACCAATCTGGAAAGCTATTTGAACGGGTTGGTGGGGATGGGAGGGAAGTAGAACAGAAGGCAGGGTAACTGAAGAACGGTCATGCAGAGCGCAGCGAAGCATCTTTACCGCAATACTAATCTTTGCAATTGGATTACTTCCGAGGTAAAGATGCTTCGCTGCGCTCTGCATGACAAACGGGGCTGTGGGTCGAAGCCCGTCCGCACAGTTACGCGTTTCCATTCAGCCGTCATTCCGCCCGTTCAGCCGGCTGGGATACCGTTCGCTTAAATTCCGTTTCGGCCGCTGCGGCGGGCCGGTAAGTTTGGGTCATTCAATCACCAATCACCCCACACTTACCCGATGAAAACTTCTGCTTTCGCCCGCCGCCTGTCCTTGTCGCTGTTGCTGTTGAGTGCCGCTGGCTCCGCTTTCGCGGCTACTCCGGCCGCCGCGCCCGCTGCCAAAATCGGGGCTGATAACCCCGCCTCGCATCCCACTTTCACGGTGCGGGTGATGGGTAAGGGCAAGCCCATGCTGCTGATTCCCGGCCTGAACTGCGCTGGCGCGGTGTGGGATGAGACCGTGGCCCACTACCAGACGCAGTACCAGTGCCACATCATTTCACTGGCAGGCTTTGCCGGCACGGCCCCGGCCGCCACCCTGGCTGACCCGCTGCTGCCCGCCGTGCGCGACCAGCTCCTGGCCTACATCAAAACCCAGAAGCTGACCAAGCCCACCGTCGTAGGCCACAGCCTGGGCGGCTTCCTGGCCCTGGCCCTGAGCGCGGCCCAGCCGGAGGCCATCGGCCCGCTCGTGATTGTGGATTCGCTGCCTTATATGGCGGCCATCCAGAACCCGGCTGCTACCGTGGAAACCGTGCGGCCCACGGCCGATAAGATGCGCCAGCAGATGAAGCAGGGCCATATGCCCGCTGCCGCTCAGCGCCAGATGGTGGCCGGCATGGTGACCGATACCGCCCGCCAGACTCTGGTGGTCCGCTGGGGCACTGCGTCGGACCCCGCCACCACAGCCCAAGCTATGTACGATATGTACACGATTGATTTGCGCAACGACATCAGCCGGATTCAGCAGCCGGTACTGGTGCTGGGAGCCTGGGCCGCCTACGCCAAGTACGGCTCGACGAAGGAGAGCACCCGCGCCATCTTTGCGCAGCAATATGCCAAGCTGCCGCAGGCGCGCATCGAGATGTCGGAAGCCGGCCGCCACTTCCTGATGTATGACGACACGGCGTGGCTTTTCGGGCAGGCCGATGCATTTTTGAAGCAGCCGGCCGTGGCCAGGAAGTAGCCTGCGGCTGGCGTGCTCTCGGGTAGCAACTGCGGCCCGGGCGCTTGCTTTCGCTTCGTTTTCATTTCAATCTTACCGTTTTCTGTACCTATTTACGATGTTGCTGAAACAAGATTTTGACGCGCTGCGGCTGGAGCTGTCGGTAAAGGCCAAGAATGGGGTCGACTTTATTGTGGCGGCTAGCGTGGTGTGGGCGGGCATTGCCTTCGTCTGGACGCTGCCGGGCTCGGCGGCGCAGCGGGGGTTTATCACCTTCTTTGTGGGGGCGCTCACGCTGCCGCTGGCCTGGGCGCTTTCGAAGGTGTTTCGGACTACCTGGACGCTGCCCGACAACCCCCTACAGCCGCTGGGACTGTGGCTGAACTTCGCGCAGCTGTTCTACTTTCCGTTTCTGATTTTCATTTTCAGCTACCATCCCGCATATTTCATCATGACCTACGGCATCATCACGGGGGCGCATTTCTTTCCCTATGCCTGGTTCTATAAGGCCCCGCCGTTTGCCGTGATGGCGGGCGTAATTTCGGTGGGCTGCCTGCTGATTGGCCTGCGCACGGCCACCACAGCTCCTTATTGGGTGCCGCTGTTCGTGCTAGGGTGTCTGCTGGTGCTGGCGGGGATGCTGTTTGCGCTCTACCGCCAGCGCGTTTCGGCTTACCAACCGGCCGCGATGGCCCGGTAGCTTTCGGTAAATTTTCACTGCTTATTCATTGGTAACCATGCCCCGTTCCTCGGCCCGCCCGCGTTTGTATTGGATTCTGCAGGTGGGCGGCTGGGGCGCGTATGGCTTGCTGGGCGGCGTGCTATCTGTGGTTTTTGGCAAGTACAAGCCGATAATTATTCCCATTGAAACCATCGTGGCGGGCTCGATGCTACTGGGCAGCCACCTGCTGCGGCTCTACCTGCGCCGCCGGGGCTGGACGCGCCTGCCGCTGGCCACGCTGCTGCCCCGGCTGCTGCTGGGCAATCTGCTGGTGTCCATTGGCAGCATGGCCCTCACCGGGGTGCTCGTGACGGGGCTGTTCTGGGCGGTTGACCCGGCCAGCCAGAGCGGCAAAGGCTTTCCGTGGCTGCAATACGTGGGCTACACGGCCAACTCGTTTTTTTTCATGCTGCTGTGGTCGGCGGCGTATTTCAGCCTGCATTATTTTGATAACCTGCGGCAGGCCGAAATTGAAAAATGGAAGCTGACTGCCGCCGTGCGCGACGCCGAGATGCGAACCCTCAAGGCCCAGATTAACCCGCACTTCCTGTTCAATGGCCTCAACAACATCCGCGCCCTCGTGCTGGAAAACCCGGCCCGCGCCCGCGAGATGATGACGCACCTTTCGGACCTGCTGCGCTATTCCCTCCAGCTCAACACCCGCGAGCAGGTGCCGCTGGCCCGCGAGCTCGAAATAGTGGACCACTACCTCACCCTCGAAACCCTGCAACTCGAAGAGCGCCTGCGCTTCACCCTCGACGTGGCCCCCACCACGCTGGAAGTACTGCTGCCGCCCATGACGCTGCAATTGCTGGTCGAAAACGCCATCAAGCACGGCATTGCGCCCCGGCCGGGCGGGGGCGCCATTCACATTTCGGCCCAGCTGGAGCGGCCCGGCCAGGTGCTCATCACCGTGCGCAACCCCGGCCGCTACCTGCCCAACCCCGCCGCCCTCGACCATACCGGCATCGGCCTGCCCAATGCCCACGAGCGCCTCCAGCTACTGTTCGGCCCCACGGCCAGCCTCGCCATCGGCAACGATGCCCGGCAGGCCGACACCGTGACGGCCGAGCTGCGGCTGCCCTTGCTCACCACCGCTCCGGCCCTTACCCTCGCTTCTGCATGAACGTATTAATCGTTGACGACTCGCGCCTAGCGCGCACCGAGCTGCGCCACCTGCTCCAGGCTTTCCCCGATGTGGCGGTGGTGGGGGAGGCCCGCCACGCCGACGAGGCCCGCGCCCAGATTCAGGCCCTTAAGCCCGATTTATTGCTGCTCGACGTGCAGATGCCTGGCCAGACCGGTTTCGAGTTGCTGGCCTCGCTGGAAGCGGCCCCGCACGTCATCTTCACCACGGCTTACGACGAATACGCCCTGCAAGCCTTCGCCGTCAATGCCCTCGATTACCTGCTGAAACCTGTGCAGGAAGCCCGCTTGGCCGCCGCCCTGGCCAAGGCCCGTGCCCGCCGCAGCGCCCCGGTGCCGGCCGAAATGGTGGCCCCCGCCGGCCCTATTGAGGAAGCACCGCAAGCACCCCTCACGGCCCAGGACCAGGTGTTTGTGAAGGACGGCGAGCGGTGCTGGTTCGTGAAGCTGGCCGACATCAAGCTCTTTGAAATCAACGGCAGCTACACCCGCATCCACTTCGAGAACCACCAGCCGCTCATCCCGCGCACCTTGCAGCAGCTGGAGGCGCGCCTCGACCCGAAGGTGTTTTTCCGCGTCAACCGCCAGCAGATTATCAACCTCAAGTGGATTGCCGGCATCGAGCCCTGGTTCAGCAACACGCTGAAGCTGACGCTGCGCGGAGGAGGCGAGGTGGAGGTGTCGCGGCAACAGTCGGTGCGGTTTCGGGAGCTGCTGAGCCTGTAGCCGGCGCTGAGTCAGGCGCAGATTTCGGAGAACACCAAGCTGTTGCCGAACGGGTCGGTCACTTCCACCTGCATCACTTTGTCGCTCCAAGTGGTTTTTTCCAAGGCCGGACTGGGGAATATCGAGTCCTTTTTCGTGAGCAGGTAGTGGAAGGCAATCAGGCCGTTGATTTCGGCAATGGCTTTGGCCCCGGCGCAGCTTTCCTGGGGGTAGTTGGTGAGGTGCAGCACGATGCTGCCGCGCGACACCTGCATATACAGCGGCTCCTGCTCGGACCGGTCTTCCCAATCAATCCGGAACCCCAGCCAATCGATGTAAAAATCGAGGGCTTGCTGGTAGTCAGAAATCCGAAAGATAGGCGTGACCATTAGGATGATTGGCTGGACAGTCTTTGTTGTTTTTGTGCTGATACTTCGTGGAAATATAACGAAATTTCGGGTCTTTCACAAGCCGCTGTCCGACATACGCCCGCCGCACCTGTTTCAGATTGCCCGGCCGGTCCCGCCTACATTTAGCCCATGATTTCACCTGCCGAATACGACCGGCTCGACGGCCTAGCCCAAGCGGCTCTTGTGCGCGCCGGCCAGCTCACGCCCGCCGAGTTGTGCGCCGCCGCCATTGCCCGTGCCGAAGCAATAAATCCACAGCTAAATGCCGTGGTGTACCCGCTCTATGAGGCGGCCCGGGCGCGTGCCGCCGCCGGACTGCCGGCCGGGCCATTCGGCGGCGTACCGTTTCTGCTCAAGGATTTTGGGGCGCAGTATGCTGGTGCGCCGCACACCTCGGGCAGCCGGGCGCTGCGCAATTTTGTGCCCACGGAGGATGCCGAGCTAGTGCGCCGCTGGCAGGCCGCCGGCCTCAACATTCTGGGCAAAACCAACACCCCCGAATTTGCCCTGATGGGCGTGACCGAGCCTCGGCTGCACGGCCCCGCCCGCAACCCCTGGCACCTCGGCCACACGCCCGGCGGCAGCAGCGGCGGCGCGGCGGCGGCCGTGGCGGCGGGCATCGTGCCTGTGGCCGGGGCGGGAGATGGGGGTGGGTCCATTAGGATTCCGGCGGCGTGCTGCGGGCTGTTTGGGCTGAAACCCAGCCGGGGCCGCGTGCCCACCGGCCCCGAGCAGGGCGAAAAGTGGCAGGGCGCGGCCGTGGAGCACGTCCTTAGCCGCTCGGTGCGCGACAGCGCGGCCATGCTCGATGCCACCCAAGGGCCGGACGCGGGCGCGCCGTACTTCCTGCCCAATCCGGCCCGGCAATATCTGGAGGAAGTGAGCCGTGCCCCCGGCCGCCTGCGCATCGGCTTTAGCCTGGGCCACCCGCTGGGCAGCACCCTGCACCCAGAGTGCGCCACGGCCGTGCTGGAAGCGGCCAAACTGCTCGCAAGCCTGGGCCATGAACTAGAGGAGGTGCCGTTGCCCTTCGATGGCCGGGCCGTGGCTGCGGCTTTCCTGATGCTGTATTTTGGCGAAACCGGGGCCAGCATCGCGGCGCTGGCCAAGCACCTGGGCCGCCCCGCCCGGCCCGCTGATGTGGAGCCGACCACCTGGCTGCTGGGCCTGCTGGGCCGCACCTACACCGCAGCCGATTTCGCCGCCGCCCGCCACAGCTGGAACGACAGCGCCCGCCGCATGGGCCGCTTCCACCAAACCTACGACCTGCTGCTCACGCCCACGCTGGCCACGCCGCCCGTCCGCATCGGCGAGTTGCAGCCCAAGCCGCTGGAACAAAAGCTGCTGAAGCTGGTGAATACCTTCGGCCTCGGCGGCCTCATCCGCCGCTCCGGTATCGTGGAGAAGCTGGCCGAGCAGAGCCTCGAAAAAACGCCTTACACCCAGGTGGCCAACCTCACGGGCCAGCCCGCCATGTCGGTGCCCCTGCACTGGACCGCCGACGGCCTGCCCTGCGGCGTGCAATTTATTGCGCAGCTCGGAGCCGAGGATGTCCTCTTCCGACTGGCCGGGCAGCTGGAACAGGCCCGGCCGTGGTTCGCCAGGCGGCCGGCGCTGGTGGGGTAGGGCGGCACAGCTGGCCATAAAAAAAGCCCGGCCGAAGCCGGGCTTTTTTGCCTTAGGTAAGCTACCGAAAGCTTAGCGCTGCACGCTAACCTTGGTGCTGTACGTGCCTTCGCTGGTGGTCACGCGCACCATATAGATGCCCGCGGCCAGGCGGCTGGTGTTCAGCTCCACGCCGCTCTGCTGCATCTGGCCGGCCGGTACCGAAACGGTCCGCAGCACGGTTTTGCCCAGCAGGTCGAGCATGTCCACTTGTACGGGCTTGGTGCTGGTGAGCTGCGTACGCACGGTGAGCATGTTCTGGGCGGGGTTAGGGTACGCCTCCAGCGCGTTGCCGATGATGGCACCGCTCTTGTTCGATAAGGCCACGGCCGGAGTGCCGGGGGGCAGGTCGAAGGCCTGCACAATGCCCGTCACGCGGGGTGCCCCGTTCACGCGGTCACCCTGCACGGCGCTGTAGCCCATGCCCCGCCGCGCAAACACGTTCCAAATCAGGCCGGCGTTGGCACCCCGGTTGGTGAGCGAGTCGGCCCGCAGCAGGCCGTCGCGGCCATCGAGGAAGCCGGGGTTGCACACTTGCAGCTTGCAGCCATCAAGCACCAGTTTCAGGGCTTTGTTGTTGCCGCCGGTGGCCCCGAAGAAGTCGGCGTTGTAGCCGTAGCGGTAGATAAACTGCCAGTTCAAATCCCAGAGCACCGTGGTCCACACTTCGCCCACGTCGTGGGTTTCCTGGTAGCGGCCGGTGGCGGTGCCCAGCTGGGAATAGGTGTAGTTGTTCTGCGAGAAGTTGGTGGAGTATGGCTTAGCGCGGAAGCCCGGGCCCACGGCGTAGGGGTTGCCGTTGTCGTAGGTAGCCACGTAGCGGTTGGTGGCACCGTCATCGCCGGGGCGGGTGGTCATCCAGAGGGCAAAAAAGTCGCTCCAGCCTTCGCCCATGGTTTGGTTACCAAGGGCGGAGTTGAGGCAGCTGGCGTTGGCCGGGCCGCCGGTGAGGCGGTTGGTGATGCCGTGGCCAAACTCGTGCGATACCACGCCATTATCAAACGAGCCGTCGAAATCCGGACCCAGGGCCGCGTTTACGTTGAGGGTGTTGCCAGCCAGCAGGGCCGCCCGCAGCCGGAAGCCGTCGGCACCACTAATGAAAATGGCCGGAATGCGAATGCCCACCGTATCGGTGCCGCCAAAATTGACCAGATTGGTGGTCGTACCCAACGAGTCGAACACGATAACGGCGGTCGCGCCGTTGTCCTGGGCACGCTTCACCTTGGGAGCAAACGTGTTGTTGGCCCGTGGGTTAAGGGTAGTAAGCTGGGGGCAGCCGCCGCGCTGGATGAAAGCCACATTGCCGGTGATGGCCGTTGCATTCACAAAAGGCGAGGCGCAGCCGTGGTCGCCGCCATCGGACGATACCCCGTCATTTACGAGCACCAGCCGGCCGGCCACCGGCCGCTTGGTGAGGCGCGGCCCAAAGGCCACCGAAGCAAAGCGGTAGCTGCCAGCCGCGCTGGCCGCGCCGGTCACGGTCAAGGCATTAGCGCCGGTGTTGTCGAATAGGTACATCTGCATCCGGCCGCTGCTGCCGTCTACCGGGGTCGAGAAGTTGGCGTTGTTGCGGCCACTGCCGTCCTGCGATTCGGCCCGCACGAAGTCATTGCCCAAGCCCTGGGTGCCGATGTTTTTGTACTGGAAGTTGCCCGATACCTCATCAAACCCCTTGCTCATCATCACATCGTGGAGCATGTTGTTCCAATAGAACAGGTTGGTAATGCCGGCCGCCAGGTTGCTAGGGTCACGAGGCCCAAGGGTCTGGTTGAAGGGGAAGTCGAAGTCGCGGTTGGTTCCGCCATCGGGCGAGTTGGTGGAAGAAGCTGCGTTGCCGTTGCCCGAAACCGTCGTCGCGTTGTCGTCGTAGGCGGCCACGTTGTTGCCGCGCGTGAGCTGCTTGCCGCTCAACAGCAGCGAGTAAGAATCGGCGAAGAACGCGGCGGGGGCGCGGCTGTCGCCCACCTGCCAGCCGTAGGGCGAGTACAGCGGGTTCGACGAGCTGAACGGCACCACCACGCGCGGCGACAGGTCGGGGCTTTCGAACGGCACGGGAATGACCGTCATGCTGTTGGCTACGCCTGTTGTGCCTTTCACGCCTTTCGCGGCCTTGATTTCTTTGGCTGCCCGGGCATCCAGGGCTATTGCGGCGACAGTGGGTACCAGTTTGCGCCGGGCCTGCGCCTCCGCTACGTGCTGGCGGAAGGTGGTCTGCTCGCTCACTGTGTAGTCGTTGCGGTCCAGCAGGTGGCCGGTTTGCGCATCCACGCGGGCGTTCCAGTAGTGCTGCTGGTCGAGCTGGGCAATGGTCACGTTCCAGACGAGCACCAGCTTGTTATCAACGCGCAGGTACATCAGCCGCACCGGAATGTTTTCTTCCGAAATACCGCCTTTGTTGAACACGATGCCGTCGGCCGCGCGGCCTTCCGTCACGCGTTGCAGGGCTACGGGCGTGGGCAGGCTCAGGCCCTTGGCCGCCGCTCCCACAGCTTGCTCCGGCGTGAGGCCCGGCGTGGCCGAAGGGGCTACTGCCGCTGCTCCCGCCAGGAAATCCTGGTTGAAATACACCACCTTGCCGCTGGCATCGGTGTGTACTGCCCCGTTGGCATTGAACACCGTGAGGCCATTCACCCGCTGCTGCAAGTAGGTGTGCGTGAGGCCCGTGCTGGCATCTGTGTAAGAGCTGGTGACGGTGGGGCTGGCTACGTCGGCCGCCGTCAGGTGGCCCTGCGCCCGGGCCTTCACCGCGAACGAAGCCAGTACCTGGGTGCCCGGAGTAACCTCCTGGGCCAGCACCATGCCCGGCATGGCCAGCGCAATGGCCAGTGCCAGCTTGCGATAGCCCGATTGAGTAGGTAATACGTTCATATAATGTGAAATGTGGGGAAATAAAAATGCTTGGAGTAGCAGTTGTTCACTGCTGCGAATGAAGAATGAGTTTGTCGCTGTTTAGCTATTCGAAAGGTTTGTCATCTTGAGCGGCGCAAGGGACCTTATCACATCTGAACGGCATCCGCCCGATAAACTTCCAAACGTGATAAGGTCCTTTGCGCTGCTCAGGATAACAACCAATTAAAAATCAAAATTGCTAAACAGCTTCATTGACAAGATGTTCTGCGAAATAGTGCGGCCGCCCGCGCTACTTTACAATGCTTACCTGACTGGTCAGGCGCTCGTTGCCGTTGCGCACCTGGAGGTAGTAGATTCCGGCCGCGAGGCCGCTCAAATCGAGCCGGTTGGTGTAGTTGTCGCGGGCCGCGCCCGAGTACACCCGCTGGCCCAGCGTGTTGGTCACCTGCACATCAAGGCTGCCCTTGGCATTGGCCCCGTGGATTTCCAGGTCAAACACGCCCGTGGTCGAGGGATTGGGAAACACGCTCACAGCGCGCAGCAGCGCCTCCGAGGTAGCCGTAATGGAAACAGCCGTCACCGTCACGTCGTCGATGTAGAGGTTGCCCTGATTGGCCGCGCTCATTACGTGGAAGCCCACGTACTGCGTGCTTGCGCCTGCCGGCAGCAGCGCCACTACCGGCACCGACGTGCCATCGGCCAAGGCGTAGTTGGTGTTGGTGATGGCATTGTTGGTGAACAGCAGGTTGGTTTGGGCGGCCACCGTGGCCGCCGTGCCCGATTTCACTTCCAGGCGCTCGGTGTAGTTCGACGGGCTGTTGGCAATGCCTTCGCCGCGGTAGCGGAAAGCCACCTGGTAGCGCGAGGTGGCCAGCAGCGCCAGCGGCGGGGTGAAGAACCAGTCGTTGGCCACCACGTTGTTCAGCACCAAGCCTCGGTAACGGATGCTGTTGGCCCCCGAGTTGGGGTTGGACGCCGAGACGGCCCAGGTAGCCCCGTCAGCATTGGCATCAAGCACACTGAAACCGCAGGGCAGCACCTGGCCCGGCACCAGGGTGTCGAAGTTCTGGCTGTAGGGGAAAGCCGCAACCGTCTGGTTGGGGCTGCAGGGCGTGGTGAACGTGACGGGCGTAGCGTAGCTGCTGGTGCCGCCGGCGGTGCAGTTGCTCCGCACATACACCTGGTACGTGGTAGCGGGCGTCAGGCCGCTCAGGGCCACGGGCGCGGTGGTAGCCGTTACCAGCGTGCCCGTGGCGAGGGCGAAGCCGGGCGGACCGTATAGCACTTCGTAATTGGTAGTGCCAGTGGTGGGGGCAGTGAAGAACACGCTGGCCGTGGTAGCCGTGATGTTGCCAACGGCCAGGGTCGTGGGTGGGGCGCAGTTCGGTACGACGGTGCCAAACTCAATGGCAAAGCGGAACGAGTTGTTGGGCGCAAAGTCGAGCCAGGTGGCCGTGCCGCCCGGCAGGTAGAAGAAGGCACCGGGGCGGATGGGGGTTTCAGTCTGGTAAGAAAGGGCCATGTTGGTGGCGCTGGTTTCCTTTACACCCACAAAAAAGCTGGTTGGTACCGCTATGTTAGGGACCGTGAGCGTGACGGCCCCGCCGGCCGAAGTGCGGTTCTGCGTAGGCGAGGTGTAGAGCAGTGCGCCGGGCAGGCCACCCGCCGCCGTAGCATCATAAATGACCAGCTGGTACGGGGCCGTGTTGGTGGCAGTGCCGGTAGTAGGAGCAAAGGTCAGCACCACGTCGCCGATGGTCGTAGCGGCCGGCAGCGTGTACTTCGAAGCCAGAATGGCATTGCCGAGGCCGATGCCCCCCACCCCCGGAGCCGACGGGTCGGTGTACGATACGCGGTCGGCCGTTACCAGCTGGCCGTAGGTAGCGGTGTTGTTGGTGTTGTTGCCATCGGCCGGTACCGTCACGGTGAGCGTGTTGGTGCCCAGCGCCAGCGTGGCCGGGTAGCTGGCAAACGTAACCGTGGTGGAAGCACCCGCCGCCAGCGAGGCTACCCGCTTGGTATCGGTGAAGGTGTTGGCTCCGGTCACGTTCAGCGTTACGTCGAGGTTGGTTTGGGCCGAGATACCAGCATTGGTCACCACCGCCCGCACGGCGTGCGGCAGGGCTCCGGGGCTGGCTATTTTGCCCAGCGTATAGATAACGGATACCGCCGCGTCGCTGGTCGGCGTGGGAGCGAAGCGGTAGGTGCGGCCCGCGTCCGGCAGAGCCGATTGGCGGACGTTGTGGGCGTTGCCCGCCGCCGAGGCGAGGTAAGGACCCACGAAGAAGGTGGTTGCCGACCACAGCCCCGTCGACGCCTTGGTGGCCAGCACCGAGGCCGCCGGCGCCGTTCCCTTGATGCCCACAGCCGCGTACTTAGCATTCGTTACACCCGTGCTAGCCGTGGCGGTACCGTACACAAACTCCACGTTGTTGGTGGTTTCGTAGAGCTTTACCTGAAAGGAAAAGTTGTCGAATTGCGTGGCGATAACTACACTAACGGTGGATGAAGCCGCCTGCGGCTTATCGGCCACGTTTTTCCACTGAATGGTACACACCCGGTTGGGGGCCGTGCCCGTGGTAACCACCCGGTACTCGGTGCCGCCGGCGGTGCCGGGGCCCAAGTCCAGGTTGAAGGGCGCAATCAGGTTGATATCGGCCGCGTTGGTGCCGGAAACCGGGCCGGACTCGGGGGTTTGGGCAAACGGCGGAAACGCCGCCACCGATGAAGGTGCCGCGCTGCCCAGCCGTAGCAGGCCGTTCGTGTTCAGCACAAACTGCGTGAAGGCCGTGCCATTGAAATTGAACGTGAACCCAATGGCCTGCGCCGCCGAGTTGTCATCGTCGGTGTTGGCCGTGGCGATGGCCGTGCCCGTCGTGCCCAGGTCGGTGTAGGTGCCGGCCACGTTCGTCGCCGTGCTGGGGGTGTAGTTCAGGGTCTGTGCCTGCGCGGCTCCGGCCGCTCCGCCCGCCAGCAGCACGGCCAAGCCAGCCTGCTGCAAACGGCTGGCCCAAGGGTTACGGATGTAAGAATTCGTCATAAAAAATGAAAAAAATGAAAAGATGATTATCCGATAATGCGGCAATCTTCACGAGGCCCGGGAATACAAGCCTTCTAATTTGTAATGCAATATCCCGCCTTTTTAGTCAGGGGTGATAACAACTATTTAACAAAAATATCATACAGCACAAAAGCATCTGATACAGTGCGGTTAGTGCGTGTAAAAAAGATTATGGCCAAGTCAGAAATTTAACAAAAGACGTCTTATTTGGATTTGATTTTAATAAACAACAGTCTTTGTTATCAATATAATAAGTATATAAGCTATTTTATGATAATTTGGGCAGAAACAACTTTGGCTACTATGCTTCCGGGCGGTTGACAAGCCATGAGGGGTTGAAAGTGAAAAAGGCCCTTCTGCGTGAGCAAAAAGGCCTTTTTGGTTCGGGGTGCTTCTGCCGGAGCCAAACACTGCCTACTTATCAAACACCTCGTTCAGCACCCCGGCCAGCCGGATGCCGGCTTTCAGCACCTGCTGCTCCACGGTGGGGCCAAAGGTGGGGTAGAAGTGCCAGTCGAACTTGGTGGGCGGGGTGGCCGCGCTGGCGTAGATGGGCGTGCAAAGCTGGTACGACTCGAAAAGCCAGGTCGTCATGTCGTCCTTCTGCCACTGCTTGATTTGGGCGGGCGTGGCGTGGTCGTAGGCCGTGGCCATTTCGCTGTACGTGAAGCCGGGATATTCCACCAGGGCCGTGTCCCACACGCTGTGCAGGTTGGTGTCTTCCTTGGCGCGCCAGTTCACCATGATGCTGTTGCCGCCCTTGTCTTCGGCGTGGCCTACGTGCAGCGGCTGATGCACATCGCCCACCAAGTGAATCACAAATTTGAGGGCCACGAGCTTTTCGGCGGCGGTTTTCTGGGGGTCTTTCAGGTCGCGGCGGGCTTGCAGCAAGGCCGTGTAGGCGTTGGTGGGCGCGGCGGGGGCCAGGGTGGCCGGGTCGTTCAGCTGCTTCACGAAGGCGGCAAAATCGAGCCCAGTGGCCACGTTGAGGTAGTGCCAGGGGGCCGTGTCGCGGAACTGCGGGTCGGCGCGCAGCTCATCGGCCCAGGTGCTCACCAGCGGCATGGTTTCGTGGCCCAGCATGCGGGCCACTTCGCGCCTGGCGGAAGCAGAAAGGTGGTTTTCGGCAATTTTGGCCACGGCGCGGTGGCCCACCACGCCCCAGGCCAGCAGGCTAAACGGCGCACACAATAAGGCTAGCAGGGCAACACTTTTTTTGAACATCAGCGAGTAGGGTGGGAGTGAGGACGAGAGCAAGCCGTTTCCCGGGGTTTGGGCAAACTTCCGGCGCAAGCAGAACCACAAAGCTAGCGCCCGGCAGCAGCAGATGGATGCGCGGCCGGCAAAGTATTTGCGCCCAGTGGTAAGACGGTGAAATCCGGGGCTGGGAAAGGTTTTGTATCGTTATTTGGTGCGCTAAACGCCATTGCCCGCCCTGCTCCCTGCTCTGCCTTTGCAAACTATTGTCGATTCTCCTGCCTTATTCATCGGCCACGACGAGCCGAACCGCTGGCTCTACGTGGACCTGCGCGGCACCTACGACGGCACCCTGGCGCAGGCCGCCTGCGAGCAGATGCTGGCCTGCCTGCGCCAGTGGCCCTGCCAGAAAATCCTGAGCGACGGCACCAACATCCTCGCCGTGCATATGCAGCGCACCCAGTGGGGCAGCCGGTGGCTGGAAGAAATGCGGGCTGCCGGCCTGCGGTACTTTGCCTGGGTTCTGCCCCACGGCCTGCAGGCCCGGCAAGCCACCGAGGAGCGGGTAGACCCCATCAGCAACCCCCTGGTAGGCACTTTCAATGACCTCGCCTCGGCCTGCCTCTGGCTGCAACAGCAGCGCGAGGTTGGGTAAGAGTTAGGGGTTAAGAGTTAACATGGGCCATTAGAATATTAAACTCTTAACCTTTAACTCTTAGCTGTACCCCGCCCGTGTTCACCAATCCCGTCATCGACGACAACTTCCCGGACCCTACTCTCATCCGCGCTGCCGATGGCTGGTACTACGCCTACGGCACCCAAACCAAGCGGGCGGGCCTCATCATCAACCTGCAAGTGGCGCGCTCCCGCGATTTGGTGGCCTGGGAATACCTCGGCGAAGGCTTACCCGCAAAGCCCGCTTGGGCCCAGCTGAGCCAGAAAATATGGGCCCCGCACGTCAGCGAGCACGGCGGGCGCTACTACCTCTACTACTCCGCCCGGCCCGATGGAGTCAACTCTTTCAGCCTGGCCGTGGCCGTGGCCGATGCGCCCGCCGGCCCGTTCGCGGACTGTGGCCGGCCGATGCTGCCCGGCCCCGGCTTCACCTGCATCGACCCCATGGCGTTTGACGACCCCGCCACCGGCCATCGGCTACTGTACTGGGGCTCAGGCTTCGGCCCCATCTGGGTGCGCGAGCTGGCCGATGACCGCCTGCGCTTCGCGTCTGGCAGCGAGGCTGTGGCCGTGCTGCATCCCAGCGTTTCCGACGACCCCGCCGACTACCACCGCCTCATCGAGGGGGCCTGGGTGCATCACCGCGCCGGTTGGTACTACCTGTTTTTTTCGGGCGACAACTGCTGCGGCCCGCACGCCCACTACGCCGTGCTAGTGGCCCGCGCCCGCCACGCCACCGGCCCCTTCGAGACCTACGCCGCCGCCACGGCCAACCCCCATGCCGCCCTGCTCGTCGCCAATGCCCACTGGCACGCCCCCGGCCACAACTGCGTGGTGACCGACGCTGCCGGCCAGGACTGGCTGGCCTGCCACGCCATCGACCCCCGCCAACCCACCTTCGACGCCATCGACGATTCCGAGGGCTACTCGCGCCGCGTGCTCATCCTGGCCCGGCTGGAATATGATGCCGACGGCTGGCCCGTGGTGGCCGGCAGCTCGCCGCAGTGGCAGCCCCAGCCCGCGCCCGCAGGTTGGGAATAAGTCCACTTTTTGAAGCCGCTCAAGTCCCGGCGAAACGGCTTTTACGTATCTTCGGCGGCCCTCGCTCTTCTGTCTTGCTTATGTCGTTTTCGTTACTTATCAATCGAATTGGAAGCCGCCGTTGGGCGAGCCTGTTGGGGCTGTTGGCAATGACGGCCGGCCCGGCGCTGGCCCAAACCCCGGCTCCCGCCGAAACGCGTTGCTTGATGCTACCCTTGGAGCCGGCCAGCCGCGCCCGGCAGTCGGTGCTGGTTGTCGAAGCGCAGGTGCTCGATGCGCGCAGCTTCTGGGATGCCGGCCACCATCACCTCTTCACCCGGCACCGGCTGCGGGTGTTTTCATTGCTCAAAGGCCAGGTGGCCGACACCACCGTCCTCACCGTCCTCACCGAAGGCGGCCGCCTCGGCCTCGACCAGCAGCTTCTTACCAACACGCTGCGGCTCACGCCCGGCCAGCAGGGTGTTTTCTTCCTGATGCCCGCGCCCTGGCCGGGGCTACCGGTGGCCGGCCCGCCGGCTTATACCCCCGTGGGCAGTGAGCAGGGCTTCATCCAATTCGACCCTGCCGAAGGCACGGCCACCGAGCCATTTCGCGTGTACAAAGCGTTGGATGCCGGCTTTTATCAGGCAATAGGCAGCCTCACGGGGCAGGCGCGCCAAGTGTTGCTGACCAACCCGGCGCTGGCCAAAGCGCCCGCGCCCGTTCGGCGCGGCACAGCGGCCCCCACCATCGCGGGCTTCGCGCCCGTCAGCCTCACGGCGGGCACCGGCGCAGTGCTCACCATCACCGGCGACGGCTTTGGCAGCGCCCGGGGCAGTGGCTTTGTCGAGTTCCGGAACGCCGACGATGGCGGCGCTACCCGTGTGAAAGCCCGCGATGAAGACTACCTCGCCTGGACCAATAACCAAATTCAGGTGCGGGTGCCTTCCACGGCCAGCGGCGGCAGCCCGGTGAGCAGCGGCCACCCCGCCGGCTCCGGCTCCGTGCGCGTCACCACTGCCGACCAGCTGGCGGTGGAAAGCAGTGGTGTCGTCACCATCGTCTACGCCCTCACCAACGTGGAAAGCACCGACGGCAAGCTCCTCCAGCGCCCCAACCACATTGCCCTGAATGCCACCGGCGGCATCACCTTTCACTTCGGTCCCAATTTCACGGCCACGCCGGCGGCGGCCTGGCAGCGGGCGCTGGCCACCTGGCGCTGCCAGACGGGCATGAACTGGGATGCCGGCACCTCCAACACCACTAACACCATTGCCGACGACGGCCAGAACGTCGTCGCCTTCGACCAGGGAGCCGAGCTCCCTTCCCGCGTGCTGGGCCGCACCACCAGCTACTACAAAGGCTGCTACGCGACCAATGGCGAAGTGGTGTTCTGGGTGAAGGAAATCGATATGCAGTTTGACGATGCTTCGCCCTTTCAGTTCGGGCCGTTTGCGGCGGGCATCAACCAGATTGATTTCGAGTCGGTGGCCGTGCATGAGCTAGGCCACGCCCAGCAGCTCAACCACCTGAACCTGCCCCGCGCGGTGATGCACTACGCCCTGAGCGTTGGCCAGAATACCCGGGCGCTAAACCCCCTCAGCGAGGTGGCTGGCGGGCGACAGGTGCTGCGGGTACGCAGCTTTCGCAACCTGGGCTGTAGCGGCCCGGCCCTGCTGCCCGCGCCGCTCACCGGCCTGAGCGGGCAGTACGCTGCCGGTCCCGGCACCACTCTCACCTGGACCACCCGCGACGAATGCTTCCTGAGCCGCTTCGTGGTGGAGCGCAGCCTCAGCGGCGACACTACCGCCTGGCAGCAGGTGGCCATAGTGGCCCCGCGCCCCCCCGCCAGCCAGTACCAGTACGTGGATGCCCAGCCGCCCGGCGGCTTACACTACTACCGTCTCCGCCTTCAGCGCCCCGATGGCTCGCTCGACAGCGCCGCCCCCATCGTCATCAGTTCGGAGAATAACAGTGTCAGCATCTTCCCCAATCCGGTGACCGAACCCCAACTGCGTCTTCAGTTCCCCGCTTCGGCCGACGGCGCGGTGATTTTTTGGGTGTATGACGTGCTGGGCCGCCGCATCATGGCCACCGCCCTCAGCGTGCCCACCGGCCTAAACGTGCTAACCCTGAACCTGCCCGTCACGCAGCCCGGCCTCTACGTCCTGCGCTGGCAGGATGCGCAGGGCCGCACGGGCAGCCAGAAATTCACCCGGCTGTAGGTTGGACTTTGGTTCCGGTGCGGGTGCTTATCTTGCTCCGGCTAGCTTTTCCTCTTCCGGCTTGCTTTTATTCTACCCATGATAACGCTTCGCGAGAATGCTGCCCGGGCGCAGCAAACAATTACGATGTTTCAGGGCCTGTTGGTCGTACTGAGCTTGGTCATCCTGGCCGATTTTGGCTACCTCAACCTCCTCGGAAACGGGCGCGGAACCGATGAGATAGATGCTACCCCGCTGGGCATCACGCATAATCTGCTGGCCGTGGTTGAGCTCATTGTGCTGATTACATCATTTGTATTGTTCGTTCGCTGGCTGCGCCGCGCCTACTGGAACCTGCATGCGCTGGGCCGCCCCACAGAGCACAGCGAAGGCTGGGCCGCCGGGGCTTGGTTTGTGCCGTTTCTGAATATGTTTCGGCCCTATTCCATCGTGCGGGAGGTATGGCGGCAAACCCAGCTGGTGGCTTTCGAGCAGGTGACACCGCACGGCCTGCTCCGGGCTTGGTGGCTGTTGTTTATTGCGCATAGCATCGTCAGCAACGTCACTAGCCGGATGGAAAACCACGCCACTACCACCGAGCAGTTGCAAAGCGCGGTCTGGGGAAACGCCATTACAGCCATGCTCATGTTGGGCACGGCTGTGCTTACCATACAGGTAGTGCGCCGCATTGCCGGATACGAGGCCCAGATGGACCTGCGCCTGCAGGTAAGCCGCATCGGTGCAGCCGCTCCCCAGCCCGCCGCCGAACTGCTGGAAGACCAGTCAGACTACGAGTATTAGCCGGCCGCTCCGGAAGCTATAAGCTGCGCCCCGTTGCCGGCGCGGCCACGGCCGTGGCCGCCGCTGCTACTTTATACTGCCCCAGCTGAGCCTCGTCCAGGTTGCCGTTTAGCCATTCGTCTTCGATGGTGGCCCCCAGCTTTTTGTAGAAGGTGATGGCGGGCTCATTCCAGTTCAGTACCTGCCATTTCAGGCGCACGGCTCCGGTGGCGCGGGCTTCGGCCACCACGGCATCGAACAGCAGTCGGCCCAGGCCACCGCGCCGCGCTGCCTCCGTCACCACTAGGTCTTCAAGGTAGAGCATCCGGCCTTTCCAGGTGGAGTAGGCGGTGTAAAACAGCGCCAACCCAACGACTTCAGCCGCTTCATTTTCCAGCACGAAAAAGCCGAAGATGGGAGCCGGCCCGAAGCCGTCGCGCTGCATGGCGGCCAGCGTATTGGTCACGGCCTCCGGCGCTTTCTCGTATTCGGCCAGCTCCTGAATCAGGCCCAGCACCTGCGGCAAATCGGCTTCCACGCCCCGGCGCAGCACAATGTTGTTTTCCATGATAGTCAAATCGGAAGAAAAAGAAATTGGGCCGCTACCGCCTCAGCAGTAACGGCCCAATGATATCGAAAGCAGGAATAGCCCGAGTCAGCGTGTCTACGAAATCCGAGCCAATCCGTGGCCTACATCTGCGGCTGCATTTTCTTGATGTCCTCCGTGGCGTTCACCGAGTTCAGCTCGCGCATCTGCTCGGGCTGTTTGGCACCCTTGGTGGTGTCGGGGGCGGCGGGCAGCGGGGGCAGGGCGGTGGTGGCGATATCATCGTCGCCCTCGGCGACAGACGGGCCGCACGAAGGCAGCGTGAGCGACAGCAAAGCAGCGGCCAACAGGCCGGGGAGGAGCGTTTTTTTCATGTGTGGATAAACGAATTCGGGCGCAAGTTACGCACGCCCGGCGGGTTGCGATACGAAAATATTGCGCCGGTGGCCGAAGCTCCGGTCAGTAAAAACCCGGATATTTGCCCGCCCATGCCCGTTCCTCTCTCCGTCGTCATCATCACTTTCAACGAAGCGGCCAACATTGCCCGCTGCCTCCAGGCCCTGGCCGATGTGGCCGACGACGTGCTCGTGGTCGATTCCTTCTCCACCGATGCCACCGTGGAAATCTGCCGCCAGCACGGCGTGCGCGTCCTCCAACACGCCTTCGCCGGCTATGTGGAGCAGAAAAACTACGCCACCAGCCAGGCGCAATTCGACCACGTTCTCCAGCTTGATGCCGACGAAGTCCTGACCGACGAGCTGCGCCAGTCTATCCGCGCCGCCAAGGCCGACTGGCAGCATGCCGCCTACTCACTGGCCCGCCTCACCAACTACTGCGGCCACTGGGTGCGCCACGGCGGCTGGTACCCCGACCGCAAGCTGCGCCTCTACGACCGCCGCTTGGGCCGCTGGACCGGCCTGCTCCTGCACGAGAAATTCGAGGTAAACCCCGGCCTCACCACCGCCCCGCTCGCCGGCGATGCCCTGCACTACAGCTACCACAGCATCGCGCAGCACGTCAGCCAACTCAACAAGTTCACCAGCATCACCGCCCAAGAACTGGTCCTGCGCGGCCGTACCCGCGTCAGCCTGTTCCACCTGCTGCTCAAGCCGCTCTGGAAATTCGTGCATAGCTACATCTTCCGCCTCGGCTTTCTCGATGGTTTCGCGGGCCTCTGCATCGCCGGCATCTCGGCCTGGGGCGTGTTCCTGAAATTCGCCAAGCTGAAAACCCGCACCGAACAAGCCGAAGCATGAGCCCGGAAAATTCCTTCACCTTCCTCGTCTCCCGCACCGATGCCATCGGCGACGTGGTGCTGACCCTGCCGGTCTGCGGGCGGCTCAAGCAGCTGTTTCCCGGCTGCCGGGTGGTGCTCATTGGCCGGACGTACACCGCGCCCGTAGCTGCCGCCTGTCCGTGGGTCGATGATTTTCTGGACCTGGATGAGCTGCTGAAAGAACCCGAAACGGCCCAGCTCGAAACCCTGCGTGCCTACGCTGCTGCTGCCATCATCCATGTTTTCCCCAATAAAACCTTGGCCCGTCTCGCCCGAAAGGCGAAAATTTCCATGCGTATTGGCACCCGCAACCGCTGGCAGCACTGGCTCACCTGCAACCATCTGGTGGCCCTCAGCCGCCGCCACTCCCCTTTGCACGAAGCTCAGCTAAATGTGAAGCTGCTGGAGCCGCTAGGTGATACTTCCACGCCCACCATAGAGGAAGTGGCCCAGCTGGTGCGCCTGCACGCCACCGAGCCGTTGGCCCCCCAGTTCCAGCAGCTGCTTCAGCAGCGCCAGCCCGGCCAGCTCAACGTCATCCTGCACCCGCGCAGCCGGGGCAGCGCCCGCGAGTGGGGCCTCGACAACTTCACCCAGCTTGCCCGGCTGCTGCACCGCGCCGGTCACCGCGTGTTCATCAGCGGTACGGCGGCGGAAGGGGAAGAGCTGGCCGCCTGGCTCCGGGAAAATGCCACCTTCCTCGCTGCCGACCTCACCGGCCAGCTCAGCCTGCCGCAGTTCATCGCCTTCATCGCCGCCGCCGATGGACTCGTGGCTGGCAGCACCGGCCCGCTGCATCTGGCCGCCGCGCTGGGCCGCCACGCGCTGGGCCTGTACCCGCCCATCCGGCCCATGCACCCCGGGCGCTGGGCCCCGCTGGGGCTGCACGCCGAATTCATGGTTTTTGATAGACCGAATTGCGACGACTGCCGCCAGCAGCCCGCCGCCTGCACCTGCATCCGGGCCATTGCGGCGGCAGCGGTGGCGGCGCGGGTAGCCGCTTGGCTGCCGCTGCCGGTCGGACAATAAATGCCATATAGCGCCGAACAATGGCCGATTCGTCGGGTTAGTTTGCTGCTTATTTGCCGTAGCGCAACCTAGCAGACGCTGCAATCCGTACATCGGGCAATGCGCCGCACGTTGCGCTCCGCTACTTTTGGCCTGGGTTGGCCGACGGTAGTGGCGCATGGCGGGCAGTTATTGGCATGAAGCAACTCGGCCACCCCGCCTTTCCGAGTAGCTTAATAAGCCGGTGCTTTTGTCATAATCCCCTATTCCTTCGTAGGTTTCGGCCTGCAATTTCCCCCGCCCACCTGTATGAGCGATTCCCCCGAACGGGTCAAACTGAGCAAAGAGGAAAAAGACCGGCGTTTTCAGGCCGAGCTAATGCCCGTGCTCGACCCGCTCTACAATTTTGCCTACCGCCTCACCCTCGACGAGGATGATGCCAACGACCTGGTTCAGGAAACCTACCTCAAAGCGTACCGCTTCTTCGAGTACTTTGAGCCCGGTACCAACGCCAAGGCCTGGCTTTTTCGCATTCTTAAGAATTCGTTTATCAACGACTTCCGTAAGAAAAGCAAGCAGCCCGCCAAGGTCGACTACAGCGAAATTGAGGGCTACTACAATCCCGACGACGTGGAGGCCGAAGGTGAAATTGGCGCTTCCTCGTCCGATATGCGCCAGCAGTCGACCCGCGACCTCATCGGCGACGAAGTTGCGAGCGCGCTAAATTCTTTGCCGGTCGATTTTCGTACCGTCATCATCCTTTGCGACCTCGAAGGTTTTACCTACGAGGAAATGGCCAAAGTACTTGATATTCCGATTGGTACGGTGCGTTCGCGCCTGCACCGGGCCCGCAATTTTCTCAAGGATAAGCTCGAGAAATACGCCCAGTCAATGGGATATGGCAATGATGCAATAGACGACGACACGGAACTAACCGAGGCCGATAATAATTAACGTCTTCAACCGGGACGCATTATTCCCGGCCACATACTTCATTGCTTCTCACCCCTTTCCTGCATTTTCAATTATGAACCCATCCGCTACTAAAGAAACCAACACGTCGGCTTCCATTTTGGATAATGGCCCCGACTGCGAACGAGTGAATACTGTACTAGACCAACTCATCGAAGGCCAGCCCCTGACCGCCGAGGACGAAGATTATCTCTACGACCACGCCACGGACTGCTCGCCCTGCTTCGACGACATCGAAAAGCAGCGCGTATTCATCGGTTTTTTGAACCAGCGCGTAACCCGCCAGCCCATTCCAGCCAAGCTCCACGATGCCATTTTGGCCCGTGTAGGTGCGCAAATGGCCTAATACCGGTAGCTTTGCGCGATGCAAGGCAAAATCATCGTGTTTTCGGCCCCTTCGGGCGCTGGCAAAACCACCATCGTGCACCGCCTCATGGACCGGTTGCCCGAGCTTAGCTTTTCTATCTCGGCCTGCACCCGCGACCGTCGCGGCCGGGCCGAAGTGCAAGGCAAGGACTACCATTTTATATCCGTTCAGGACTTTCAGGACAAAATCCGCAACGATGAGTTCGTGGAGTGGGAGGAAGTGTACGAGGGTGCCTTTTATGGCACGCTCAAGTCCGAAATCGAACGCATCTGGGACACCGGCAAGCATGCTATTCTCGATGTCGACGTGAAGGGAGGCCTCAGCATCAAGGAGTTCTACAAGGACCGGGCACTGGCTATTTTCGTCCGTCCGCCGTCCATCGAAGTGCTGGAGCAGCGCCTGCAGGCTCGTGCCACCGACTCGCAATCCAGCATATCCTCACGGGTGTACAAGGCCAATTTCGAGCTTGGCTTCGAAAGCCGGTTCGATGTGACCGTGGTCAACGACAACCTCGACGAAGCCTCCGACCACGCCGAAAAGCTGGTGCGCCAGTTCATCAGCGGCGAGCCGGCCATCGTATGAGTGGCCGCCGGGTAGGCCTGCTATTCGGCTCGTTCAATCCCGTGCATACCGGCCACCTCATCCTGGCCGAGCATTTCGCCACGCGCACCGATTTGGCCGAAGTCTGGCTCGTCGTCACCCCCCACAACCCTTTCAAAGCCGCTGCCGACCTGCTGCCCGATACTCAGCGCCTGCACCTTGTGCAGCTCGCCATTGCCGGCAACCCGCGCCTGCGCGCCGAGGACATCGAGTTCGACCTGCCGCGCCCCAGCTACACCATCGCCACGCTCGATGCACTACGGCTACGCCACCCCACGCACGATTTCGTGCTCCTCATGGGCTCCGACAACCTGCCCGGTCTCCTGCGCTGGCAGGAATCGGCCCGCCTGCTGGCCGAAGTCGATATCTACGTGTACCCCCGCCCCGGCTCGCCCATTCCTGACCTAGCGCTATTTCCCCGCGTGCAGGTCATGGCTGCCCCGCTACTCGACATCTCGGCCACCTATATCCGCGAAAGCCTGCGCCAAGGACGTAGCATCCGCTACTTAGTGCCCGCTATCGTCGAAACTGAATTGCTGAAATAGAAAAGCACTGCGAAACACTGCGCTTTTTGACACCGCGAAACACTGCGTGAAACAAACACCACAAAAAAGCCCGACGATAATTCGCCGGGCTTCTTCGTTTTCAACCAGCCAAATCAGATGGTCATAATCTCCGATTCCTTCTTACTGAGCGTCCTATCAACCTCAGCAATGTAAGAGTCCGTCGTTTTCTGTACTTTCTCTTCGGCACTTTTCACGGCATCTTCCGAAGCCCCTTCTTTCAGTAGCTTGCGCAGGCTCTCGTTCACATCCTTGCGGATGCCGCGTACGCGCACCTTGCCAGCCTCGGATTCATTCTTGGCCTGCTTCACCAGGTCGCGGCGGCGCTCTTCGGTCATGGCCGGAATATTGAGGCGCACTCCATCCGCATCCGATACCGGATTCAAGCCCAAATCACTGTTCTTGATGGCTTTGGCTACCTCGCTCACCATGTTTTTTTCCCAGGGCTTAATGAGCAGCGAGCGGGCATCGGGGGCCGTCACGGTGGCAATCTGACCGATGGGCGTTGGGGTACCGTAGTAATCCACGCGCAGGCTATCAAGCATGGCCGGCGAGGCCTTGCCCGCCCGGATGCGACTCATTTCCACATTTACGTGCGCCAGGGCCTTGCCCATCGATTCGGCAAGCTCATCAAGGTAAAACTGAATTTCTTCGTCCATCTCGTTAGAAGGGTTGAATTTTAAGGGTTGAATGTTGAATGACGTTGAGTTGAGGCCGAAATAATACTTCAGCCCTCATAACTCAACATTCAAAATTTCTTACGCCTGTTCCGGTTGGTTGCCTACCAGTGGCTGGAGCAGGCTTTGCTTGGCTTCAAGAACTGGTTTGCGGCCATCGCGGCCGGGGCCGGTACCGCCGGCGCTCACCAGCGTGCCCATCGCCTCACCATTCAGCAGGCGCTCAAGGTTGCCCGGGGTGTTCATATCGAACACAATGATGGGCAGGTTATTCTCCTTGCACAGCGTGAAAGCCGTCATGTCCATCACGTTCAGGTTCTTGCTCAATACCTCATCAAACGTGATTTCGGGGTAGCGTGTGGCCGTGGGGTCCTTCTCCGGGTCGGCGGTATAAATGCCGTCTACCCGCGTGCCTTTCAGCACCACATCGGCCTCAATCTCAATGGCCCGCAGCGAAGCCGCCGAGTCCGTAGTGAAATAAGGTGAGCCAATACCGGCTCCAAAAATTACCACCCGGCCCTTTTCCAGGTGCCGCACGGCACGCCGCCGGATATACGGCTCACACACCCGCTGAATGGTGAGGCCGGAAAGCAGGCGTGTGCTCACTTCCAGCTTTTCCAGGGCGCTTTGCAGAGCCATGGAATTAATCACCGTAGCCAGCATGCCCATGTAGTCGCCCTGCACGCGGTCGAGGCCAAAGGCTTCGGCCTGCACGCCGCGGTAGATGTTGCCACCGCCAATCACGACGGCCACCTGCACGCCCGTCGCGGCCACGCTTTTAATTTCTGAGGCGTACTGCATCAGCCGCTCAGCGTCGATGCCGTACTGCTGCTGGCCCATCAGCGCTTCGCCGCTGAGCTTGAGGAGGATGCGATTGTATTTCAAGTCGAGAATATTGAGTAGTTCAAGCTAAAATTGGCGGCGGGCGCTAGGCGAACTGCACCAGCACCTGGCCTTTCTGCACGTTGTCGCGCAGGTTCACTTTCAGGCTGCTTACCGTGCCATCGGCAGGTGCTTTCAGGATGTTTTCCATTTTCATGGCCTCCAAAACCAGCAGCGGGTCGCCCTTCTGCACGGTCTGACCGGGCGTCACCCGAATATCTACGATGAGGCCGGGCATGGGGGCTTTCAACTCGTTTACTTTGGCCACGGCGGCATTGCTCATGCCCAGGCGTTCGAGGAGTAGGTCGAACCGGTCCTTAGCCGCCAGGGCTACGCGCTGACCGTTCAGCTTCAGCACCATGTTTTTGGTGGCGTAGTCAATTTCGATAATTTCCGCATTGTAAGAGCGACCTTCGTAAAGCACATGAAATCGTCCTCCGCCCAAATCCACTACATCCCAGGCCAACGGCTGGCCATTGAGCATGATAGCATCATTGGCGCGATAGTCTACTTCCCAAACTTGGTCGGGGGCGGTGCTGATTTGGAACATCGAAAGCGGATGGGATGGGAGGAAAGTGGGGTTAAAGGTAGCCCAAATCTCAAATTAATTCAGAAATTGAGGCGTTTTTCGCCTGTAGCTGTTGGCATGAAGTATCTGGTTCCGGGCATTACCAGCCTGTTGTTATTCGTACAGTTTCTGGCCGTTGCGCAAAGAGGCACGTCAGGCTCGGGCAAACTGCCTAGCAAAGCCCCCATTCATAAAAAGGCTGCACCCGCGCCGGCCGCTGCGCCCGCGCCGGCTGGCCTCGTGGTGCCGTCCTGGCTGCCTTCTGAGGCTCCCATCCAGCCCGCCGCCACCATGCTTACCGATATAATCGACACCAAGCTTGATGTTCGGTTCGACTACAAAAAGCAGTACCTGCTGGGCACGGCCATCCTCACGTTGCGCTCGCATTTCTACCCGCAGGCCGAGCTGGTGCTCGATGCTAAGGGCTTCGATGTGCAGAAAGTAGAGTTGGTGGGCGAGAAAAAGAATAAAAACCTCACGTACAACTACAACCGCCGCAAGCTCGTCATCGCCCTCGACCACCCGTATCCGCGCACCACGCCCTACCAGGTACGCATCGTGTACGTAGCCAAACCGAGCGAACTGCCCCAGGGCGGTTCCGCCGCCATCACCAACGACAAGGGCCTTTACTTCATTAATCCGTTGGGCACGGAGAAGAACAAACCCCGTCAAATCTGGACCCAGGGCGAGACCGAATCTAGTTCCTGCTGGTTTCCCACCATCGACAAGCCCAACCAGCGGATGACCCAGGAAATCAGCATGACCGTCGAAAAGCAGTTCAAAACGCTTTCCAACGGCATGCTCACGTCCTCCCACGCCAACCCTGACGGCACTCGCACCGATACCTGGAAGCTCAGCGAGCCCCACGCGCCTTACCTGGCCACCATGGTCGTGGGCGATTTTGCCGTGGTGAGCGACTCCTGGCACGGCAAGCCCGTCGACTACTACGTGGAGCCGAAATACGCCGGCACCGCCCGCGCCGTCTTCGGCCATACGCCCGAAATGCTGGATTTCTTCTCCAAAAAGCTGGGTGTCGAATATCCTTGGGAAAAATACGCCCAGATAGCCGTGCGTGACTACGTGAGCGGGGCCATGGAAAATACCACCGCTTCCACCTTTGGCAGCTTCGTGCAAATTTCTAAGCGCGAGCTTATCGATGCCAATTTCCAGACTTCCGAATTTGTTGTAGCCCACGAGCTATTTCACCACTGGTTCGGCGACTACGTGACCTGCGAAAGCTGGGCCAACCTGCCCCTCAACGAGTCCTTCGCCGACTACTCCGAATACCTTTGGGCCGAGCACAAGTACGGGGCCGACGAAGCTGGCCTCGTCCAGGAAATCAAAATCAACAATTACCTCGAAGAAGCCCAGTCCAAGCGCGAGCCCCTCATCCGCTACCGCTACACCAACCGCGAGGACATGCTCGACCGCCATTCCTACGACAAGGGCGGCCGCGTACTTCATATGCTCCGCAAATACGTGGGCGACGATGCCTTCTTCGCCTCCCTCAACCGTTACCTCACCCAGAATAAGCTCTCCGCCGTCGAAATTTCCAAGCTCCGCGAAGCCTTCGAAGAAACCACCGGCGAGGACCTGATGTGGTTTTTCAACCAGTGGTTCCTCAAGCGCGGCCACCCCGAGTTGCGCATCACCCACACCTACGCCAACGGCCAAGTAGCCCTGCGCGTGCAGCAAACGCAGGACACCCTATTCCAGCCCGTCTACCGCCTGCCCGTCACCGTGGCCGTCTGGACCGGCAGCAACCAGCCCACCGAGCACCACATCACTGTCACCAAAGCCGACCAGACCTTCCAGCTTCCCGCCAGCCAAAAGCCGGTTTTCGTCAAATTCGATAGCGAAAGCCAGCTCCTGGCCCAGTTCGACGAAGAACGCACCACTGATGAGTTGGTCTTTCAGTTCTATCATGCCCAGAGCTACCAGCAGAAATCCGAAGTACTAGAGCTGCTCCAGAACAAAACCGACCAGATGAGCGTGAGCAGTTTGATGCGCAACGCCCTTAATGACAAATTCTGGAACGTGCGTCGCGTCGCCCTTGACCACCTCCGTCGCTACCGTGGCCCCGAGCCCGAAGGCATGCGCAAGGACATCCAACGCCTCGCCATAAACGACCCGATATCCCGGGTTCGCGCCCAGGCCATCACCACCCTCGCCACCTTCGCCGATGGCAACTACGGTCCCATTTACGGGAAAGCCGTCGGTGACAGTTCCGCTCTCGTAGCCGCCGCGTCCCTCGAAGTCTTGGCCAAAAAGCCCGAACCTGCCACGCGTCAGCAAGTAGCCGCCATCGAAAACACCAGTAGTAGCCCACTCTTAGTTGCCATTGCCAGTTACTACGCCCTCAACGGTGGCCTCGACCAGTACCCCTGGTTCCTGCGCCGCCTGCCCGATGTGACCGAAGGCGACCTCTATGCTTATTTCCAGTCCTTCGGCACGCTCATGACCCACATCCCGCCCGTTGAGCGCGACAAAGGCATGAAAATCCTGGAAGATTATGCCCGCAATGCCTCGCGCTACGAAATCCGGCTGGGAGCCTACAAGAGCCTCGCACTCCTGCTCCC
The DNA here is from genome assembly GCF_054061335.1 of Hymenobacter sp. UYAg731. Taxonomy (NCBI): domain Bacteria; kingdom Pseudomonadati; phylum Bacteroidota; class Cytophagia; order Cytophagales; family Hymenobacteraceae; genus Hymenobacter; species Hymenobacter sp. UYAg731. The sequence goes on along the minus strand of NZ_JBSSEC010000003.1, from coordinate 811,941 downwards.
ATCCATGCCCAGCCTCAAAGCTACCCTCCAGAACATTCGTGAGAAGGAAACTGACGACCGCCTCAAGGCATTTTATAACCTTATGTAAAAGCAAGTTCCGGGAAATGGGCAAAAAAAGAACAACCTTTTTTTGCCGTACCCCTTGCCTTATGTCAAAAAACCTCTAATTTTGCGACTCCTTACGAAACACTACTACTTCGGTAGCAGCGAAACGGAAGGAGTTAGGCCTCTCAGCAATCGGCTGGGGAGCACCAAAAATGGGGGTATCGCATAGTGGCAATTGCGGGTGACTGTAACTCACCTCCTTCGGGTTCATAGGTTCGAGTCCTGTTACCCCCACATTTTTTAGTAGGATGCCATCTGCGGGAGTAGCTCAGTTGGTAGAGCGGCAGCCTTCCAAGCTGCAGGTCGCGGGTTCGAACCTCGTCTCCCGCTCATTTTTCAGAATAAGCCGTTTTAGCTCAGTGGTAGAGCACTTCCTTGGTAAGGAAGAGGTCATGGGTTCAAATCCCATAAATGGCTCAGATTATTACCCAAGTCCAGCAATCGGAATTATTCCAGTTGCTGGCTCGGTTCTCTCAGGCAAGCGACGCACAGTTTTCTATTTCAGTAGGGGCTGAGTCTCGCTTTCTTCGTGTAGGTTCCGATTTTTACCTCAAATTCACTTCACCACCTCTTTTTTACTCTTTACAATGGCTAAAGAAAATTTCGACCGGTCCAAGCCGCACGTAAACATCGGTACCATCGGTCACGTCGACCACGGCAAGACCACCCTGACTGCTGCTATCACGCAGGTGCTAGCCGGCAAAGGCTTGGCCGAAAAGCGCGATTTCGGTTCGATTGACAACGCCCCCGAAGAGAAAGAGCGTGGTATTACCATCAACACCTCGCACGTAGAGTACTCGACGGTTAACCGTCACTATGCGCACGTTGACTGCCCCGGTCACGCCGACTATGTGAAGAACATGGTAACCGGTGCTGCCCAGATGGACGGTGCTATCCTCGTGGTAGCTGCCACCGATGGCCCGATGCCCCAGACCCGTGAGCACATCCTGCTCGCCCGCCAGGTAGGTGTTCCCCAGCTAGTGGTGTTCATGAACAAAGTAGATATGGTGGATGACCCCGAGCTCCTCGAGCTGGTGGAAATGGAAATCCGTGAGCTCCTCTCGTTCTACGACTTCGACGGCGACAACATTCCGGTTATCCAGGGTTCGGCCCTCGGCGGCCTGAACGGCGATGCCAACTGGGTTCCCAAAATCGAGGAATTGATGGACGCGGTTGATTCGTTCATTCCGATTCCTGCTCGTCTGACCGACCTGCCCTTCCTGATGCCTGTTGAGGACGTGTTCTCGATTACGGGCCGTGGCACTGTTGCTACCGGTCGTATCGAGCGCGGTATTATCAACTCGGGTGAGCAAGTTGACATCCTGGGTATGGGCGCTGCTGCTGGCCTGAAGTCGACGGTTACGGGTGTGGAAATGTTCCGCAAAATCCTCGACCGTGGCGAAGCTGGTGACAACGTAGGTCTGCTGCTCCGTGGTATTGAAAAAGAAGCCATCCGTCGCGGCATGGTTATCTGCAAGCCCGGTTCGGTAACTCCTCACCAGAAGTTCAAGGCTGAAGTCTACGTTCTCTCGAAAGAGGAAGGTGGCCGTCACACGCCGTTCTTCAACAACTACCGTCCGCAGTTCTACCTGCGTACCACCGACGTTACCGGCATCATCACCCTCCCCGAGGGCGTTGAAATGGTAATGCCCGGCGACAACATCACCATCACTGTTGAACTCATCAACAAGGTGGCGATGGAGAAAGGCCTCCGTTTTGCTATCCGTGAGGGTGGCCGCACGGTAGGTGCCGGTCAGGTAACCGAAGTTCTCGACTAAGCTCCGGCTTAATCAGTAAAAAAAGCCGCTCTCGACTTCTTCGGGGGCGGCTTTTTTACGCTGAAACAGAAGCTAGTATTTGTTTTCTCTTCTGTTTCTCTTACCTTTGCACTCCCTTTAGCGAAATGCGCTCTGCGGGAATGTCAATAAACGAGTGTGGTGCAGCGGTAGCATACGGGTCTCCAAAACCTTTGACGGGAGTTCGAATCTCTCCACTCGTGCAATTTGGGCTAGTTGGCCCGCTCCATGTCGTCATCAGCGGCAACGCTGTTATTTCCTCAACCAATGGACAAAATGAGCAATTATTTCCGCACTACCATCGAGGAGATGCGTTACAACGTAACGTGGCCCACAACGACGGAACTGCAGAAAAGCGCCGGCTTGGTGCTGATTGGTTCGCTCGTGTTTGCCGTAGTGGTAGGCATCATGGATGTCAGCTTTGAGTCGGTACTTAAAGCGTTTTACAACTCGTTTCGCTAATCAGCAATCAAGATGGGCGAATTGAAATGGTACGTGGTGCGCTCCGTGAGCGGCCAGGAGAAAAAAGCCAAAAATTACCTCGAAACGGAGCTCGGCCGGCATAGCCTGACTGAACTGGTACCGCAAGTACTGATTCCGGTAGAGAAGGTGTTCGAGATGCGTAACGGCAAGAAGCGCGTTCGCGAGCGGAACCTCTACCCCGGCTACATCATCATCCACGCTGACCTCAGCCACGGTGAAGTTGACCACATCATCACCAGCACGCCCGGCGTGATTGGTTTCCTTGGCGACAAGGATAAAAAGGACGCTTCGAACAACAAGCCGGTTCCGTTGCATATCACCGAAGTAAACCGGATTCTCGGTATCGTGGATGAAGCTGAGCAGCAGGTTGATGCCGCCCTCGACAAGCCTTACGTTGTAGGCGAACTCGTGAAAGTGGTGGACGGCCCCTTCAACGGCTTCTCCGGTAATGTGGACGAGGTGTTTGAAGAGCGTAAGAAGCTCAATGTAGTGGTAAAAATCTTCGGCCGTTCGCAGCCAGTAGAACTCAGCTACACCCAAGTAGAAAAAGAGGTTTAGTCCTTATCGATTATACCACGCCGACTAATTGCTCCGGGTCGGCGGGGCTTCCAAACAGGAGTTTATACAAACTGAGGCAAGTGCGAGTTACGACGCAGGAGCCACAGCCAAACCAATCAAATGGCCAAAGAAATCAGAGGTTATCTGCGACTGCAGATAAAGGGAGGCTCAGCGAACCCATCGCCGCCGGTAGGACCTGCACTTGGTAGCAAAGGCTTGAACATCATGGAGTTTTGCAAGCAGTTCAATGCGCGCACCCAAGATAAAGCCGGCCAAGTTTGTCCTGTACTCATCACCATGTACACCGACAAGTCGTTCGACTTTGTGGTGAAGACGGCACCGGCTCCGGTGTTGCTCATGGAAGCTGCTAAGTTGACGAGCGGTTCGAAAGAGCCGAACCGTAACAAAGTGGGCTCCGTGACGTGGGACCAGGTACGCACCATCGCCGAAACGAAAATGGTTGACTTGAACGCCTTTAAGGTGGAGTCGGCTATGAAGTCGGTAGCTGGTACGGCCCGCAGCATGGGTATCACCATCAGTGGCACTTCTCCTTTTGCTGAATAATTAAACGGAGAAAGAACACATGGCACAAGTAAGCAAAAAGCGCAAGGAAGCCCTTGCCAAACACGACCTGACGCAAATGCGCAGCCTCGTGGAAGCCGCAATCGTGGTGAAGGACATTACCTACACCAAGTTTGACGCTTCAGTAGATATTGACGTTCGCCTCGGCGTGGACCCTCGCAAAGCGGACCAGATGGTTCGTGGCGTGGCCACCCTGCCCCACGGCACTGGCAAAACCGTTCGCGTTCTGGCGCTCGTGACTCCCGACAAGGAGGCTGAAGCTCTAGCCGCCGGCGCCGACTTCGTGGGTCTGGACGACTATATCTCGAAAATCGAGAAAGGCTGGACCGACATCGACGTAATCATCACCATGCCCGCCGTAATGGCTAAGGTAGGTCGCCTGGGCCGTGTGCTCGGTCCCCGTGGTCTGATGCCGAACCCGAAGTCGGGCACCGTAACGACCGACGTAGCCAAGGCTGTGCAGGAAGTGAAAGCTGGTAAAATCGACTTCAAAGTTGATAAAACCGGTATCATTCACTGCTCCGTGGGTAAAGTATCGTTCGACCCAAGCATGCTGGCCGAAAACGCCCTGGAGGTAATCCAGACGTTGGGTCGCCTGAAGCCTTCGTCTTCGAAAGGTACCTACATCAAGAGCATCACGCTCAGCAGCACGATGTCGCCCGCCGTTCCGGTGGACAGCCAAGTAAATTCCGCTAGCTAATTAACCCAACCAAACATGACTCGGGAAGAAAAACAAACCCTCGTGGATGAGTTGAGCGGAAAAATGCAATCGCACAACTCGTTCTACATTGTCGATGCTTCGGTGATGTCGGTGGCGAAAATCAACGACTTCCGTCGTCTGGCGTTCAACCGCGGTCTGGAATACAAGGTGTACAAAAACACCTTCATCCGGAAAGCCCTTGATACCCTCGGCCATGACACGTCGGAAATGGATGCCGCGCTGAAAGGCCAGTCGGGCGTGTTGTTCTCTTCGGAGAGCGGCTCAGCTCCAGCCAAACTGCTGCGCGACTTCTATAAGGCGCAGGCTTACGGCCGCGGCGTTACGCCCAAGCCGGTGCTGAAAGGCGCTTATGTGGATGCCAGCATCTACATCGGCTCCGACCAGTTGGAAGGTCTCACGACCCTCAAAGGCAAGCAGGAACTGCTCGGTGAACTCATCGGTCTGCTCCAGTCGCCCGCCAAGAATGTTATCTCGGCTCTTCAGAGCGGTGGCAACAAACTGGCCGGTATCCTCAAAACGCTTTCCGAGAAAGAGGCCGCCTAAGCGCCAACTCTTTTTCGACTTCAACAATAAATTTTCAACAACACATTTTTTTAACAATCTACAGAAATGGCAGATTTGAAAGCATTCGCTGAGCAGCTTGTAAACCTGACGGTGAAAGAAGTAAACGAATTGGCAACCATCCTGAAGGACGAGTACGGCATCGAGCCCGCTGCTGCTGCTCCCGTAATGATGGCCGGTGGCGGTGGTGCTGCTGCTGACGAGGCTCCTGAGGAGAAGACGTCGTTTGACGTTATCCTGAAGGCTGCCGGTGGTGCCAAACTGGCTGTGGTGAAACTGGTGAAAGACCTGACCGGTCTGGGCCTGAAAGAAGCCAAAGAGCTGGTTGACGGTGCTCCTAAGCCCGTGAAAGAAGGCGTAACCAAGGACGAGGCTGAGTCGCTGAAGAAGCAGCTCGAGGAAGCCGGTGCTGAAGTAGAAGTTAAGTAGTTTCTGCTCCTGAAGCATCTCCGGACCCGCTTCGAATAAGGATAGACCTGGCAACTTAGCCAGGTCTTTTCCTGTTTGTAGCGTGTCAAAAGCGCGAGCCAACCAGTTCGCGCTTCTTTGCGTCAGCTAACTATACTGTTATCAGTTTGTTAAGGAGTGCGGGCCTGGCCCGTGTTGTTGACGGGCCGCCAACTTGGCCTCCTTTTTACGCTTCTGTGTCCATCTTTTAATCCCCATCGCATTGGCTACACCGAAAGCAAAGACGGCTGCCCTGAAGAAAACGGCCGCCGAGCGAATCAATTTCGCCAAGATTAAGAAGGTTATCGAGTACCCGGACTTCCTGGACGTGCAGGTTCGCTCGTTCCAGGAATTCTTTCAGTTGGAAACCGCTGCCGAGCGTCGTTCTAACGAAGGATTGTTCAAAGTGTTCGCCGAGAACTTCCCAATTTCGGATTCGCGCGAAAACTTCGTACTGACCTTTATCGACTATCACGTTGACCCGCCGAAATATTCGGTGGATGAGTGCATCGACCGTGGTTTGACTTATTCAGTTCCGCTGAAAGCTAAGCTGCGTTTGGTTTGCAATGATAAGGACAACGAGGACTTCGAGACGATTGAGCAAGAGGTGTTCCTTGGGAACATCCCTTACATGACCGTGAAGGGCTCGTTCGTTATCAACGGTGCCGAGCGTGTTATCGTATCGCAGCTGCACCGCTCGCCGGGCGTGTTCTTCGCCCAGAGCAAGCACACGAACGGCACCAAGCTGTATTCGGCCCGCATTATTCCGTTCAAAGGTTCGTGGATTGAGTTTGCCACGGACGTGAACAACGTGATGTACGCGTACATCGACCGGAAGAAGAAATTCCCGGTGACGACGCTACTGCGCGCCATCGGCTACGGCACGGATAAGGACATTCTCGACCTGTTCGGTTTGTCGGAGGAAGTGAAGTCCGACAAGAAAAACCTCAAGAAAGCCGTTGGTCGCAAGCTGGCTGCTCGGGTACTCCGCACCTGGACGGAAGACTTCGTGGACGAAGACACCGGCGAAGTAGTATCGATTGACCGCAACGAAGTGTTGCTGGAGCGCGATGCTACGATTGAGGAAGCTGATATTGATGTGATTCTGGAGGCCGGCGCGAAGTCGGTTATTCTGCATCGCGAGAACGTGAACATTGCGGATTTCGCAATCATTTACAACACGTTGCAGAAGGATAACTCCAACTCGGAGAAGGAAGCTGTGGAGCAGATTTACCGTCAGCTCCGGAACACAGAGGCACCTGACGAAGAAACCGCCCGTGACATCATCCAGAAGCTGTTTTTCTCGGATAAGCGCTACGACCTCGGGGAAGTGGGCCGCTACCGGATTAACAAGAAGCTGCAGATTGGCATGGACCAGGAGTCGCGGGTATTGACCAACCAGGACATTGTGCTGATTGTGAAGTACCTGATAGGCTTGAGCAACTCGAAGGCCATTGTCGATGACATTGACCACTTGAGCAACCGTCGCGTGCGCACCGTGGGCGAGCAGCTTTACGCCCAGTTTGGCGTGGGCTTGGCCCGGATGGCACGTACCATTAAGGAACGCATGAACGTGCGTGACAACGAAGACTTTAAGCCGGTGGACTTGATTAATGCCCGGACTTTGTCCAGCGTTATCAACTCGTTCTTCGGTACGAACCAGCTGTCCCAGTTCATGGACCAGACCAACCCGCTGGCTGAGGTGACGCACAAGCGTCGCGTATCGGCACTGGGGCCGGGAGGTCTGTCGCGTGAGCGTGCAGGTTTCGAAGTACGTGACGTTCACTACACGCACTACGGCCGTCTTTGCACCATCGAAACGCCGGAAGGACCTAACATTGGTCTGATTTCGTCGCTGTGCGTGCATGCTCGCGTGAACGCCATGGGGTTCATCGAAACCCCTTACCGCGACGTGAAAGGCGGCAAGGTGGACATGAGCCCCAACGTGAAATTCCTGACTGCTGAGGAAGAGGACACCCACCACATCGCGCAGGCCAACTCCCTGCTGGATGAAGGCGGCAACCTGACCCAGGAACTGGTGAAAGGCCGTTTTGAAGGTGACTTCCCCGTTGTTAATCCTTCGGAGTACTCCTACATGGACGTGGCCCCGAACCAGATTGTATCGGTGGCTGCTTCGCTGATTCCGTTCCTGGAACACGATGACGCCAACCGCGCCCTGATGGGCTCGAACATGCAGCGCCAGGCCGTGCCGCTGCTCCGTCCCGAGGCTCCGATTGTGGGCACGGGTCTGGAAGCGCGTATTGCCAGCGACTCGCGTACCCTGATTATGTCGGAAGGCGAAGGCGTGATTGACTACGTGGATGCCAACAAAATCGTGGTGAAGTACGACCTCACGGACGACGACATCATGGTGAGCTTCGATGCTGAGCGTATCACTTACGACCTCATCAAGTTCCGCCGCACCAACCAGGACACCTGCCTCAACTTGACGCCGCTCGTGAAGCGCGGCGAGCGGGTAACCAAAGGCCAGGCGCTTTGCGAAGGTTACGGCACTAACCGGGGCGAGCTCGCCTTGGGCCGCAACATGCAGGTGGCCTTTATGCCGTGGCAGGGCTACAACTTTGAGGATGCCATCGTCATCTCGGAGCGCGTGGTTCGCGACGACATCTTTACCTCGATTCACATTGAGGAGTTTGAGCTGGAAGTGCGCGAGACCAAGCGCGGCGAAGAAGAGCTGACCTCGGAGATTCCGAACGTGAGCGAAGAAGCCGTGCGCAACCTCGACGACAACGGCATCATCCGCCTTGGCGCGGAGGTGAAGGAAGGCGACATTCTGATTGGTAAAATCACGCCGAAAGGCGAGACGGACCCGACGCCGGAAGAGAAGCTGCTCCGCGCCATCTTCGGCGATAAGGCCGGCGATGTGAAGGATGCTTCGCTGAAAGCGCCGCCCTCCCTGCAGGGTGTGGTTATCGGCACCAAGCTCTTCTCGCGTCCGAAGAAAGACAAAAACCTCCGGGCCAAGTCGAAAAAGGAAGTGGAAGACCTGAAAGGGACTTACGCGCAGGAACTGCGTGGCGTGAAAGCCATCATGATTGATAAGCTGGTGCAATTGCTGGAAGGCAAAACGTCGCAGGGCATCAAACACCGCTTCGGCGAGGAGATGATTGCCAAGGGCGTGAAGTTCAACCGCAAGAACATCAACGAGGGCATGTTCCCCGAGAAGAACCCATACAAGGACGAAAGCAACTACGCCGTTCCGGAAGAAGTGAACCTGTTTAAGGACCTGATTCTGGAAGGCTGGACGGCTGATGCCCGCGTGAATGGTTTGGTGCTGGAGCTGGTGCGCAACTACGCCAAGCGCCGCAACACCATCACTGCGCGCTTCAAGCGTCAGCGCTTCACCCTGGAAGTAGGCGACGAACTGCCCGCCGGCATCGTGCAGTTGGCCAAGGTTTACATCGCCAAAAAGCGCAAGCTGAAGGTGGGTGATAAAATGGCCGGCCGCCACGGTAACAAGGGTGTGGTAGCCCGCATCGTGCGCGATGAGGACATGCCCTTCCTGCCCGACGGCACGCCAATGGACATCGTGCTGAACCCACTCGGTGTACCAAGCCGCATGAACATCGGTCAGATTTATGAGACCGTACTTGGTTGGGCTGGTCTGAAAATGGGTCGCACCTACGCGACTCCAATTTTCGACGGTGCTACCGAAGACGAAGTTGCTCGTGAGTTGACTGAGGCTGGCTTGCCCGACTGGGGCCGGGCTTACCTGTACGATGGCTTGAGCGGCGACCGATTCGACCAACCCGTAACCGTGGGCGTGATTTACATGCTCAAGCTCGGTCACTTGGTAGATGACAAGATGCACGCTCGTTCCATCGGGCCGTACTCGCTCATCACGCAGCAGCCGCTGGGTGGTAAGGCACAGTTCGGTGGCCAGCGCTTCGGCGAAATGGAAGTGTGGGCACTGGAAGCCTTCGGTGCTTCCAACGTGCTGCAGGAAATCCTGACCATCAAATCGGATGACGTGGTGGGCCGCGCTAAGGCGTACGAAGCCATTGTAAAAGGTGACATTTTGCCCAAGCCGAATATCCCCGAGTCGTTCAACGTGCTGCTCCACGAACTCCGTGGTCTGGCACTGGAGATTACGATGGAATAACTAGTTGTCAGTTGCTTGTTGTCAGTTGTTAGGCTCTTTACCGAAACTAACAACTGACAACAAGCAACTGACAACTAAAACTGCCCGGCAGGCAACAGGAGGCGCTGATTGAGCGACTCTGGTAACGAAAGATGAGAAAACGCTTCGGTGAAGGAGGAGCGGGGGCTGTTCCGAGATATGGTCAGTGCAGCATCAACCCCCAGTGAATCCTAACCGAAGGCCTTTTTATCAGTCAGCTCTGCCGTCAGATTTAATAAATAGACCTTTTTGAAGTGCCTTTGCCCGACATACCTATCTGTTACGCAAAGGCACTTTTTGGAGTGTCAAACTGTTTGAACCTCTTGCGTGCTTCTGGCGAAGGACGAAGAATTAGGCAGCTCAAAGCCAACAGCTACTAGCTTAACCCCAATCAAATGGCTTTCGCAAAAAACAAGAAAATAGTTCAGGACTTCTCCAAAGTCACTATTTCGCTGGCCTCGCCCGAAGCAATTCTGGAGCGCAGCACCGGCGAAGTCGTGAAGCCTGAAACCATCAACTACCGCACGTACAAGCCCGAGATGGGTGGCTTGTTCTGCGAGCGGATTTTCGGTCCGGTGAAGGACTGGGAATGCCACTGCGGTAAGTACAAGCGCATCCGCTACAAGGGCATCATCTGCGACCGTTGCGGCGTGGAGGTGACCGAGAAGAAAGTGCGTCGTGAGCGCATGGGCCACATCGAACTGGTGGTGCCCGTTGCTCACATCTGGTACTTCAAGTCGCTGCCCAACAAAATCGGCTACCTGCTGGGCCTGCCCACCAAGAAGCTCGACCAGATTATCTATTACGAGCGGTACGTCGTTGTTCAGCCCGGTTCGCTGGCTGAAGAAGGCGTGCAAGTGCTTGATTTCCTCACCGAGGACGAATACCTGGACATCATCGACAAGCTCCCCCGGGAGAACCAGATGCTGCCCAATGAGGACCCCAACAAGTTCATCGCCCGCATGGGTGCCGATGCCCTGCACATGCTGCTGGAGCGCATCAATTTGGACGAGTTGAGCTACTCGCTGCGTGACTCCGCTGCCCACGAAACGTCGCAGCAGCGGAAGGCTGAAGCGTTGAAGCGCCTGCGCGTAGTGGAAGCTTTCCGCGATGCTGCAACCCGCGTGGAGAACAAGCCCGAGTGGATGGTAATCCGCATGGTGCCGGTGATTCCGCCGGAATTGCGCCCGCTCGTTCCGCTCGACGGTGGCCGTTTTGCCACCTCCGACTTGAACGACCTGTACCGTCGCGTTATCATCCGTAACAACCGCCTCAAGCGCCTGATTGAAATCAAGGCTCCTGAAGTGATTCTGCGGAACGAGAAGCGCATGCTGCAGGAAGCTGTTGACTCCCTGTTCGACAACTCGCGTAAGGTGAACGCCGTGCGTGCCGAAGGCAACCGCGCCCTGAAGTCGCTGTCCGATATGCTGAAAGGCAAGCAGGGCCGCTTCCGTCAGAACCTGCTCGGTAAGCGTGTCGACTACTCGGGTCGTTCGGTAATCGTGGTGGGTCCTGAGCTGAAACTGCACGAGTGCGGTCTGCCCAAGAACATGGCGGCCGAGCTGTTCAAGCCGTTCATCATCCGCAAGCTCATCGAGCGCGGCATTGTGAAGACGGTGAAATCGGCTAAGAAAATTGTGGACCGCAAGGACGCCGTTGTTTGGGACATCCTGGAGAACGTGCTGAAAGGCCACCCCGTGCTCCTCAACCGGGCTCCTACGCTTCACCGTCTGGGTATCCAGGCGTTCCAGCCGCGCCTCATCGAGGGCAAGGCTATCCAGTTGCACCCCCTCGTTTGTACGGCCTTCAACGCTGACTTTGACGGTGACCAGATGGCTGTGCACGTGCCCCTCGGCCCGGCCGCTATTCTGGAAGCCTCCATGCTCATGCTGGCGTCGCACAACATCCTGAACCCCGCCAACGGCGCGCCCATCGCGGTGCCGTCGCAGGACATGGTTTTGGGTCTGTACTACGTGACCAAAGGCAAGCGCAGCACCGAAAACGAGAAGATTGTCGGTGAAGACCGGGTGTTCTACTCGGACGAAGAAGTTGTAATTGCCATCAATGAAGGCCAGCTCTCGAAGCACGCCTTCATTAAGGTGCGGACGCAGATTCGTGACGAAAACGACGACTTGGTAACCAAAATCGTGGATACCGTTGCCGGCCGCGTGCTCTTCAACCAGCTTGTGCCGGAGGAAGTAGGTTTCGTGGACGAGCTGCTGACCAAGAAGAAGCTCCAGCAAATTATTTCGACGGTGTTCAAGCGCACGGGCATGGCCCGTACCGCGCAGTTCCTCGACGAAATCAAGACCCTCGGCTTCCAGTCGGCCTACAAAGGCGGCTTGAGCATGGGCCTCGGCGATATCAAAATCCCGATGGAGAAGGACGTGCTGGTAAAGCAGGCGCAGAACGACGTGAAGGCCGTGACGCAGAACTACCAGATGGGTCTGATTACGGACAACGAGCGTTATAACCAGGTTATTGACATCTGGACCCGCATCAACAACCAGATTACGGAGACGCTGATGGGCCGCCTGGAAAAGGAGGACCAGGGCTTCAACTCCATCTATATGATGATGCACTCGGGAGCCCGTGGCTCGCGCGAGCAGATTCGTCAGCTGGGTGGTATGCGTGGTCTGATGGCCAAGCCGCAGAAGTCGCTGCAAGGTTCGATTGGCGAGATTATCGAAAACCCAATTCTGTCGAACTTCAAAGAAGGCCTCGACGTAATCGAGTACTTCATCTCGACGCACGGTGCCCGTAAAGGTCTGGCTGATACAGCTCTGAAAACGGCTGACGCCGGCTACCTGACCCGTCGTTTGGTAGACGTTTCGCAGGACGTAATCGTGAACGAGCCGGACTGCGGCACCCTCCGTGGCATCGAAACCTTCGCGTTGAAAGACAACGAGGACATCGTGGAGCCGCTGGCTGAGCGTATCCTGGGCCGTGTGACGGTACACGATATCATCGACCCGCTGACCGGCGAAGTGCTCTTGACTTCGGGTTCCGAAATCAAGGAAGACACGACCCGTCGCATCGATGCTACCAGCATCGAATCGGTGGAAATTCGCTCGGTGCTGACCTGCGAAAGCAAGCGCGGCATCTGCGCCAAGTGCTACGGCCGCAACTTGGCTTCGGGCCGCATGGTGCAGCGTGGCGAGGCTGTTGGTGTTATCGCTGCGCAGTCGATTGGTGAGCCCGGCACGCAGCTGACCCTGCGTACCTTCCACGTAGGTGGTACGGCTTCCAACATCGCCGTAGAATCGAACATCAAAGCCAAATTCGCTGGTGTGGTGGAGTTCGAAGACGTTCGTACCGTGGCTACCACTACCGCCGAAGGCGTGAAGGGTGCCGTGGTAATGGGCCGCTCGGGCGAAGTTCGCATCGTGGAGAAAGGCACCGGCCGCGTCTTCACTTCCAACCACGTCCCTTACGGCTCGTTCATGCTCGTAACGGAAGGCCAGGAAGTGGAAAAAGGTACGGAGCTGAACAACTGGGACCCTTACAACGCCGTTATTCTGGCCGAGTTTGATGGTACGGTGCAGTTCGACGCCATCACCGAAGGCATCACGTTCCGCGAGGAATCGGACGAACAGACCGGTCACCGCGAGAAGGTGATTATCGAATCCAAAGCCAAGGACCAGAACCCGTCCATCATCATTCGTCCCGGCAAAAAGGGCGATGCCGAAGGCCAGAAAGCCTACAGCATCCCGGTGGGCTCGCACTTGGCCGTGGAGAACAACGAGAAAATCACGGCTGGTCACATCCTCGCCAAGATTCCTCGCTCGGTGGGCAAGACCCGCGACATCACCGGTGGTCTGCCGCGCGTAACGGAACTTTTCGAAGCCCGGAACCCGTCGAACCCCGCCGTTGTATCGGAAATCGACGGCGTAGTAACCTACGGTACCGTGAAACGCGGTAACCGGGAAATCTACGTCGAGTCGAAAGACGGGGTCAAGAAGAAGTACATGGTGCCGCTGTCGAAGCACATTCTGGTGCAGGACAACGACTTCATCCGCGCCGGCATGCCGCTGTCGGATGGTGCCATCACGCCTTCCGACATCCTGAGCATTCAGGGCCCCGGTGCCGTGCAGGAGTACCTCGTGAACGAGATTCAGGAAGTGTACCGCTTGCAGGGTGTGAAAATCAACGATAAGCACATCGAGGTGGTTGTTCGCCAGATGATGCAGAAAGTGGTTATTCTGGATGCCGGTGACACGTCGTTCCTCGAAAATCAGGTGATTGATAAAATCATCTTCATGGCCGAGAACGACATGATTATCGACATGAAAGTGGTGACCGAAGCCGGCGATTCGAGCAACTTCAAGCCCGGTCAGATTGTGACGGCCCGTCGCCTACGCGACGAGAACAGCAGCCTGAAACGCCGCGACCTGACCCTCGTGCAAGTGCGCGACGCGCAGCCTTCGGTTTCGCGCCCCACGCTGCAAGGCATCACGCAGGCCTCGCTGGGTACGCAGTCGTTCATCTCGGCCGCTTCCTTCCAGGAAACGACCAAGGTGCTGAGCGAAGCCGCCATCCGTGGCAAGGCCGACCAACTGTTGGGCTTGAAAGAGAACGTAATCGTTGGTCACCTCATACCGGCCGGTACTGGCTTGCGCGAGTACACGCGTCAGGTAGTAGGCTCGAAAGAGGAGATGGAAGCTGCCCAAGCCGCCCAGGCGGCTGAAGCGGCCGTTCCCGCCAAGCGCCCCAGCCGTGCTGGCAAGCGCGAAGTGTCGGCTGAGTAATCCGCCGTAGGTTTGTAATGGAAAAGCCGACTGGGGTAACCCGGTCGGCTTTTTCTTTTACCTTTCAATTAAATGAAAAGAGCAAGAATGAGAAATCGAATAAGCATAATTCTAGTGCTTCTAATGGGAGCTTTAAGTTTCACAGGATGCGCTACATTTCAGATTCCAGTTCAAAGCTTTCGGGAGCAGTTTGTTGGAGTAGATATGAACAGTCTGCAACAAGTGAGAGTAAGCGGACCTTATGGAATGCCGATAAGCTACCTCGCAAACGTCGCTAGAATTCCGACAATCAAATGTGTTGACTCAAATAATAAGGAAGTGATTCTACAAAATAGCCCATCTATTGAGGTTCGATTCACTCACAACGGCAAAAGAAATATTATGTACTTTGACTGCCTCTTTATCAAAGACAGTGCGGTTGTCGGTAGCCCTTCGACCTTTATGCCAGGTTTGATAAATGTCATTCTATTGCGCGACATCACGAAGATTGAAGTGCAGGATGGGCACAAGAATTTTCATTATGTGGACAGGCGGTAGAGCCGTTTGCATATATTGAGAAAGCCAAACATCTAAGTTTATAAAGCCATTGCAATGCAACCAACCGACCAAAACCCGGACCCCAACGCCATCAACATCGAGCTTTCCGAAGCCATGGCCGAGGGCGAATACGCCAACCTCGCCATGATTGCGCACAGCAACAGCGAGTTCGTGATTGACTTCATCCGCATGATGCCCGGCCTGCCCAAGGCCAAGGTGAAGGCGCGCATCGTCGTCACGCCCGAGCACGCCAAGCGTCTGTTGCAAGCCCTTACCGAGAACATTGAGCGGTTTGAAGCCGCTTTCGGCACTATCAAGATGCAGAGCGAAGCCCCCAGCTACCCGATGAACTTCGGCGGCGCGGTAGGGGAGGCGTAGGGCGGGGCAGAAGCTGCGAAAGCGTCTTCCTGCTACAAGGGAGGCGCTTTTTACTGCCCTCACGTCAACCTCACCCCCGGCCCCTCTCCAAAAAAAGAGGGGGGCACCGGTTCTGCGCTGGCGTCACGCTCCCCCTCTCTTTTGGAGAGGGGCCGGGGGTGAGGTTCATGCGAGGGCAATGTCTCAACAGCCGCAGAAAATTAACATCCTCACGCTGTTTGCTATTGCGGCGAAATAATCTTACCTTTGCAAGCCAAATTTTAGGGGCAAACGGCTCCCAACAAACCATTCCTTAAATGCCAACCATCAATCAGTTAGTACGGAAAGGCCGTGAGGCTTTGACTACCAAGTCGAAGTCCCCCGCCCTTGATTCGTGCCCGCAGCGTCGGGGCGTGTGCACCCGTGTGTACACCACCACGCCTAAGAAGCCGAACTCGGCTATGCGCAAAGTGGCCCGTGTGCGCCTTACCAACGGTAAGGAAGTAAACGCATACATCCCCGGTGAAGGCCACAACCTCCAGGAACACAGCATTGTGCTGATTCGTGGCGGCCGGGTAAAAGACTTGCCAGGTGTTCGCTACCACATTATCCGTGGCGCCCTGGACACCGCCGGTGTAAGCGGCCGGACCCAGCGTCGTTCGAAGTACGGTGCCAAGCGTCCGAAGCCCGGTCAGCCCGCCGCAGCAGCGAAAGGCGCACCCGCTAAGAAGAAGAAATAAATGATTTAGTTGTTGGTTGTCAGTTGTCAGTTGTCAGGTCGTTTAATCGGCTCAGCAGCTGACAACTGACAACAAGCAACTGACAACTATATTCAATCATGAGAAAGTCAAAACCAAAAAAGCGCATCTTGCTGCCGGACCCTAAGTACAAGGAGACGCTGGTAACCCGCTTTGTGAACTACATGATGTACGACGGGAAGAAAAACCTCGCGTACACCATCTTCTATGATGCCTGCGACCTCGTAGAGCAGCGCACCAAGGAGAGCGGCCTTGAAATGTGGCGCAAAGCGTTGAATAACGTGATGCCCACCGTGGAAGTAAAGAGCCGCCGCGTAGGTGGTGCCACCTTCCAGGTTCCGATTGAAGTGCGCGCCGACCGCCGCATTTCGGTAGGTGCCAAGTGGATGATTCAGTACGCCCGTCGTCGTGGTGAGAAGACCATGAAGGACAAGCTGGCTGGCGAAATCATCGCTGCTGCCAAAGGCGAAGGCGCTGCCGTTAAGAAAAAAGACGACACCCACCGTATGGCTGAGGCCAACAAGGCCTTCTCGCACTTCCGTTTCTAAACCAAGTGCGAACAAGCGAATGAGTGAATGAGTGATTTGCCCCTAACGGAACCTAATCACTGATTCACTCATTCGCTTGTTCACAAACTCATTCATTGTAACAATGGCCGTCAACAAAGAACTTCAATACCTCCGCAACATCGGGATTATGGCGCACATCGACGCCGGTAAGACCACGACGTCGGAGCGTATTTTGTATTACACGGGTAAAACCCACAAAATTGGGGAAGTGCATGATGGTGCCGCCACGATGGACTGGATGGAGCAGGAGCAGGAGCGCGGCATCACGATTACCTCGGCTGCCACGACTACGTTCTGGAACTACCCCACCGACGTGAAGGGTGACCCCACGCCGGATACCCACCAGTACAAAATCAACCTCATTGACACCCCCGGTCACGTTGACTTCACGGTAGAAGTTGAGCGTTCGCTGCGTGTGCTTGATGGTGCTGTTGCATTGTTCTGCGCCGTTTCGGGCGTTGAGCCACAGTCGGAAACCGTATGGCGTCAGGCTGACAAATACAGCGTGCCCCGTATCTGCTTCGTCAACAAGATGGACCGCGCCGGTGCCGACTTCTTCAAGGCCGTGAACGAAATCAAGGAGAAACTGGGCGCTAACCCCATTCCTCTGCAGATTCCGATTGGTGCTGAAGATACCTTCAAAGGCGTAGTTGACCTGCTGACTGGCAAAGCCATCGTGTGGGACGACAAAACTGAAGGCAAGTCGTACGACGAAATCCCCGTTCCCGAGGACCTCGTTGAGACGGTAGCCGAGTGGCGTCAGAAGCTCGTTGAGAGCGTTGCCGAGTATGATGACGCGTTGCTGGAGAAATTCTTCGACAACCCCGATTCCATTACGAAAGAGGAAATGATGGTTGTTATCCGCCAGGCGGTTATCGACATGAAATTCTCGCCCGTGTTGTGCGGCTCGGCTTTCAAGAACAAGGGTGTGCAGACTATGCTGGATGCCGTAATGGCCTACCTGCCGTCGCCCCTCGACATGCCCGCCATCATGGGCACCGACCCCGACACCGGGGCCGAAATCGAGCGTCACCCCGACAACTCGGAGCCTTTCACCGCCTTGGCGTTCAAAATTGCTACCGACCCGTTCGTCGGCCGTCTGTGCTTCTTCCGCTGCTACAGCGGCGTGCTCGACGCTGGCTCTTATGTGCTCAACAACCGCACCGGCAAGAAGGAGCGTATCTCGCGCCTCATGCAGATGCACTCCAACAAGCAGAACCCGATTGACAAAATCCAGGCGGGTGATATTGCAGCTGGTGTTGGTTTCAAAGACATACGCACCGGCGATACGCTGAGCGAAGAGAAGCACCCCATCGTCCTCGAGTCGATGAGCTTCCCCGAGCCGGTAATTGGCTACGCTATCGAGCCGAAAACGCAGGCTGACGTCGACAAAATGGGCATGGCCATCGCCAAGCTCATCGAGGAAGACCCCACGCTGAAAGTACACACCGACCCCGAAACCGGTCAGACGGTGTTGCGCGGCATGGGCGAGCTTCACTTGGAAATCATCATCGACCGCATGCGTCGCGAATTCAAAGTGGAAATCAACCAGGGTGCCCCGATGGTGGCCTACAAGGAGATTCTCACCAAGAAAGTCGACCACCGCGAAACCTACAAGAAGCAGACCGGTGGCCGCGGTAAATTCGGCGACATCGTGTTTGAGCTCGGTCCGAAAGAGACTGACCCGGAAAAGCCCGGCTTCGAGTTCGACAACGCCATCGTGGGCGGTGTTATCCCCCGCGAATTCATTGCCCCGATTCAGAAGGGTTTTGAAGAAGCCATGAAGCAAGGTCCGTTGGCCGGCTTCCCGATTGAGGGCATGAAAGTGCGTCTCTACCACGGTTCCTTCCACGACGTTGACTCGGACGCCCTGTCGTTCGAACTTGCTGCCCGTGGTGGTTTCCGCGAAGCTGCCCGCCAGGCTGGCCCGAAATTGCTCGAGCCCATCATGAGCGTGGAAGTGGTGTGCCCCGACGAGTACACGGGTCCCGTAACCGGTGACTTGAACCGTCGTCGTGGTCTGATGAAAGGCATGGACACCAAAGGCGGTGCCCAGCTGATTAAGGCCGATGTTCCGCTGTCGGAGCTGTTCGGCTACGTAACTGCGCTGCGGACGATTTCGTCGGGTCGGGCTTCGGCTTCGCTCACGTTCTCGCACTACGAGCAGGTGCCGACCAACATGGCCGAAGCCATCATTGCCAAAGTAAAAGGAAGTAAATAATACCGGTCACTAACTTGGTCAATCGGACCAAAACCCCCAATGAACCAGAAAATTCGCATTAAGCTGAAGTCCTACGACCACAACCTCGTAGACAAATCGGCCGAGAAAATCGTGAAAGCTGTGAAGGCCACCGGTGCCATCGTTAGCGGCCCGATTCCTTTGCCGACCCAAAAGGAGAAGTTCACCGTGTTGCGCTCGCCCCACGTGAACAAGAAGAGCCGGGAGCAGTTCCAGCTTTGCACCTACAAGCGCCTCGTGGACATCTTCTCGACCTCGTCGAAGACCGTTGATGCCCTGATGAAGCTGGAATTGCCTAGCGGCGTTGACGTAGAAATCAAAGTCTGAGGCACCGATTTCAGACTTAATTGAGTTAAAGCCCTACCGTGATTTGTCGCGGTAGGGCTTTTTCTTTAGAACTTGCAGCGCCACTACTAATTTTTCATGCTTGCTGTCTTTTCTCTTGCGCGACTACACCGCTCTGCTTTCTTCTTCTGTGCCTGCATTATCATCAGCATTTTCCTGGTCAATTGGCTGCGGGTAGCGCTGGGTATTGCCATGGGAGGGCTTGCCGTGACCAGTGTGGTTTTCGCCCTCGTGCATAAGCGCATTGCCAACCGCTCGCTGTGGCCCGTCTTCGGGAGTATCGCAATGGTCTTCGTCCTGCATCTGCTGGCCGGATTTCATACTCAGGCCGGCAATATGGATGAGTATCGGTTTGATTTGGGGTTGCAGCTGCCATTTCTGATTTTGCCGCTCTCGTTCTGGCTATTGCCCCCGTTGCCCAGCCGATACTTGCGCTGGTTGTGGTGGCTCTTTATCGCAATGACGGTACTGGCAGCCTTGGGTGCCACCATCAATTACCTGTTGCACACTCAGGAAATCAATGAGTCTTATATACACTCCAAGGTAATGCCGACGGAGCCGGACCACATCCGGTTCAGCATTATGATTACAATGGCAATTGCCGCCGCCATGCTGCTACTTGCTCACCAAACAGTGGCGCAAACGTGGCGCGTGTGGGTAAAGGCTGCCATTATTGGGTTAGCTTTATTTCTCCATCTGCTAGCCGTGCGCAGCGGAGAAATGACCTTTTATGCGTTAAGTGGCTTGGCAGTGTTGTGGCTGGCCTTTTGCAGAAAGCAATGGCAAAAAGCAGCGCTTCTAGCCACGGTACTCGTGATGCTGCCTGTTGTAAGCTACCTAGTGTTTCCCACTTTCCGCAACCGGGTTTACAATACCCAGGAAGATGTGAGCAAGGTGCAGGAAAGCTCGGAGGGTAAGAACTTCTCCATCTCAGCCAGGGTGTATTCCTACCAAGCTGCTCTGGCCGTGTGGAGTGATAACAAGTTAGTAGGAGTAGGGAAGCCAAATTTGCAGAGCGAAATGGCCAAGCGTTATGCTACCCTATATCCCCAACTCACGCCAGATTTCTATATCCTTCCTCATAACCAATACTTATATAACTTGGCTGCTTACGGCACCATTGGACTACTGGTATTCTGCCTGAGCCTATTTTACCCCGCTTGGTGGGCGCGCCAGAAACACGCACCATTATTGCTGGCCCAATACGTTAGTATTGCCTTATCTTTTTTGGTCGAATACACGCTGGAAACGCAGATTGGCCTTGCTTTCTCGGTCTTCTTCCTGTTGCTAGCCTTGCAGGGCTCACTGCCCTGTGAGGAGAAGGACCCTAGCTGGCGGCCGGCATAGGGTGCGGGACTTGCCCCCGCCCGTCGTTAGACGATACGCAGGATGCGTTCAACGACGGCGGGTACAAGCCCCGCACCCTACATCGAAGACCTGAAACGGCAGCTAACAGCCTCACTGAGAAAATATTTCCGATTCACCTTGTGATTCACCGGCCTTTTTTCCTATCTTTGCACTCCCTTAGCGAAAACGGCATTCGGTCGTTTTCTTTTTGTGTCATTTAATCAATAACAGAATGCCTGGCATCATCGGTAAAAAAATCGGTATGACAAGCCTCTTCACTCCGGATGGGAAAAACATTCCCTGCACGCTCATCGAAGCGGGTCCGTGCGTAGTGACGCAGGTTAAGACTATCGCGAATGACGGCTACACCGCCATTCAAATTGGGTACGGCGAGAAGAAGATGAAGAACACCACCAAAGCTTTGGTTGGTCACTTCACCAAAGCTGGCACTACCCCCAAGAAAAAACTGGTTGAATTCCGCCTCGACGCCGAATCGACCTACGCCGCCGGCGCTATCATCGACGCGACTCTCTTCGCAGAGGGCGAGTTTGTGGACGTTGTGGGCACTTCCAAAGGCAAGGGTTTCCAGGGTGTTGTAAAGCGTTACAACTTCCAGGGTGTTGGTGGCCAGACCCACGGTCAGCACAACCGCCTGCGTCACCCCGGTTCGATTGGTGCTTGCTCCTGGCCTTCGCGCGTATTCAAAGGAATGCGCATGGGTGGCCGGATGGGCAACGACCGCGTGAAAGTGCAGAACCTGAAGGTGATGCGCGTAGTAGGCGACAAGAACCTGATTCTGGTGAGCGGCTCGATTCCCGGTGCTAAGAATTCTTACGTGGTAATCGAGAAATAGACTAGTACGATGGAACTCGCAGTATATAGCCTCAAAGGCGAAGACACCGGCCGCAAAGTGACCCTGTCTGACGCCATCTTCGGTCTCGAAGTAAACGAGCACGTGATGTACTTGGACGTGAAGCAGTACTTGGCCAATCAGCGCCAGGGCACGCACAAGTCCAAGCAGCGCAACGAGGTGCACGGCACCACGAAGAAGCTCAAGAAACAAAAAGGTACGGGCGGCGCCCGCGCCGGCAGCATGAAGTCGGGTGTGTTCGTTGGTGGTGGCCGGATGTTCGGTCCGCAGCCCCGCGACTACAACTTCAAGCTGAACAAGAAGACCAAGCGCGTAGCACGCCTCTCGGCTCTGTCGAGCCTGGCGAAGGATGGCAAAATCTCCATCGTGGAGAACATTGCCATGACTGCTCCCCGCACCAAGGACTTCGTTGCCATCATGGACGGCCTCAAGCTGAACAATGGCAAAAAGACCATGCTCGTGACCGGTGAGGTCAACAAAAACGTGCTCCTGAGCGCCCGCAACCTGCAGAAAGTGAAAGTGTCGACGCCTATCGGCCTTAACACCCACGACCTGCTGAACACGGACACGCTCCTGATTTCGGAAGACGGCATGGCTTCATTGGTTGAACTCTATAGCACCGCCGAATAATGAGCACGCTGAAACGCCCCATCGTCACCGAAAAGGCCACTGGCCTGAATGAGAAAGGCCGCTACACGTTCGAAGTGGAGCGCACCGCCAACAAAGTGCAAATCAAGAAGGACATCGAAACGCTGTACGGCGTGACGGTAACCGACATCAACACGATGCGCACCATTGGCAAAATCAAGTCGAAAGGTACCAAAGGCGGCCAGGTTTCCGGCCGTCGTTCCAATGGCAAAAAAGCCATTGTGACGGTTAAAGAAGGCGATGTAATCGACTTCTATAGCAACCTGTAGGCCTTTCGCCAACAAGAGATTCTCTCGCCGCAAAAGCACAACTAGCTAGTAATGGCACTTAAAAAACTCAGACCAACAACTCCAGGGCAGCGCCACCGCGTTGCGCCGATGTTCGACGAGATTACAACGTCGACGCCGGAGAAGTCTTTGATGACTTCCCTCCCCAAATCGGGTGGCCGGAACTCTTCCGGTAAAATGTCCAACCGCTACATCGGCGGTGGTCATAAAACCCAGTACCGTATCGTGGACTTCAAGCGTGACAAGGCCGGTGTGCCCGCCACGGTGAAGACCATTGAGTACGACCCCAACCGGACCGCCCGCATCGCCCTGCTCAGCTACGCTGACGGCGAGAAGCGTTACATCATCGCTCCCGCCGGCATGCAGGTAGGCGCGAAGATTGTATCGGGCCCCGGCGTGGCTCCCGAAGTGGGCAATACCTTGCCGCTGCGCGAGATTCCCCTCGGTACCATCCTCCACAACATCGAATTGCAGCCCGGTCAGGGTGCGGCCATGGCCCGCTCGGCCGGTACCTACGCCCAAATCGTAGCCCGCGAAGAGAAGTATGCCACGCTCAAATTGCCTTCCGGCGAAATGCGCATGGTACTCGTTACCTGCATGGCTACCGTTGGTACCGTGTCGAATGGCGACCACATGAACACCGTGATGGGTAAGGCTGGCCGGAACCGGTGGGCTGGTCGTCGTCCCCGCGTTCGTGGTGTGGTGATGAACCCTGTCGACCACCCCATGGGTGGTGGCGAAGGCAAATCGTCGGGTGGTCACCCACGTAGCCGTAACGGCATTTTGGCTAAGGGCCAGAAGACCCGTAACAAGAACAAGTATTCGGAGAACCTGATTGTGAGCCGCAAAGGCAAGAAGTAATATATGGCACGTTCACTCAAAAAAGGGCCGTACATTGACTTCCGGCTGGAAAAGAAAGTCACGGCACTCGAAACGGCCGGTAAAAAATCAGTGGTAAAGACTTGGTCGCGCCGCTCGATGATTTCCCCCGATTTCGTTGGCCACACATTCGCTGTTCACAACGGCAATAAGTTCATCCCGGTGTATGTGACCGAGAACATGGTGGGACACAAGTTGGGCGAATTTGCCCCGACGCGTAACTTCCGTGGTCACGTCGCCAAAAAAGATAAAGGCAAGCGCTAAGATGGAAGCAGTAGCAAAACTCCGCAATGTGCCGACCTCGCCTCGTAAGATGCGACTGGTGGCCGACCTCGTGCGCGGCAAGAAAGTGACCCAGGCCCTCGGCTTGTTGCGCTTCGAAGCCAATATCGGCGCCGAGAAGATTGAGAAACTGCTCCTTTCGGCCTTGGCCAACTGGCAGCAGCACAACGAAGAAGAGCGGATTGAGGACGCAAACCTCTACATCAGCGAAATCTTCGTGGACGAAGGACGCCAGTTGAAGCGCCTGCGCCCCGCCCCCCAGGGCCGTGGCCACCGCATCCGCAAGCGCAGCAACCACGTGACCCTGAAAATCGACACGAAAGTGGAGAAAGCCGGTTCGAAAGCTGCTCGTGCGCAAGCTGAAGACACCACCCAGCATGCCAAGCAAGTTGGTACTACCGATAACCCTAAGGCCGACGCCAAATCCTAATTTAATATGGGACAGAAAGTAAATCCGGTTGGCTTCCGCTTGGGAGTCATCAAAGGCTGGGACTCCAACTGGTACGGTGGTAAGGACTTCGCCGAGAAATTGGTGGAGGACGAGAAAATCCGCAAGTACATCAACGCCCGCATTCAGAAAGGTGGCATTAGCCGCATTGTGATTGAGCGCACCCTGAAGCGTATCACCATCACCATCAACACGGCGCGTCCGGGTGTGGTGATTGGTAAAGGCGGCCAGGAGGTTGACAAGATTAAGGACGAGCTGAAGCAAATCACCAGCAAAGACGTTCAAATCAACATCTTCGAAATTAAGCGTCCGGAGTTGGATGCCAAGCTGGTAGGCGAGAGCATCGCCCAGCAGCTGGCCGCTCGTATCTCCTTCCGTCGCGCCATGAAGATGTCGATTCAGGCTGCGATGCGTGTTGGTGCCGAAGGCATTAAGATTCAGTGCGGTGGCCGTCTCGGCGGTGCTGAAATTGCCCGTTCGGAGCAGTACAAAGAAGGTCGTACGCCGCTGCACACGCTGCGCGCCGATATCGACTACGCTTTGTCGGAAGCTCAGACCGTGTATGGCAAAATTGGCATCAAGGTGTGGGTAATGCGCGGTGAGGTGTTCGGCAAGCCCGACCTCTCGCCCAACCAGCAGCTCACCAACCCCGGTGGCGATGCCGGTGGACGTCGTGACGACCGTGGCCCCCGTGGCGAGCGTCGTGAAGGCGACCGCGGCCCGCGTCGTGACGGTGGTGCTGGTGGCCGTGGTGGCAACGACCGTGGCGGCAACGCCGGCGGTGGTGCTCCCCGCGGCGACAATGCTGGTCCCCGCCGCAACGGCCCCGCCCAAGGTGGTGGAGCTGCCGGTGGTGCCGCTCGCGGCCCGCGTCGCTAGAACAAAGCCAAGCCATTTCGCTTCGTTTGCCGCTTTCAGGTGAACGAAGCGAAATGTTCGGCTGTTCGACCCTCTCTTTTACAGAACACTCTCTTTTATTAAAATCAAATGTTACAACCGAAAAGGACCAAGTATCGCAAGATGCAAAAGGGTCGCGTAACAGGCCTCGCCTACCGCGGCAGCTCCATAGACTTCGGTTCGTTCGCTATCAAGTCGCTGGAGGTTTCTTGGATTACGGCTCGCCAAATTGAGGCAGCTCGTATCGCCATGACCCGCGCCATGAAACGCGAAGGGCAAGTATGGATTCGCATTTTCCCCGACAAACCCATTACCAAGAAGCCTGCTGAAGTGCGGATGGGTAAGGGTAAAGGCTCGCCTGAGTATTGGGTAGCCTGCGTGAAGCCGGGTCAAATCATGTTCGAGTCGGACGGCGTATCGCTGGAAGTAGCCAAGGAGTCGCTGCGTCTCGCGGCTCAGAAGCTGCCGGTTCGTACTTCATTCGTGGTTCGCCGCGACTACACGGACGCCGCCTAAGTCATGAAGAACAAGACCGACCACAAAGGCCTTTCCGCCGACGCGCTGAAAGAGCAAATCAAAACCGAGCAGGCTCAGGGCCAGCAGCTGCGTTTCGCTCATGCGATTTCGCCCCTCGAAAACCCCGCCCGCCTCAAGGCCAACCGTAAGAACGTCGCCCGCTTGCTCACCGAGCAGACTCGTCGGAACAACGAGCAGGCCTCTAACCCCGCTTAATTCCGATGGCAACCGACGTAACAACCCAAGACCAAACCGCTGCTGATGAAGCTTCGCGCAACATGCGCAAAGAAATCACCGGCAAGGTGACGAGCAGCAAGATGGATAAGTCCATCACCGTGGCTGTGGTGCAGAAGCAAAAGCACCCCAAGTACGGCAAGTTCGTGACCAAAACCACGAAATTCCACGCCCACGACGAGAAAAACGAGTGCGGCGAAGGCGACACGGTTCTCATCATGAGCACCCGTCCGCTGAGCAAAACCAAGCGGTGGCGCCTGGTGGAAATTATTGAACGCGCTAAATAATCTAACTCGATGATACAGCAAGAATCCCGCCTGACGGTGGCCGACAATAGCGGCGCCAAGGAAGTCCTCTGCATCCGCGTTTTGGGTGGCACGGGCAAGAAATACGCCAGCGTTGGCGACAAGATTGTGGTAGCCATCAAGTCGGCTATCCCGTCGGGCAACGCCAAGAAAGGTACCGTGAGCAAGGCCGTAGTGGTGCGTGTGAAGAAGGAGATTCGTCGTAAAGACGGTTCGTATATCCGCTTCGACGACAACGCTGCTGTGTTGCTCAACAACAACGACGAGCCCCGCGGCACGCGCATCTTCGGCCCAGTGGCCCGCGAGCTGCGCGAGCGTCAGTTCATGAAAATTGTATCCCTAGCCCCCGAAGTACTCTAAGCCATGGCTATCAGAAAAGCAGACCCCGTGCAGCTGCACGTAAAGTCGGGCGATACCGTGAAGGTGATTGCTGGCGACGAAAAGGGCAAAACCGGCGTTATCAAGTCGGTGAACCGGGTAACCCAGCGCGTAACCGTTGAGGGGTTGAACCTGGTGACGAAACACAACAAGCCGAGCGCCAAATCGCCCCAGGGCGGCATCACCAAGATGGAGGCGCCCATGCACGTGAGCAACGTGCAGGCTATTAACCCCACCACTGGTGAGCGTGCGCGCAAAGGCGCGGCTGCCGCTGCAGCTCCGGCTGCCGCTCCGGCCAAAGCCAAGCGCGCCACTGCCAAAACGGCTTAAGCAGCCCCCCGCATCATGGCCCGTCTCAAAGACATTTATAAAAAAGACATCGTACCCGCGCTCCAGGAGAAATTCCAGTTCAAGAGCATCATGCAGGTACCGAAAGTCACCAAAATCTGCATCAACCGCGGCATTGGCGCGGCGGTAGCCGATAAGAAATTGGTCGACAACGGCGTGGAAGAACTGACGGTTATCACCGGCCAGAAAGCCATTGCCACCATCGCCAAGAAATCGGTGTCGAACTTTAAGCTCCGCGAAGGCATGCCTATCGGTGCTAAAGTGACGCTGCGCGGCGAGAAAATGTACGAGTTCATGGACCGTCTCCTGACGGTGGCCCTGCCCCGCGTACGTGACTTCAAAGGCATCAACGACAAAGGTTTTGATGGTCGTGGCAACTACACGCTCGGCGTGAAGGAGCAAATCATCTTCCCCGAAATCTCGATTGACAAAATCAAAGGCATCTCGGGCATGGACATCACGTTCGTGACCAGTGCCGAGAACGATGAGCAGAGCTACGAATTGCTGAAAGCTTTCGGTATGCCTTTCGCCAACGCCAACAAAGAAGCTTAATCTCCCGAACTCATGGCTAAAGAATCCATCAAAGCACGGGAGCGCAAGCGCATTGCCACCGTGGCCCGCTACGCTGAGAAGCGCAAGGCTCTGAAAGCTGCCGGCGACTACGAAGGTCTCGACAAGCTGCCCAAAAACGCTTCGCCCGTGCGCCTGCACAACCGCGACATGATTGACGGCCGCCCCCGCGGCTACATGCGCAAGTTTGGCATCAGCCGCGTGCGTTTCCGCGAAATGGCCCTCGCCGGGAAGATTCCCGGTGTGACCAAGTCGAGCTGGTAGTCCAGTAAGGCTTTTCGCAAGCAACTAGATAGACGCTTCAGCTTCGGCTGGGGCGTCTATTTTTGTTTTATTAGCTTTATAGACTACAAGGCAATTCTATGACGAAATATTTTCTCCTCGCTTTGCTAACCATTGGATGGGTGCCAGCATGTGGACAAACCGTCATACAAGGCGACAGCTTGTTTCAGGGTCTCCAAATTGGGCAGTCATCCTTGGAACAGGTTATAACTAAACTCGGGAGCCACTACCGGGCGGAAAAAATAATTGGTGAGAGCACTGGGAAATTGCGCAGTGGTGGCTGTATGACTATCAAGCAAGAAATCGGGGTTTCTCTACAATACCTCGAGCAAGGACTGGTCTGTTACGTCAATACTACCAAGCGTCATCATGGGATGGCTCTCATTGCCTTCGACTCAACGGCCAATGTTTCCTCTGCCAAGGGCATCCAGCCCGGTAAACACAGGTTTGGAGACGTGATTGCCCGGTACTGCCCCATTAATTTTGAAAAGAAGGACAATTCACTGCCAGCAGCACAGGAGATTTCCAACGATGGGGAGCATTGGTATACCGTTCTGGTTTTTCCAACTATTCGTTTCATCAGTCCCGGCAAAAAGCAACCCGGTGAGAATCTGCTATTGAGACCGATTACAGGTATCTGGTTGGAGAACGATTATTAGACTAAGCATCTGCAGTGAGCCTGTTGCCACTCCAGTTTCTGTCGATGCTGGGGCGGCGGGTGATGGGGGAGGGGGCGGAACCCACAGGTGTGGTGCCGAAAAAGGAGTGGCTTTTTGTAACTAAAAAGTAGTTGCTCATGTTGCCCAACAAAATCAGTAGCAATGCCAGATGAGCAGACGTGATAAGTTGACGGACCGGCTGTGCAAGCGGCCCAAGGATTTTACCTGGGATGAGTTGGAGAAACTGCTGGCGGCTTATGGCTTCCTGCTACTCAAAAGCGGTAAGACGGGCGGCAGCCGGCGCAAGTTTTACAACGAAGCGAGTCAAGAGGTGCTTGATTTGCACAAGCCGCATCCAGGCAATATCCTGAAGCCTTATCAACTGGATTTGATTATTGAAAAGCTGAATATCTGCCAGCCGGCCGTAAAGCCTGCGCAAGGTTGAAGCTTCTATGTGGTACCCGAAATACTTGCCAGCCGGGCGATAACGGCAACCCATCAATGGACAATGTACTCACTCATAAAGGCTACTTCAGCATCGTGAAGTATAGCCCCGAATCGGAAATCTTCTACGGGAAGATTGAAGCCATCGTGGACTTAGTCAGCTACGAGGGTGAAACGGCGAAGGAAGTGAAAGCGGCTTTTGAGGAGGCAGTAGAAAGCTACCTGGAGACGTGTGCGGAAGTGGGCAAGAAGCCCGATAAACCCTATACGGGCACCTTCAATGTGCGCGTCAATACCGAACTGCACCGCAAAGCGGCCATTCTATCCAAACAGCGCAACATCAGCCTCAACCAGTTGATAGGGGAGGCGCTGGCGCGTTATGTGGGGGCGTAACCATTGAGGTTCCGGCCCCTCCAGGTTCCGCCCGCTGCCCGAAAACCGTCCAACGGACCACTACAGAAAAACCAAGGTGCCCGTAGGCTTTCCTACGGGCCATTACAGAAAAATGAGAAGGCCCGAAGGACATCCTACGGGCCTTCTCATTTTTTCTGCCGACCTGTAGGTCGTCCTACGGGGCTCTATAGAAAAACCTAGGGCTTCGTAGGAGCCGCGCCGGGAGCACCGGCCAAGGCCTCGGGCTGGTTGTGGGGCAGCATGGAGAAGTCGAAGTAGGTAGCGGCGCGCTCCGGGGTTTTGTAGTAGTAGGCCAGCAGGGCGGTGTAGGCCCCGAAAAGCTCCACCAGCAAGTCGGTTTCGTCGGCATCGAGGTCGGTGCTGGCAGACTTTACCTGCTTCTTGCGGGCGGCCTGGGTATTGCGGGCATCGGTGTATTGCTCGGCCAGGGGCTGGGCGGCTTTAAGCAGGTTGGCCCCGTCGGACACATCGGCTTTGTGCTCGGTCAGGGTTTTCACGAAGCGGGCGAAGGCCGTGCCCATACCCTTGCGCGAGGCCGACGAAAACTCGGTGCGCCCGGCCGGAAAGAACTCCTTGAACAGCGTCGGGTTGTCTTCTTCCAGCGCGGCGAAGTTCTTCTTGTAGGCCCGCTTCATAAACTGCTTCACTAGGCCGAAAACCGTATCGGCCATCAGGGTTTGCGAGCCGCGCCCGGCGCTGGCCCCGGCCGAGGTGGTGAGGCTGGCATCAAACCCATCGTAGAGTGGTTGGAGCAGGTCGAGCTGCGGCTTGAAGCGGGTGCCGTCCTGCTGCAAGGCTTGGATGGTGTAGCCGGCCACGGCCTTGAGATTCTGCCGCGACACGACGAGGTAGAGCAACCAGTTGCGGAATTTGGTGCTGAACAGTTTGGTGGGAGATTTGGCCATTGGGAATAGGGGAGATAAACCACGGGCAATGTTGCCCGCAGGCGCGGCAATACTAGGCAGGAAAAGCGGAAGAATAGGGGAGGGGCGTGGCTATATGGCGATGCTGTACTATTTTACCCAGCGATGCGTTAGGGCAACCCTGGTTGCTGCGGCGCTGCCGTGGCTATTGTCTCACCCTCTCTTCAGCCGGAACCCATGCGGATACCCTTCTTCCAGACTAAACGCGCCACCCCCAACCCCGCGCCCAAGCCGCCCAAAACCAAAACCCGAGAGTGGGCCGACTCGCTGATTTTCGCCGTGGTGGCGGCCACGCTGCTCCGCTGGTCGGCGGTGGAGGCCTACACCA
Source organism: Hymenobacter sp. UYAg731 (assembly GCF_054061335.1). Classification (NCBI taxonomy): domain Bacteria; kingdom Pseudomonadati; phylum Bacteroidota; class Cytophagia; order Cytophagales; family Hymenobacteraceae; genus Hymenobacter; species Hymenobacter sp. UYAg731. The sequence goes on along the minus strand of NZ_JBSSEC010000003.1, from coordinate 781,934 downwards.
TTCCCTCGGAAAGCATGGAGGGCACCCTGCTGGTAGGCGATTACCTGTTCGTGAGCAAGCTGCACTACGGGCCCATCACACCCCAAACGCCCTTGCAGGTGCCCCTCACGCACCAAACTTTCTGGGAGGGCGGCCCACAAAGCTATTCCGACCTCATCCAGCTGCCTACCTACCGCTTCCCGGGCTTCAGCTCGGTGCAGCGCAACGACATCGTGGTCTTCCACGTGCCGCACGAGCCACAGCGCCCCGCCGACCTGCGCACCAACCTCATCAAGCGCTGCGTCGCGGTAGCAGGCGATACGCTGGAAATCCGCAACGGCCAGGTGTTCCTCAACGGCCAGCCGGGGGCCGCGGCTGGCCAGCCCCAAACCACTTATTTCATGGCTGTGCCCGCGCCCAACGATGAAATCCGCCAGGCTTTGCGCGAACACGGCGTGGTCGATTACCGCGAGCCCGATGGCATTCCCCAGGTCGTCGCCGACCCGGCCACAGGGCAGTCGGGCTTCGTCATCAGCTGCCCTGCTGCGGTGGCCAGCTACTTCCGCCAGCAGCCTTACGTGAAAGCGCTGACTGTGCTGCCCTATGAGGTCCAGCTATTCCCCGATGCCGCCGACTTCGATGTCTCCACCGCCGCCAGCGCCGCGCCCAACCATTGGCAACTCGACCAGTACGGCCCCCTGCCCGTCCCCAAGCAGGGCCAGACCATCACCCTCACTCCCGTCAACGCCGCGATGTACTACAAAATCGTGTCGCAGTACGAGCACAACCCCGGCATCACTTGGCAGGATGGCATGATTCAGCAAAATGGCCAGCCGCTCACCCGCTACACCATCAAACAGAACTATTACTTCATGATGGGCGACAACCGCCACAACTCCGAAGACTCCCGCTTCTGGGGTTTCGTACCCGAAGACCACATCGTGGGCAAAGCCGTTTTCGTGTGGCTTTCCCTCGACCCATATGCCGACTTCCTGCACAAAGTCCGGTGGAGCCGCTTGTTTCATTCCATCAGCTAGGCGCGGCGGCAGTCAAAGGGTATAGGCCGTATATTTGAACTATGAAACGTCGCCCCACTCCGAGCAAAGCGGAAACAAGAAAAGCCGATGAGCTTTCGGCTGCCGGCCTGAAACGGGTGCTGAAAGATGCCGGCTTCCGCGTAGCCAAAGAAAACCTCCAGCGCGGAGTGGCCATTACCGTCATCCAGAACGGCCAGTTGGTCCGCATTCGGCCGGACAACAGCCGCGAAGTGCTCAATAAGAAAGCCGAAGCCTCGGTTACGCTCCTCAAAACCCGGTTCCGCCTTGGCTAATTCCGCCGTGCCGCGCCTCCGTATGCTTGCCGGCCCCAATGGGTCCGGCAAGTCTTTTTTGGTCGATTCCCTACGCACTGAAGTCAACCTAGGTATCTTGGTGAATGCCGACATGATTGAGGCTCAACTGAAGGTGCAAGCTGGGGCAGTTGCTCAAGTGCTGCGCCTTGCTGACTGGCAGCTCACCTTGCAGCAGGACGACTTGTTCGCATTTGCTGCTCGGCCCGAAGCTGCCCGTCTCACCCCCGGCCGCCTGGCCCGGATGAAGATTGCGAACAACGAGCTACAACTATCGCGGCTGCAACTCAATTCCTACCTCGCCGCTTGGATAGCGGAATTCCTGCGCTTCTACTTGGTCGCTGCCCGGCAGTCGATGACTTTCGAAACAGTGATGTCACACGAGTCCAAACTCGGTTTTCTGCGTGAGGTGCGCGCCAAGGGCTACCGCACTTATCTCTACTATGTGGCCACCGACGATTGGAACATCAACATCGACCGGGTGAGGGCGCGGGTAAAGAAGGGCGGGCACAACGTCAGCCGCGTCAAAATCATCGACCGTTACTTCCGTTCCCTGGCGCTGCTTTTTGAAGCCGTCAAGCTGGTTGACCGCGCCTACATCTTCGACAATTCCCTTACGCCGCAACTGATTGCGGAAATCACGAATGGGCAGGAAGTCGAATATGCCATGAATGACATTCCCCAGTGGGTCTACATCCATTTTCACGCCAAGCTGCTAACACAAGCAGCCGGTTAGCTCGTCGGCGGGCAGGGCGAAATTCGTAGTCACTCCGACAAAGCTTTGCGAGGCACTTGCATAAGTGCCTCGCTTCCCGCTACCTTTGCACTCCCAAAACCCCCGAGGCTTGCCTCAAAACCATTTGGCAGGTTGCCAAAAGAAACCATTGGCCGTGCCGTCGCCGGGCGTGCCAAGTAGTCTTAACCGAAATTTCGTTGGTCCCGTTGGGCACCCGGCGAAATTTTCTTATCTTTGCGCTCCGAAAAAAGCGGACGTATTTAATAAATAATGAACACTGACCCCATTGCCGACTACCTGACCCGGGTACGCAACGCCATCAAGGCGAACCACCGGGTGGTAGAAATCCCGGCCAGCAACATCAAAAAGGAAATTACGAAAGTGCTGTACCACAAAGGCTACATCCAGTCGTACCGTTTTGATGATTCGTCGGTTCAGGGCACCATCAAAATTGCTCTGAAGTACAACCCGACCACGAAGGCGCCCGCCATCACCAAGCTGCAGCGCGTTTCGACGCCCGGCTTGCGTCAGTACGTGGCCGCCGACAACCTGCCCCGCGTCCTTAGCGGCCTGGGTGTCGCCATCATCTCGACCTCGAAAGGCGTGATGACGGAGAAAGAGTGCAAAACCGAGAACGTGGGCGGCGAGGTGCTGTGCTACGTGTACTAGTCCGGAACCGCTTTAGCAAATTCAATTATGTCACGTATTGGTAAACTGCCGATTTCCGTCCCCGCTGGGGTCGCTATTTCGGTCGACAAAGACAACGCGGTGACGGTGAAAGGCCCCAAGGGCTCGCTCACTACGCAAGTAGACCGCGACATCACCGTAGCCGTTGAAGACGGTACACTCACCGTAACCCGCCCCACCGAGCAGAAGCGTCACAAAGCCATGCATGGCCTGTACCGTTCGCTCATCAACAACATGGTGGAAGGCGTAAGCAAAGGCTTCGAGAAGAAGCTGGAGTTGGTGGGTGTAGGCTACAAAGCCTCGCTCGTCGGCAGCACGCTGGAGCTGGCCCTTGGCTACTCGCACAACGTGTACATCGCCCTGCCGGGTGAAGTAACTGCTACGGCTGTTACTGACAAAGGCAAAAACCCGATTGTTACGCTGACCAGCATCGACAATCAGTTGCTGGGCCAGGTGGCCGCCAAAATTCGTTCGCTGCGCAAAGTGGAGCCTTACAAAGGCAAAGGTGTGCGCTTCGTGGGCGAAATTATCCGTCGCAAAGCTGGTAAAACGGCCTCTAAATAAATTCGCATCATGGCATTTGATAAAGCAACTCGCCGCAAGCGGATTCAGCGCATCATCCGCACGAAAGTGTCCGGTACCACGGAGCGTCCGCGCCTGTCGGTGTTCCGCAGCAACACGGGCATTTATGCTCAGATTATCGACGACACGACCGGCCGCACCCTGGCTGCCGCAACGTCGAAAAAAGTAACCGCCGAAGGTGGCAACGGTGTGGCTCTGGCCGCTGCCGTAGGCCGGCAAATCGCTGCGGTAGCTCAGGAGAAAGGCATCACGAAAGTGGTGTTCGACCGCTCGGGTTACCTCTACCACGGTCGCGTAAAATCATTGGCTGAAGGTGCTCGCGAAGGCGGCCTCAATTTCTAAACTATCATGGCGCAAGAACGCGACAACAATCGTCCTGGCGGAGACCGTCAGCGCAGCAACGACCGCGACCGGAACAAGGACAACTCCCGCATGGGTGCTGACTCCGACTTCAAAGAAAAAGTAGTAGCCATCAACCGCGTAGCGAAGGTGGTGAAAGGCGGTCGCCGCTTTAGCTTCTCTGCCATCGTGGTAGTAGGCGACGGCAACGGCAACGTAGGCTACGGCCTCGGCAAAGCCAACGAAGTAACCGACGCCATTGCCAAAGGCATTGACGATGCCAAGAAGAACGTGGTGAAAGTGCCGATGTACAAGCACACCGTTCCTCACCTCATGGAAGGCCGCTACGGCGGTGGTTTCGTGCTCATCCAGCCTGCAGCGGCTGGTACGGGGGTAATCGCCGGCGGTGCCATGCGCGCCGTATTCGAGAGCGCCGGTATCAAGGATGTGCTGGCGAAGTCGAAAGGCTCGTCGAACCCTCACAACGTGGTGAAAGCGACGTTTGCAGCCCTCGCCAAAATGCGCGACCCGTTGCAAATCGCTCAAGCCCGTGGTATTTCTCTGGCCCGCGTTTTTAACGGTTAATTGACATGGCACAAATTCAAGTAAAGCTCGTGCGCAGCGCCATTGACCGCCCCGAGCGTCAGAAGCGCACCGTTCAGTCCCTCGGCCTGAACAAACTCAACAGCACTGCTACCCACGAAGTGAACCCGTCCGTTATGGGCATGGTGAAAAGCGTGCAGCACCTGCTCCTCGTAACCGAACTGTAAGACTATAATCGTCATGCTCAATCTCAGCAATTTATCGCCCGCCTACGGCTCGACTAAAAACGAGAAGCGGATTGGCCGGGGCGAAGGCTCCACGCGCGGTGGCACGTCGACCCGTGGTCACAAAGGCGCCAAGTCGCGTTCGGGCTACAAGCGCAAGTCCGGTTTTGAAGGTGGCCAGATGCCCCTCCAGCGTCGTGTGCCTAAGTTCGGCTTCACGAACATCAACCGTGTAGAGTATAAAGGCATCAACCTCGATGCCCTTGCTACCCTCCTCGAAAAGAACAGCACCACCACAATGGACGCTGCCTACTTCGTGGCTAACGGCTTGGTTTCCAAGAACGCGAAAATCAAAATCCTCGGTCGCGGCGAAATCGCCACGGCTGTAGAAGTTCATGCTCACGCATTCTCGAAGTCGGCTATTGAAGCCATCGAGAAGGCGGGCGGCAAAGCGGTAACGCTCTAATAGCTACCTTCGGCAATGAATAAGTTTATCGAGTCGATAAAAAACATTTTTGCGATTGAGGATTTGCGTACGCGAATCCTCAATACGCTTTTCTTCATTGCCATCTATCGCCTAGGCGTTTACGTGGTGTTGCCGGGCGTTGACCCTACCCAACTCAAGACGGGTGCCCAGGGTCTGTTTGGCATCTTGGATACGCTGCTTGGCGGCGCATTCAGCCACGCATCCATCTTCGCGTTGGGCATCATGCCCTACATCTCGGCGTCGATTGTGTTGCAATTGCTCACCATCGCCGTGCCTTACTTCCAAAAGCTCCAGAAGGAAGGCGAGTCGGGACGCAAGAAAATCAACCAATACACCCGGGTTCTCACAATTCCGATTGTATTGGCCCAATCAGTTGGCTTTATTGCCACAATTAACGCCGAAGCCATCATCAACCCCGGCACATTCTTCACCGTCTCGACCATGATTATCATCACGGCCGGCACGTTGTTCTGCATGTGGCTGGGCGAGAAAATCACGGACAAAGGCATCGGCAACGGTATCTCCATGATTATCATGATTGGCATCGTGTCGCGTCTCCCCGGTGCCATCATCGGTGAAGCTGCGGCCAAAGGCGTGAACAAGTCCCTGATTTTCCTGCTGGAAATGGTGGTGCTGTTCCTCGTGGTAATGGCGGTTATCGTGCTCACGCAGGCGGTTCGCCGCATCGCGGTGCAATACGCTAAGCAAGTGGGCGGGACCACGCAGTTGGATGCGCAACGTCAGTTCATTCCTCTCAAGGTGAATGCGGCTGGCGTAATGCCCATCATTTTCGCGCAGTCGTTGATGTTTGTACCCGCCATCGTGGCATCGGTATGGCAGAACCAGAGCGACACCGCCAGCTACATCGGCGTGAAGTTTTCGGACTACACCTCGTGGCAGTACAACCTGACCTTCGGCGTGCTAATTATCATCTTCACCTACTTCTACACCGCCATCAGCGTCAATCCTAACCAGATTGCCGATGACCTGAAGCGGAGCGGTGGTTTCGTGCCCGGCGTGAAGCCAGGCCGCGAGACCTCGGAGTATATTGACGAAATCCTGACGCGCGTAACGCTGCCGGGTGCTGTAGCTCTTGCGCTGATTGCCATTTTCCCGGCTATCGCCCTGCTGCTTGGCGTAACTCGTCCGTTCTCGGCTTTCTATGGCGGTACTTCCCTCATTATCATGGTGGGAGTGGTACTTGACACGGTGAACCAAGTGCAGAGTTACTTGTTGATGCAGCACTACGATGGTATGATGAAATCGGGCAAGCTGCGCGGTCGCACGGCACAGCCTATTTCCATCGCTTCGTAAGCAGCAACGATGGCAAGCGGTAGCATTCAATACAAAACCGAAGAAGAGATTGACCTCATCCGTGCCAGCGCACTCGTGCTGGCCAAGGCTCACGGCGAAGTTGCGAGCATGGTAAAGGAAGGAGTGACGACGCGGCAGCTTGATAAGCGTGCGGAGGAATTCATCCGGGACCACGGTGGGGTGCCCTCCTTTAAGGGGTTGTATGGTTTCCCTGATAGCCTGTGCTTGTCGCCGAATTCGGTAGTCGTGCATGGGTTCGCCACCGACGAACCGCTGAAAAATGGTGACATTCTCACGGTGGATGGTGGAGTTTTTCTGAATGGTTTTCACTCAGATAGTGCTTACACATACCCAATCGGGGAGGTGGCACCGGAAGTACTGGCTTTGCTACGGGAAACCAAAGCAGCGCTGTACAAGGGTATCGAACAAGCCGTGAGCGGCAACCGCGTGGGCGATATCAGCTATGCTATCCAGAACCATGTGGCCCCGATGGGCTACGGGGTGGTGCGCGAACTGGTCGGTCACGGAGTTGGCGCGAAGCTACACGAGAAACCCGAGGTGCCGAACTATGGCAAGCGGGGTTCCGGGCCGCTTTTGCAAACCGGTTTGGTCATCGCGATTGAGCCGATGGTGAACCTGGGCAAGAAGGACGTGGTGCAGGAAGCGGATGGCTGGACTATTCGCACCAAGGACCGCAAGCCTTCGGCGCACTTCGAGCATACCGTAGTAGTTAGAAAAGAAAAGGCGGAGATTCTCACCTCCTTTGAGTACATCGAAAAAGCATTGCAGCAGTAGCCCTTATGGCAAAACAAGCCTCGATTGAGCAGGACGGAACCATCCTGGAAGCCCTCTCCAACGCCATGTTCCGTGTGGAGCTGGAGAATGGTCACCAGTTGATTGCCCACATTTCGGGCAAGATGCGGATGCACTATATCAAAATTCTGCCCGGCGACAAAGTGAAGCTGGAAATGTCACCTTACGATTTGTCTAAGGGCCGCATTAAGTACCGCTACAAGTAATACCCTTGCTTCTAGACGAGTTCAGTGATAATTGAAAACCATTCTTTATGGTTTTAACGCAGTTGTCATTTTTGTTCTTGCTTTGGTTGTTTTCGGTATTTACAAAGCAGCCAACTTCTTTCACAGAAATCCTAGAAGTAAAACCGCAAGTAATAACAAGTAACTCTTTTCAGCAATGAAAGTCAAAACCTCCATCAAAAAGCGTAGCGTTGACTGCAAGATTGTGCGTCGCAATGGCAAGCTCTACGTTATCAACAAGAAAAACCCCCGCTTCAAGCAGCGTCAGGGTTAATTCAATTTTTAGAACCCCGGAACCTTGGGTACTGAGTCGTTGGTTATCCACCTCCGGCCCGCCTTCCAAGTAGTTGCCGGGTTTCTGTCCGCAAACACATAACCATCCAATATGGCTCGTATCGCAGGGGTTGATATCCCGGACAACAAGCGCGGCGAAATTTCGCTGACCTACATTTTCGGCATTGGCCGGAGCAACGCCAGCAAGATTCTGGTAAAAGCTGGCATCGATGTCAACAAGAAGGTGAAGGACTGGACCGACGAAGAGTCGGGTGCCGTCCGCGCCATCATTGCTGCCGAGCACAAAACCGAAGGCGTGCTGCGCTCGGAAGTGACGACGAACATCAAGCGTTTGATGGACATCGGCTGCTACCGTGGTCTGCGTCACCGCAAAGGTCTGCCAGTTCGTGGTCAGCGCACCAAGAACAACTCGCGTACCCGCAAGGGCAAGCGCAAGACCGTGGCCGGCAAGAAGAAGGCAACTAAATAAACTTAACCGGGAATCGGCGCTGGTTCTGGCGAGTAATGCACTCGCGCAGCCAGCGCCAACACCTCCCGCATTTTTTGCGATAACCAAATGGCACAAAAAAGAAAAGACAAAGCCAAGAAGCGCGTTGTCGTGGTGGAGCAGGTGGGCCAGGTACACATCCGTGCCTCGTTCAACAACATCATCATCTCGATTACGAACAATAACGGTCAAGTGATTTCGTGGGCTTCGGCCGGCAAAATGGGCTTCCGTGGTTCGAAGAAGAACACGCCCTACGCCGCCCAAATGGCGATGAGCGACTGCGGTAAAGTAGCCCACGACTTGGGCATGCGCAAAGCCGAAGTATTCGTAAAAGGCCCGGGTTCGGGCCGTGAGTCGGCCATCCGCGCCCTCGGCAACGTGGGCATTGAGGTGACCACCATCCGCGACGTAACGCCGCTGCCCCACAACGGCTGCCGCCCTCCCAAGCGTCGTCGCGTTTAGTTTTTCACTTCAGAAATTAGATTACAATGGCACGTTATACCGGCCCAACCTCAAAAATTGCCCGTCGCTTCAACGAGGCGATTTTCGGCCCGAGCAAAGCGCTCAACAAAAAAGCTTATCCTCCGGGCCAGCACGGCCGCGGCCGTCGCAAGAAGCAGTCGGAGTACGCTGTCCAGCTGATGGAGAAGCAGAAGGTGAAATACATGTACGGCATGTTGGAGAAGCAATTCGAAAACCTGTTCCACAAAGCAGCAGCCCTTCCTGGCATCACCGGCGACAACCTGCTCGCATTGCTGGAAGCGCGTCTAGATAACGCCGTGTACCGTTTGGGCATTGCCTCGACGCGTCGCGCTGCTCGCCAGCTCGTTGGTCACAAGCACATCACCGTGAACGGTGAAGTGGTGAACATCCCTTCGTACCACCTCCGTCCCGGCGACATCGTGGCCGTGCGGGAGAAGTCGAAGTCGCTGGAAGCTATTGCTACGAGCCTGTCAGTTCGCAACTCGCGCCAGTTTTCTTGGTTGGAGTGGGACGGCAAGGAGATGGCTGGCAAGTTCATCAACGCCCCCGCTCGTGAGCTGATTCCGGAGAAAATCACCGAGCAGCTCATCGTCGAACTGTATTCGAAGTAAATAGCGCTAATGGTAGCGGCCCGGCAGTTTGTCGGGCCGCTCTTGTGCGTATACTTCACCCCATTTTTTTACCTTTTTTACGCCCCACATATGTCAATCTTAGCTTTTCAGATGCCGGAGAAAGTGGTGATGGAGAAATCCGACGACTTCACCGGGACGTTTGAATTTAAGCCGCTCGAGAAGGGCTACGGCGTCACCATCGGTAATGCGCTGCGTCGCATTCTGTTGTCGTCGCTGGAGGGTTTCGCCATCACGTCGGTACGCACCAACAGCGTGCTACATGAGTTTTCGACCATCGAAGGAGTGATTGAGGACATGTCCGAAATCATCCTGAACCTGAAGATGGTCCGCTTCAAGAAAGTGAGCGATGCCATCTCGGATAAAATTACGGTGCGCGTGAAAGGCCAGGATACCTTCTCGGGAGCTGATATTGCCAAGTTCGCCAGCGGCTTCGAAGTACTGAACCCCGACCACGTAATTGCGCATCTGGATCCCAGCACGGAGTTGGAGTTTGAGTTGACGATTGCCCGAGGCCGTGGCTACGTGCCCGCCGATGAGAACAAGCCGGCTGACCAGGTTTTCGGTCAGATTGCCATCGACGCTATCTACACGCCTATCAAGAACGTGAAGTACAGCATCGAGAACACCCGCGTGGAGCAGAAGACGGACTATGAGAAGCTCGTTATCGAGATTCAGACCGATGGTTCTATTCACCCGGAGGAGGCACTGAAAGGTGCGGCCAACATTCTGATTCAGCACTTCATGCTGTTCTCGGACAACACGATGACCCTCGAAGGTCCGCGCGTGACCGAAGACGAGCCGATTGATGAGGAAACCATGCAGATGCGCAAAATGCTCAAGACTCCATTGGAGGATATGGAGCTCAGCGTACGCGCCAAGAACTGCCTCAAGGCTGCCGACATCAAGACGATGGGCGAATTGGTACAGCTTGAGATTGCCGACATGATGAAGTTCCGTAACTTCGGCAAGAAGAGCCTGACTGAATTGGAAAACCTCGTTGAAGAGCGTGGTTTGGAGTTCGGGATGGACTTAGGCAAGTATCGCCTAGACGAAGACTAGGGTTTATAATGTGGAGATGTGATAATGTGGAAATGTGAGCTTTGCGCTCAACCCACAACTTTCACATCTCCACATTTTTTTATTTTCACATTTATCCACAGTGTGCCCTAGGGGCAGCGGTTCTAATGAGGCCTTTGAGGCCCGCCGTGGTCGCCGCCCGCAAGCACACACTTTTTCAAACGTCCAATGCGACACGGAAGAAAAATCAACCATTTGGGCCGGACTACCGCCCACCGTCACGCCATGTTGTCGAACATGTCGTCTTCGCTCATCTTGTACAAGCGCGTTACCACTACGGTAGCTAAGGCCAAGGCTTTGCGTAAATACATCGAGCCCCTGCTGACCAAGTCGAAAGACGATACGACGCACTCGCGCCGCATGGTGTTTGCTGCTCTGCAGGACAAGGAGTCGATTAAGGAGCTGTTTGGCAACATTTCGGGCAAAATTGCTAATCGTCCTGGTGGCTATACCCGCATTCTGAAGCTGAGCGATACCCGTTTGGGTGACAACGCTGATATGTGCATCATCGAGTTGGTGGACTTCAACGAGACACTGCTGGAAGCTAAATCGGCGGCTGCTGAAAAGGCTACCGCTACGACCCGTCGTTCGCGCAGCCGTGGTGGCAAGAAGGCTGCTAGCGATGACGCTGCTACTTCGGCCACTGAAGTGCAAGCTGAAGCTGCTGCTCCGGAAGAAGCTGCTCCGGCAGCCGAAGCTAAGGCTGACGAAGCTGGCGCTTAAGTGCCGCAAGCTGCTAAAATCTGAAGAGGGACACGCCGAAAGGTGTGTCCCTCTTTTTTGTTGAAGAATGGCGAGGATAACACCTCTTGATTACTGGTGCCAGAGAGCAGGGTTGTGGCTGAGTACTGCTGCAATCGTTTGGTGCTGTTGGAGCTGCGGCGCTACAGGAATTGATACCATAATTGTGCTTATGCCGGCTGATTCCCGTAGGTTTGTGGCAACGTAAACAGATTTAAAACCGAGACGCTATGAGCTTCATTTCGCAAATTCACGCCCGCCAGATTTTTGATTCCCGTGGTAATCCGACGGTGGAAGTTGACGTAACGCTTGATTCGGGTGTGGTAGGCCGGGCAGCGGTTCCCTCGGGCGCCAGCACGGGCAAACACGAGGCCGTGGAGCTACGCGATGACGATGCCAGCCAGTTTATGGGGAAAGGTGTGCTGAAGGCGGTGGAGAATGTGAATTCCCGCATTGCCGAGGAACTGGTAGGCTTCTCAGTATATGAGCAGGCCTTGCTCGACAAGATTATGATTGAGCTGGACGGTACGCCGAACAAAGCCAATCTGGGTGCCAATGCTATTCTGGGTGTGAGCCTGGCCGCCGCCCGGGCAGCGGCACAGGATGCCGGCATGCCGCTGTACCGCTACGTGGGTGGGGTAGGAGCTTCGACTTTACCGGTACCGATGATGAATATCCTGAACGGTGGTTCGCACGCCGACAACTCGATTGACTTTCAGGAGTTCATGATTATGCCGACCGGGGCTTCATCCTTCTCGGAAGCATTGCGTTGGGGTACGGAAATTTTCCACCACCTCAAGGCCGTGCTGAAGAAGCAAGGTTTCAGCACCAACGTGGGCGATGAGGGAGGTTTTGCGCCCAATATCAAATCGAATGAGGACGCTATCAAAATCGTGTTGCAGGCCATTGAAACGGCCGGTTACCGCCCCGGCGAGGATGTATTCATTGCGATGGATGCGGCCGTGTCGGAGTTTTACGAGGACGGGGTGTACCACTTCAAGAAGAGCACCGGCGACAAGCTGACTTCGTCGCAAATGGTGGACTATTGGGCTGATTGGGTGAAGAAATACCCTATCATCAGCCTGGAAGATGGCATGGATGAGGATGACTGGAGTGGCTGGAAGTCGCTCACGGAGCGCGTGGGCAAGCAAACCCAGTTGGTAGGCGACGACTTGTTCGTGACCAATGTGGACCGCTTGCAGCGCGGCATTGATGAGAACATCGCCAATGCCATTCTTATTAAGGTGAACCAGATTGGAACGCTGACGGAGACGATTGCGGCTGTAAATCTGGGCCGCCGCAATGGCTACAAGAGCATCATGAGCCATCGCTCGGGCGAGACGGAGGACAGCACAATTGCTGATTTGGCCGTGGCGCTGAACACGGGCCAAATCAAAACGGGCTCGGCTTCGCGCTCGGACCGGATGGCCAAGTACAATCAATTGCTGCGCATTGAGGAAGAGCTGGGCGAGGTGGCGTACTTTCCCGGCAAGAAGATGTAAGTATTTCAGTGATTAAGAGCACAAACGGCCAATTTCGCATTAGCGGAATTGGCCGTTTGTATTACCTTTATATCGATGAATCTACCTTTCTTCATTAGTCCGATACTTCGGGTGGTGCGCAGCTTCTATTTTCTGACCGGCGTGGGCTTTTTGGTCTGGATGCTGGTGTTCGATGCCAACGATGTGGGCAAGCAGTTCGACATCTACCAAAAGTGGAAAGAGCTGCGCAATGAGAAGCAATATTACCTCGATAACATTGAGGTGGTAAAAAAAGAACGGGCCGAACTGATGAGCTCACCAGCGTTGCTGGAAAAATTTGCGCGGGAAAAATACCTGATGAAACGCCCCGGTGAGGACGTGTTTGTACTGGTGCCCCAAACCGAGAACTAATAGCGGGAAATTGAGATAGCGCGATGGGATAGCAATATCACTGCGCGCAATTTATTGGTTCTCCACTGCTGACATTATTACTAATTTCTTTTTAATTTCTAACCTTTTCACATGAAACAATCCTACGATGCGATTTTCCGGAAACCTTTGCGCTGGTGCGTACTGGTGGCCGTGCTGCTCTGGAGCCAACTGGCTAACGCGCAGACATACCTGCTACCCGTCTCGGGCATTACTTCCGTAACCACCTGCGCGGGCACCCTATATGATGATGGTGGGGCATCGGGTTCCTATTCGAACAACGCGCTGGGGGGCACTACGCTGGTGCCAGCCACGGCCGGCAACAAAATCCGGCTGCAATTCAACCAGTTCAACATCGACCCTTACTACGATGTGGTGCGGATTTATGACGGTAGCTCAACTTCGGCCCCGCTGATTGGTGAGTATAACAACTACAACCTGCCGCCGGCCTCGGTGTACGCGACCAACACAACCGGCAGCCTGACGGTGGTGCTTCAAAGCGATTACTCCTACACTCTGAGTGGCATTGAGGCGGCTGTGTCGTGCGTGACGACGGTGCCGCTGGCAGATTTGGCCGTGCAGGGAGCTTCGGTTAGCCCGTTGAGCACGGTGGCCGGCAACACGGTTTCGCTGAGTTGCTCCATCTATAATATTGGGGCCGGAGTGGCCACCAGCAGCAACGTCGGCTACTATTTCTCGACGGATGCCACGCTGGACGCCAACGACGTACTGCTGGGCAATTCGACGGGCTACGCGCTGAACCCGGGCTTGTCGAGCAGCCGTTATACCTCGGTTACCATTCCGGCCACAACTGCTCCGGGCAGCTATTACATCCTGTTTGCCGGTGATTACCTGAACCAGGTGAGCGAGAGCAACGAAAACAACAACGTGGCTTCGGTGAACGTGACGGTAACGGCACCCAGCATCGACCTGACCATTTTGCAGCCTTCGGTGACGCCAACGACTACGGCCGTGGGCACGCCGATATCCATGAGCTGCTACATTCTGAATACCGGCAACGCCGTGGCCACCAGCAGCAGCGTCGGTTTTTACATTTCGACCAACACCACGCTGGATGCCAATGACATCTTGCTGACTTCGCAGTACGGTGGCTCCCTTACGACAACGTATTCTTCGTCGCGCTACGGCACGGCCGCTATTCCTACGGGCCTGACGCCCGGGACGTACTACATTCTGTTTGTGGCCGACTATCAGGGCCAGGTGGCGGAGACCAACGAGAACAACAACGTCGCGTCCGTTGCCATTACGGTAGCGCCTCCCGGCGTGGATTTGATAGTGCAGCAGCCCTCGCTCTACTACAATTCGACCGTGGCCGGCGGCACGGTGCAAGCCTCGGCTTCGATATATAACCAGGGCAACGTGACGGCTACGAGCAGCACGATGGGCTTTTACCTCTCGACCAACACTACGCTGGATGCCAATGATGTGCTGCTGTCGACCGTGACAGGCGGGACACTGGCTGCTAACTTGTCCTCGTACCGCTCGGCCAACCTGACGGTGCCGGTGGGCACGGCGGCGGGCAGCTACTACGTGCTGTTTGTGGCCGACCCCACGAACGTAGTGACCGAAACCAACGAAACCAACAACGTGAGCAGCCTGGCCCTGACGGTAATCGCGCCGACAATTGACCTGTCGGTGACTTACCCGTATGTATCGCCGACCACAGTGGCGGCGGGAGCCAGCGCCAGCGCTTCGTGCTACCTCTACAACCTGGGCAATGCCGTGGCCAGCCCCGCCAACATCAGCTTTTATCTGTCGACCGATAACACCTTCAGCGCGAACGACGTGCTGGTGGGCAGCCAGACGAATACTTCGCTGTATGGCGGCGGTTATCTGAATATCTATTCGACCATTACGGTACCGACCGGTACTACTTCGGGCACGTACTACCTGCTGTTTGTGGCCGACCCGGCTAATGTCGTGGCGGAAACCAACGAGAACAACAACGTGGCCAGCACTACCCTCGTGGTGACGGCTCCGGGCATCGACCTGCAAATGAGCCAGGCATATGCCTCTCCCTACACTGTGGGGGCCGGCGGCACGCTGAGCCTGAGCTCGTATATCTACAACACCGGCACAATCGCATCGACGAGCAGCACGGTGGGCTATTACCTGTCGACCAACTCGACGCTGGACGCCAACGACGTGCTGCTGAATACGGTGGCTGGTGGACAATTGGCAGCCAATGCAAGCTCGTATCGCACGGCTTCGGCCACGGTTCCGACGGGGACAGCGGCAGGCTACTACTACGTGCTGTTTGTGGCTGACCCGGCCAATGCCGTAACGGAAACCAACGAAAATAATAACGTAGCCAACACCACCATTCAGGTAATTGCGCCGACGATTGATTTATCAGTGACGTACCCGTATGTATCGCCGACCACGGTGGCGGCCGGAGCCAGTGTAAGCGCTTCGTGCTACCTCAACAACTTGGGCAATAGTGCGGCCACCCCGGCGAATATCAGCTTCTACTTGTCGACTGATAATACCTTCAGCGCAAATGATGTGCTGCTGGGCAGCCAGCCAAATTCCACGCTCTACGGCGGCGGCTACCTGAACATCTACTCGACCATCACGGTGCCGACGGCTACTGCTTCGGGTTACTACTACGTGCTGTTTGTGGCCGACCCGGCCAATGCCGTAGTGGAAACCAACGAGAACAACAACGTGGCCAGTGCCACCATTCAGGTAACGGCTCCAGGCATCGACCTGCAAATGAGCCAGGCAAATGCCACTCCCTACACCGTAGGCACGGGTGCAACAGTGACCCTGGCGGCATATATCTACAACACGGGCTCGCTCTCGTCGCCAAGCAGCACGGTGGGCTATTACCTGTCGACGAACTCGACGCTGGACGCCAACGACGTGCTGCTGACTACCGTGGCCGGAAGCCAGTTGGCGGCCAATGCAAGCTCGTACCGCACGGCTTCGGCTACTATTCCTACGGGCACGGCACCAGGCTACTATTACGTGCTGTTTGTGGCCGACCCTGCCAATGCCGTAGTGGAAACCAACGAGAACAACAACGTAGCCAGCACCACCATTCAGGTAACGACTCCAAGCATCGACCTGCAGATTACGCAGTTGTATATGAACATCACGTCGGTAGCACCCGGTACTTCGGTTCCGGTTAACTCCTACATCTACAACGCGGGCAATACGTCCTCGCCAAGCAGCAACGTAGGCTATTACTTGTCGACCAACTCGACGCTGGATGCCAACGACGTGCTAATGAGCACTACCACCGGCGGCCTGCTGGGGGCCTACCAATCGTTGAATTCGAGCACTAGCGTGACGATTCCGACGGGTACCGCCGCCGGCAACTACTACCTGCTGGCCGTAGCCGACCCCACGAACGTGGTGGCCGAAACCAACGAAAACAACAACGTGGGCTATTACCAGTTCACAGTAACGGGTCCGTTCACGGGCACCGTCGTGCCTTACTCGGGTACAAATACCGTGACTACCTGCAGCACTACGGTGTATGACCACGCCGGATTTGGCAACTATTCAGACAATGCCAACGGCACACTGACCATTAACCCCGGCACGGCCAATAGCCGCATTCAGCTTTCGTTCAACTCGTTTGTGGTAGAATCTTGCTGCGACCGGCTGATGATTTACGACGGTCCGAATGCGCAGTCGCCGCTGCTGGCCACGTTGACGGCAATGCCCTCGCTGCCCATTTTGGCTACCAACTCAACCGGTGCCCTGACCCTCGTATTCACGAGTGATGGCAGCGTGACGGCCTCGGGCTTCGATGCCGCCGTGACCTGCGTAACCGCGCCCACGATTCTGCCCGACCTGCTGCTGACGCAGATTGGGGCTTCGCCATCGTCGGTGCCGGCTGGCGGCAACCTGTCGTTGAGCGCCACCGTGGCCAACCAGGGCGGCGGCTCGGCGGCCAGCTCGGCCGTGGGCTATTACCTCTCGACCAACCAGGTGCTGGATGCCAGCGACGTTCTGCTGGGTACCAGCGCCGGCACTTCGCTGGCGGCTAGCGTGAGTGCCAACCGCCAACTGGTGGCGGCCGTGCCGACCAGCGTAACGCCGGGTGCTTACTACGTGCTATTTGTGGCTGACCCCCTGAATGTGGTGGCAGAAGCCAACGAAACCAACAACCTGGCTTCATTAGCCGTGACGGTAACCCAGGGGCTGGCCAGCCGCGAGCAAACCGCTGGCTACAGCGTGGCCGTAGCCCCCAACCCCGTGGCCAATGGCAATGCGTTGCGCGTGCAAATGACCGGTGTAGGCGCAACCTGCACGGCTTCGGTGGACCTGTTCAATGCCCTGGGGCAGCAGGTGAGCTCGCAACAGCTGCAGCTGGGCACCGGCCGCGCCAATCAGGCCGAGATTTCGACGCGTGGCTTGGCCACCGGGGTGTATGTGCTGCACCTCACTGGTACGAACCTGAACGTGACGCGGCGCGTGGTCATCGAATAACCTGCGCAGGCTGACTGGCCCCCAGCAGGGGCCGGAGCGGGGGCGGCGGCCCGGACATCAGTCCGGACCAGCCGCCCCCGCTTATTTTTGGCCATGCAAGTACACTCCGGCCGGAAGCAAAAGCGGTGGCTAACCAACTTCGCGATAGGCCTGCTGATGCTGAACCTGACAGCCGTAGGCGTAGTATGGGGAGCCTTGGGGAGCGCACGGCCGGTTGCAAAAGCTGGCTCACTGCTCAGCCAGGGCCAGGTAGCGGGCCAGTTTCTGCGGGCCATACTCCGCGCCAATTATTCGTCAGCCTACAGCCGTTTGGCACCGGAGGTTCGGCAGAGCATCAGCCTCGCCCGGTTTGCCGTCGCGGCCCGGCCGCTTTGGAAAAGTGGCCAGCGGCCCGGTCGCGGTACGGTCATCGAACTCTACAAGCTGGGGGTGCGCCTTGGCGATGGGGGCAGCTCACGGCTATTCTATAGCTTTTCCTTCGCGGCCGACTCCAGCCTGCGGACTCCGTCGGAACTGCTGGAGGTAACGTTTCGGGACACGGCTTCCCGGGCAGTGCTGGGGTTCAGCCTGCGCACCAGTACAATTGCCAGGTCGAATAAACAAGGTGGAAAAAGTCTGCAAAGCAGGTAGCTGCGGCACAGTTGCTTTGCGCTAATCCCCAATCAGGCAAATGACTAGGGCAAGCATATTTTGCCCAAGCTGATGCTGGGGCTGCCCGCCACGGTTTCATTGGCCAGCACGGCAAACAACACGGCTTCTTTGGCATCGGCCGGAATGCCCAGCGTATCAATGGGCGCGAAGCGGGCAGTGGGCAGGTGCCGTTGCAGGGCCTGGAGCAACGTGGCATTGTGGCTGCCGCCGCCACTCACGTAGCAGGCCACACTGTCATTCCCGGCTGCCGTGCGGCACTGGCGGGCAGCCATGGCTACGCCGCTAGCCGTTAGCTCAACCAAAGTGGCCAGCACATCGGCGGGAGGCAGCGAAGAGGTGCCCGTTTGGTGCTGCGCTTCGTGCAGGTAGTCGGGGCCGAAAAGCTCTGGGCCGGTGGTTTTGGGGAGCGGCGCGGCGAAAAACGGGTGGCTCAGCAACTCCTGCAACAGCGCCGCATGAATGGTGCCGCTGGCCGCTATAGCGCCGTTTTCATCATACTCGCGGCCCGGGAAATGCTGCCGCGTCACGGCATCGAGCAGCGTATTGCCGGGGCCGGTATCGGTGGTGAGGGGTAGGCCGACGGCGGGCTGAGCCGGTAGGTAAGTGAAGTTGGCAATGCCGCCGAGGTTGAGCAGCAGGCGGTTTTCGGTGGGGGAGGAGAACAGTAATTGGTCGGCGTAGCCAGCCAATGGGGCTCCCTCAAAGCCGTTAGCTACGTGTTTCTGCCGGAAATCGGCCACGGTGATGATGCCGGTGAGTGCCGCCAGGTGGTCGCCATCGCCGATTTGCAGCGTGGCGTGGTAAGGGAAACCGGGCTGCTGGTGCTGGTGACGCGGCGCATGCCAGATGGTTTGGCCGTGGCTGGCGATAAGGTCGACCTCGGCCGCTGCCACCTGCCAGGACTGCAGGCAAACCAATAGCATCTCCGCGTGCTGCCGGGCCACTTCGGCATTGAGAATGGTAACGTCCTGCAATGCCACGGCGGGCTGCGAAATGGCCCGCAGCCGTTGTCGGAATTCCGCAGAATAGGGCAGGGTGGCAAAGTGCTCCAGCGCGGTCTGTAGCTGGGCACCGTGGCCTACGCAGCGGCACAGCGCCACATCCAGCCCATCGAGCGAAGTACCTGACATCAGGCCAATGATGCGGCGGCCGGGCTGCTGGGCCAGCGTGAAAAGACGGGCGAGATAAGGGTTCACGAATGGGCCTTTGAGAACTTTTGCAAAGGTATAAAAAGCAGTTTGTGCCCCGTTGTGCTGTTAGCCGGGATGCTACTCGATTTTCTTGCCCGCCATGGCTTGCTGGATAGAGATGTTCATCACCCGCTCGGCATAGGGACGGGTCAGTTCGTCGAGCTCGTCCATGGCCTTCAGAATGGGGTCGCGCTCAGTGGCGGCCAGTGCGGCCTGTACCGTGGCAACCTGCGCCTCGGTAGCGGTCAGCTCGGTTTCCGTAAGGTGCTGGCGGTTTTTACGGGTGAAATTATTTACCTGGTACACCAACTGCTCGGCGGCGGTGCGGGCTTCGATGAGCAGGCGCGCGGCCACATCGTCCTTGGCATTCACCAGCGAGTCCATCAGCATCTGTTCTACCTGGTCGTCGGTGAGGCCGTACTGGGGCTTTATCTCTACCTGCTGGCGGGTGTTGGAGCGTAGCTCGATGGCCTCCACCTTCAGGATGCCGTCGGCATTCAGCAGGAAGTTGACATCAACTTTGGGTAGGCCGGCGGGCATGGCCGGAATGCCGGTGAGGGTAAATTCGCCCAGCTTGCGGTTCTGGCTCACGAGGTCGCGCTCGCCCTGGTACACGGCAATTTTCAGGTTCACCTGCCCGTCCACGCTGGTGGTATACTGGCGGCCGGCCTTGGTCGGGATTTTCGAGTTTCGTGGAATAATCGGGTCCAACAGGCCGCCTAGCGTTTCAATGCCCAGCGTGAGCGGCGTCACATCCAGCAGCAGCACATCGCGCCGGTTGCCGGCCAGAATGTCGGCCTGAATGGCCGCCCCCAGCGCTACCACTTCATCTGGGTTAAGTGAATTATTCGCCGGCTGGCCGAAAAACTCCGACACGGCTTCGTACACTAGCGGCACGCGGGTAGAGCCGCCTACCAGCAAAACGGCATCAAGCTTGGTTTCGAGCTTGGCATCAGCCAATGCCTGGCGGCAGGCCGTAATCGTGCGGTCCACCAGCGGGCGGATGAGGTCGTTGAACTGCGCGCGGGTGAGCGTGACGGTGATATTCTGGCCGGCCTCGTCGGTGAGGTGGGTCGTGAAATCGTCGTGCTGGCTGAGGTATTTCTTGGCCATCTCGGCGGCCAGGCGCAGCTGCTGCTGCAAGTGTGGGTTAGTATGGAAAGCATCCGGAAGGCCGAAGATGGCCGTCCAGTAGTCCACCACGGCGCGGTCCAGGTCGTCGCCCCCAAGGTAGGTGTCGCCGTTGGTGCTCAGCACTTCAAAAATGCCCTGCTGAATGCGCAGAATGCTGATATCGAACGTGCCGCCGCCGAGGTCGTACACGGCCACGGTTTTCTCTTCGTCGGGGTCGAGGCCGATGCCGTAGGCTAGGGCGGCGGCGGTGGGCTCATTCACGATGCGCAGCACCTCAAGGCCCGCGAGGCGGCCCGCATCGCGGGTGGCCTGGCGCTGCGAGTCGTTGAAATAAGCCGGCACGGTAATAACGGCGCGGTTCACCGGGGTTTTCAGGGCGTGCTCGGCGCGGGCGCGTAACTCCCGCAGGATGGCGGCCGACAACTCAATAGGGGAAAAGAACCGGTCATCGACCCGGATTTTGACCAGGCCCTCGGAATTGTCGTCGATGACTTTGTAGCCGAGCTGGCTGGCGTGCTGGCCCAGGTCGCGGTAGCTTTTGCCCAGCAGGCGCTTCACGGAATAGATGGTGCGTTGCGGGTCAGTGAGGAGATACTCACGGGCCTCGGCCCCGATGATGGGGTCGGCCCCACCGGCAGGGAAATGCACCACCGACGGCACGATGGTGCCCCGGCCCAAATCGTTGATGGCGGCGGGCTGGCGGCTTTCAGGATGCACGTAGGCCACGAGGCTGTTGGTGGTGCCTAGGTCGATGCCGACGATGATTTCTTCCTGCTGAAGGCTGCCGGTGGCCAGGTTGATTGCTACTGTAGCCATATAAACAAGGGCCTGCCACTGGTGGCGGCCCGAAAAATGAAAGTTGATGGCGCAGAAAAGCGCCCTACAAAAGTACGGGGTAAACCTGGCCACATCAGAGCCGATAAGAGGCTCAGGAGCATTGCCACAGACTTAGCCCAAATCTTATTGAACTATTATTGGAATAATCAAAACCGAATTCGCGGGTCTGCACGTAAGGAAAGTATAGCTGAGCAGGTAGTTCAAAAGCGCCACATCACATGTGGGTTTATTGAAGCTACTATTCAGCTTGTGATTTTTCCGGTTTCCTTACACCTCACCCCAATCCAATTTTCAGTTTTTATGAAAAATCTACTTACTCGCCCTCTTGTCCAGGCTGCTCTGCTCGCAACCGCGGCTGGAGGTGTGGTGGCCCTGAGCAGCCAGCACAACACATTGGAAGCATCTAGCCACCGCGAAGCCCCGCTTATCGCCGACGACCCGCTGGCCGATAACACCGACTTGTACGCTTTCCGCAGCCCCGACTCGCCTAACAACGACGGTAGCGCCAGCGTCACCATCATCGCCAACTACATCCCGTTGGAGCTGCCCCAGGGCGGCCCCAACTACAACACGTTCGGCGAGAACGTACGCTACGAAATCCACGTGAAAAACAACTCGGCCACGGCCGGCGACGATATCACGTACCGTTTCACGTTTACCCGCGCCAACCAGGACCCTACCACGTTCTTCAATATCCGCTTGGGGATGCAGAACCTGAAAACGACGTACATCGTCGAGAAAAGCATAGGCGGTGGGGCTTTCAATACCATTGTAACCAACGGTATAGTGCCGCCGCCCAACGTCGGTCCGCGTTCAATCACCAGCGCCGCTGGTTTGAATTCGCCCTACAACACGCTAATGACCAACGCCATCATGACCCTGTCGGATGGTACTAAATTCTTCTGCGGCCCGACCGATGACCCGTTCTTTGCTGACTTGGGCGGCATTTTCGACCTGGGCGGTATTCGTGCTCCCGGCGCTGCCCGCGATGGCCTCGCCCGCAAGAATACCCACGCTATTGCCATACAGATTCCGGTGGCGTTGCTGGCTAAGACGGGTACTGCTGCCTTGACCAGCTCAACCAACATTCTGGATTCGAACTACATCATCGGTGTGTGGGCTTCGGCTAGCCGTCCTGCTACCCGTGTGCTGTCGGCTACGGGTGCTGCACCGACGGTATCGGGCAACTACGTGCAGGTATCGCGCATCGGCATGCCCTTGCTGAACGAAGTTATCAACCCAATTGGCGCTAAGGATGCTTGGAACGCCGGCTCCCCCTACGCTGAAGTTGCTGCTACGGATGACTACCTGTCGAACCCGGAGCTAGGTTTGTATATGGCTGACAACGTGCCCATGAACGGGGCATCTCCCAAGCCTGCTGGCCAGACTTACTACGGTGAGGCTGTACCCGGCCTTGGGCCATTGCGTATCCAGAGCAAGTCGCTGGCCGGAACTGCGGGCCTGCCTGCTGCTGGTTTTGACTTCCGCAACGGCGCGGCCGGCTTGAGCGGCTTGGCGGGCAACGCTGCCCTGAACGGCACGGCACTGGCTACTACTGGCCCTGCCCCTTACGGCGCTTACCTGCTACGTGCTGGCAAGCCGCGCTCAGTCGACATTCTGCCCATCTTCCACACGGGTGTGCCTAATTACCCTCCCTACCAGCTGGCTACCGGCAAAAACGGTAACCCGCTGGCTGCCGGCAAGCCTTTCATCAACAACTTCCTGTTGGTGGGTGGCTCGGCAAGCAACCCCGGTGGCGACATGCTGCGCCTGAACATGGCTGTGCCGCCTACGGCTCGCAACTCGGCTAACTTCAGCTCGGAAGGCCTGCTGGCCGCTGCTGTGCTGGGCCTGACGAACGCTACGTACAACACCACCACCACCGTACAGAACATCCCCAACATGGATGGCTTCCCCAACGGTCGCCGCCTCGAGGATGATGTGACTCGCATCGAATTGCAAGCTGTGGGTGGTGTCGTACTGGCCGCCATCGGCCTGTGGTACGACGACTATCCCGCTGGTGGCGCTAACCCCGTTACTGCTCAGCTCGGCAACGTGCTGAATTTCAGCGCCGGTGTGCCAGCCAACGATACGACGTTCAAAGCTGCGTTCCCTTACTCGCAGACGCCTTGGAGCGGTACCACCGCCCAGCGTGTAGCCTTGGCTCAGCGTTCGAGCGGCTTGGGCTTGTCGCCTAACCTGACCGTAGCCCAGGCTTACCCCAACCCCTTCGCCGACCGCACTACGCTGCGCTTTGAGCTGCCCACCAAAGGCACGATGAGCGTGGTTATCACCGACGTGACCGGCCGCAAGGTGGCTACCATTGCCAAGGACAAGTCTTTCGGTGCTGGTACCAACGAGCTGAGCTGGATGCCCGGCCGCGATGTGGCCCCCGGCCAGTACATCGCCACGCTGTACAACGGTAGCACCGTGGTGCAATCGGTGCGCATCGAGCGCCAGTAAGCTGCTGCGCTAAAAGCTAATTGAAAAGAGCCGTCGTTTGGTCCTCGTTGGGACTGGCGGCGGCTCTTTTTTTAGGCGTTATTTTTACGGTTACTCCTCCACTCCATCATCTTTCTCTGTCTTGAAAAAGTACTTATACCCCAGTCTATTAGTGGTTTTCGGCGTATTGGCGGCCGCCATTTTTTTCTTTAAAAAGCCAGAGGTTCGTACGCCGGAACTGAAAGACCGGCGCGGCAGCCTGTCGGTCGGCAACGAATGGCTAAACACCAAAGCGGCTATTGAGGGCCTGCTGGCCAAGCTGCGCACCAATCCCAAAGACCAGAAGAGCCGCTTGCTCCTGGCTCAGGCCTATATGCAGGAAGGCCGCATCACCGGCGACCACCCATATTATGACGGTGCGGCTATGGACCTGCTGGAGCAGGTGCTGGCCGCCGAACCCGAAAACTTTGAAGCCATGTGCTGCAAAGCTTCGCTCTGCCTCACGCAGCACCACTTTGCCCAAGGCCTCGGCATTGCCGAACAGGCCCAGAAACTCAACCCCAACAGCGGCTTCGTGTACGGCCTGCTGACCGATGCCAACGTGGAAATGGGCCACTACGAGGAAGCCATCAAAATGGCCGACAAGATGAACGCCGTGCGCCCCGACCTGCCCGCCTACGCCCGGGTGAGCTACCTGCGCGAGATTTATGGCGACGTGCCCGGGGCCATTCAAGCAATGGATATGGCTGCCAAAGCCGGCTACATTGGTTTGGAGCAAACCGAATGGACCCGCGTAGCCCTGGGCCACATCTACGAAGTGAGCGGCGACACGGCCCACGCCCGGGGCTACTACCTCATGGCGCTGGCCGCCCGCCCCGGCTACGCGTATGCGCTGGCTGGCCTGGGCCGCATGGCGGCAGCCCGCAAGGACTATCCCCGTGCCATTAAGCTCTACCAAGAGGCCCGCATTACCGTGAAGGATTATGCCTTTGCCGATGAGCTAACGGACCTTTACCGCCTGAACGGCCAGCCCGCCGAAGCCGATAAAATGGCCAAAGAATCCATTGATATGCTGGCCAGCGCCGCCAGCGAGGCCAACAGCAACGAGCAGATGGGTCACTACGCCGACCGTGAGCTGGCCTACGCCTACCTCAAAACCAACGAGCTGGACAAGGCAATGGAACACGCCAAAATCGAGTACGACCGCCGGCCCGATAACATCGACGTGAACGAAACCATGGCTTGGGTGCTCTATAAGCGCGGCCAGTATGCCGAGGCTCAGAAATACATGCAGGTGGCCCGCCGCACGGGCTCGAAAAACCCGGTGCTGCTGTGCCGCGCGGGTCTCATCCTCAGCAAGATGGGCAAGACGGCCGAGGGGCAGGCCCTGATTGAGAATGCGCTGAAAACTGCTCCTTACCTCAACCCTGAGGTAGAGGCTGAAGGCAAGAAGCTGCTGGCGGCGCGGTAGAATGGCAGCAAGTAGTTGGTCGTGAGTAGTGAGCGTAAAATGAAAAAAGTAAACCCGTTGCGAGGAATGCGCCTGCCGCGCCGCGCCCTGGTAGCCCTGCCGCTGCTGGTGCTGCTGGTGCTGCTGGCGTTGCCGGCCGCTGCGCACGTCCTCAACACGGACCTGAGCAAGCTTTCGCGCACGGAGATTTTCTGGACCTACCTACAGCTGGGGTTCACGCACATCATTCCGCTGGGATTTGACCATATTCTGTTCATTATCAGCCTCTATATTCTGGAGCCGCGCCTCAAGCCGGTGCTCATGCAGGCCACGGCGTTCACGGTGGCGCATTCCATCACGCTGGGGCTGGCCATGTACGGGTTCATTCAGCCGCCGTCGTCGGTTATTGAGCCGATAATCGCGCTGTCCATTCTGTTTGTGGCCATCGAGAATATCATTACCGATAAGCTGAACCCGTGGCGGCTGGTTATCGTGTTCGGCTTTGGGCTGGTGCATGGGATGGGTTTTGCCAGCGCCCTCACGGGGCTGGGGCTGCCGCAGAAGGACTATTTCGGCTCGCTCATCTCCTTCAATGTCGGTGTGGAGTTGGGCCAGGTTTCGGTAATATTGCTGTGCTGGGCACTGGTAGGCCGCTGGGCCGCCGATAAAAGCTGGTACAAGCAGCGGGTTGTGATTCCGGTGTCGGTGGTTATCGGCCTGATTGCGGCTTACTGGACCGTGGAGCGCGTTTTTTTTGCCTGAACAATCAACCAACAATTCATTCATCCTTTCTGCTACCTGCGCCGTAGATAGTTCTAAACCACTCCCACCTCATGGCCTTCCGCCCGTACTTCACGCTGCTTTTGCTGCTCAACTACCTGCTGGTGGTGGGGGCAGGACTCGTGGAGCGTCCGGCGAAGGTGATTGACCGGCCGTTTGCCTACGTACACAGCCAAGATTGCCAGCTAAAGCACACGTTGCGGCTGGCTTGCTTTGATGATTGCAACGGGGTGCAGTACACGGTGAAGAAAAATGGCGAGCGGCCGCCTTTGCAACAGCTGCTCACCTCCCTCAAAGGTCTGGATACCCACTGCCTGGCAGAAGTGCGCGTGGTGTTTACCCGGCCGGTTTTTAGTGCTGTCGTGGCCCGGCGGGCGGCCCGCGTGGTGGCCGTGCCCGTGGGCTACCGGGGCCGGATTGAGTTGCCGCCCCGTCGGGGATAAGTTGAGACTGGGCCGCGGTTGGATTGGATTCCAGCTGTAGCTCCTGAGCGCGGCTGCCGCTAAGGAGCCGCGCCGCTTCATCTTATCCATCAATCCGACGCAGCCTGCCGGGCCATGGTGCCGGGGCGCGTTCAACTCCTTCATTTTATGATTTTCCGGGCTAATTCCCTCCAACCCGTAGCGGGCGCTACGAGCGTTGCTTCCCGTGTGCAATTGCCTACGGCGGGACGCATTGCCATTTCTTTGTTCGATGCGGGCGGTAGCCGCGCACTGCCGGCCAACCCTGATTCGGCCCGGCATGACCAGCCGCGCGGCCACCTTGGCCAGCAGCGCACCCAGCACCAGGTGCAGTGCCGCGCCAACTGCATGAGCAAGGCCAACTTCTAGTCGGCACATTTCCCCTTTCTTCAACTGAGCCAATGGTAGGCGGTGCTGCGGTGCCGCCTGCCATTGGCCTTGATACCGACTTAGATGAAAAAACTACTTACTACATTATCGACCGGGTGGGGCTTGCTGCTCGGCCTGCTTCTAGTGGCGCAGATGACGCAGGCGCAGGGCACTGCTACCCTACGCGGCACCGTGGCCGACTCGCTCTCGGGCCAGCCGGTGGTGGGCGCGAGCGTGGGATTGCTGGGCCAGCCGGGCGGGGCCGCCACCGATGCGCTGGGGCAGTTCCGCCTCACGGGCCTGCCGGCGGGGAAGCAAACCCTGCGGGTGGGAGCCCTCGGCTACCGCGTCCAGAGCCAGGCCGTGACCTTGGTGGCCGGCGAAACGCGCGGCCTGACCATGACGCTGGCCACTGCCACGCTCAGCCTGGCCGAGGTGACGGTGAACCAGCCCCGCGACCCCAACCAGAGCCTGGCCGCCATCACCCACATCGACCAGAGCTTGCGGCCCGTGAACTCGGGGCAGGATTTGTTGCGGCTGGTGCCGGGCCTGTTTATCGCCCAACACGCGGGCGGCGGCAAGGCCGAGCAGATTTTCCTGCGGGGCTTCGATGCCGACCACGGTACCGACTTCGCCATCAGCGTGGACGGGATGCCCGTGAACATGGTGAGCCAGGCCCACGGCCAGGGCTACGCGGACTTTCACTTCGTGATACCCGAAACGGTGGAGCAGCTGAAAGTGTACAAAGGCCCCTACACGGCCCGTTTTGGCGACCTGGCCACGGCCGGTGCGGGCGAATTCCTTACCAAAACCAGCCTCGACCACAGCCAGGTGAAAGTAGAGGCCGGCCAGTACAGCACGTACCGGGCGCTGGTGATGCTCGATTTGCTGGGTAATCATCACCTGCTGACCAAAAAATCGGAGAGTGCCTACGTGGCCAGCGAATACTACTACAGCGCTTCGCCCTTCGTGAATAACCAGCGTTTCAAGCGCTTCAACGGCATGGGCAAGTACACGGGCCAACTCACGAATAACACCTCGCTCACGCTGTTTGGCTCCTACTTCACCTCGAACTGGAACGCGAGCGGCGAAATCCCGACCCGTGCCGTGGCCGATGGCACCATTACGCGTTTCGGCAGCATCGACCCTACCGAGGGCGGCACCACCAACCGGGGCAACGCCTACGCCATCCTCACCACCGCGCTGCCCCACGACGCGGTGCTGCGCCAGCAGGTGTACTACACGCGCTACAACTTTGGCCTGTTTTCCAACTTCACGTTTTACAAGGAAGACCCCATCAACGGCGACGAAATCAACCAAACCGATAACGGCCGCAACCTCTACGGCTACACCGGCACCTACGAGCGCGACAACCGCCTGGGCAGCCGTAACCTGCACACCACCATTGGCGTGGGCACCCGCATCGACGATGCGAACCTGGCCCTGCGCCACGCCGTGCAGCGCCAGGTGTCGGACACGAGCATCATCGACATTGGCCGCTTGCACGAGCAAAACCTGAATGCCTACCTCGACGAGACGCTGGAGCTGACCGACCGCCTGACCGTGAACGCCGCCGTGCGGGCCGACCTGTTCGTGTTCGATTTTCGCGGGCAAATTGCCGACTCGACCGGGAAAAACTTCGGGCCGCTGAACGGGCGCGTGAACGCCGCCCGCGTTTCGCCCAAACTCAACTTCTACTACCAGGCCTCGCCGAACGTGCAGCTGTTTGTGCGCTCCGGCCTGGGCTTCCACTCCAACGATGCGCGGGGTGTTATCCGGGGCACTAACCCCGCCCAGGCGCTGCCCCGCGCCACGGGGGCCGAGGCGGGCAGCACCTTCAAGCCCGTAGCCAATTTGGTGGTGAACGCCGCTTTCTGGTACCTGCGCCTGCAGGACGAGCTGGTGTATTCCGGCGACGAGGGCACCACCGAAAGCGTGGGACCGACCCAGCGGTTTGGCTTCGACCTCTCGGCCCGCTACCAGCTCACGAGCCGCTTATTCCTGGATTTTGACGGCAACTACAGCCACGCCCGCATTCTGGATGCGCCGGAGGGCGAGAACTTCGTGCCGCTGGGTCCCATTTTTACCAGCATCGCGGGCATTACCTACAAGCAGCCCAACGGCCTGAGCGGCAGCCTGCGCTACCGCTACCTCGGCGGCCGCCCCGCCATCGA
Organism: Hymenobacter sp. UYAg731; assembly: GCF_054061335.1. Taxonomy (NCBI): domain Bacteria; kingdom Pseudomonadati; phylum Bacteroidota; class Cytophagia; order Cytophagales; family Hymenobacteraceae; genus Hymenobacter; species Hymenobacter sp. UYAg731. The sequence goes on along the minus strand of NZ_JBSSEC010000003.1, from coordinate 753,082 downwards.
AGACAACTCGGTGCGGGCCTTACCCTACTTCGTGGTCGATGCCGTGCTGGCCTACACCCGGCCGCGCTACCAGTTCGGTCTCACGGTGCAAAATCTGCTGAACGTGGACTGGAATGAGGCCCAGTACGCCACCGAAACCCAGCTGCGTAGCGAAGCCTCCCCCATTACCGAACGGACCTTCACGCCGGGCACGCCCTTCAACCTGCGGGCCAATTTCAGTATTTTCTTCTAAGCCGGTTTCTTTGACGCAAAAAAGGCCTCTCCAAATATTTGGAGAGGCCTTTTTTGCGTCAGATTTATGCTCTACTGCACCGCCACTTTCTGGCTGACGTGGAACTCGGGCACGCTCAACTGGTAAATCCCGGCGGGCAGCGTCTTCTTCACACCCAGGCGCAGCTCGTTGGAGCCGTTGTAGAGGCGCACGGTTTCCTGGTGTACCAGGCGGCCGGTGAGGTCGTGCAGCTGCACGGTGGCGGCCTGCTCGCGGTTGGCGGTAATTACCACGTCGATGCGGTCGGCGGCGGTGGGGTTGGGGTACACCAGCACTTCAGCGGCGGGGGCTTCCTGGGTGGCGGCCAGCACGGCAGCGTCGCGGCGGCCGGTCATGGCCCCGGTTACCACGGTGGGGGCGGTATAGGTGGCCTTCACGAATGCGCCCTGGCTGGGGTTGGCGGTGCTGGCGTTTTTGGCTTTAAGCGTGTACCAGCCCTCGGCGGTGGGCGTGTAGGTGCCCGTGAGGGTGCCCGTGCCGGTCTGGCTGCTCACCACCGTGCCGGCGCTGTTGAGCACGGCTACCGTCAGGCTGCGCGTGGCATCAACGGGGAAGAGGGTGTAGGTGATTGATTTGTTGGCCGCGCCATAGATGCGGCCGGCCGTGCGGTAGGCTGTGCTGGCGGCCGGCAGTGCGCCGCCCTGCATCAAGCTGCGGCTGTCAGAATCGCCGAGGTCGTTGGCCAGTTCCCATTCCTGGGTGGTGGTCAGGGCCGGGCGGGTGTAGCCGGTCACGGCGTTGGTGGGGGCCCACACGGAGTAACCGCGCCGGCCGCTGGCGGCCGTGCCGTTGCACGGCGGCGTGTTGATGGCCACGGTCTGCGAGGCGCTCACCGTGACGGTAGAAGTGCCATTGGCCCCGGAATAGTCCTTGAGTACGGTGCCGGGGGCGAAATCGCAACTCACCGTATTGTTCTGCCAGGTGGTAAAGTTGTCGTTGATGCCAATGATGGCCTTCGTGCTGCGCTCAATCACGAGGTGGTCGGCGGCCTGGTAGCGCACCCGATACGCGCCGTCCTTGAAGTGCAGGTTCTGGTGGCACCACACCAGGTTCACGAGGTCGTCGCGGGTGGGCAGGTCGGTGGTGCTTTTGGGGCTGTGGCTGTAGCGCTTGCTGGTGTTGCCCACGTTGAACACGTCCTCAAAGAAGAGCATCGGCGAGCCATCCATGGCCAGCGCGGCGGCATACACGGCCGACAGGCGCGGGTCGAATGGGTCGATGTGCGGGGCCAGCTCCGAGCCGGTGTTCCAGCCGGTGTAGTTGCCGTTGGCATCCACCTGGGGACGCATCGTGTCGTGGTTGTTCACGAAGGGCACCGTGCGATGCACATACGTCCCGCCGATGTTCACCACCCGCGTGCCCTGCTGGTAGCTGGGCAGCGTGCCGATGTCGAAGCTGCCCCCTTGGCTCACGACGTTGTACAGGCCGTTGCGCAACGAGAAATCGAAGGTACCCGCGCGGTTGTTCACGTTGGCCACCCAGCCATCCATCTGCGAGGACGAGCCCACCCATTCGCCCACGGCGTACATGGTGGCCCCGCCGTTGGCCCAGCCGGCATTGCTTTGCAGATTATACAGGAAATCTTCGGAGGCGAAATCCGGAAAATGCTTCACGGCATCCATCCGCACGCCATCGAAACCGACCTGCTTCTTGTACCAAATCAGCCAGTTGCGGTTGCCGGTGCGCATGTAGTCGCTGGCCTGCACGGGGTTGTAGGTGGTGGCGTTGGAGCTTTGGCCGTAGGAGCCGGCGTAGTAGCTAATATCCGGCCCGAAGAAGGGCGCGTTCCAGTCGCCCGAGGTCGAGTTATTGCCCTGGTTGGGGTTGAAGTTCTCCCAGTTTTTCGAGAAGCGGCCCGAGCGGCTGAAGTAGTCGGCGGCGCTCTCGTCGGTCACGGGCTTGGCGTAGCTCACGTAGCGGAAGTTCTTGTACTTGCTGGTCGTGCCGTCTTCCCAGGCACCGGGGTCCTGCCCGCCCGCGCCGTTCGAGGAGCCCGCCCCGTCGTTGTGGTTCAGCACCACGTCCTGAATCACTTCCACGCCGTTGGCGTGCAGCACGGCCACGGCGCGCAGTAGCTCGTCCTTGGTGCCCATGCGGGTGGCCAGGAAGCCTTTTTGCCACTTATCGCCCAGGTCGTAGTTGTCGAAAGGGGAGTAGCCGTTGCCCTGGTTGGCGTTTTTGATGGTGGGCGGAATCCAGACGGCGTCTACGCCCATGCTTTTCAGGCGCGGGGCCAGGTCGGCGAGGTAGTTGGCCCAGCCGTTGGGGTAGTTCGAGTTCCAGAAATCCCACCAGAAGCCCTGCATCACTACTTTTTGGGCGTGGGCGCTCTGGTTGCCGGCTCCCAGCAAGGCCAAAGCCAGCGCCAGCGCGAACCGGAATCGTTTGCGGAACGGAAAATGAGGAGAAAAGTGCATCATGTGTGGGAATTGGGTTTTGTGAGGAAAAAGTGAAGCGTGGCTTGTCAATCAGCCGCAATCCAAAATGCGGATTTTTCGGTTGATTGATGGCCTCAAGGTAGAAGAAATGGTTTGCATGACCTTGAAATGACAAAATATTATTTGTGCATTCGATTGCATTTTTTAAATAATTGTGCTATGCTGATATTTATTGTTCATCAGGCTTTGGATAAGCCTTGGTGCTCAGCTTCACCATAGGCTCTCACGCAACTCGCAGCCCGACCGATTCAGGCAAAAGTGCCGGTGGAAATGTGGTTGCTGTGGCAGCGCGGCGTAATTTCAGCCAATGGTTAGGTTGAGAGCATATTGGATTGGTGCCAAAACGGCCGCCGAAAGAGCGCACTTAGTTGGTTACCTGGCGGCAGCATTGCTCACGGCCGGCTGCCAGCTACGGGCCGAAGAGGCGCAAATGCCGGCTAAAAGGCTGGTCTCAATCGCAACGCCCCTCACGCCGACCGCTGCCCCCGACACGTCGGCCCCCGCCCCCCCCGTGCCCGATTCGCTCCGCCTGACGCCGGTACCCGCACTGGCCGCCGTGCCCGATACCCTGCGCCAGGCCATTCAGCAGCTCCACGCCGCCCTCGGCCCCGCCGCCGCCGAACTGCGCCCCGAGGTGCTGGAACAGGCCTGCATCGGTTACCTCACGCTACACCCCACCGGCCGCATCGAGCGGGCCGGCCTGCTGGCCGTGGCCGACATGGACCTGCCCAATACCACCGAACGCCTCTGGGTCATCGACCTGAAGGAAGCCAAAGTGCTGCACCGCAGCTTGGTGGCCCACGGCGAAGGCTCGGGCCACTTGCGCGCCCGCCGCTTCTCCAACCAGGAGTCTTCGGCCTGCACTTCGCTGGGCTTCTACCGCACCGGCGCTACTTACGATGGTATTCATGGCTACTCGCGCCGCATCGAGGGGCTCGATAAGGGCCAGAATGCCAATGCCTTCGGCCGCTACGTGGTGCTGCACGCCGCCGACTATGCCAGCCCGAAATACGTGCGCCAATATGGCCACCTGGGCTACAGCCGGGGCTGCCCGGCCCTGCCCCCTGAGCAGTTCAAGGACATCATTGCCACGCTACGAGTCGGGAGCATGCTGCTCGTGAGCGGCCCCGGGCTGGCCTCGCGCTGGCTGGATGGCGGGGCCGCCGGGCGGCGGTTTTTGCAGCGCGGCTGGCGCTAAGCCGTCTGCCCGGCGGGCCGGAAACGGAATCATTTGGGCTGGTGAGGGGTTTGAAAATAGCCACCGGGGTTTCTATCCCGTATAAGGTATCGAAGCAGTTGCCGCACATGCGGCGGCTGGTTCTTTTTCACCACCAGCCACTTCGATTATGCACCAGCACCAGCCCAGCATTGTTCAGCGCAAACGCAAAAGCCTGCGTCGTCAGCGCTTAGCGCGTCGCGTTCTGCCGTTCCTGGCATCGTTGTTTCTGGCCACGCCGTTGGCGGGCAATATCCAGCAGTCCATGGCTGGATCGCGCAATGAGCTGCGGATGCCCAAAATGGACTTCTCGCCCAAAGCCCAGTTCGACCAGGAATTGCACGCCACCTACAAAGCCCTCGGGGCAGAACAGGAAGGCCTGCGTTTCGAAACCTTCGCCAAAGCCATGACCGGCTACCTCAACCTGCGTCAGGATGGCAAGCTGGCCGAGAATAAGCAGATGCTGACAGTTATTGACTTCGACCTGCCCAGCACCGAAAAGCGCCTTTGGGTGCTCGATTTGGGCAAGAAGGAAATTCTGTTTCACACCCTCGTGGCCCACGGCCACAACTCGGGCGAGAACGAGGCCACCAACTTCTCCAACACCGACCAGAGCAACATGAGCAGCCTCGGCTTCTACGCCACGGGTGGCGAGTACGAGGGCAAGCACGGTCACTCGCTACACCTGCAAGGCTTGGACGAAGGCGTGAATACGAACGCCGCCGCCCGCTCTATTGTGATGCACGGCGCTGATTACGTGAGCGAAGACTTCATTAAGCAAAACGGCCGCCTGGGCCGCAGCCTGGGCTGCCCGGCCCTGCCGATGGACCAGTATTCGCAGATTATTGATGCCGTGAACGGCGGCACTTGCCTGTTTCTGAACAAGTCGGATGCCGGCTACTCTTCGCAATACCTGAACCAGCAGGTAGCCATTGCCGCGCTGGTGCCCCAGGCTGCGACTAATGGTATTTCTTAAACATTGCCAGAAATTATAGTATAAGAAAGGCCCTTCGCATCAGCGAAGGGCCTTTTTCATGCTTCGGAATGGCTGATTTCCGCCTACAGCTTCACCCCAAACTTCGCGCCCACGCCCTCCAAATCCTTCACCACGGCATCAAGCAGCGGAATGCCTTCCAGCAGGCGGTGGGCGGCCATTTCACGCTCCGGGTCGCCGGGGATGAGGACTTTTTTGCCCTCCACGGCCTGGGCGTTGCGGAAAGTTGTAATCCAGTTGTCCATGTGCGCTTTGAACTCGTCGGCGGGCCGGAACGCATCCACGCGCATCGCGCCGAAGAAGTGGCCCAGGCCCTGGCCCACCGGGTTGGCCGAAGGCTGAAGAAAGGCCACGAACGGCGGCACCCACGGCCCATAGTTGGCCCCCGAGAGCACGGCCGAGAAAATATCCACAATGCTGCCCAGCGCGTAGCCTTTGTGCGAGCCGGTGGCCCCGCCAAGGGGCAGCAGCGCACCGCCGTTCTTCACGGCGTTGGCGTCGGTGCTGGGCTGGCCGTCGGCGGTTTGGGCCCAGCCTTCGGGCAGGGGCAGGCCTTTGCGCTGGGCAATTTCGAGCTTGCCGTTAGCGGCGGTAGTGGTGGCCATATCGGCCACGAAGTCGGGCTGTTCGCCGGCGGGCACGGCCACGGCAATGGGGTTGGTGCCGAGGAGTCTGTCCAGCGAAAAAGTGGGCGCGACCAGCGGCGAGGCATTGGTCATGGCAATGCCAATCATGTCGTGTGCCAGGGGCAGCATGGCGTGGTAGCCGGCAATGCCGAAGTGGTTGGAATTTTTCACCGAAACCCAGCCGGTACCCACTTGCTGCGCCTTTTCGATGGCCACGCGCATGGCCTTGGGGCCAACTACCAGTCCCAGGCCGCCGTCGCCGTCTACCACGGCGGTGCTGGGCGTTTCATACGTCACGCCCACTTGTGGGCTGGCGTTGATGCGGCCGGCTTCCCACAGCCGCACGTAGCCCACCAGGCGGGCCACGCCGTGCGAGTCCACGCCGCGCAAATCGGCCGAGAGCAGGGTCTCGGTGGCCAGGATGGCATCAGCGGCGGGGCAGCCGATGGCGAGGAAAACGCTTTCGGTGAAAGTGAAAAGCTGGCTGTAGGAGAAGGTGGGCATGAGGGGAGGATGTACCGTGGACTCTGCGAGCCCGCGCGTGATAAGGAGTGGAGGAGCGAGTCAAATTCGCGAACTCGCTGAGTCCACAGTACGACCAGACTACACCGCCAGCATTTCGGCCAAAAGCCCTTCTTTCAGCGCGTAAGCTGAAGTGCGGATGCGCGTGATTTCACTGATGCCCAGCACGAAATCAATAAGCACGGCGGCTACCACCAACATATCGGCCCGCATAGGCAGAATGCCGGGCAGGGCCTTGCGCTGCTCGTGGTTGCCGCTGAGCAGGTGGCGGTAGCTGCTTTGGAAGGACTCCGGTGCCAGCTCGGTGCAGGACGGCAGCTCACTTTCGGAGCGCAACTGGCCGATTTGCATGTCGGCCAGGCTGTCGAAGCTGCCCGAAGCCCCCACGAGGCTGGCGGGCCGGTAGCGCCGCACGGCTTCGATGAGCGGCTCCAGCACGGTGCTGAGATAGCGCTGCTCGGCCTCCACGGCCTCGGCGGGAAATACGCCGCTGGGGTCGGGGAAAAACTGGTCGAGCAGGCGCTGGGCTCCGATTTCAAAGCTTTGCTTCCAGAAAATGGTGGTCTGATTGGCGATAATGAACTCGACCGAGCCGCCGCCGATGTCCATAATCAGCTGGGCTGCTTCGCCCAAATCCACGGCCTGGCGCACGCCTGCGCAAATTAATTCCGCCTCGCGCTCGCCGGGAATGACGTTGACCTGAATGCCGGTTTTCTCGAAGATTTCGCGTACCAAATCTGGCCCGTTTTTCGTCACGCGCATAGCGCTGGTGGCCGTGGCGCGCACTTCGGTCACTTCGTGAAGCTCCATTTCCTCTTTGAAACCGGCGAGGGTGTGCAGGGCACGGGTATAGGCATCGGGCGCGATGATGCCCTGGCTGATACCGCCCTCGCCCAGGCGCACGCCGGCTTTGGTGCGCAGCAGCACCAGCGGCTTTTCGCCGGGCGTTTTTGAGATTTCCACAACGAGCAGGTGGAAGGTGTTGGTGCCCAAATCAATGAGCGCGAGGCGGCGATGGGCGTGCGGCGTGTGCATAAAGGAAGTAGCGTGGTCTTTCAGTCCGCGAGTTTAGCGAAGCAGGAGTGCAATACGGCAGATGGGTTGGCGCGGACTAAAAGCCCGCGCTACGTGGCAAACCGGCAGAACGTGCCCAGCGGCAGTTTCCGCTGCCCGGCATCGTGCAGATAAATCTCGCCCAACTCGCGCACGGCCTTCTCGCCGGGAAAAATGGCCGTAGTCAGGTTATCCAGAATCAGAGCCGAGAAACCCAGCGAATACAGGTTCACTACAAAGAAATGGTCCTCCGGATCGAGCAGCTGCTGGCTGAGCTTGAGCATCTCGTTCAACTCATCTTCGAGCTGCCATTTCTCGCCGTTGGGGCCGCGGCCGTAAGCGGGCGGGTCGAGGATGAGGCCTTGGTACTTGCTGCCGCGCTTCACTTCGCGCCGCACGTATTTCATGGCATCTTCCACCAGCCAGCGCACGCCGTCGAGCTGGCTGGCTTCCATGTTATCTCTGGCCCAGAAGTTCACCTGCTTCACCGAGTCGAGGTGCGTGACGTCGGCTCCGGCGGCGCGGGCGGCCAGCGTGGCGGCCCCGGTGTAGGCAAATAGGTTGAGCACGCGCGGCAGTTTGGCGCGGCGCTTGCGCGTCTGGTTGTAGATGAACTGCCAGTTGGGGTCCTGCTCCGGAAACAGCCCGACGTGCTTGAACGACGACAGACCCAGCCGGAATTTCAGCTTCAGCCCATCGGGCCGCTGGTAGTCGATGACCCACTGCTCGGGCATGCTGGGCTTGAGGCGCCACTGGCCTTTTTCGGTCGAGCCGGGGGCGCGGGCGAAGGCGGCATCGGCCCGTTCCCACTCCGTAAGCGGCAGGTGCGGGTCCCAGATGGCCTGCGGCTCGGGGCGGGCCAGGATGTATTGGCCGAAACGCTCCAGCTTCTGAAAGTTGCCGGAATCAATCAGCTCGTAGTCGGGCCAGGGGGAGGTGGTGAGGAAGTCGTACATAAGCAGGCGGCAAAGGTAGGGGTCGTACCCGGTAGGGCCCTGCCCGATTTGATGGGCCGATTGGGGGCGGGGCGGCCGGTAATTCGCTCACTTGGAAAGGCCACAGCCTCGGTTCATCGAACAGGCTGCGCCAACCGGCTGCCCATTCCTTAGCTTTACCCGATGCTTAAAGCTCTTCCTTGGAAATCTTACCTCCTGGCATTCATGCTACTGCTGAACGCCTGCTCCTCGCCGGGGCAGGAAGTCGCAATGCCGCCCGCCGTGCAGGATTCCACCTTTGGGCTGCTCACGCCGCGCCGCACCGTGTCGGAAGCTCCGGCGCGTGGCCGCGTGCTCGACCGCAACGATTCGGTGCTGATAGCCACCCGGCCCGTCTATCTGCTCGCGCTGCCGCCGCGCCCGCCCCTCGATTCCCTCAAGCTCAGCCGCCTGCTAGGCTGGCGCGACAGCACCCTGTGGCGCCGCATTGCCGCCGCGCTGCCCTACGAAGGAGCCCGCCCCAAAGGCAGCATAAAGCTGCTGCTGACCAACGCCGAGGCCAAAAAAATCCAGGATAAGCAGGAGGAATGGCCCATGCTGAAGCTGGAGCAGCGCACCCTACGCGCCTACACCACCAGCGCGGGCGCGCCGGTGCTGGGCTACGCCTATAACAATGCCCAACCCTTCCTGAACCTCATTCAGCGCTACCGGCGCGGCCGGTTCTACCGGGTGCGCAACGGCGGCGTCGAAACCTACTACAACGGCCTGCTCAATGGCCACCGTGGCTACGCGCACCCGATTCTCGATACACTGGGCCAGCCCCACGGCACCTGGGCCGCCGATACCGTCTTCCAACAGGGCCAGGATATCCACTTAGGCATTGATGCCAAGCTGCAGGCCTACGCCGAAAGTCTGCTGGCCGGCCGCAAAGGCTACCTCGTGGCCCTCGACCCGCGCACCGGCGAGGTGCTCTGCGCGGTTTCGGCCCCCACCTTCGCGCCTGGCACCCTCACCGCACCCGACCGCGCCGGCACCCGCCGCAAGCTGGTCGAAAACGAGGACATGCCCCTGCTCAACCGCTCGGCTACCCAGGCAAGCCCGCCTGGCTCGGTGTTTAAGCTGGTGAACGCGGCCGTGGCCCTGCAGCTCGGGGCCATTAAGCCCACCACCGGGTTTCGGTGCGACCAGTCGCTCATCAGCTGCGTGCATTACCACCCGCAGGCCCGCAACCTCCGCATGGCCCTGCAATACAGCTGCAATCCGTATTTCTACCAGGTAATGCGCAAGCTCATCGAGCACGTACCCGACAGCCTGGTGGGCGACACCACGGCCGCCCGCCACGCCAACCTCGCGGCCTGGCAGCACTACGCCAAATCGTTCGGCCTCGACACGCTGCTCGGCGTTGATTTGCCCCGCGAGCAGGCCGGCTTCCTGCCCACCCCGGCCTACTACGACAAGGCCCGGCGCACCCGCTACTGGAAGTTTCGCTCCATTTATTCCCTTAGTGTGGGGCAGGGCGAAATCAACCTCACCGGCCTGCAAATGGCCAATATGATGGCCATCATTGCCAACCGGGGCTGGTACTACACGCCGCATTTCGTGCGCAGCGTGGGCGATGACGGCCCCCTGCCGCGCTTCCTCGAAAAGCACCACACCCTCATCGACAGCGTGAACCTCGAAGCCCTCATCCCTGGCATGCTCGCCGTGATGCAGCGCGGCGGCACCGCCGAAGCCTCCAGTCTGGCCGACGTGGGCATCACCATCGCCGGCAAAACCGGTACCGTGCAAAACGACGAGGGCGACGACCACGCCACCTTCGTCGCCTTCGCCCCCGCCGACAACCCCCAAATTGCCATCGCCGTGTACCTGGAAAATGCCGGTTTCGGAGCCACGGCTGCCGCCCCGGCCGCCGCCCTCGTCATCGAGAAATACCTGCGCGGCAGCATCGCGCCCAAACGCAAGCACTGGGAGCGGAGCATGAAGTACCTCGGCAAGGCGTACGAGCGCGAGCACCGGTAGGCGTTCTGGGTTGTACCGTGGACGCTGCGAGTCCGCGCGTCGGACATTCAGACGTGCGAACTCGCAGCGTCCACGGTACAACCTGTGAGCTACTGCTAAACCGTACTTTTGCACCATGCAATTCCACAAGTACCAAGGCACCGGCAACGACTTCGTCATGATTGACGACCGCACCCGCGCCTTCGACGAAACCGACCAGCCGCTCATTGCCCGTCTCTGCGACCGCCGTTTCGGCATCGGGGCCGACGGCCTCATTCTGCTGCGCAACAAGCCCGATTTCGACTTCGAAATGGTGTATTTCAACGCCGACGGCCGGCCCAGCTCCATGTGCGGCAACGGTGGCCGCTGCACCGTGGCCTTTGCCAAACACCTCGGCCTCATCAGCACCGAAACCCGTTTCCTGGCCGTGGATGGTCCCCACGACGCCCGCGTGGAGCCCGACGGCACCGTGCGCCTGCGCATGATTGATGTGGATGCCCCGCAGGAAGCCGGGGTAGGGGAGGACGACGTATTCCTGCACACCGGCTCGCCCCACCATATTCACTTCCTCGACCCCGAAGAAGGCCACAGTCTCGCTGAGTTCGATGTGTACGGTACCGGCCACGACATCCGCTACGACCAGGCCTACGACCCCGCCGGCACCAACGTCAACTTCGTGGAAATCCCTGCCGACCCCGCTCACGCTTGGCCCGTACGCACCTACGAGCGCGGCGTCGAAAACGAAACCCTGAGCTGCGGCACCGGCGTCACGGCCGTGGCCCTGGCCGCTTCGCGGCGTGGTGCGGCCTCGCCCGTGCGTCTGCAAACCATGGGCGGCGAGCTGGAAGTAAGCTTCGAATCCCGCCCCGATGGCGGCTTTGCCAACGTGTGGCTGAGCGGCCCGGCCACGCGGGTGTTTGGCGGCGAGGTGTAGATTAATACACTCTCTTACATCAAAAAGGCCTCCCGCAACAACGGGAGGCCTTTTTTGTGCTCGGTTGATGCTTGGCTTACTTCGCCAGCATCTTCAGTACCTCCTGCGCCGCCGGCTCCGACGAGGCCGGGTTCTGACCCGTAATCAGGTTGCCGGCCGATACCACGTAGGGCTGCCAATCGGCTCCTTTCGAGTAGTTGCCGCCGTTTTCCTTCAGCATGTCTTCCACCAGGAAAGGCACCACATTGGTCAGTTGCACGGCCTCTTCCTCGGTGTTGGTGAAGCCGGCTACCGACTTGCCTTTTACCAAAGGCTCGCCGTTGGCGGCTTTGGTGTGGCGGAGCACGCCGGGGGCGTGGCACACCAAAGCCAGCGGCTTGCCGGCGGCGAAAGTGCTTTCTATGAGGGCGATAGAATTCTTGTCTTCGGCCAAATCCCACAGGGGACCGTGGCCGCCGGGGTAGAATACGGCATCAAAATCCTCGGCCTTAATGGTGTCGAGCGTCACCGTGCTGGCCAGGGCTTTCTGGGCGGCGGCATCGGCCTTGAAGCGCTTGGTGGCGTCGGTTTGGGCACCGGGCTCGTCGCTTTTGGGGTCGAGGGGTGGCTGGCCGCCGGCGGGCGAGGCCAGAGTAATATCGGCCCCGGCATCAACGAACGTGTAGTAAGGCGCGGCGAATTCCTCCAGCCAGAAACCGGTTTTGTGGCCGGTGTTGCCGAGTTGGTCGTGCGAAGTCAGAACCATGGCAATTTTCATAGGATAAGCAATTAAAAATGAGTGGCATAACCTGCCGGAAACGGCAAGACCCCGGCGTAGACCGAGGCCTTGTCAGAACTAGTTAAAACGGGAAACGGCCGCGCTTAGGCGTTGGTCGTCGTGGTGAGGTTCACCTCGATGTTGCCTTTGGTGGCGCGCGAGTAGGGGCAGATGCCATGTGCGGCTTCCACCAACTCCTCGGCCTGCTGCTGCTCGATGCCGGGCAGGTTGACGTGCAAATCGGCCGAGATGCCGTAGCCGCCATCCTCCGCCTTGCCGAAGCCGATGAGGGCTTCCACGGTCACGTTGTTCATGGTTACTTTGGCCTGGCGGGCGGCCACGCCCAGCGCCCCCTCAAAGCAGGCTGCGTAGCCGGCGGCGAAGAGCTGCTCGGGGTTGGTAGCACCAGCTTTGCCGGGGCCGCCCATTTCCTTGGGCGTGCTCAGGGTCAGGTCGAGCACCTGGTTGTTGGAGGTAATCTGGCCGTCGCGGCCGCCTTTGGCCAGGGCCTGGGCAGTGAAAATTTTTTCGATTTTCATCGGAATGTTGGTAAGAAAAAGTGGTAAGCAATAAGCGTAGGCCGCTAGGCCAACTGGGTAAGTAGGTGCGTGAGGTGCGTGCGCAGCGCCGTTATTTCCGCATCCGACATCTGCATCTTATTGAGCATCTGCGTCGGAATCTGGTCGGCCTGCGCTTCCAGCGCCCGGCCCGCCGGCAGCAGCGCGATGATGACCGACCGCTCGTCGCGCGGGTCGCGGCGGCGGCTGAGCCACTGCTTCTGCTCCATGCGCTTGAGCAGGGGCGTGAGCGTGCCCGAATCGAGCAGCAGCTTTTCACCCAGCTCCTTCACCGTCAGCTGCTCATGTCCCCACAACAGCAGAAACACGAGGTACTGCGGGTAGGTGAGGTCGAGGGCCTGCAGCAGGGGCTGGTAAGCCTTCGTGAGCAGCCGCGACACGGCATAGAACGGGAAGCACAGCTGGTTTTCCAGCTTCAGCAGCGAGTTCTTGACGGGAAGGGTAGGGGAGGTTGCCATAGGGTTTTGCAAAGGTAAATGGATAATGATTGTGTAAGGTTTGATTGTGCGCAATTTATTTTTGTTCCAGTGGCCTGGTTTGCGGCATAAGCCTTAGCTTGTGCTGGAACGAATTCCGGTTGTTCAGACAACGCACAAGCTAAAGCATGTGCTCCAAGCACCCGATACCTTTACCCCACCATGCACCTGCGCGCCCTCGAACCCGACGACCTCGAATTCCTCTACGCCCTCGAAAACGACCCCGATATCTGGGGCGTTTCCGATACGTTTGCACCCGTCTCGCGGCACGCCCTGCGCGAATACCTCGACCACGCCCGCGCGGATTTCTACGTAGTGCGCCAATTGCGACTGGTGATTACTACTGAGATTGGCAGCCCGGCCGTGGGCGTCGTCGACCTGTTCGACTACGACCCGCTGCACCAACGGGCCGGCGTGGGCATCACCATTCTGGCCCGCGAGCGGCAGCACGGCTACGCCCGCCAGGCCCTAGAGCTCCTGAAAAAACACGCCCGAAACGTCTTGCGTCTGCACCAGGTTTACGCCACCGTAGGCATTGATAACCTGCCTAGTTTGAAGCTTTTTGAAGCGGCCGGGTTCCGGCAGGTGGGCACGCGGCAGGCGTGGCTGCGCACTGCCACCGGCTGGCACGACGCCGTGGAGTGGCAATGCTTGCTGGGTAGCTGATAAATTAGCATAGCCGTATATCTAGTTGGTAAAGTGAAGGATTGGTGGGCTTTAGCAAAGTAAGCTGCACTATATCCTTTGGCCGGCAGGCTCCGTATAGGGTAGCAAGCGTCCCGGCCGGGCAGGTTGAGAGTCCCTCCGGCGCGGCGCGAAACCCCTTTTTCCTGCCAATTTTCATGCCCCCTTCTTCGACGGTGGAAACGCCATTGCGCGCCTCTGCCACCGCTGCCCGGCCCAGCGACCCAGCCGCCGAAATCCAACACCCTTACACCTTGCCCGACCTCGTGTGTTTTGCACACCTGCACTGGGATTTTGTGTGGCAGCGGCCGCAGCATCTCATGTCGCGCTTCGCCCGGCAGGGCCGGGTATTCTACGTCGAAGATGCTTTTTACCACAACGACAACCGCGTCGAGCCGCACGTCGAAATCAAGGACCGTGACAACGGCGTGAAAGTGGTGGTGGTGCATCTGCCCCAGCGCCTGCGCCAGGACGAAGCCGCCGCAGACCAAGCCCAATTTGAGGTGCTGAGCCACTATCTTGCCGAGCAGGGCGTCACGAAGTACCTCTTCTGGTACTACACGCCCATGGCCCTGGGCAAGTCGCGCCAGTTCCACCCCGAACTCACCGTGTACGACTGCATGGACGAGCTGGCGGCCTTCAAATTTGCCCCGCCCGAGCTCAAAAAGCGTGAGCAGGAACTGTTCCAGCAGGCCGACCTCGTGTTCACCGGCGGCCATACGCTCTACGAAGCCAAGCGTGAGCAGCACCCCGACGCGCACCCTTTCCCGAGCAGCATCGACAAAGCCCACTTCGGCCAGGCCCGTGGCCCCATGGCCGAGCCCGCCGACCAGGCCGGCATCGCGCATCCGCGCATCGGCTTTTTTGGCGTGGTGGATGAGCGGCTGGATATTGAGCTGCTGCGCCAGCTCGCGCAAAGCCACCCGGAATGGCAGTTTGTCATCATCGGCCCGGTGGTGAAGATTGACCCTGCCACCTTGCCCCGCACCGCCAACGTGCATTACCTCGGCGGGAAGGATTACAAGGAACTGCCGGCGTATTTAAAGGGTTGGGATGTAGCAACGCTTTTGTTTGCCGACAACGAGAGCACGAAGTTCATTTCGCCCACCAAAACGCCGGAATATTTGGCCGCCGGCAACCCCGTGGTGAGTACACCCATCCGCGACGTGGTGCGGCCCTATGGCGACCTGAACCTGGTGCAGATTGCCAACAACGCCGCCGATTTTGGCCAGGCCATTGAGAAGGCCCTCACGCAACGCGACGACGCCGACTGGCAGCAGCGCACCGACGATTACCTGGCCACCATCTCCTGGGACCAGACCTGGCAGCAGATGGTGAACCTGATGCAGGACCGCCTGTGGGCCAAAAAGCCCGATGCCTCCACCACCACCGTGGCCGGCGCGCCCCTCATGCCCACCAAGGTTTCGGAGGTGACGCTGCCGCCCATTAAGCCCGCCTGAGTAAGATTATCATGTTGAATGCCTGATTTTTATAACATAAATTCCTGCCCGATAGATTTTCTTCTTACCACTTCCCATCACCTGCACTATGTTTGATTACCTCATCGTTGGGGCCGGTTTTGCCGGCAGCGTATTAGCTGAGCGCCTCGCTACCCGCAGCAATAAAAAAGTTCTTATCGTAGACAAGCGCAGCCACATTGCCGGCAACGCCTACGACCATTATAATGAGCACGGCATCCTGGTGCATAAGTATGGGCCGCACATCTTTCACACCAATTCGAAAGACGTGTTCGACTACCTCGGCAATTACACCGACTGGCGACCCTATGAGCACCGCGTTCTGGCTTCGGTAGACGGCCAGCATGTGCCTATGCCCATCAACCTCGACACCATCAACAAGCTGTACGGGCTGAGCCTGACCAGCTTTGAAGTCGAAGAATTCTTTGCCTCCGTGGCCGAGCCGGTTGATGTCATCAGAACCTCGGAAGACGTGGTGGTGAGTAAGGTAGGCCGTGAGCTGTACAACAAATTTTTCAAGAACTACACCAACAAGCAGTGGGGCCTCGACCCCTCGCAGCTTGATAAGTCCGTAACCAGCCGCGTGCCCACCCGCACCAACCGCGACGACCGGTACTTCACCGATACCTACCAGGCCATGC
Organism: Hymenobacter sp. UYAg731; assembly: GCF_054061335.1. NCBI lineage: Bacteria > Pseudomonadati > Bacteroidota > Cytophagia > Cytophagales > Hymenobacteraceae > Hymenobacter > Hymenobacter sp. UYAg731. Next base: position 737,481 of record NZ_JBSSEC010000003.1, on the reverse strand, counting down.
CCCTGCACGGCTACACCCGGATGTTTGAGAACATGCTCAACCACCCGAATATCAAGGTGATGTTGAACACGGACTACCACGAAATCATGGATTTCATTCCCTTCAAGGAAATGATTTTCACCGGCCCCGTGGACGAGTATTTTGACTTCAAATTCGGCAAGCTACCCTACCGCTCGCTGGAGTTCAAGCACGAAACGCTGAATAAGGAGAAGCACCTCGCTGCCCCCGTGGTGAATTACCCCAACGACAACCTCTACACGCGCATCACCGAGTTTAAGGCCCTCACCGGCCAGGAGCACCCCAAAACGGCCATCGTGTACGAGTACCCGCAGGCCGAGGGCGACCCCTACTACCCAATCCCGATGCCCGAAAACGCCGAGTTGTACAACAAGTACAAGAAGCTGGCCGACGAAACGCCGGGCGTCCATTTCGTAGGTCGCTTGGCAACCTACAAGTACTACAACATGGACCAGGTAGTGGCCCAGGCCCTGACGCTGTACAAGAAGCTGACGGAGAAGGAAAACGCCAGCAAACCCGCGCTCCCCGTTATTTCGGGCAGCACCGCGCTGGTCGAAAAACTAATTAGCCGCTCCCCGAAACAGGAGTAGCAGCGTGGATTCCGCGTTTTGCCGTGTAGCGGCGAATGCGGAAATACACAACAGCTCCGCAACGACTCTAATGACCATTCGCCGCGTGGCGGCGAGACGCGGAATCGCAGAGTCTACGCTACAGAAAAGCCCCGCCAATTTGGCGGGGCTTTTCGTTTTGGGACGGTTTTAGCGGAAGGCTGCGTAAATTTGAGGTGCGCCACGGCGCTTATTCGCTAAAAGACTACCTAATGTTAGATTTTCTCGGCAAAACCATCGCCAAAATATTTGGCTCCAAAGCAGAAAAGGACCTCAAGGATGTTGTGCCTTATGTGGCCCTCATCAATGCCGAATATGCCAAACTGGCTGGCTTGACCGATGACCAGTTGCGCGAGCAGACCGATGCCGTGCGCGCCCGCATTGCCGAGCGCCTCGCCGGCCTCGATGCGCAGATTGGCGGTTTGCACCAGCAAATCGACACGCAGCTGCAGTTGGATGTATCGCAGAAAGAGGTTCTCTTTGAGCAAATTGACGCCCTGGAAAAGCAGCGCAATAAGGACCTCGAAGCCGTGCTGATGGAGGTGCTGCCCACCGCTTTTGCTATTGTGAAGGAAACGGCCCGCCGCTACAAGGAAAACGGCCAGCTGGTGGTTACTGCCAATGCCCGCGACCGCGAATACGCCGCCTCGCATGGCAACGTGACCTTCGAGGGTGACAAGGCCGTGTGGAGCAACAAGTGGCTGGCCGCCGGGGCCGAAATTGTCTGGGACATGGTGCATTACGACGTGCAGCTGATTGGCGGCATTGTGCTGCACCAGGGCAAAATTGCCGAAATGGCCACCGGTGAGGGCAAGACGCTGGTTTCGACCCTGCCATCGTTCCTCAACGCGCTCTCGAAGCGCGGGGTACACTTGGTTACTGTCAACGACTACCTAGCCAAGCGTGACTCCGAATGGAACGCGCCGCTGTTCGAGTTCCATGGCATCACCGTGGATTGCATCGACAAGCACCAGCCCAACACGCCGGAGCGCCGCGCCGCTTACCAAGCCGACATCACCTACGGCACCAACAACGAATTCGGCTTCGACTACTTGCGCGACAACATGGCCCGCGACCCCGAGGAACTGGTGCAGCGCAAGCACCACTTCGCTATGGTGGACGAAGTGGACTCCGTGCTGATTGACGATGCGCGGACGCCGCTCATCATCTCCGGCCCGGTGCCGCGCGGCGATGTGCATGAGTTCTACCAGCTCAAGCCGCGCATTCAGCGCCTGGTGGACGAGCAGAAGAAAGTAGTGCAAGCCTACCTGGTGGAAGCCCGCAAGCAGATTGCGGCCGGCAAAACCGGCGTGGAAGAAGGCGATAAGAACGGCGAGGGTGGCCTCATGCTGTTCCGCGCCCACCGTGGCCTGCCCAAGAGCAAGCCGCTCATCAAGTTCCTCTCGGAGTCCGGCAACCGCGCCGTGCTGCTGGCCACCGAAAACCATTATTTGGCCGACAACTCGCGCCAGATGCCGAAGGCCGATGAGCCGCTGTTCTTCACGATTGACGAGAAGAACAACCAGATTGAATTGACCGAAAAGGGCTTGGATTTGATTACGGCGCAGGGCGAAGACCCGCAGCTGTTCATCATGCCCGACATCGGGATGGCCATTGCCGACATCGAGAAAAACGCCGCGCTTTCGGCCGAAGAAAAGCTGCATCAGAAAGACAAGCTGATGAGCGACTACAACGAGAAATCGGAGCGGGTACACACCGTGAACCAACTCCTGAAGGCCTACACGCTGTTTGAGAAGGACGACCAGTACATTCTGACCGACGACGGCAAGGTGAAAATCGTGGACGAGCAAACCGGCCGCGTGATGGAAGGCCGCCGCTATTCCGACGGCCTGCACCAAGCCATTGAGGCCAAGGAAAACGTGCGCGTGGAAGACGCGACGCAGACCTACGCCACGGTGACGCTACAGAACTACTTCCGCATGTACCACAAGCTGTGCGGCATGACCGGCACGGCCGAAACCGAAGCCGGCGAGTTCTGGGAAATCTACAAGCTCGACGTGGTGGTGATTCCCACCAACCGGGTGATTTCGCGCAAGGACTCCGACGACCAGGTGTACAAGACGGTGCGTGAGAAATACAACGCCGTGGCCTTGGAAATCCAGAAGCTGGTGGAGGCCGGCCGCCCCGTGCTGGTGGGTACCACCTCAGTAGAAATCTCCGAATTAATGTCCCGCATGCTCAAACTGCGCGGCATCCAGCACCAGGTGTTGAACGCCAAGCAGAACCAGCGCGAGGCCGAGATTGTGGCCGCTGCCGGCTACCCCGGCACCGTGACCATCGCCACGAACATGGCCGGCCGCGGCACTGATATTAAGCTGCGCGATACCTCGAAAGAGTCGGGCGGCTTGGCCATCATTGGCACGGAGCGCCACGAAAGCCGCCGCGTAGACCGCCAGCTGCGGGGCCGCGCCGGCCGCCAGGGCGACCCGGGCACGTCGCAGTTCTTCGTGTCGCTTGAGGACAACCTGATGCGCCTGTTCGGCTCGGACCGGATTGCGAAGCTGATGGACCGCATGGGTATGGAAGAGGGTGAAGTGATTCAGCACTCGATGATTACGAACTCCATCGAGCGGGCCCAGAAGAAGGTGGAGGAAAATAACTTCGGTACCCGCAAGCGCCTGCTGGAGTACGACGACGTGATGAACGCCCAGCGCGAAGTGGTGTACAAGCGCCGCCGCAACGCCCTGCACGGCGACCGCATGGAAGTCGATATTCTCAACATGATTTACGACGTGAGCGAGGACATCGCCGCCGGCCACAAAATCACGGGCGACTTCGAGGACTTCAAGCTGAATGTCATCAAAGTATTCGGCTACGATACCTACCTCTTGGCTTCCGATTTGACCAGCCTGCAAGTGGGTCCCCTCACCCAGAAGCTGTACGACGAGGCCCTGGGCTACTTCCAGAGCAAGAACGAGCACATAGCCAGCAACTCGCTGCCGCTGGTGAACGACCTGCTGAGCAACGGTGCGCCGTACGAGAATATCGCTGTCCCCTTCACCGATGGCAAGAAGCAGGTGCAGGCCATTGCCAACCTGCGCCGCGCCCAGGCCACCGGCGGCCACGACATCCTCCGCCAGATGGAGAAAGTGGTGGTGCTGTCGGTCATCGACACGGCTTGGACCCAGCACCTGCGCCAGATGGACGACCTGAAACAGGTGGTGCAAAACGCGGTGTACGAGCAGAAGGACCCGTTGCTGGTGTACAAGTTCGAGAGCTTCGAGCTGTTCAAGCGCATGATTGGCAAGGTGAACGAGGAAACTACGACCTTCCTTTTCCACGCCGATGTGCCGGTGAACACCAGCATGGTGGGCACCAACGAGGAGCAGGACTACTATCTCGAAGACGAGGAGCAGCAGACTAACTTCACCGTGGAGCACGAAAGCAACCTCGACTCGCTCGGGGCCGGCCCCGAGGACATGGGCCCCGACTACCAGTCGCCCCAGGCCGCCGAGAAACAGGTGCCCGTGCGCAGCCAGAAAGTGGCCAACCGTAACGACAAAGTGAACGTGCAGTACATGGACGGCACCGTGAAGCGCGACGTGAAGTACAAATCCGTAGAGCAGGACGTGGAAAGCGGCCGCGCCGTGCTGGTGGACTAGTTGTCTGGTCCCATTGTGAAGTGGGCCGGGTCCTGGGCAAAGTGAGCGGGGTTTTTCTGCCATTGGGCCCGCCCAAGTGCGTGTGGGGAGGGGCCGCGCAAGGTCCTGAGCCGTTTGGTGTGGTTGCAGGCCCGCAGAAAGGCTGGTGCCTGGTCGCTTAGCTCCGGCGTCGGCTGGTTGTGCAAGCGCTGGGCGGGGGCTTCTTTGGCGGTGCGGTTCGGGCGCTCCACCAGGCCCTTGGTCCACGCCCTGTTCCCGGCACCACGGCCCGGGACTACACAACCAGTCAATCGCAAGTATCAGGTGATAGAACGCTTAGGCCCCTTCACTACTTATGCTATTCATTATCGCTTTGATTACCCATCCCTAGGCATTAGCTCTAACGAATTACATCGCACCTGCTATGTGGTATCTGACGCCAATGGGCTCGTTTATAAGGGCCACGGCGACGTGTGATGTAGCCCGCAGTAGCCGGATTACCCAGACACAAAGAGGCCCCGCCGAATCCATCGGCAGGGCCTTTTCTATTTATCAGGTTATCAGGCGCAAGCTGAAGCGTACGCTACACGTCGAACTTGATACCTTGTGCCAGTGGCAATTCAGTGGAATAGTTGATGGTATTCGTCTGGCGGCGCATGTACACTTTCCAGGCGTCGGAGCCCGATTCGCGGCCGCCGCCGGTTTCCTTCTCGCCGCCGAACGCGCCGCCGATTTCGGCCCCGCTCGTGCCGATGTTCACGTTGGCAATGCCGCAATCCGAGCCGCTCGCGGCCAGGAAGGCTTCGGCCTCGCGCATGTTCAGCGTGAAGATGGACGACGATAAACCCTGGCGTACATTATTTTGCAGCGCAATGGCCTTTTCTACGTCGCCGCTGTACTTGATGAGGTAGAGGATGGGCGCGAAGGTTTCCTCCTGCACCGTGTGGTAATGGTTTTCCACTTCCACCAAGGCTGGGGTCACGTAGTGGCCGCCATCCAACTCGGGGCGGGCTAGCACCTCGCCGCCACTCAGCAGCTTGCCGCCTTCGGCCTGTACTGCTACCAGCGCGTTTTCGAACATCTTCACCGCGTCGGCATCAATCAGTGGGCCGACCAGCGTGCCCGTTTGCAGCGGGTGGCCGATGGGCAGCTTGGGGTAGATAGCCAGCAGGCGGCTTTTTACCTCCTCAAACATGCTGTCTTCGATAATGACGCGGCGCGTGCTGGTGCAGCGCTGCCCGGCCGTGCCCACTGCTCCAAACACGATGGCCGGGATGGCAATTTTGAGGTCGGCGTTTTTGGTGACGATGATGGCGTTGTTGCCGCCCAGCTCCAGCAGGGCGCGGCCCAGGCGCGCGCCTACCACTTCGCCCACCTTGCGCCCCATGCGGGTGCTACCGGTGGCCGAAATCAGTGGCAGGCGCTTATCAGCGGCCATCGCAGCCCCGATTTTTGCATCGCCAATAATTACGCTGAACACGCCTTCGGCAATGTCATTCTCAGCCAGTACGTCTTTGATGATGTGCTGCACGGCTACGGCCGTGAGGGGCGTTTTCTCCGAAGGTTTCCAGATGCTCACGTCGCCGCACACGGCGGCCAGCATGGCGTTCCAGCTCCACACGGCTACCGGGAAGTTGAAGGCCGAAATGATGCCCACGATGCCGAGCGGCTGGTACTGGTCGTACATGCGGTGTGCCGGGCGCTCCGAGTGCATGGTGAAGCCGTGCAGCTGCCGGCTCAACCCCACCGCAAAGTCGCAGATGTCAATCATCTCCTGCACTTCGCCCAGGCCTTCTTGGAGGATTTTGCCCATCTCGGCGCTCACCAGCTTGCCCAGCGGCTCCTTGAACTCGCGCAGCTTGTTGCCAATCTGACGCACAATTTCGCCGCGCTTGGGCGCGGGCACCAGGCGCCAGGTTTTGTAGGCTTCCTGCGCAGCTTGTACCACGGTTTCGTAGTCATCGGCCGTAGCGAAGGCCACGCTGGCAATGCGGCGGCCATCGGCGGGCGCGTTGATGACGCGGCGGTCGGCGTTGGCATCGCCGCCCCAGGAGCGGCCGGTGCTGTAGGCGGCGTTGTCGGCCTGCACGCCCAGCTGGCGCAGCACGTCCTGAATGCCGTGGGGGTCGTGGTGGGGATGCGGAACGGTTACGTCGGACGCGGTAGCTTCTTCGAGGGCCTGCTTCATGGGGGGAGTGGGGGTGGGATGTTGCTGCGGCAAAGCTACGGGTTGCCGGGGAGTTGGCCGGGCCCGGCCCGCACAGCCCTGGCCATCTCCCCCAAAACGGCCATTCGCGGGAGGAATCTGAGCTAAGCGGTCGGAACGGCTTTTCTCAGATTCCTCCCGCGTCGGAATGGCCAATACCAGGCTTGCTACACCTTGCGTGGCTCCTGGGCCAGCAGGTGCAGGTTGTTGAACACGTCGAGGCTGTCGCGGCGCATTCCCCGCACTTCCTCATCCGAAAGCTGGCGAATTTTGGTATGAAAGTCCTTGTAATACACTACGAACACGGCCAGTTCGGGCACCCGGTTTTCGTAGGGCACCATGTTTTCAAGCACTGCATCAAAAAAAGCCGGGCTGTGCGTGGTCACAAAATACTGGTTGGTTTGCTGGGTGGCAATGCGCTCGGCCAGCTGCGTCACGTACAACGGGTAGGAATGAGCCTCGGGCTCTTCCAGCAAAATCACGGTGTTCCGGTTCGATTCCATGGCTGCCAGGTGGAAGCCGTAGCGCTGCAAGGTGTCGCCGCTGCTGGAGTACGGGTAGGCAAAGCTCAGCCCGTCCAGCTCCTTCATCACCTCGAAGCGGTTAGCATCGGGCCGCACGCGCAGGCGCAGGTTGTGGTCGGCAAAGAGGGTGGCAAATTCGTGGCGCAGGTCGGCGTTGGCCTCCAGCACCTGCACCAGGTTGTTGCCGTGGGGCGGGTGCAGGGCAGTGTCAGCGTAGCGGCGGTCGAGGTGGGTACTGTGCTTGAAGCGGTAGGATTTCACGGCCCGGGGCTGCCAGGCCGGCCGCGATGCCAGGTAACGCCCATCGGGACCCGGCCGGTCAGTTCGCCCGTCGCGGTCGAACTCGGTGTAGATAAAGCCGGGCTCGGGCAGCACGGCGGCGCTGGCCAGGTGGCTGTGCAGCCGGGCCAGCAGCTGGGCATCGTCGTTGGTGCGGGTGCGGCCCCGGCCTTCCAGCATGGGCAGGCCCAGCTGGGCGCGCAGCAGTAAGTAAGCCGTTTGGCTGAACACCCCGTACTGAAAGCGCTTGCTCTCACCCTGGCCAATGCGGCCCAGCAGGCACACGTCGCGGTCGGTTTCAATCCGGATGGGGGCCGCCATCAGGCCGTCGTGAAACAGCTGCGCCGGCTTCTCATACCGAATAAAGCTGCGCATAAACCGCTTCTTCTGCTCGAACGGAAAGCTTCCCAGCAGGCTCATGGCTTCCAGCACTGTCGACTTGCCCACGTTGGGCTGGCCAATGATGAGGTTGACCCGCCGCGGGTGCAGCACGGCGCTCCGAATCGACTTGAAATTCTGAATATAGAGGGTGTTGATTACGTTTTCCATTAAGCAAGAGAAAGCTGAGCATGCTACCGAAGAACTTCTGAATGCTCAGTCATTCCGCTCCAAACTTGGGATAGTACTTACGTTAAAACCACCTTGCGAGGATTAAATACGAAGACTAAAAACCGTCATTTCAGCTTATTTTTTTCCCTGACCATCAATATTCTACCGGCTTTTTCACGCGGCAAAAAATACCTTCAAACCTCCTGTTGTCACAAACCTGAGTTAGTCCCATAATGGGACAATATTGTCATCAACTCCTACTCCACAAAAAAAGCCCCTACCGTGTTGGTAGGGGCTTTCTTACATCAATCAGGGCCGGTTATTCCTGCCCGATGGGGTAGTACGCTTTGCGGCCGTCGGGGTACACGCCCTCCACCAGCGCGCCCGAATTTTCGCGGGCCTGCTCAAGGTAGGTTTTCACGTCGGCGGGCTTGGTCACCTGGTTCTTGTCGATGCGGGTGATGATGAAGCCATCGGCCATGCCCGTCTCGCGGAAGTTGCTGCCCTTAATGCCCGATATTTTAGCTCCGCCCTCCAGGCCCAGCTTGGCCAGGTCGTGGGGCGGCACGGCGGCAATGGTCGCGCCCTCGTACTTGATGGCGGCCGCTATTGCATCCTCGCGCACGATGCCCGTGGTGCCGGTGGCGTTGCGCAGCACGGCTTCGGCCAGACCGGCCGTGCCACTGCGCAGGTAGCTCACCTTAATCTTGTCGCCAGGCCGGAAACGGGCCACCTGCTCCTGGAGCTGCGACGACGTGTTCACGGCCACGCCGTTGATTTGGGTGATGATGTCGTCTTTTTTCAGGCCGGCCTGGGCGGCGGCACTGCCGGCCGTCAGGCCCTGCACATACACGCCGTTCAGCGTGTTCAGCTTCTTCTCGGAAGCCAGCTTGGCATCCACTTCCTGGATTTGCACACCCAGCAGGGCGCGCTGCACCACTTTGTATTTCAGCAGGTCGTCCACCACTTTGCTGGCCAGCGAGCTAGGGATAGCGAAGGAGTAGCCTTCGTAGCTGCCCGTGTGCGAGGCAATGGCGGAGTTAATGCCAATCAGGTCCCCGTTCAGGTTCACCAGAGCACCACCCGAGTTGCCGGGGTTCACCACGGCATCGGTCTGGATGAACGACTCGATGCCCATGTTGTCCTTGCGGCGCAGAATGTCGATGTTTCGGCCCTTGGCCGAAATGATGCCGGCCGTTACGGTCGAGTTCAGGTTGAAGGGGTTGCCCACGGCAAGTACCCACTGGCCCACTTTCACGTCGTCAGAATTGCCGTATTTGATGAAGGGCAGGTTGTCGGCCTTCACTTTCAGCACGGCCAGGTCGGTGTTGGGGTCGGCCCCCACCAGCTCGGCTTCGAACTTGCGCTTGTCGTCGAGCACCACCTCAATTTTAGAGGCCTTGTCGATGACGTGGTTGTTGGTCACGATGTAGCCGTTGGCGGCGATAATTACGCCGGAGCCCGAGCCCTGACCGCCGCCCTGCGGCTGCTGGCCGTGGAACTGCTCCAGCTGGTCGCCAAAAAACTGGCGCAGGAACGGGTCCATCTGCTGCTGGCGCTGGTCGACGGACGGCGCGGCGTATTCAGTCATGACGTGGACCACGGCCGGGGTTACGGCAGCGGCGGCAGCCACGAAGTTCAGGCCTTCGGGTACGGCGTAGGGCGTGCTCTTCATTTCGGAAGTGTAACGCACCTGGGGGTCGGCGGCTACGGCCTGGGGTGCCACGGGGGCCGGCTCAAGCAGCTTGTATCCCCCCACGGCCACGCCGCCGCCGAGTATGGCGGAACCGAGCAGGCCGAGCATCATTTGTTTTGCTTGCATGGGTAAGGGAAAAAATTGAAAAAGGGTAAATGAGTGAACTGAAGACCTAATTTAGCAACAGCCAAATGAAAACCGAATGAGTCCGGCTTAGTTATTTTCGGCATAACGCAGAAAGGATTCGCTTTCGCGTGCCAAGGTTGCTTGGTAGGTGCGAAGCGGCGCTTCGCACTACACCAGCCCAACGCTGGCGGCGGCAAAAAAGGCACCCCAAGAGGTGCCTTTTTTTATAAGCCCACGCGCGCTTAGCGGATTTCGATGTGCTGGGTGGTTACTTTTTCGGTGTCGAAGGGCAGCGTCACGCGCAGGATGCCATCGGTCAGTTCGGCGGCAATGGCCTTGACATTCACCGTTTCGGGCAGCCGGAAGGTGCGGGAGAAGTTGCCGTAGCTGGTTTCGATGCGGCGGAACCTGGGCGCGGCCGGAGCCTCGGGGGCTACCCCGGCGGGCGTGGCTTCGGCGGTGCTGGCAGCAGCTTCCGCAACGGGAGCCGCTTCTTTGGCCACGGCGGCCGGGTTGGGACGGGTGCCGGATACGACGAGCTGGCCGTCGAGGAAATCGAGGTTGACGGCTTCTTTTTTCACGCCGGGCAGGGCCAGGTGCAATTCAAAGCCGGCAGCGGTTTCGAGGATGTCGGCGGCGGGCACAAAGGCGGGCGTGGGCAGCGCGGCGGCCGTTTGCGGCTCGCGGAGCATATCGGCCAGCATGGCGCTCAGGGCGCGGCTGGGACGGAGGGAAGGGCGGTTGTTATAAAGCAGGGTTGCCATTGATATATAGAATATTGGGGGAAGTGAAAGAATCACAGCCGGCTGGCGGCACACTTCACCCCCTTAAATTCTATACCAACCCGACTACGCTTCAGCTTTCACGACAATTTGTCCTATTTGCAGAGATTCCGTAATTATCAGCGGCCTGTTTTGACTGCCATAACATCCGTCAGAGTATTTAAAGGCACTATTACGGGCAAAGCCCAGCCTGAAATTTTGTCATTAAACAGAATATTTTCATTCCAATGCGGGAGGAATGAAAACTTGCGGCTTAGTGCTGCGTGGGCAGCTGCTGGCGGGTTGCGGCGCTCCGGCCCTGGGTGATGGTGAAGCGCAAATCGAGCCCCAATACCGGGGTCACGGCGTTGAGCTTGCCACCGGAGGTCTGAACGTTCTGCCCGTTGTACTGCGGCAGCGTGACCAGGTAATTGGTCTGGTACGCAAACCAGGGCGTGAAATCGAACAGGCCGGCCACCCGGAAGCCCGCCTCGCCGCGCAGGCTGGTGAACTGGATGAACCGCTCGTCGGGGTTGGTGTCGGACTTGAGGAGGCGGACGTGAGTAGCGGCTTCGTAGCTCAGGCGGGGGCGCAGGGCGAAGCCGCCCGTGCCGATGGGCAGCAGCTTTTCGAGGTCGACGCGCAGGCGGGCATTGGTCTGACCATTGGCCCCGGTGGCGCTGGGGAAGGTGCGCTCCAGGCTCAGGCGCTGGCCGAAGGTGAGCGGGCCGAGGGGGCTGCGGTGGCGCAGGAGCACCTCGGGTATCAACACGTAGTCCTTGGTGCTGGCGGTGAAGTAGCCGAGGGTACCGCCCACGCTCCAGTGCTCGCTCAGGAAATGCTCGTAGGCCATGTTCACGCGCTGCTCATCGAAGCCCAGCACTCGTTTGGGGTCGGCCCCGAGCAGGTGATTGTTGTCGGTATTCTGCTGGCCGCGCACGGACAGGAGCAGGTAGTCGTTGCCGGGCAGGGCCAGCTCGGCCTGCGCTTCGGGCCAGAGCTGCAGGCCGGAGGTGGAGCGGCGCGTTTGGGCGGCGGCGGGCCGGGCCAGCAAGGCGGCCAGCAGCAGAAAGCAGGTGGAAAGGTGTTTCAGATTCATAAAGCAAAGATGCAAATGGCGCAGTAGCACAGTAGCGCGAACTTTTAGTTCGCGTCCCCGCACATTTTCCAAATCGTAACGACGGCTTTAACGGCGCTGGAACGCGAACTAAAAGTTCGCGCTACTCAACTCTTTAATAGCCAGCCAGGCCATGAGGCCGGGGCCGGTGATGAGGGCCTGCTCGTCGATATCGAACGTGGGGGTGTGGACGGAGGCGGCGAAGCGGCCATCGGCGTGGCGCGTGCCAAGGCGGTAGAAGCAGGCCGGCGCGGCCTGCGAGAAGTAGGCAAAATCCTCGGCGGCCATCCACTGGTCGAGTTCCTCCACGTTTTCGGGGCCGAGGTATTCCTCAGCGGCGGCGCGGACGCGGGCGGTGAGGGCGGGCTCGTTTTCCAGATAGGGGTAGCCCACCCGGATTTCCAGCTCGCACACCGCGCCCATGCTGTCGGCCAGGCCTTCGCAGAGCTTGCGCAGGTGCTGGTGGGCCTCGGCACGCCACTCCTCGTTGAGGGTGCGAAAGGTGCCTTCGATGTAGACTTCGTTGGGAATAACGTTGGTCGCACCGTTGGCGATGATCTTGCCGAAGCTCAGCACCGACGGGATTTTGGGGTTGGCGCGGCGGCTCACAATCTGCTGGGCAGCCACGATGATGTGGGCGGCCACCAGCACGGGGTCGAGGTTCATTTCGGGCATGGCCCCGTGGCCGCCCTTGCCCTTGATGGTGAGGTAGAGCTCGTCGGTACTGGCCATGTAGCGGCCGGGGCGCAGGCCGATTTTGCCGGCCGGCAGGTGCGGGAATACGTGCTGGCCCAACACCTGGCCTACGGCCGGACTTTCCAGCACGCCCTCTTTTATCATCAGCGACGCGCCGCCGGGCAGGCGCTCTTCGCCGGGCTGAAACATGAGCTTCACGGTGCCTTTGAAATCGCCTTTCAGCTCCGTCAGAATGCGGGCCGCGCCCAGCAGAGAGGCCGTATGCACATCGTGGCCGCAGGCGTGCATCACGCCGGGGTTGGTCGACTTGTAGGGTGCGTCGCTGGCTTCCGTGATGGGCAGCGCATCCATATCGGCCCGCAGGGCGATGGTGGGGCCGCCGGGCTGGCCCTCGATGATGGCCACCACGCCGGTATTGGCGATGGGCCGGGGCGTGAGGCCCAGCTTCTCCAGCTCCCGCGTGACGAAGGCGGCGGTGTTCACTTCTTCAAACGAAAGCTCCGGGTGCGCGTGCAGGTGCTGGCGCAGGGCCACGGTGTCGGCGGCGTGGGCGGCGGCGAGTTGCTGAATGCGGGGGATGAGGGAGTCGGACATGGAGAGGGTATGCGGAAACGGGGTTGAGAGAGGAAGACGCAATCGGAACTGTCATGCTGAGCGTAGTCGAAGCATCTCTACTGCGTGAGTAAATCAATCGGCTGGGTTAGTTGCGCGGTAGAGATGCTTCGGCTACGCTCGGCATGACTGTTTTCACGGTGTACTATGCCCTTCCCCTACGGCTGCTTGTTCAGCACCACCTGGGTGGCTTCGAGCTCCAGCTTGGGGGTGAGGCCGCGCAGGCGGGCCATGGCGCGGGCGGCGTCGAGCTTGGTGAGGTAGTCGCCGATGTAGAGGCGGTAAACCGGCGATTTGAAGGTGATGTAGTCCGTCTCGTCGGGGTAGCGGCCGACAACGGTGCGGCGGATGGCCATCACCTGGTCGCGCTCGATGCCCAGGTACACCAGCAGGCGGTAGCCCTGGGCATACTTCACGTTCTGGTTGGTGTAGGCCTGGTCGCGCAGGCGCTGCTCCACCGGGGCATTGACGTGGTTGGTGGGCAGCACGGCCGGGCGGGCGGGCGCGGTGGCCGCGATGGGCGTGGCTTTGGGCGCGGCAAACACGGGCCGGTACCTGGTCACGTCCTCGGCGGGCAGGGCGGGCGTGGCGGCTTTTTTGAGCGTGGTATCGGCGGCGGCGCTGGCGCGGGGGGCCTGCGGGGCCGAGCTGGCGCAGGCAGCCAGCCCGAAGAACAGGGAAGCAGCGAGCATCTTAGGCAGCAGTCGGTTCATCGGATTCAGCAAGCAGGGCCAGGCTATTGGATGCGCCGATGCGGTCGGCTCCGGCGGCCACCAGGGCCAGCGCGGCTTCGCGGGTGCGGATGCCCCCGGCGGCTTTGATACGCACGGTATCGGGCAGGGAGCGGCGCATGAGCGCCACGTCGGCCACCAAGGCGCCCCGGCTGGCAAAGCCGGTGGAGGTTTTTACGAAATCGGCCTCGCCGCCCACGCACAGGCGGCAGGCCAGCTCAATCTCCTCGTCCGAGAGCAGGGCGGTTTCGATGATGACCTTGAGCAGGGCCTGGTGGACGTGGCACAAATCAGCCAAATCCAGGATTTCGGCCTGGATGGCCTCGGGCTTGCCCGATTTCAGGGCTGAGAGGTTGATGACCATGTCCAGCTCCGTGGCCCCGTCATAGAGCGCCACTTCGGCTTCCTTAAACTTCACGGCCGAGGTGGCGTAGCCCAGCGGAAACCCAATGACCGTGCAGATGCCCACCGCCGTACCTTCCAGCCGGCCGGCGGCCAGGGCCACGTAGCAGGGCGGCACGCACACCGTGGCGAAGCCGTGGGCGGCGGCCTCTTCGCAGAGCTGAATGATTTGCGCTTCCGTGCAATCGGGGCGCAGCAGGGTGTGGTCGATTCGGGCGGCGAGGGTCATGGGGCAAAGGTACGGGGTTCTGCCCCCCTACTCCACCACGAGGCGCTGGGTTGCGGTGCGGCCGCCCGCCGTGATGCGCAGCATGTATATCCCAGCGGGCAGGCCGGATACATCCAGCTCGGCACGGGGGCCGGCGGGGGCCAGGTGGGTTCGGACGAGCCGGCCCACCGCGTCCAGCAACACCAGCCGCACCTCGCTGCCCGCCGCTCCGGCGGGCAGCACGACCGTGGCCGTGCGGTGCGCCGGGTTGGGGTACACGCGCAGCGGGTCCGCCGGGCGGGCGGCGGCCGTGGGGGTCGGAATCAGGTCATTCAGCGAAGCCAGGAAGGCGAAGGAATCGCTCCCGCCCGGCCCCGGCAGCGTGATGCCGCTGAACCGCGCCCCCGATGCCACGAAGCCGCCCACGTACACGGTGGCCCCATTCAGGGCCAGGGCGTAGGCGTAGTCTTCGCCCTGGCCCCCGGCCATCTGCACCCACTCGAAGCGCCCGGTGGTGCCAAGGTCGGTGAGGCGGGTCACGAAGGCATCAGCGCCGGCATTGTTGCCCAGATTGATGGTGTTGTAGATGCCGAAGCTGGCCGTGTACCCCCGCACAAAGCCCGCCACGTACACGCCCGTGCCATTAACGGCCAGGGCCCGGCCGTAGCCGGCGCTCTGGCCGCCGGCGCGCTGGGCCCAGCCGAAACTGGCCGTAGTGCCCGCATCGGTCAGCTTGGCCACGAACATATCGGCGGTGCTTTGCCGGGTGAGGGTGAGCGCATCAAAGCCGATACTGGCCGTCACGAAGGTGCCGGCCAGGTACACGTTGGCCCCGCTCACGGCCACGCAGGTGTGGTCGTCGGTGTCGCCGCCATCGGTCTGGCGGGCCCAGGTGAAGCTGCCGGTGGGGCCGGCATCGGTCAGCTTGGCCACGAAGAGGTTGTAGGTGCCGTTGGTGGTGAGGGTGGTGGCACCGAAGGCGGCTGTGGTGCTGGCATAGCGGCCGGCAATGTACACGCTGGCCCCGCTCACGGCCAGCGAGGAGGCGACATCCCCAAAGGCCCCGCCGGCCTTCTGCGCCCAGGTGAAGCTGGCGCTAGGGCCGGCATCGGTGAGCTTGGTCACGAAGATGTCATCGGGGCCGCCGGTGCCTGAGCCGGGCAGGGAAGCGCCCCCCAACACCAGCGCGGAGCCACTGAACCGGCCCGTGACGTACACGCTGGCCCCACTCACGCCCACAGCCAGGGCCGCGCTGCTGCTGGCCGCGTTGGCCTGCTGCGCCCAGGCAATGCCGGCGCTGGGGCCGGCGTCGGTGAGCTTGGCCACCAGCAGCCCCCCGGTGGGGGCCGTGGTGGTGAGCGTGGTACCGCCCAGCACCAGGCTGCCGCCCGTGCCGGTGCCCGCGCCGAAATAGCCCGCCAAGTAAATGCTGCTGCCGCTCACGGCCACGGCCAGCACTTCCTCATTGGCGAGGCCGCCCACGCGCTGGGCCCACACGAAAGTACCGGTGGCGCGGCTCCATTTGGCCACGTAGCCATCGGTGCCACCGGCGCTGGTGAGGGTGGTACCGCCCCAGCTCACGGTGCCCCGGAAAGCGCCGCCCACGTACACGTTGCCGGCGGCGTCGGCCGCCGTGGCCAACACCGTGGAGGTATTGCTCACGGCCTGAATGGCCCCCGAGGCCATCTGCCAGGCAGGGGGCGCAGCCGTCACGATAAAGGCTACGGCGTTGCTGGTGCCGCCGGGCGTGGTCACCGTCACCGGGCAGCTGCCCACGGGTGCGCCGGCGGGCACGGTGGTGGTCAGGGCAGTGCTGGCAATGCTGGTGATAACGGTTTGCGGCACGCCGTTGAAGCTGATGCTGGTGGTTCCGTTCAGTCCGTAGCCATTGAAGGTGACCGTAGCGCCCACCATGCCGCTCAGCGGCGCAATGCTGGTGAGCACGGGCACGGGCGGAATGCCCACGCCGCCCAGGTTGAGCACGTAGGTACCCGCATTGGAGCCAATGAACAGGGTGCCGGTGCGGCTGCCCGGCACCACCGGCGCAAACGTGAGGTCGAAGTAGCCGGTGCCGCCCGCCGCGATGACCAACGACGAGCTGGCGGCCAGGGCAAAGTCGCCCGAGCTGACGAGGCTGGTGATGGTGAGCGGGCTGGTGCCGGGGTTGCTGAGCGTGAAGCGCACCGCCGCGCTGGTGGCCCCCAGCGGCTGGTTGCCGAAGCTGTACGTGGCCCCGCTCGGGTAGCTGGTACTGCCTTGCGCCACGGCCAGTTGCGGGGCCGTCACGGTGAAGGTCTGGGCCGTGGTGAGCGTATTGGCGGGGGTGACGACCGTGAGCGGGCCGGTGGTAGCGCCCGGCGGCACGGCCAGCTGCAGGCTGGTGGCCGAGGCCGCCCGGAAAGCCGCCGCATTCACCGTGCTGCCCCCTGCAAAGCGCACGCTGCCCGCGCTGCCCAGGCCGGTGCCAGTGATGGTGACCACCGTGCCCACGGGGCCGCTGGTGGGCGCGAGGGAAACCACCGTGGGCAGGGTGGCCACGCACAGCGCGAACGGCTGGCCCGCGCCACTCGTCTCGGCGCTCACGCGCAGGTAGTAGGCCTGGCCCACCGACAGGGTACCGGCGCTGAGCACGAGGCCGCCCGGCGTGGGCGCGGCCGGGGCCACCACCGGCGCGAGGGCGGTGGCCGTGCCCTGGTACAGCTCCAGCGCCAGGACGGCGGCGGTGCTGGTCAGGCGCACGCGCACGGCCGGCGCAATAGCCACGAAGCGGAAGAAGACGTCGTGGGCCTGCGCGGGGGTGCCCAGGCCGCCGGTGGTGCTGGCCGTAGCCGCGGCCGAGGTGCCGCTGGTGATGGCACAGTCGAAGGTGGGGCTGAGGGCAAGCGCCCCGGCCGGGTCGTCGTTGGCGGGGGGGCCGGCCAGGGTGAAGGCCAGGCCGTTGCTGGTGCCGCCGGGGGTGCTGGCGGTTACCAGGCCCGTGGCCGCGCCCGGCGGCACCAGCACGCCCGTGAGCTGCGTGCCAGCGGTATTCACGGTGAAGCCGGTGCTCAGCACTACGGGGCCGGTACCGGCAAAGGCCACGGCCGTGGTCCCCGCCAGGTTGGTGCCCGTGAGGGTGAGGGCGGTGCCGGGGCCGCCGCTGGCCGGGCTGAGGCTGGTGAGGGTGGGCAGGGGGGCCGGGGCATCGGCTACCGACGTCAGAAAACACCGCCCGGAACCCGTGAAAGGCCCCGGTATCGTCAGCCCGTCGATGGTGGCCGGGGGCATGACAACGCCCGCCACGTACACCGTGGTGCCCGCCAGTGCCACGGCATTGGCGCGGTCGCCGGACGGGCCGCCCAGCGTTTTCACCCACAGAAAGCTGCTGGTGCTGCCCAGGTCCGCCAGCTTGGCCAGGTACCCATCATTGTAGCCCGCCGCCGATACCCTGACCTCGCCAAAGGCGGCCGGCTGCGAGCCGAATGCCCCGGCCAGGTACAAGCTGCTGCCGCTCACGGCCAGGCTGGCAAGGTCTTCGCCGCCGGTGCCTCCAGCCTCCTGCGCCCACACAAAGCTGCTGCTGTTGCCCGCGTCGGTAAGCTTGACCACGAAGGGGTGATATTCCCGGCTGCGGTTGCCAATGCTGGCATTGCCGAAGAAGGCCGTGGTGCTTTGGAAAATGCCGCCCACGTACACGTTGGTGCCGTTCACGGCCAGGGTGGTGGCTTCGTCGGCCCCCACGCCGCCGCCTGCCGCCGCCCATTGGAAGGCTGCGCTGGGGCCGGCATCAGCGAGCTTGGCCACGTACATATCGAAGGTGGTGCTGCTGCCGGAGGGCGTGAGCGCAGTGGTGCCGATGGTGGTGGGGAAAGTGAATGCCCCGGCCACGTACACGCTGGCCCCGGCCCCGGCCACGGCGCGCACGGTGGTTACCCCGCCCACGGGGTACACCCACTGAAAGCTGGCGCTGGGGCCGGCATCGGCCAGCCGGGCCACGAAGCCATTGACGTTGCCCGGCGTGCCGGGGTTGGTGAGGGTGAGCGCGCCGAAAGCCGCCGTCCGGCTGTCCAGGTCGCCCCCGATGTAGACGCTGCTGCCGCTCACGGCCACCGCGTAGGCATAGTCGCCGAAGGCCCCGCCCGCCCGCAGGGCCCACACAAACGCGCCTGTAGCGCCGGCATCCGCCAGTTTGGCCACGTACATATCGTCGTTGGCAAGGCCCCCGGCGGGGTTGGCATTGGCCAGCGTGGTGCTGCCGAAGGCCGCCGTGCCGCTGGCAAACCACCCCGTGAGGTAGATGCCCCCGCTGCCCACGGCCAGGCCCCGGGCCTGGTCATTATCGGTCCCGCCGGCGCGCTGCGCCCACACGTAGTCCTGGGTGGCTGGGCTCCACTTGGCCACAAACACATCGAAGCTGCCCGCGCTGGTGAGCGTGGTGCTCCCAAAGGTGGCGGTGTTCTGGAAGGTGCCGGTCACAAACACGTTGCCGCTGGCATCGGTGGCGGTGGCGTTTATCTCGGCCGCGCCCACGGCCACGGTGGAGGCCTGCCAAGTGCCTGGGGCCACCGCCGTGGTGGCCACCGCAAACGGCAAGCCCGCGCTGGTGCCGCCGGGCGTGGTCACCGTGACGAGGCCGCTGGTGGCCCCGCCGGGCACCACCACTCCCGAAACCTGGGTGCCGTCCCCGTTCACCATTAGGCCGGTAGTGACGGGGGCGGCCCCGGCAAATGTGACGGCCGTGATGCCCGCCAGGCGGGTGCCACTCAGGGTAACGGCGTTGCCGATGGTGCCGCTACGGGGGCTGATGCCGGCCAGTACCGGCAACTGCGGCAGGTCGTTCAGCGAGGCCAGAAAGGCAGTTTGCGAGCCATAAGCCCCATCAAAATAGGCCCCGCCGAAGTTGATGGGTGGCCCCGCAATGCCGCCCACGTACACGGTGGTGCCCGACACGGCCAGGGTGTAGGCGACGTCGGGGCCAGCCCCGCCGGCCCGCTGGGCCCATTCCGTGCTGGCGTTGGGGCCAGCATCGGTGAGCTTGGTGACGAACAGGTCGGCATCGCCCGCCGAGGTCAGGGCAATGCTGCCGAAGCTGGTGGCCGGGCCCATGCGGCCGGCCAGGTACACGCTGCTGCCGCTCACGGCCAGGGCACTCACGCTGGCATCGGTGGTGGCGGCCACTTCGGCCCACACGTAGCTGGCCGTGCTGCCCGCATCGGTGAGCTTGGCCACAAACACGGAGTAGCTGCCGGTGGGCACCAGACGTACGCTGCCGAACGTGGCCGGCCCGTTCACGTTGCCGGCCACGTACACGTCGGAGCCGCTCACGGCCAGGGCCTGGCCTTCCACGTTATCCCCGCCCGACTGCCGGGCCCAGGCAAAGCTGCCGCTGGTGCCCGCGTCGGTGAGCTTGGCCACGAAGGCCGTCGAGTTGCCCGATTGCACCAGTTGGGTGCTGCCGAAGCGCACCTCCGGGCTGGTGAAGGTGCCCACCACGTACACCCCGCTGCTGGTGGCGGCCACGTCGTTAATGCGGTCGTCCTGGTTGCCCCCGCCGGCCTGCGCCCACACAAAGCTGCCAGTGGTGCCCGCATCGGTGAGCTTGGCCACGAATACGTCGCCGCCATTGCTGCCCGTTACGGCTTTGGTGATGGTGGCAGGACCGAAAACCGCCGTATTGTCGCCGAAAACTCCCGCCACGTACACGCTGGTGCCACTTACGGCAATGCCGGCGGTGTAATCGCCGGCGGCACTGCCGCCGGCCACCGCCCACGCAAAGCTGGCACTGGTGCCCGCGTCGGTGAGCTTGGCTACGTACACGTTGTCGTTGCCGATGCTGGACAAGACCGTACTCCCAAAGGTGGCCAGCGCCGTGAACGAGCCCGTGATGTATACTGCGCTGCCCTGCACCGCGATGCCCGCCGCCGACTCGTTGCCCGTGCTCCCGCCCCGCACCGCCCATGCAAAGCGGCCGCTGGCGGCACTCCACCGGGCCACGAAGGCATCGGTGCCACCCGCGCTGCTGAGCGTGATGGTGCCCAGGTGGAGCACGTTGGAGAAAACGCCCGTCACGTACACGTCGCCGGTGGGGCCGGCCGCCGTGGCTGTAATGCTGGCGGCGTCGGAGAGCACCAGCGCCGTTTGCCAGGCGGGGGCCTGGGCATGGGCCGCGCCGGTGGCGAGGAGCAACAGGGCCAGCAGCAACCGGCCGGTAGCGGCCGTAAGCAGGGTATAAAGATTCATGAATATCAGGAAAAAGGAAAGGAATTGCATGAGCGAAGCGCCCGTTGGCCGGCTCTACTCCACCACCAGCCGCCGGGTGGTGGCGCGGCCGGCGGCCTGCACCCGCACAGCATAGAGGCCGGCCGCGAGACCGGTGAGGTCCAGTTCGGCGCGGGTTTCGGCGGTGGTTAGGCGGCGCACGGCGCGACCCAGGGCATCGAGCACGGTGAGGGTGGCCGTGCCGAAGCCGGCCGGCAGCTGCACGGTGGCCGTGCCGTGGGCGGGGTTGGGCAGCAGGCTCAGGCCGGCCAGGGGCGTGGCTTTGGCGGTGGGCAGGCCGGTGGCATCCAGCAGCGTGGCGATGAAAGCCGTGCTACTGTTGAAGCCGGCTGTGACGGGCGCAATGGCCTGGCTGCCAAATCTGGCCGGCATCCGCACCGAGCCGGCCACGTAGACGGTGGTGCCGCCCAGGGCCACGGCCCGGCAATAGTCACTGTCGGGGCTGCCGCCGGCCTGCGCCCACTCGAAGGTGCTGGTGGCCCCGGCGTCGCGCAGGCGGGCTACGTACACCTCGTAGGTTGATACCGGGCTGGGGTTGACGAGGGTGGTGGCACCGAAGCCCGCCGTGGCGCTGGAAAAATGCCCGGCCACGTACACGCTGCTGCCCCGCACGGCCACGGCCGTGGCGTCATCAAAAAACGCGCCGCCCGCCCGCTGAGCCCACCCAAAGGCCGCGCTGGTGCCCGCGTCGGTGAGCTTGGCCACGAAGGCGTCGTTGCCGGTGCTGTCCCCCGCGTTCACCAGCGTGGTACTCCCAAACGTGGCCGAAGAGCCGGTGAACTCGCCCACCACGTACACGCTGTTGCCCTGCACGGCCACGGCCCGCCCGAAAGTGCTCTCGGTGCTGCCGCCGCGCACGGCCCAGTCGAAGCGCAGGCTGCTGCCGGTATCGGTCAGGCGGGTCACAAACGCATCGGGGTAGCCGGCCGCGCCCACACTCAGGCTGGTGGTGCCAAAGGTGGCCGTCTGCTCAAAATTGCCCACCAGGTACAGGCTGCTGCCGCTCACGGCCAAGCCCACGGCTTCGTCGAAGCCTGGCCCGCCGGCCCGGATAGCACCGGTAAAGCTGGCCGTAGCACCGGCATCGGTCAGCCGGGCCACGTAGGCATCGCCGACACCGGCGCTAGTGAGGCTGCTGCTGCCCACGGCCAGGGTCGCGCTTTGAAAACTGCCGGCCATGTACACGCTGCTGCCGGCCACCGCCAGCCCATTCACGGCCTCCGAATCGGGGCCGCCCAGCCGCTGCGCCCAGACAAACGCCGCCGATGTGCCCGCATCCGTTAGTTTGGCCACAAAGGCGTCGGAGGAGTTGTTCGAGCCGGCATTGGTGAGCACCGTGCTGCCGACCAGTGTGGTGGGGCTACGAAAAAAGCCGCTGATGTACACACTGTTGCCATTCAGAGCAATGGCCTGTCCGATGTCGTCTTCGGAGCCGCCCAGCTGCTGCGCCCACACGAAGGTGCGGCTGGTACTACTCCACTTGGCCACGAAGGTATTGTCGCCCAGGCCACTGGTGAGGGTGGTGCTGCCCACCTGCAGGGTACCGCCGTAGTTGCCCAGCACGTACACGTTGCCGGCGGCATCGGCCACGGTGGCACTCACTTCGGAGCGGGAGGTGGCGGCCGTGGCCACGCTGAAGGCCGACTGCCAGGCCGGGGCCTGCGCCCGCGCATGGGCGGCGGCCAATAAAACACCCATCGCCATCAGGGTAGTCCGGCCGCGCTTCATCATGGTAAAGATGTTGCTCATCAAGGAAAGGGAAAAGGAAGGAAAGCGGATGTGCCCCCCGGCCGGGGCAGCTAAGTGGGTAAAGATACTGTGCTCGCCCACACGCCCAAACGCCAAAATGCCTCGGCCAACCGGCCGGGGCATTCGCAAGCGGCAGCCGGGGTGGGCTACTGCACAATGCGGCTTTTAATGGCCGAATACTGCGGCTCGGTGGTGGAGCCCACCAGGCCGGCGGCCTTCACGAACACCCGGGTGCCCGACTCGAACGGCCCGAGCTGGCGCTCGCGGCCGCCGCCCACGGCCACCAGCCAGTTGTCTTCCGGCGGCTTGGCGTCGGTGGCGTAGCGCACCAGGTTCTGGATGGTGCCGGTGGGCCGCCTGAACTTGAGCAGCAGGCAGCCGGGCGGGGTGCCGTCCAACAGCTCGAAGTCCATGGCCACGTCGGTGGCGGTGCCCACGAGGGTGCGGCCGGCCGTGCGCAGGGCAGGCTCGTTGGCGGAGTATTCCAGGTTCAGGCGTTTGGCCAGGCGGCCCAGCTCGGTGATGGTGGCGGTGCGCAGCAGGTCGCGCTGGGCCGTTTGGGCGGGCGTGGGGCAGTCGGTGGCGGCCACGGCGGCATCGAGCAGGGCCACGGCGTCGGTGAGGGGCTTCACCAAGTCGGCCCCTTTGTCGAGGAACGGGCTGGCCGTGGTCTGGCGCACGACGGCGTGGGCAAGGGGCGACACGGCCTCGTAGAGCAGGTAGGTGTAGTCTTCGATGAGTTTGGGTTTGCGCATGGGGATGGGGGGTAAAAGGGTGATAGGGGGTTGAGCATCAAAAGTAGATACCCGCCCAACTGCGGCGAAACCGGCGATTTTACTCACGGCAACCAGCGCCGCCACTACCCCGAAAATCACCCCCCCCATTACCAGTGCCGGCCGTCCCACCAAAACGGCTGGTCGGCCATCCCGGCTCCGCTATTCGCCATCGGCAACGAACTGTTTCCCCTCCGAAAGCGCTTGTCCGGGATGGCCGACCAGCGCATTTGCCCGGCCAGCCGCTTTCCCGCCATCGGAACCCTGCGATTCGGGATGGCAAACCCGCCCGTTTGCGCTGAAAACAGCTTGTCCGCCATCGGAAAAACGCGGTCCGGGCTTGCGGACCGCGTTTTTCCGATGGCGGACAAGGCCAAAGGGGTTCCTTTCCGTTATTCTACCACCAGGCGGCGCGTGACGCTGATGCCGCCGGCCTGCACCCGTACGGCGTAGAGGCCGGGCGCGAGGCCGGTAAGGTCCAGCGCGGCTTTCGAATTGGTGGGCATGATGAGGGTAGGCACCGGGCGGCCCAGCGCATCGAGCACGGTGAGCGTGGCCGTGGCGGTGGCCCCGGGGATGGCTGGCAACTGGATGGTGGCACGGCCGTGGGCGGAGTTGGGGCTTCTTTGATGGTGCGGTTTGGGAGCTCCACCCGGCCCTTTGTCCACGGGTGGGCCGGCCTGTTCCCGGCAGGTGCGGCCAAGGCCGGGCCCGCCGGGCCGAAATCGGCGGCGCGTTCGGCGGCGAGAAGGAAACCGGCGGCGGCCGCGAATCCGGCTCCGACGCTTGGAAGGTATATATGCGCCTTCAGACCAACACCATCATTTATTCCACTGAACTGCCACTGGCACAGGGTATCAGGTTCGATGTGTAGCGCATGCTTCAGCTTGCGCTGGAAACGAAAAGAAGCCCCGCCGATGTATTCGGCAGGGCCTTCTTGTTGGCTATAGCGGCAACTGTAAAGGGCGTTGCCCGGTTTGTAGGGCCAGAATATCAATCCGGTCGGCGGAGGTAATGCGGTAGATAAGTCGATACTGGCGGAATAGTAATTCCCAAATGTTATCGACACCTAATTCGGGTACCATGCGGCCCAGCCGAGGGTGTGGCTTTAATAGCTCCAGTTGGCGGAAGAGGCTATCGATGAGTAGGGCAGCCCGGGTAGCGGAATATTGGGCCAGGTACTCGGCCTGCTCATCGGCTTCGTGCAGAAAACGAGTGGTGAAATGTAGCAGCATTAGCGCACCCGGTCGGCGGGTATTCCGGCCGACCATCGGCCCAGATAGGCTCGTGCTTCGGATTCTGAAACAGTTTCGCCATTGTCAGCCTGCCGCAGTCCTTCTTCGATGCGCTTGATGAGCGACAGGCGTTCGAAGAGGTCTTCCAACTCGAAGGAGTCGGGCAAATCCTGGAGCGAGGTGATGACTTGTTCTTTGGTCATGGCGACGATGGTGTATATAGAATAGCAATTTACGGAAAGAGTAGCAGAGTATCTACAGCAGCTTGCGCAGCGCCCACAGGCTCCAGACAATGACCATCAGGCCCACGCCCACGAACATCCAGCGGGTGGGCAGGCGGCCGGCCAGCCGGGCGGCAATGGGCGCGGCCGCCACGCCCCCCACGATGAGGCCCAGCACAATCTGCCAGTGCGAGATGCCCAGGATGGTGAAAAACGTGAACGCGCTGGCAAACGTCACGAAGAATTCGACCAGGCTCACCGTGCCGATGACGTATTGTGGCGTGCGCCCGTTGGCAATGAGCGTGCTGGTGACCAGCGGCCCCCAGCCGCCCCCGCCAAACGAGTCGAGAAAGCCCCCGGCCCCGGCCAGCCAGCCGGCATTCTTTACTTTTTTGCGCTTTTGCGAAGCTTTGCGGAAGGCTTTGGCAATGATGCGCAGGCCCAGAAAGAGCAGGTACACCGCCAGAAAGGGCTTCAGGTAGCCGGCATAGGTTTCGCCGAAATGCGCCAGCAGCAGCGCGCCGCTGACGGAGCCCGCGATGCCCGGCAGCAGCAGCACCCGAAACAGGCGCTTATTCACGTTGCCAAACCGGTAGTGGTTGTAGCCCGACGCGCCGCTAGCAAATACCTCGGCCGTGTGGATGCTGGCACTCACGGATACCGGGCTCAGCCCCAGCGACATCAGGCTGATGGCCGACACTACGCCGTAGCCCATGCCCAGCATGCCGTCCACCATCTGGGCCAGGAAGCCCACGGCCACGAAGGTATAGAACGTGCCCGACGAGCGCACCAGCTGCCACGCCTGCGCCGGGGTGACGTAATAGGAGAGGATGTTGAGGACAATGAACCCCGCGAAGGTGATGAGCGCGCCCGTGGCCACGCGCCGCCAATAGATGGTGGCGGGCGTTTCGTAGGCGGGGCCGTGGGCCAGCTCGGCCGTCACGGCGTTCAGCGACTTCACCTTGTGGGCAAAATCGCCTTGCAAACGGCTGCGAATAACCGTCATCTGGCTCAGCACGTTGGATAGCTCGGCGGGCAGCGCTTCGGCCAGCACCTCGCGCAGGCGCTTGCCGATGGTGGGCGACTTGCCATTGGTGGAAATGGCGATTTTCAAGTCCCCCTTTTGCAGCACCGACGACAGGTAGAAGTCACACAGCTCGGGCGTGTCGGCCACGTTGGTGAGGAGCTGGCGGGCCGCCGCCGCCGCGCCGATGTAGCGGTGCAGCGCCACGTCGTCGGTGGCCAGAAAGAGGATGTCCTTGCCGTCGAGGTCGGCGTCCTGGTAGGGGCGCTCGTGCAGCTGCACGCGGGAGTGGCGGGCGGCCAGCTCGCGCAGTTCGGGCCGGATGTGCGGGGCTACCACCGTCACGGCCGTGGCGGGGCTGTTGCGCAGGATGGCTCCCAGTTTTTCCAGGCCCACGTTGCCGCCGCCCACCAGCAGCACGCGCATGTTTTCCAGCTTCAGGAAGATGGGAAACAGGTTGTTAGCGGGGAGTGGTGGGTTGGCTTCCGGCGGGAGGCTAGCCACGGCCGGGCCGGTCTGGTTCGGGAAATTGGAATCCATAGCTCAGAAAGATAATAGAATTAGGCGTGAAAGTCCAACCCGTACTGAGTGGCTTTCACAACACCGGTCCGCACCACAAAGTCACCAAAGCCTTCGCCGGCCTGGCGCTCGGCGGCGTAGGCGGCCAGCAGGGGCGCGAGCTCGCGCAGAATGCCATCCTCGTCCAGCATTTCGCGGTAAAGCTTGTTGAGGCGCTCGCCGGCGTGGTTGGCCCCGAGGTAGAGGTTGTAGCGGCCGGGGGCTTTGCCCACCAGCGCAATTTCGCCCAGATAGGGCCGGGCGCACCCGTTAGGGCAGCCCGTCATTCGAATGAGAATACCCGCTTCGGCCAGGCCGTGGGCGCGGATTACTGCATCGAGCTTATCGAGAAGCTGCGGCAGATACCGCTCGGCTTCGGCGAAGGCCTGCGAGCAGGTGGGCAGGGCCACGCAGGCCAGGGCGTTGCGGCGCAGCGCGGTGAGCTGCTCAGCCTTCGGCCCGGCACCGTGGGCTTCGAGGATGGCCTGCACGCGGGCGCGGTGGGCGGGCTCGATGTTGGCCAGAATCAGGTTCTGGTTACCGGTGAGGCGGAATTCGCCGGTGTGGAAGGCGCTGATTTCGCGCAGCGCCGACTTGAGGCCATAGCCGGGCCGGTCGAGCACGCGGCCGCCTTCCACAAACAAAACCAAGTGCGAAGGGCCGTCGGCATTGCCGGTCCAGCCGAAGGCGTCGCTGGAGCTGTGGAACTGGTAGGGGCGGGTTTCGGCCAGCGTGTAGCCCAGGCGCTGGTGCAGCTCGGCCACGAAGGCGGACAGGCCCACGCGGTCGATGGTATACTTGAGGCGGGAGAGCTTGCGGTTTTCGCGGTTGCCCCAGTCGCGCTGGATGGTCACGATTTTCTCGCACACGTCCACCACGTTTTCGGTGGGCACGAAGCCGATGAGGTCGGCCAGGCGCGGGTAGGTTTCGGGCTGATTGAAGGTCATGCCCAGGCCGCCGCCCACGGCCACGTTGAAGCCCAGCAGCACCCCGTTTTCCTCGATGGCGATGAGGCCGATGTCATTCGAGAAAATGTCGGAATCGTTGTAGGGCGGCAGCGCCAGGGCAATTTTGAACTTGCGCGGCAGGTAGGTTTGGCCGTAAATCGGCTCGGCGTCGTCAGTGGCTTCGGTGGTGTTTTGCAGCTCACCATCGAGCCAGATTTCGTGGTAGGCCGTGGTGCGGGGCGTGAGGTGGGCGCTTATTTCGGCGGCCAGGGCCTGTACTTCGCCATGCACCGGCGACTCGTGCGGGTTCACGTTGCACATCACGTTGCGGTTCACGTCGCCGCAGCCGGCGATGCTGTCCAGCAAGGAGTCGTTGAAGCCTTGGATGGTGGGGCGCAGGTCACGTTTCAGCACGCCGTGCAGCTGGAAGGTCTGGCGGGTGGTGAGCTTGAGCGTGCCATTGCCGTAGGCATCGGCCAGGGCATCCATGCGCTGCCACTGGGCGGATGAGGCCACGCCGCCCGGCACCCGCACCCGAATCATGAAGGAAAACAGCGGCTCCAGCTTCTGGCGCTTGCGCTCGGAATCGCGGTCGCGGTCGGTCTGCTGGTACGAGCCGTGGAACTTGATGAGGTGGGTATCGTCGGGGTTCAGCGCGCCGGTGAGGCGGTTGCGCAGGCTCGCGACGATGGTGCCGCGCAGGTGGCGACTGGCGTTTTTGACGTGCTCGACTTCGGAGAGGTTGGGGGCTTTGGACATTGTTCTGGTGGGGGGGGCATCCCCGGCCCCTCTCCGAAAAGGAGGGGAGAGCCAAGGCGGCGCGGCGTTGGGGGAAACTGGGATGAAAAACGTTAGTTCGGGCGGGCAGTGGGCCGGTTAAAATCCTTGAATAGCGTGAGGCGCAGCACGTCGCGGGCGTAGTAGCCGGCGTTGGCCGGGCGCTGCTGCCAGATGAAGAGGTAGCCCAGCTCGGCCGCGAAACCGGCCCCCAACTGCCGCTCGGCCCCGGCGTAGAGGCGGTTCTGGTCGAAGCTGTTGGAGTTGAGCATCAGCTCATTGGAGGTGCGGAATTTCCAGGCATTGTTCAGTTGGTAGTCCAGTTGCAGGCGGCCCCGGTAGCGGAGGCGGTACTGCCAGGTTTCGGCCAGCTCGGGGCCGGCCAGCTGGCCCAGCCAGCGCTGCTCTACCCGCAGGCGGGGCATGAGGCGCAGGGGGCCGGGCAGGGGCAGGGTCGCCGTGATTTCCTCGAAAACCCGCCGTTCGGGCACGCTGATGCCCTTTTGCGGCTGCCACGAAAACGTGCTGCCCAGCGCGGCATCCCAGGTCGGCGAAAAGCGGTAGTGCAGGTGCTGGTGAGTGATGAGCTGCCACTGCCCGCCGGGCCAGGCAAAGCGCCGTTCGTCGACTTCGCTGTGCAGCGTCAGGCGCGGGCCGAAGTGCGTGCGCAGGTACAGCCGGCCCCAATAGCCCGGCTGGCGCACCGTCTGGGCCGGGGCAAGGCAGGGGAGCAGCAGCAACGGGAGGAGCAGGTATTTCATCGGCGGTGGTAGGCTTGGGGGCAAATGGCTAGTACACGTCCTCCAGGTAGCGGCGCTGCTTGCGCAGGTTTTTCACGTAGGCCGCCGCGTCCTCGGCCGAGAGGCCGGCTTCCCGCTGCACCACCTGCACCAGCGCCGCCAGCACGGCCCCGCCCAGGCGGTTTTTGTCGCCGCACACGTAGAGCTGCGCGCCGTTTTCGAGCCAGCCGAACACGTCGCAGCTGTTCTCCAGCAGCCGGTCCTGCACGTAGATTTTCTCGGCCTGGTCGCGGGAGAAAGCCACGTCGAGCTTCGAAAGCCCCCCTTTTTTAAGCTGCTGCTGCCACTCGGCCTGATACAGGAAATCGGTGGTGAAGTGCGGGTTGCCGAACAGCAGCCAGCTGCGGCCGGTAGCGCCCAGCTCCACCCGCTCATGCACGAAGGCGCGGAATGGCGCGATGCCCGTGCCCGCCCCCACCATGATGATGTCGGTGGCCGGGTTTTGGGGCAGCTTGAAATACTCGTTGTGCTCCACGAACACGCGCACCTCGTCGCCCACCGCCACGCGGTCGGCCAGGAAGGACGAGCACACGCCCTGCTTGCGGCGGCCGTGGGCCTCGTAGCGCACCGCGCCCACAGTCAGGTGTACTTCGTCGGGGTGGGCCAGCAGGCTGCTGGCGATGGAATAGGCGCGGCTGGGCAGCGGGCGCAGCGTGTCGGCCAGCAGTTGGGCCGTGAGCTGGTCGGTGGGGAAATCGGTGAGCAAATCGGCCACGTCGCGGCCGTAGAGGTAGGGCTGGAGGCGCGCGGTGTCGGCCAGCAGGCCGTGCAGTTCGGCGTGCGGGGCCAGGGCGGCGTAGCGTTCCAGCACGTCGCGGGTGAGCACCGTGAGCTCGCGCCGGTTGGCCAGAGCGGCGGCCAGCGGCAGGCTTTCGGCCCCCAATTGCACCGGGGCCGAGTCGGAAAGCCGGGCGGCGCGGAGCACTTCCTCCACCAGCGGGTCGTGGTTGCGGGGGCGCACGGCCAGCGCATCGCCCGGCGCAAAGCGCAGGCCCGAGCCGGCCAAATCCAGCTCCAGGTGGTACGTTTCCTTATGCGAGCCGCGCCCGTTCAGCTGGATGCTTTCCAGCACCCGCGCCGGCCAGGGGTTTTCGCGGGTGAAAGTGGTGGCGGTTGCTTCGGTTGGCTGGGGTGAAACGGCTGCTACCGATGCTCCGGCTGCAACTGGAGTTTCGGGGTTGCTGCCAGCAGTGCCGGCTATTTTCTCCAAAGCCGCTTCAATCCACTGGCTGGCGGCGCTTTGATAGTCCACGTCCGCATCCACGCGGTCGAGCAGACGGGTGCCGCCCAGGTCAGCCAGGCGCTGGTCGAACTCCTTGCCGGTCTGGCAGAAGTGCAGGTAGCTCGTATCGCCCAGCGCCAGCACGGCGAAACGCAGCTTCGGCAGCTTCGGTGCCCGGCTGCCGCTGAGGAACTGGTGCAGCTCCTCGGCCGCGATGGGCGGCTCGCCCTCGCCGTGCGTACTCACGACGATGAGCAGATTCTGCTCCTGCGCTAGCTGCCGCGTGGGGTAGTCGTTCATGTCGCGCACCTCGGGCGCAAGGCCGCGCTGCCGGGCCGACTCGGCTGCCTGCTGCGCGATTTTCTTGCCATTGCCGGTGTGCGAGCCGTAGAGAATCGTCAGCTTCTGAGCGTCGGGAGCAGCGGCTGGCGAAGCCACCGCCGGAGCTGCCACGGCTTGCGTGCCACCGGTGGCCTGGCCGTAGAAGTAGCCACTCAGCCACAGCAGCTGGTTGGCCGACAGGTTGGCGGTGAGCTGCTGGAGCTGCGCTTCATCGAGCGCGGGCGAGAGGATGGGGAGCGTTGGCATAATCGAGTCGGAATGCAGGTAGGAGGGAGGTAATCGGCTCAAATTGATTGCTAAGCCACTTTCGCGTAAGCCAGCAGCTCCGGTAGCAGCTCAACTGCCACCTCTGCTGCTGCCACCGTTGCGGGCTGCTTCATCAGCCGCACCACTTCGCCCAGCACTATCACGGCCGGCGCACCCAGGCCCGCACTGCTGGCGCGCCCGGCGATATCGGCCACCGTGCCGGTCACCACGCGGGCGCTGGGCAGCGTGCCATTCTGGATGACGGCGGCCGGTACCCCGGCCCCGCCGTAGCGGGCAAATAGCGCCGCGATTTCCGCCAGCCGGCTCATGCCCATCAGGATAATCGTGGTAACGCCGGGCGTCTGAGCCGCTTCGAGGAGGGCGGTCGAGAGCCGCTCGTCGGCCGTGGTGGCCGTGAGCACCCGGAAGCCTTCGCTCAGGCCCCGGTGCGTGGCCGGAATGCCCATGCTGCCCGCCGCTGCCACCGCGCTGCTGATGCCCGGCACGTAGTCCGTGGCCAGCCCGTGGGCTTCGGCATGCAGCATTTCCTCGCGCCCCCGGCCGAACACGAACGGGTCGCCGCCCTTCAGGCGCACCACATGGCCATAACGGTAGGCCTGCTGCACAATCAGTTCATTGATGCCTTCCTGCGTGTAGGCTTTGAAACCACTGCGTTTGCCCACAAAAATTAGCGGCACGCCGGGCCGGACGTGCGCCAACAGGGCATCATTGGCCAGCGCGTCGTACAGCACGACATCGGCCGCGGCCAGGGCTTTCGCACCTTTCAGCGTCAGCAGGTCCGGGTCGCCGGGGCCCGCGCCCACCACGGTCAGGCGGGGGATGAAAAGAGGGGAATCAGCCATATTACAGGTCAAATACTAGATGGAAAACACCGCTTCGGCGGGCACTTCCTCGGTGAAATATTCCGGGTCGGTGGCGGCGATGAGGCCGGCGGCGAGCGTGGCCCCGGTTTGCTCATCCACTAGGATGAAGGCTCCGGTCACGCGGTTCTGGCGGTACTCGTCTACCACCAGCGAGAGGGCAGTTTTCAGGCGCACCCGCACGATGTCGTTGAGCCGGGCCTCGTCGGTGCCCTGGCTCTCGAAGGTTTCGATGTTGGTCTTTTGCAGGATGGTGGTCACGACCGCCTTCACCGTGGCCGCGTGGTGCTGCACCAGCAGCTTGCGGCCGGCGCGCAGGGGCCGCTCATCCATCCAGCAGAGGGTGGCTTCCAGTTCGCGCACCACGGCCGGGTGGGCGCTGGTGGGCACAATGGTCGCGCCCCGGCTCACGTCCACATCGTCGCGCAGGCGCAGCACTACTCCCTGCGGGGCACTGGCCGTGGCCACTTCCCGCTGGTTCACCTCAATGGCCTCAATCACCGTTTCCAGCCCCGAGGGCCAGATGCGGACCCGGTCGCCGGGCCGGTAGGTGCCGCTCTGAATCCGGCCAGCGTAGCCCCGGTAGTCGGGCAGCTCTTCGGTTTGGGGCCGAATCACATACTGCACCTGGAAGCGTGGCTCATTTGGGTTAACATCAATGGCAGCGGGCACGCTTTCCAGATGTTCCAGCAGGCTGGGGCCGTGGTACCAAGGCAGGAAATCGGAGCGGCGCACCACGTTGTCGCCATTGAGCGCGCTCAGCGGAATGGCAACCACGCTGGGTAGTTTCAGCTGCGCGGCAATAACCTGGTAATCGGCCACAATTTTCTGGAAAATCACTTCCTCGTGGCCCACCAAATCCATCTTGTTCACGGCCAGCACGAAGTGCTGAATGCCCAGCAGCGAGGCCAGTAGCGTATGCCGCCGAGTCTGCTCAATCACGCCCTGGCGCGCATCCACAAGCACAATGGCCAGGTCGGCATTGCTCGCGCCGGTTACCATGTTGCGGGTGTATTGGACGTGGCCCGGCGCGTCGGTAATGATGAACTTGCGGCGCGGCGTGGTGAAGTATTTATGCGCCACATCAATGGTGATGCCCTGCTCGCGCTCGGCCTTGAGGCCATCGGTGAGCAGCGCCAAATCGACGTCGCCGCCGGTGCTGGCACGGCGCTTTTCCAAGGTGGCCAGCACGTCGAGGGATACGGAGTCGCTGTCGTACAGCAAGCGGCCGATGAGCGTACTTTTACCATCGTCGACGCTGCCGCAAGTAATAAATCGGAGAAGGTCCATTTTTTGTAATGGGGTAATGATTGTTTTCAGAACGTCATGCTGAGCGTAGCCGAAGCATCTCGCGTGCAGCAGTTATTCCTTTATTTCGATTGATTTAGTGTTGCGGTAGAGATGCTTAGACTACGCTCAGCATGACGGCCAGCCGGGATTATTTGCCTAGAAATACCCGTTCCGCTTGCGGTCCTCCATCCCCGTTTCGGAGAGGTTGTCATCGAGCCGGGTCGCGCCGCGCTCGCTCACTTTGGCCAGCAGCAGGTCCTGAATAATGTCGTCGACGGAGGCAGCATCGCTTTCCACGGCGGCCGTGCAGGTCGAGTCGCCCACGGTGCGGAAGCGCACGCGGCGGTTCACGAT
The DNA here is from genome assembly GCF_054061335.1 of Hymenobacter sp. UYAg731. Taxonomy (NCBI): domain Bacteria; kingdom Pseudomonadati; phylum Bacteroidota; class Cytophagia; order Cytophagales; family Hymenobacteraceae; genus Hymenobacter; species Hymenobacter sp. UYAg731. The sequence continues at coordinate 704,669 of NZ_JBSSEC010000003.1, read as the reverse complement.
TTCGTCGGTTTCGTCCAGGTTCAGGTGCTCGCTGAAGCCCAGGAACTGGCCGCTGGGCAGCACCACGCACTGGCGTTCGTGGGCGAAGTAAATCTCTGGCAGCTTGATGTTTTCGCGCTGGATGTAGTTCCACACGTCCAGTTCGGTCCAGTTCGAGATGGGGAACACACGCACGTTTTCGCCCTTCTGGATGCGGCCGTTGTAAATGTTCCACAGCTCCGGGCGCTGGCGCTTGGGGTCCCACTGGCCAAAGTCGTCGCGAACCGAGAAGATGCGCTCCTTGGCCCGGGCCTTTTCCTCGTCGCGCCGCGCCCCGCCAATGCAGGCATCGAACTCAAATTCCTCAATCACATCGAGCAAGGTGTAGGTTTGCAGGGGGTTGCGGCTGGGGTACTTGCCGCCCGGCTCGTGCAGGCCGCGCTCCCGGATGGTGTCCTCCACCCGGCGCACAATCAGCTTTTCGCCCAAAGTAGCGGCCAGCTCGTCGCGGTAATTGATGATTTCCTCGAAGTTGTGGCCGGTATCGATATGCACCAGCGGAAACGGAAACCGGCCCGGCCGAAAGGCCTTTTCGGCCAGTCGCGTGAGGGCAATCGAGTCTTTGCCGCCCGAGAACAGCAGCGCGGGCCGCTCGAACTGACCGGCCACTTCGCGCAGAATGTGAATGGCTTCGGCCTCTAAACGGTCGAGGTAATCGAGATAAACAGGGTTTGATAATGACATAGGAAGCCGAGGCCCGAAAAATCGGGCGAAATTGAAAAACCGGAAGAAGGAGGGTGGGATAAGGCCCGCGAGGGGTGCCTTTGGGGAAGAAAGTAGCGCCAGCGGCCCGGCCGCTAGCGCAGGAATTCGGGCCTAGCCCGGCATTCGCTCCACCACCGGGTCGAGGCCCTGGTGGGCGGCGGTGGCGTGCAGGCCGCACTCCTTGGCGACGGCATCTTCCCACCACCAGCGGCCGGCGCGGAAGTCCTCGCCCGGCGCAATGGCCCGGGTGCAGGGCGCGCAGCCAATGCTCACGAAGCCTTTGTTGTGCAGCGGGTTAACCGGGATGCCGTGGGCCTGCGCGAAGGCTTCGCACTCGGTCCAGGTCCAGTCGAAGAGCGGGTGTACTTTGATGAGCCCGTGGCCGGCGTCCCACTCGGCGGGGTGCATGGTCTGGCGGTTCGCCGACTGCTCGGCGCGGATGCCCGTCACCCATACCTGCTGGCCGGCCAGAGCGCGGCTCAGCGGCTCCACCTTACGGATATTGCAGCACTCCTTCCGGTTCGCAATGCTCTCGTAAAAGCTGTTGGGGCCTTTTTGAGCGACCAATTCTTCGAGCGCGGCAGTTTGCGGCGCGAAGACTTCGATGGTCTTGCCGTAGCGCAGCAGGGTCTTGTTCCAGGTCGAGTAAGTCTCCTGGAAATTGCGGCCCGTATCGAGGGTGAAAACCCGGATGGGTAGGTCGTTTTCGAAGATGAAGTGGGTGATAATCTGGTCTTCCAGGCCGAAGGAGGTGGAAAACGAGACGCGGCCGGCGAAGTGGTCGGCCAGCAGGGCCAGGGTTTCCGGCACCGAGCACTCGGGCAGGTAGCGACGCAGGTCAGCGACCTGGCTCTCAAGGGGTAATGCCATGATGGAACGGGGAGTTTTTCTCCGTAGAAAAAACCAAAATGAGCCGCGAAGGCTGTAAAAACCCGCTACGCGTCGCGCAGTGCATCAATCACCACAAAAGGGATAGCGGGGTGGCCGCCGCAGCAGCCGCCGGAAGAAAAGCCCTAGCTCAACAACCAGCAATCGCCCCCAGCATAACGGCCAGGGGACAGCCCATGCAACAGCACATTCGGCGCGGGGCGGCGAAGGGGACGGGTTGCGGGCGGTGGTTGCGGAATGTGCTCACGGCAGTTTTTTATATTTCAGGACTTGGCACCGTTCCAACGGGTGGGGGTTGCCGGCGTTTCGTCGAGCCTGTCTCTCCGCGCCTCTGTATAAAAATGGGTAGCGCCCCAAACGAGGGTTGCTGGGACAAATGTAAAGGACGAAAATGCGAAATGCCAAAATTTTGTTTCGCGCAGATTGAAACTGCTCACTTCGCCAAAGGTTTGGCGGCCGTGCTTTCGCCGCGTAATTTGCCGTGCAACCCCTGAACCCTGCGCTTGGTCTATGGGTTGCTTAAGCACTTCTAATACCTCGTTTTCTGCATGGAAGCCCTAGCCCACTCCGCCTACGTCGACATCAACGCCCCGTTGGTGGAGCGCTGCCGCCTCAACGACCGCCAGGCCCAGGCCGAGATTTACCGGCGCTACTCCAAGGCCATGTTCAACGCAGCTCTGCGCATCACCGGCGACTATGCCGAGGCTGAAGATGTGCTCCAGGAATCATTCCTGAGCGCTTTTCGGGAGCTGAGCGGCTACAAGGGCGACTCGTCGTTCGGGGCTTGGCTGAAGCGGATTGTGGTGAACAAAAGTATCAACTGCCTGCGACAGCGGCGGCTGGCGCTGGTGCCGCTGGGCGAGCAGCACCACGACGAGCCCGCCGAAGCCGCCGCCCACTCGCCCGAAGACGAAGCCGACATGCACTACCGTGCCGACGTGCTGCGCCGCTGCATTCAGGAGCTGCCCGACGGCTACCGCGTGGTGCTCAGCCTGTACTTATTGGAAGGCTACGACCACCTCGAAATCGCCGGCATCCTGGGTATTTCCGAATCTACTTCCAAATCGCAGTACAGCCGGGCGCGGGTTCGGCTGCGCGAATTAGCCGCCCAGCGTGGCCTTAGCTAAGTTTTTTTATCTGTTATCACTAGTCATTTAACCCCTCAACTACCCTTCATCCTTTTTCGCCCGGCCGCGGTTTTCGTATAGCCCCGTGGCCCGCCCTGAACCTGGACGAACCGTGCGTCTGCTACTCATTCATGGATACCAAGAAAAATAATTCCCTTGAAACCTTCGTCGAGCGGCACCGTGCCGATTTCGACACCCACGAGCCGCGCCCCGACCTTTGGGCCGCGTTGGAGGAACAGCTCAATGCCGCCGCGCCCCAAACGCCGGCCATGCGCCTGGCCGAAGTTTCGGAAATGCCTTTTGCTGCGCCGGTGGCTGCAGTTGCGCCGGTGGCCCAGCCCGCAACTCGCGCCAGCTGGTTTCAGCGCTACGGCGTAGCGGCAGCTTTGGCCCTGCTCGTGTTCGCCGCCGGGGCCAGCGAAGCCTGGAAAGCCAACCGCGCCGCGCCCGAAACGGCCGTGGCGGTTGCGCCCGCCGCCACGCTCAGCAGCCCCGCCACCGACACCGACGCGGCCTTGTACCAGGGTGGCAACCCGCTGTCCCTCACCGCCGCTGAGCACACCACCGGGGCCGACAGCCAGCTGGTGCGCGCCGTGCGCGGCATGGAAGCCTACTACACCAACCAACTGGCCCGCCGCCAAACCGAACTGAGCCAGCTCAGCGGCCCCGGCATGGCCGCCATGAACGCCGACTGGCAGCACGAGTTGGTGTCGCTCGATTCCAGCTACCGCGAACTGAAACAGCAGCTGCTGCACCACCCGCAGCCCGACGCCGTGCTCACGGCCATGAACCGCAACCTGCAAATCCGCCTCGACATTCTGGACCGCCAGCTGAACCTGGGCAACACGGCCCAGGCGGCCCCCAACAACAGTTCTTACGTGCTGGCCGATAGCCGGCGCCAGGCCGAATGAACCAGCCCCTGGTTTTCCGGGTAAGCCGGGTGTTGGCGCTGTGCGGCGGGCTGCTGGGCCTGTTGAGCCCGCGTAGTGCGCAGGCGCAGGACCGCCCGAACCGCTGGGTTATCGTGGGCCACGGCGTGGCCATCAACATTATCACCCCCGAAGCCCGCCGGGCCGAAGCCGCCCTGTTTGGCCTGGAGCCGGAACCTGAGCAGCAGCCCCAGCCCCAACCCCAGCAGAACCCGTTGGTGGACCAAACCGACGGCCAGGGCAGCGCCAGCCTGCAAGTGGAGCAGCGCCGCCACCTGCTGCGCAGCTACGCGGTGGCGAAAAATGGGCGCCCGTTTTCGCTCGATACGCGCTACGGCCGGGTGCAAATCAATACTTGGAATAAGAAGGAAATCAAGGTGGATGCCGAATTGGTGGCACGCTCGGAAAGTGACGCTGGTGCCCGCCAGATTCTTGACGCATTGGGCGTGCAGTGGCTCGACTACGACGCCAAAACCGGGGGCGTGGCCGTGAGCACGCAGTTTGGCCCCGCATTGCGCGGCCGGGCCGGCGGCTGCCGCTACGAGGTGAACTACACCGTGTGGCTGCCCCGCACCACGGCCCTGAAAATCTACAACAGCTTTGGCGAAGTGACCCTGGCTGGCGATGTGAGCGGCCCCACCGAGCTGGCCGTGGAATACGGCACCCTGCGCACCGCCCGCCTCGAAGGCCCGCGCAACCTCATCCGCATCGGCAACGGCGACTGCCGCATTGCCTTCGCCGGCCGCGCCAGCATCGACGCCAGCTACGCCCAGCTGCGCCTCGACACGGGCACGACGGTGGACCTACGCAACAACTATTCCGACGTGGACATTGGTACCGTGCAGGACCTGACCGTGCATAGCAAGTACGGCGACGTGGCCCTGGGCACGGTGCGCAACCTGCGCGGCTCATCAGGCTACTCGCGCTTCACCATCGACAAACTGGACGAAGCCCTCGACATGGCCCTGCGCTACTGCCCCGATTTTGTGGTGCGCGACATGGGGGCCAATTTCCGCCAGGTGAACCTCGACGGCGGTTTTAGTACCATCCGGCTGGGCTTTGCCGAGGCCCCGGCCTTCCGCTTCGACGTAAGTACCGAGCAAGGCCAGCTACTGGTCGATAAAAACCTGGTGCGGGTGCTCTCGCAGGAAAACGGCCCGCAAACCAGCGACGTGCTGGGTACTTTCGGGGCCGCCGCCCCGGCGCGGGGAGCCGGCAACGTGAACATCAAAGTGCGCTACGGTACGGTGCGGTTCAGCAAGTAGTATGTATCGTGGACTCTGCGAGTCCGCGTGTAAGCCGTTCCAACGCGCGGACTCGCAGAGTTCACGATACAGTATCTTGGTCGCGTGCTTCGATTCATGCTCCTCTCCCTGCTGGCCACTTCCGCGCTGGCCCAAACCCCGGCCCCCGTGCCCGCCGCCCAACACTCCGCCCTGAAAACCTACGCTCTGCGCCTGCGCCCCGGCGACGACCTGCGCCAGCAGCTCACGGCCTTCGCGCAGCAAAACCACCTCCTGGCCGGCACCATGATTACCTGCGTGGGCAGCCTCACAGTGGCCACGCTACGGCTGGCCAATCAGGAAGGACCCACGGTTTACAAAGGGCATTTCGAGATTGTATCGCTGGTCGGGACGCTTTCCACCAACGACTCGCACCTGCATCTGGCCGTTTCGGACAGTACGGGCCGCACCATCGGCGGGCACTTGCTGGATGGCTGCCGGGTGTACACCACGGCTGAAATCGTGCTGGGCGAGCTGCCGCAGCTGGAGTTCCGGCGCGAGAAGGACGACACCTTTGGCTATCAGGAACTGGTGGTGCGTCCGGCTCCCGGCCCCGCACCGAGCGCGGCCGATGAAAAGAGTAAAGCGCGCAAGCAATAGAAGAGCCGGCTGAGTGGGCCGGCTGCCGGCTTTTCGCCGGCCGCGCGCTCAAACGTACCTTCGCCTTATGACCACTGCCACCGATACCCCGCAAGCTGCCGCCTTCCGCCGCCAGGTCCTGAACCCGCTGAAGTTGCGGCTCTTCATGATGCGCAAGCTGCCCATGGCGTGGCTGGCGGGCCTGCGCCTCACGCAGCTCACGCCGGAGGCGGCCACGGTCACCATTCGCTACAAATTCCTTACCCAGAACCCGTTTCGGAGCCTGTATTTCGCCTGCCTGGCTATGGCCGGGGAATTCGCCAGCGGCATTCAGGGCATGATGCAGGTGCAGGCAGGCGGGCCGGTTTCGATGCTGGTGACGAGCATTCAGGGTGACTTCACGAAGAAAGCCGTGGGCCTCATCGCCTTCACCTGCCCCGATGGCCCGCTCATCGCCCAAGCCGTGGCCGAGAGCCGCGCCACCGGCGAAGGCCGCACCGTGGTCTGCACCAGCACCGGCGTGGACGAGGCCGGCGATGTGGTAGCGGTATTCAAGCTGACCTGGTCGTTTCGGGCGAAGAAGTAAGGTCGGCGGCTATTGGCCAGACTTCTGGAGCAGTTGGAGTATCTGGTCCAGTTTGCCGTTCATGCCATCCTGCTGCCCTTTTATGCCATCAATGCTACCCTTCATTTCCACGATGTCGCCTTTCATTTCCACGATGTCGCCTTTCATTTTCAGTTGCTCACGCAGTAGAAAACTGATGGATTCTCCCTGCTGCGTAACGGCAGTTATTATTTGACCCGTGGCAACCGTCAACTGTTTAAGCTGATTGGTGTGGCGGTCCAGAATCGTGATTGCTTCGGCAATTATGGGTTCGAGTTGGTTGAGGCGGTCGTCGGCAGTCATGCGAAAGGAATTAATGACTCGAATTTAAGCCAGGAACTGCAAAAGAAGTTCGCGGGTCGGTCAGTTTAAATGACCAACGGCGCTTTACTCCCGCACCGACGAAATCACGTCCACCATGCCGTCCTCGCTCACCACGATGGCGATGCAGGGATAATCGGAGCTTTCGATGTAGCGCAGGGCCGAGTTGTAGCGGGCCCCGCGGGCGCCGTCGCCCCGGCCGGAGGCACGGCCGTCCAGAATGACCCCGATGGAGTAGCAGTAGCCCTCGGGGTCGAGCAGCACGGCCCCGTCGATGCTGGTGACGAGGCGCGTGATGAGCGGCGTGAGCGGCACGGGCTCGATGAGGGTGCATTGCAGCTTGAGGCGGTCGGCTTCGGCCAGGGCCTCGGTAGTAATGACGAGGAGCGTGCCGTGCTTCTGGCGGCTTGCTTCGAGCACCACGTCCCAGAGGCGTTCCACTTTGATTGAGTCGGTGAGGGCGAAGGTGCGCTTGAGCGACTTGCGGAAGGCCGTGCGGCTGAGGCGCGTGCGCGGCAGGCCGGGCAGGCCATAGTGCGAACGCATGAGAACCTGGCCGGCGTGCTGCAACTCCCAGGCATAGTGCGTCACGAAGCTGATGACGAATAAATCCTCGCGCACGGCATCGTAATGGCCCACTTGCTTGCCCAGGGCGTACACGTTTTCGCCGTCGGCTAGCAGATGCACGTCGGGCGTGGCCATCTCCAGTAGCTTGCGTACGGCGCGGTAGTCGGTGAGCTCGGTGGGGCAGGTGAGGGCGAATACTTCCTCGATGTTGGGGTGGCCGCGCCGGGCCAGCAGCAGCTTGCCCACGCCCTCGGCTCCCTCGTAGCGCAGGCTGCTGATGGTGTTGCAGGTGGCAAACAGCTTGGTGGTGGCCGGGTCGAGACCCAGGGCTTGGGCGGGCGTGTCGAGGAAGGTTTTGCCGGCGGCGCGCAGCAGCTCCTCGCTCTCGCGGGGCCGCACGAAGATGCTGGCCCCCGGCTCGGGCTCGCTCAGGGCTTTCACGCCTTCCTCGTTGAAGCGGTACATGGCCGCCAGCAGCAGCGACGGGGCCAGCGGCTTGCCATCGGTGTAGTAGCGGGCGGGCTGCAACGACGGATAGGCCCGCAACGGCTTGCGTAGCAGGCGCAGTACCGTGGTCACGAAATAGCCGTTTATTTCCACCGGCCAGCCGGCAAAGTGCTGGTAGTGGCCCTGCCCGTCAAGGGCATTGAGGGTTTCCTGCACCGCGTCCCGGATGCCGATGCCCTGGTGCTTGCGCCGGATGGCGGCGGCCGTCACGTCGTCGCGGTCGGGGAAGGGCCAGGGCGTGGTGAGCTGGCGCACGCGGCCCCGCGCCACCACGTCGGAAAACGCTTCGGGCGGCAAGCCGGTGTCGATGGGTTCGAGGCAGCGGGCGGGCAGGCTGTCATCGGCGGGCAGGGCCAGCAGCAGTACGAAGGGTTTGAGGTCGTCATCGAGGGCATCGAACAAGTCCTGGGCCAGGGCCTGGGCACCCTCGCGGTAGCGCACCTGGTAGGGCCATATTTGAGCGGGCGGGGCGATGACAGCAGGCAACTTGGATGCAGATAAGGAGCAGGCGGAGAGCATGGGCGGGGGAGGGGCAAGGCGAAAAAACTCCACTCCTCTTTTAAGGAGGGGACGTGGCCGCGAAGCGGACACTGGGGTGGTGCAGTCGTTGAACGACGTGTGAACGATGGGCGGCCGGGGCGCTCATACGTCGTTCAACGGCTGCACCACCCCCGTCCGAGCCATTAGCTCGAACATCCCCTCCTTAAAAAAGGAGGGGAGTTTATCGTTCAACTGAACTTACAGCTGGAACAGAACCGGCAACACCATCTTTTGCTTCATCGGCTTGCCCTGAAACATGGCCGGCTCCCATTTCGGGGCGGCCTTAATGAGGCGCAGCGCCTCCTCATCCAGCCCCGAGCCCATCTTCTTGATGACGCGGGCATCGGTCAAGCTGCCATCCTGTTGCACCAGGAATTCGACCATGACCTTGCCCTCAATCTTACGCTGACGGGCAAGGGCGGGGTACTGCTGGTTTTTCTCAATCCAATCGAAAAAAGCCTGGTTGCCGCCCACGGGCTGGGTGGGGCGGTCGGGGGCCACTATGGCGGGGCGGTCGGGGTTGGCCGAGGCGGCGATGTCGGCGGCGGAGGTGGTGATGGCGCGCTCCTTGGCCGGCCCGCCCACTGTGACGGTGCTGCCCGGCGACATTACGAACGACACCGGCACCACCACACGCTGGCGCACCACTTGGTTGCGGTGCTTGGCGGGGGTCCACTGCGGGCCACTTTTGATGAGGCGGATGGCTTCGGCATCGAGTTCGGGGGCCACGGGCGTTTCGACCTTCACCTCGTTCACGGTGCCGGTTTTCTCCACCACGAAGCTCACCTTCACGGTGCCCTGAATGCCTTTTTGCATGGCGGCGGCGGGGTATTTCTGGTGCGACGCCAGGAACTGGGCGTAGCGCTCGGTGCCGCCCAGGGGTACGGCGGGCTGCTGCACCGAGTCGTACACGGTGTTAGCCGTGGGCTTGGGAGGCATCTTGCGCTTCTGCGCGTGCGTGGTGAGACTGAAGAAACTAAGGCCGCCAAGCAGCAGGAGCATCGGAGATTTCATGCGTAGAACAGGGGAAGGGGAGGGAGAAATGAAAAAGCAGCGTGAAGCGCAAAGGCTATGCCTGCCGAAATAGTGCCGGCGCGCTTTGCAAAGAACGGCAGCCCGCGCCCCGTCTGGTTTCGCCTTCCCTCCTCCATGACGTACTTTGAAGCGAAATACTGTACCCCCTGACGCCGTTATTGCCATGAGCACCGAAAGCCGCGCCCCCGAGCCCGTGGGCGCCTACCCCTACACCCGCCGCGTGGGCAACCTGCTGTTTCTGTCCGGCGTGGGGCCGCGCCAACGCGGCCAGAAGGCCATTCCCGGCGTGGAGCTGGACGGCGACGGCAACATCCTGAGCTATGATTTTGAAAGCCAGTGCCGCGCCGTGTTCCAGAACGTGCGCTACATTCTGGAAGAAGCCGGGGCCGCGTGGGACGATTTGGTGGACGTGACCGTGTTTCTGACCAACATGAAGGACGACTTCCCCACCTACAACCGCCTCTACGCCGAGTACTTCGCTACGGCCCAGCCCTGCCGCACCACCCTCGAAATAAACTGCCTGCCCACGCCTATCGCCATCGAGCTCAAGTGCATGGCCGCGCTGCCGAATTAATGGGGATTTAATGCTTCGGGCGTAACACGCTGGGAATTTTAGCGGTTATTGCCCTTAATGTACGTTCGCAAAAACCTCCGCATCGGAGTAGTGTGGCAGCTCACGCGCCGCAGCCTGCTCATCTTTCTCGTTTACAACACGCTGATTTGCCTGCTCTACGGGCCGCTCAACGTGCATGTGCTCGACATTCCGTGGCAGCCCGTGGCGCTGCTCGGTACGGCCGTGGCCTTCTACATCGGCTTCAAGAGCAACGGCTCCTACGACCGGTTCTGGGAGGGGCGGCAGCTGTGGGGCAGCATCGTGAACACGAGCCGGGTGTGGGCCATCCGCACCTTCGATTTCGTGCAGGCCGTGCCCGATGGCGTCGGCCCCGACCCGCGCTTCCTCACCGAGCTACACCGCCGGCTGCTCTACCGCCAGATTGCCTGGTGCAACGCCCTGCGCCTGCATCTGCGCCGCCAGACCGCCGAACTCTGGGACACCGAAGTAGCGCCCTTCCTGCCCCCGGCCGAGGCCGAGCAAGCCAAAAACCTCAGCAACCCGCCCACCCACCTGCTGCGCCGCCAAAGCGTGGAGCTGCGCGAACTCTACAAGCGCGGCCTCCTCACCGAGTTCCGCCAAGTGGCCCTGATGCAGACCATTCAGGACCTGCTGAACGCGCAGGGCGGCTGCGAACGTATTAAGAACACGCCGTTTCCGCGCCAATTTGCCTATTTCAGCTTCGTATTTGTGTGGGTGTTCGCGGCCATTCTGCCACTGGGTTTGGTGGAGGAATTCGACAGCCGCCAGGCCCTGGGCCAGTACCACGTCTGGCTGATGGTGCCGTTTTCGGTGCTCGTGTCGTGGGTGTTCAACGTGATTGAAGTGGTGGGCCACACCAGCGAAAACCCCTTCGAAAACGACATCTACGACGTGCCAATGTCCGCCATTTGCCGCAGCATCGAAATCGACCTGCGCGAGCTGCTCGAAGAAACCGCGCTGCCGCCCAAGGTGGAGGCGGTGAACGACGTGCTGTATTAAAATGCGGGCGACCGGCGGCGCAAAGCCAGCGGTGCAACTGAAGAAATTCGGTAGCGCCTCACGGCTTCATTTACATTTGGTACGGCTTGCGCGAATCGGACTAGGTGAGGGCGCGGCCGTTTGAAAATAATGTTGCCCTGCGCCAGAATTCCGTTCAATACGACCCCGCCGAAACACCCAATCCATTAGAAGCAGCGCTGCTTCAGGGCATTGTCGATTATTATCAGGATGCTGCCCTTACCGAGCAGATACGGGACTGCCGGGTGGTGCAGCGGGAGTACAGTGGGTGCGGGTTCTTTACTACGCTTGTCGTGTCAGTTGGTAGTCCTTTCGTCATCGTGCGGGAAGATGGGTTTCGCTTTCGTAACGGCAATGATATCGAAGCGCCCGAACTCTCGCACGGGGCTGGTAGCGTGCTGTTTATCAAGGGCGGCCTGCTGCATTTTTTGGAGGTGTTCGCCTATGTTGACGGCGACCCGGCAGATATTAGCAGCTTCGCCTTGTTGCCAATAATTCGGACCACTGGCCGGGAGTGACTGTGCGTGACGTGCGTAGTTTTGGGGGTATGAAAACCAAGAGGCCCATCTGCCCCCGCCTTATTGGCTGCTTGTGGCTATTCGCATTGGCCCTCGCGTTACCCGCCTGCCAGGCCGACCAGCAGCGCCTGGCCCGCCTCGAAGCCGTGCAGCAGCAGCAAACCCACGAGTTGGCCCGCCTGCGCCAGCAGCTGGCCGAGAAGGAAGACGAAGTGGCCGAGCTCGAAACCTGCGTCGACGACCTGGAGAGCGCCGTGTATGACGACGGCGATTCGACGGCGTACGATGAGGACCAACGCCCGACGCTGAAGCAGCTGTAGCGCGGACTCTGTAGTCCGCGACTCCGCGCCGTTAAGACTGTTCGGGCATCGTTCGGAGCTGCGGACTACAGAGTCCGCGCTACAGTTGGCTAACCCATTTGGGCATTCTTCGCGTTATTGGTCGCATCACCCGCCCTCGCTGCATGAACTACCAGACGCGCCGCCTCCGCTACTTTTTTTCCGGCCAGAACTTCTCCGATGGGGTGCGCGTCACGGTGTCCATTTTGCTGCCGGCGGTGCTGTTGGGGCAGTGGGGGCACTTTGCCGAGGGGCTGAGCATTTCGACCGGGGCCGTGTGCGTGAGCGTGACCGACACGCCTGGCCCCCTGGCGCACCGCCGCAACGGCATGCTGGCCGCCCTGGTGCTGGTGGGCCTCACGGCCCTGCTCACGAGCATGGCCGCCCTCAACGTCTGGACGCTGGCTTTTGAAATCGGGGTGCTGAGCTTCGGGCTGACCATGCTGCTGGTGTGGGGCGCACGGGCCGGGGCCGTGGGCACCGCCGCCCTGCTCAACATGGTGCTGCTGCTGGCCCACCCGCCCGCGCTGGCCGATGCCCCGTTTCATGCCGGCCTGCTGCTGCTGGGCGGCCTCTGGTATGCGGGGCTGGCCCTGCTGGCCTACCAGGTGCGGCCCTACCGCCCGGCCCAGCAGGCGCTGGGCGAGTGCATTCACGCCCTGGCGCGATTTCTGGACCTCAAAGCCAAGTTCTACAACCCCGCCACCGCCCTGGAAGATGACTACCGCCAGCTGGTGGCCCAGCAGGTGGTGGTGAACGAGAAGCAGGAGGCCGTGCGTGACCTCATCTTCCGCACCCGCCAGATTGTGAACGAAACCACCAGCACCGGCCGCCGCCTGGTGCTCACCTTCGTGGAAACAGTGGATTTGTACGAGCGCATCACGGTGGGCTACTACGACTACTCGGCCGTGCGCGAAACTTTCGGCCACACTGGCATTCTGGACGAGGTGGCCCGGCTCATCCGGCACGTTGCTACGGAGTTGGACCACCTCGGCGTGGCCATCCAGACCAACCACGCGCACCCCGGCACCGGCCCCGTGCTCACCGCCGAGTGGGACCGCCTGCAAGCCCGCATCAGCGCCCTGGAAGCCACGGCAGCGGGCGGCGGCAATACCTTGGTGTTGAAGAAAATACTGGTGAACCTGCGCGATATCATCCGGCGGGTGGGCAATATCCGGCGCTATTTTGATGAAGCCCTGTCGGCTGCCGCGCCCGCCGCCAGCCGCGCCGCTGAGCACACCCAATTTGTGGCCCGCCAGGAAATCGAGCTGCGTGCTTTGGGCCAGAATCTTACGCTAAAATCGGCCGTGTTCCGCCACGCGGTCCGCATGACGGTGGCCTGCTTGGTGGCCTACGTCGTGGCCGAAACCCTGTGGCACGGCCAGCACAACTACTGGATTCTGATGACGGTGACCATCATGCTCAAGCCCGGGTTCAGCCTCACGCGGCAGCGCAACACCGAGCGCATCATCGGCACGCTGGCGGGTGGGGCGCTGGGCGGGCTGGTGCTGTGGGCGGTGCCGTGGCCTGAGGCCCGGTTTGCCATTCTGGTGGGGTTTATGGTGGTTGCGTACAGCTTCCAGCGCACCGTGTATCTGGTCACGGTGGTATTTCTGACGGCGTACCTGCTCATCATGTTCCGGTTTCTGGGGCTGAGCTACCTGGGGGTGGCGCAGGAGCGCATTACCGATACGCTCATGGGCTGCGCCATTGCCTTCGCGGCCGGCTATTTCCTGTTTCCGCGCTGGGAATCGGAGCAATTGACCGACTACATGGCCGCCGCCCTGCGCGCCAACCTGGCCTACCTGCGCCAGCTGGCCGACCGCCTCGCCGGCCGCCCCCTCACGGCCAACGAGTACCGCCTGCTGCGCAAAAACGTGTACGTGAGCGGGGCCAATCTCGCGGCGGCTTTCCAGCGCATGCTCACCGAGCCCAAAAGCAAGCAGCACCGCCCCACCGAAACCCACGAATTCGTGGTGCTGAACCACATTCTTTCCTCCAACATCGCGGCCCTCACCGGCACCCTGCGCGAGGCCGCGCCCGCCGTGCCGCCCTTCCCGCCCGATAGCCGCCGCGCCCTCACCAGCGCCGTGGCGGCCCTCAGCAAGAGTCTGGCCCGCATCGCGCCCGCCGCCGCCCCGCCCGCCGTGGAGCTGGCCGCGCCCGAGCCCGGCATATCCGTAGCCGCCGCCGACGACAAGCTGCTGCTGGAGCAGCTGACGTTTCTGCAAAAGGTGAGCGGCGATATTGGCAAGGTGACGGAGGTGCTGGCGGGGTAGGGGCGAAGCGATGCTTCGCCCCTACAGCAATTCAACCCGGCAGGCGCACCCGTACCTGTGTGCCCACCGCTAGCTCTTCAATGCTTACGCTGCCGCCCAGGTAGGCCGCCCGCGTCCGCACGCCGCGCACGCCGATGCCGGCTAGCCCTTTATCCGGGCCGGGTGCAGCGTTTGCGAGAGCCGCTGGAGCTTCTCTTCCAGCTCCCCGGCGGCCAGCTCGCACACGGCTTCAATCTTGGCAAACAGGCTGTGTATTTTGGCCAGGTTGTCAGCGGTGGCTTCGGCCCCGATTTCATCGGCGAGGAGGATGCCGGCCAGCGCTTGCAGGTCTTTGGCGTTGTCTTCGAACTCGGGGTTGATGCCCATCGTGGCGAAGGTGGGGATGATGGAGTGCGTGGCCGATTTCAGGGCGGACCACTCGTTCTCCGCGATGGCCTTTTTCATGGTTTGCACCAGCGGCGGAATCTCCTGGAGGTACAAGTAAATCATCTCGGCCATGCGGGCATCGCTCTTGGTGATGCGGCGCAGGTAGTCGAAATTGACGCAGGTGGCCAGCGGCTGCGGCTCGGCTTCCGCTTCCGTCTGGCCCGGGAGGAGGGCCAGCTTGTTGTAGCCCGAGCTTTTCAGGTACTTGATGATTTTGCTGTAGAGCAGCTTGTCGTCGATGGGCTTCGAGATGTAGTCGTTCATGCCCACGGCCTTGCATTTCTCCACGTCCACGGTGGTCACGTCGGCGGTAAGGGCAATGATGGGCGTGGTCAGCTTGAGCTGGGTACGGATGTATTCCGTGGCTTCGAAGCCGTTCATTTCGGGCATCTGCAAGTCCATCAGGATAATGTCGTAGCGGGTAGTGCGCAGCATGTCCACGGCAATGCGGCCGTTGCCGGCCACTTCCATCTCGAAGCCGAAATCTTCCAGCAGCGTCTTCATCAGCAGCTGGTTGAGGGCAATGTCTTCCACCACCAGGATTTTCACGTCCTTGAAACCCGATTCCAGCTCCACGGTCATGTTGGATTCCGCGTCGGCCTTTTCCAGCGTTTTATTGAAGCTCAGAATGAAGCTGAACGTGGAGCCCTTGCCCACCTTGCTCTTCACGCTGATGGTGCCCCCCTGCGGCTCCACCAGGTTTTTCACGATGGCCAGGCCCAGGCCCGTGCCGCCGTACAAGCGGCTGGTGCCGCTAGTGGCCTGCTGGAAATTGTCGAACACCGTGCCCAGCTTGGCTTGCTCGATGCCGATGCCGGTATCGGTCACGGCAAACTCCAGGATGACCTTTTCCGCGTCCTGCACCAGCATCCGCACGCCCACCGTGATGCTGCCCTCGCTGGTGAATTTCACCGCGTTGCTTACCAGGTTCAGGATAATCTGGTGCAGGCGCACGGGGTCGCCCACCACCACTTCCGGGATTTTCTCGTCGTATTCCATCACCAA
Organism: Hymenobacter sp. UYAg731; assembly: GCF_054061335.1. NCBI lineage: Bacteria > Pseudomonadati > Bacteroidota > Cytophagia > Cytophagales > Hymenobacteraceae > Hymenobacter > Hymenobacter sp. UYAg731. Next base: position 689,367 of record NZ_JBSSEC010000003.1, on the reverse strand, counting down.
TTCCAGGTTTTTCTCCTGGATTTTGGTCTCGAACAAATGCACCATGGCCGACACCGAAGCCGAAAGCTTGAACGGAATCTGCTCGAACGTCATCCGGCCGGCATCCACTTTGGCCAGGTCCAGAATGTCGTTGATGAGCACAATCAGCGTGTCGCCGCTCAGCTTGATGGCCGTCAGGTACTCGCGCTGCTTTTCCGTGAGCTCCGTTTTCAGCACCACCTTCGTGAAGCCGATGATGGCATTCATCGGCGTGCGGATTTCGTGGCTCATGTTGCTCAGAAACTGCTGCTTGGCCTTCACGGCATCCTCGGCAATTTCGGTGGCGCTTTCGGCTTTGGCCTGGGCTTCCTCGGCCAGCACGGTGGCGCGCTCGGCGGCAATTTTGGCCTCCGTCAGCTCCGTCGCGATGCGCTTCTGGTCGGTCACGTCGCGGGCCACAATCACCACGCCCAAAACATGCCCCTCGTCGTTTTTGTAAACGGAACCATTGAACAGCACGTCGGTCAGCTTGCCGTCCTTGTGGCGCAACGTCAGCGGCGAGTCGGCCACGGTGCCCTTGGCAAACACCTCTTGGTACACCTCCCGCGCCATCTGCGGCTCGGTGAAGTAGGTGAAGAAGTCGGACCCCAGCAGCTGTTCGCGCTCGATGCCGGTGATGTACACCGTGGCCATGTTCATGTCCGTAATCTTCCCCTCGGGGCTGATGGTCACCAGCGGGTCGCGGCTGGCTTCAATCAGGCTCCGGGCGTAGTTGGCAATGCGCAATTCGGCCGCCCGCTTCACTTTCTCGTCGTTCTGAAACGCCAATTCCTTATTGGCAATCACCAGCTCGGCCGCCCGCTTTTCCTTCTCGTCGTTCTGGAACGCCAGCTCGATGTTGGCGATACCCAGCTCGGCGGCGCGCTTCTCCTTCTCGTCGTTCTGGAACGCCAATTCGGTGTTGGCAATGCTCAGCTCCTGCGCCCGCTTTTCTTTCTCGTCGTTCTGGAACGCCAGCTCCTTATTGGCCACGCTTAATTCCTGCGCCCGCTTCTCCTTCTCATCGTTCTGAAAAGCCAGCTCAGTATTGGCCACGCTTAATTCCTGGGCCCGCTTTTCCTTCTCGTCGTTCTGAAAAGCCAACTCGGTATTGGCCACGCTCAGTTCCTGGGCGCGTTTCTCCTTCTCATCATTCTGAAACGCCAGTTCGGTGTTGGCCACACCCAACTCCTGCGCCCGCTTCTCCTTTTCGTTATTCTGGAAGGCCAGCTCAATGTTGGCAATGCCCAACTCGGCCGCTCGCTTCTCCTTCTCGTCATTCTGGAACGCCAACTCCGTGTTGGCCACGCTCAACTCCTGGGCGCGCTTCTCCTTCTCGTCATTCTGGAACGCCAACTCCGTGTTGGCCACGCTCAACTCTTGGGCGCGCTTCTCCTTTTCGTGGTTCTGAAACGCCAGCTCCTCGTTGGCCACGCTCAGCTCCTGCGCCCGCTTTTCTTTCTCATCGTTTTGGAAAGCTAACTCCTCGTTCGCAATGCTAAGCTCGGCGGCGCGCTTCTCCTTCTCGTCGTTTTGGAAGGCCAGCTCGGTGTTGGCCACCCCCAGTTCCTGGGCGCGCTTTTCCTTTTCGTCGTTCTGAAACGCGAGTTCCTTGTTGGCAATCACCAGCTCGGCCGCCCGCTTTTCCTTCTCGTCGTTTTGAAACGCCAATTCCTCGTTGGCAATGCTCAACTCATCGGCCCGCTTTTCCTTCTCGTTGTGCTGGAAAGCGAGTTCCTTGTTGGCAATGCCCAGCTCGGTGGCCCAGTTTTTCTCGGCTACTTCGCGGGCTATCAGCACGCCGCCCAGCACCTGTCCGTGGTCGTCCTTGTTCACCGTGCCGTCGAACAGCACCTCCGTGGGCGTGCCATTGGCGTGGCGCAGCGTGCAGGCCACGTTGGTGACGGCCCCGGTGGCCAGCACCTGCCGGTACATCTGCTCCACCACGGCCGGCTCCGTGAAGTAGGCAAAGAAATTGGAGCCCATCAGCGAGTCGCGGTCCACGCCCGTAATCTTGACTGCCGCCTCGTTGGTGTCGATAATATTGCCTTTCAGGTCAACGGTGACCAGTAAATCCTGGCTGGCTTCAATCAGCCGGCGGTAACGCTTTTCGCTTTCCTTCATGGGAATAATTGGACCTGCCTATAAGGCAAGTTTTGGCTTTTTTTATAATAATGCGGGCCGGCCTGAAAGCCGCGGAAAACCGTCGCCGTGCTAAAAACCCCGGCATATCGCCGCTGTATACGGAACGGGGTATAAATAATTGTTTTTCAGAAAAATAACTTTCCTGTAAGGTACCGCTTTTTCGCCCGGTCACTGATGAAGATTCGCTCATTAGCGGCCGGGCCTCTGCCATCGCCCTGATGGTTATCTGGTTTGCGAAACCAGATAAAATGCACGCCTGCGCCAAAATCAGTTTCCGCCGGCCACCCCCAAAGCCAGATAGCCCATCCGGGCTGCCGAATGGGCTGTCTGAAAACGACCGGGCGCTACTACTTGCCCGCCGTGCCGTCGGATTTCAGCGTGCGGCCCAGCCACTCAAAAAACACCCGCTGCCAGAGCACCGAGTTTTGCGGCTTCATCACCCAATGCCCCTCGTTGGGCAAGTACAGAAACCGGCTCGGAATGCCGCGCAGCTGCGCCGTACCGAAAGCCTCCATGCCTTGTCCCTCGGGCACCCGGAAATCCTTGCCGCCCTGAATGACCAGAATGGGCGTGTCCCAGTTTTTGGCGAACAGCTGGGGGTTGAATTCCTGGTAGGATTTGCTGGGCGTGGCATCCCAGGGCGCGCCGCCCATGTCGTGCCTGGCGAAGAACATTTCCTCGGTGCTGGGGTACCAACTGGTAAGGTTGTAGAGACCGTCGTGGGCGATGAAGGTTTTGAAGCGGCCCTCGTGGTGGCCGGCCAGGTAGTATACCGAGTAGCCACCGTAGCTGGCCCCCACGCAGCCGCGCCGGTCCTTGTCCACAAACGGCTCTTCCGATATTTTGTCAATTGCCGAGAGGTAATCCTTAATCGGCTGGCCGCCCCAGTCGCCCGAAATGGCATCGTTCCATTCCCGTCCGAAGCCCGGCAGCCCACGCCGGTTAGGAGCCACAATGATGTAGCCATTGGCGGCCATCAGCTGGAAATTCCAGCGGTAGCTCTGGCTCTGGGTGATGGGCGACTGCGGCCCGCCCTGGCAATACAGCAGCGTAGGGTACTTTTTGGCCGGGTCGAAATCGGGCGGATAAATCACGTACACCTGCATCTGCTTGCCGTCGGTAGTCGTCACGCGGCGGTCCTCCACCTTGCCGAATTTGATGCCGGCCAGCTCCTGCTGGTTGATGGCGGTAAGCGGCGTTTCCTTGCCCGTTTTCAAGTCCAGCCGCACCACATCGGCGAAGGCACTCAGCGTGGTACGGTTGGCCACGGCCTGGTCCTTGCCCACCAGCTCAAACGCGTTGTAGTTCTGCGCGCCGGTGGTCAGCTGGCGAATTTTGCCGCCCTTGCTCGGTAGTGAAAATAGCTGCTCCGCGCCCGTCACTACGGCCATGAAGTAGATGGTTTTGCCATCGGCGCTCCAGCGCACGTTGGCCGCGCTCAGCTCCGAGCCTTTGGTGATATCCACCCGCTTTTTGCTGGCGAAATCATACATCACAATGCCGTTGCGGTCACTCTCGAAGCCGGGCGTAGCCATGCTCAGCCAGGCCACCTGCTTGCCATCGGGCGAGAACGCGGGCTCGGTGTCGTAGCCGCCCAGGCCCTCGCTCAGGTTCACGGTTTGCTGGTTGTGAATGTCGTAGAGGTAAATGTCCGAATTCGTGCTTTCGGCCTCGGCGCGGCCGGTCAGCTTGCGGCTGGTGTAGGCAATGCGGTAGCCATCGGGCGAAAAGGCCAGCTGCTCGGAGCCCCCGTCAGGCATCAGCGGCGAGTCGAATCTCTCGCCGGCCATCACATCCTTGCCGTAACCTTCGGGCTTGCCATCGGCGTTGATGGGCTGGAAGAAAACGTGGCTGGCGAGGTGGTCGTCCCACACGTTCCAATGCCGGTAGTTCAGGTCGTCGATGATTTTAACGTCGGCCTTGGGCAGGTCCGGGAACATATCGAGCGTGGTCGGGCTCGACTTCACATCCTGCGTGTAGAGGATGAAATTGGCTTTCGGCGCGTATTTCAGGTTGCTCAGGCCCTGGTCGGGGAAGTCGCTGAGCTTGGATTTGCCCGTGCCGTCGGCACTCATCACGTAGAGCTGGTCGGTTCCGCTTTCGCCCGAAATGAAGGTCAGCTTGCCGTCGGGCCGCCAGTTCAGGGTGTTTTCCGAGCCGGGCGTGTCGGTGATTTTCCTGGGCTGCCCGCCGGCCACGGGCACGGTCCAGATGTCGGTGTTGCCCTTGTTTTCGGCCAGGTTGTATTTGGTCACGGTGTAGGCCACCGTCTTGCCATCGGGCGATACTTGTATTTCGCCCAGCCGGCCCAGCTGCCACAGCTTTTCGGGGGTGAGCACGGTGGATGGGGGAGGGGTTTGGGCGGATGCCGCGAGGGGGAGCAATGCCAGCGCGCCAAAAAAGAGCTTGTTCATGCCCGAAAATTACGGACTGCCGGCACATGGCGCGAGCAAAGACTGAAGGAGTTAATATATATTATTTGCTATTTAATGAGTACGTTTATGCTAATACACTTGCTTTGAATGGGCTATGAAATTAATTTCCTTCCACCAGCTCCTGTCGGCAAACCTATTGCTGGCTGTAGCCCTGCTCCTGAGTGCCGGCCCGGCCCGCGCCCAGCAGCCTGCCAGCGCCGCGCCCGCTAAGCGCAGCCTGCCGCCCATTCCCGGCCTCGGCCCCGACCCGGTGCTGCCCGCCCACCCCACCGCCGTCCAGCAAGCCGCCTACAACCGCGAACTAGCCGAGCGCACCCGCGTTCGCTGGAACTACCTGCTCACCGATTCGCTGATGCGGGCCCGGGTGCTCAACGAGCAGCCCAACGCCTTGCTGGTCGAAACCGTGAAGAACCTCAAGCCCGGCACCGCCCTCGATGCCGACATGGGCGAGGGCCGCAACGCCATTTACCTGGCCCAGCAGGGCTGGCAGGTAACCGGAGTCGACGTAGCCGAAAAAGCCCTGGATTACGCCCAAAAAAGAGCTGCGAAACTGGGCGTCAAAATCACCACCGAAGTAGCCGATATGGCCACCTACGACTGGGGTACCAACAAATGGGACCTCATCGTGCTGAGCTATGCCGGCGGCCGCGAATACGCGCCCCGCGTGATGCGCGCCCTGAAACCCGGCGGTCTGGTCGTACTCGAAGCCTTTCATATGGACGCCACCGAGAAGCTGCAAGTGGTGGGCGGTGACTATCGCGTGTTCTTCAAAACCAACGAATTGCCAAAATTATATACCGCCACCGGCCTGAAAATCGTGCGCTACGAAGAGCCCATCGGCACCGCCGACTTCACCAAGCAACAGTTGCGGCTAGTGAAAATGGTGGCCCAGAAACCGTTGTAGCCAACGGCGAATTCAAAGAAAAACCTCCCGCAATCGTTTGCAGGAGGTTTTTCTTTTGTGGGGTGACAGCCACTTGGGGCGTTGGGACGTACCAAGAAATTATTTATACAGCCTCTAACGGACTACCCCGCCGGGTTGTTTGCAGCTGTCGGCATTTTTATTTTCTGCCGCCCCAATGCGTGCGGCAGCCCATCATTCCGAAGGTGCAGGAATCGCTGAACTATGTTCAGACGGTCCTACTCAGGCTCCTCCTTCAGAAGGACAGTGCCCTATTCAGGTAGCCTCTTACTACCTTCGTGCCTTATTTCGGCCACTTTCCCTGATATGCGCCACGTCGCCGACATCCCCCATCCCGCCGTCAAAATCACCTTGCTGGCCTGGAATGGCAAGTTCCTACTGAAACTGGAGCAGGGCAACCTAGAACAAACCTACAAAGTGGCCGAACTCGACCTGCTCACCGGCACCGATGCCGAAGTACGAGAACTGCTCGACGACGAGTTTCTGGCCGCCGCCATTGCCCGTTTTCAGGCCATGCGCGATGATTTGCAGGCCGCCTTCGACCGCCAAGAGCTGCGCTAACCGCTGACTTCAATCCCCTGCCTTATGTCTAAAATTTACTTTCTTCTGCTGATGCTGGCCGGTCTGCTTTCGGCCGCCCCAGCCTCGGCCCAGCTCTACGACGTGCGCCCCGGCGACGTGAACTACAACAAAAAGCCCCGTGCCGCCCTCAAAGTGCAGGTTGATGGCAAGGCCACCGACGTGCGTGAGTTTTTCCAGGACTGGATGAAGAGCAGCTACAACGTGAAGTTCAAGACCGGCGGCGTGCTGGGCTTTGGTAAGAACGACGTGCTGGTGGCCCGCCAAACGCCCGCCAGCACCATTTCGGGCAAACTGGTGGACCTCTACGCCACTATTATCGCCCCGTCGGATTCAGTGGCCGAAGTGGCCATTTTTGGTGGGTTCGATGACAATACCTTTTTTGACCCCAGCAGCACCAAAACCGAGTACGATGCCCTGCGCGCCATTGCCCAGAACTTTGCCGGCGCGGCCCGCCTCAAGGCCTACCGCGACATGATTGCCGAAGCCGAGAAGAAGCTCAAAGCCACTGAAAAGGAAAAAGAGCGCCTCGAAAAGGAGCAGTCCTCCCTGAAAAGCAACACCGAGTCCAACCTGGCCCGCATCGAGGAGCTGAAGAAAAAAAACACCGAAAACCTGCTGCAATCGCGCACCGATTCAGCTTCGCAAATCAAAAACAACAAGCTGCTCGACGAAAGCCGCCTGCGCCTGCAACGCCGCCGCGACCGCCTCTCGGCCCTCGACCGCAAAAACTAGCCTTGCCGCCGGCCGTACTCTAGGTCATGGATAACCCCAATTCGCCCCTCGACACCCTCCGCCAGCTCAAGGAAATGCTGGATGCCGGGGCTATCACGCCCACCGAGTTTGAAGCCCTGAAGCAGCGGCTGGTGTTCACCGCACCCGTTACGCCGCCGGCTCCGGCCGCTCCCGAGTATAGCGTGCCCGCGCCAGTGGTGCCGCCCACGCCAATCGCGTTCGACCGCCCGCCCGTGAGCACAGCGCCAACTTCCCCACTGGCCGAAGAAGCGCCCGCCGCCGAGTCATCCTACTTCGCTGCTGAGCCCGAACCAATCTTGGAACCCGAGCCCGAACCCGCCTGGCGAACCCGCGACGAGTTTCCGCCCATGCCCGAAGAGCCGGCCCGCAACCCACTGGCCCTGATATTCTCCATCGGGGGCGTGCTGGCGTTTCTGGCGGTGGTGCTGTATCTGAATTTGAACCGTCCCCCGTCGGAGCATATTTCCAGCACCAGCCAAACGGCTGCCGACTCGCTGGCCCTGGCCGCACCCATCGAAACTGGCCCGCAGGCTGCGCCCCTGCCCAGCACCGCCGTTGCCCCCGAAACTGTGCGTGTCGCGCCCGCGCATCCTGCGCCGGTCATTCAGCCCCGCGTCACGCCCACCCGTTCCGATACTTTGGACATCGCCCCGTCAACTACTGTCTCGGATTCGGCTGCGCACCAATAGCCCAGCTGTTTTCACGGGCGAGCTTACCCGCGCTTGCTTCAACGTGCGCGCCGGCCGGCCGTATGAGAAACCCCCGCCCCACCGGCTGGGGTTTCTTTTTGCCCTTTTCCCGCCCTCCTAAACACGATTAAATATGTCGCTTTCCCGACTCCTGCTCCTCAACGCCGCCGCCGGCCTGTTACTTGCCGGCTGCTCGGCGCCCACCGGCAAAACCGACGCGGCTGCCACCAGCTCTGCCGCCGACCCCACCAGTACCCGCGCTGACACGGCCTCCGCTAACTCGCCCCTGCAAGTGGTGGCCGAGTTCACCGACCCGCAAATGGTGGGCGTGGCCGTGGCCCCCGGCGGCGAAATATTCGCCTGCTTTCCGCGCTGGGATTACAACCCGGTCTATCCCATCGCCAAAGTCGGCCCCAACAATACCCTCACGCCGTACCCCAATGCCAGCTGGTGCATGTGGAACGACTCGGTGAAATCAGAGCCACTCAAGCACTGGATTTGCCCCCAAACCGTGTTTGCCGATAAGTCGGGCATGGTCTGGATTCTCGACCCCGCCGCGCCCGGCCTGAAATTCACCGTGCCCGGCGGCCCCAAACTGGTGAAAACCGACCCTAAAACCGGCCAGGTTCTGCTCACCATTCCCTTCCCGGCCGATGTGGCCCCGCGCAAGTCCTACCTCAACGATGTGCGCATCGACCTCCAGAATAATTATGCTTACCTCACCGAATCGGGCACCGGCGCGCTGGTGGTCACCGATTTAAAAACCCTGAAATCGCGCCGCCTGCTGGCCAATCACCCGTCCACTAAAGCCGTAAAAGGGTTGGTTATCAAAGCCGAAGGCCACGCAATGCTCGACCCGCAGGGCAAGCCCGCCCAGTTCAACGTCGATGGCATTGCCCTGAGCACCGACAACACCTACCTCTACTACTGCCCGCTCACCGGCCACACCCTCTACCGCATCAAAACCGCCGCCCTGCGCGATGCGGCCCTAAGCGAAGCCCAACTGGCCCAAGCAGTGGAAACCGTGGGCGAAATTCCCGCCACCGACGGCCTCGAAATCGACGCGGCCAACAATGTCTACCTCACGTCCTTCGAGCAAAGCGCCTTGCTGCGCCGCACGCCCGCCGGCAAAATCGAAACCGTAGTCAAGGATTCCCGCCTGCAATGGCCCGATACTTACAGCTTCGCCGCCGACGGCAACTTGTACGTCGCCAACTCCGCCATTCACAAAACGGCCACCTGGAACAAGGGGGTGGGCCAGCCCCGCCAGCCCTTCCGCATCTTCAAAATGGCTTTGCCGAAATAAGCCCTTCTGTGGAATAGTCAAAAATCGAAAAAGCCGCACCTGACAAGGGTACGGCTTTTTTGTGCCTTCATAGAATAGCAATAGTTGTTTCTACAGCATCGCAATGGGCTGAATCTTCACCCCCTTCTGAAAAATATCGTATTTTTCACTGGGGTGGGTCAGCACGTCCATGCAGTGGTGGTGGCGGCGGTTCATGGTGTCATGAATGGTATACACGCCGTCGAGTTTGGAGGAGATGCCGCGTACGCTCACCTTATCACCAAAATTAAAAGGGCCGCCCCAGGGTTTCAGCAAGTCGCGCGACAGGGCCATCCAGCGCTTTTTGCTCCCATAATGCGGCTTGATGCGAGAATTATCGGCCGTGATAAACGGCTCGCTGTCCGTTTGGCCGGGTACGGCCTGATAAGCGGTCGCCGTCACGGTATAGGTGAGGGCGTGGACGGCCATTTTTTTGGCCTTGGTAACGTGCCGCAGCATCGTTCGGTGCGGTATCAGGAACTCCTTCAGTCCCTTGGCTTCGACGGCGGGTGCGTTATGAAAAAGCGGCGTAGTCAGGGCCGCAGCAGCAATAAGTAGGTCGGCTAATAGCTTAACATTGTTCATCAAAATAGTATTCGTACGCCCGCCAAAATGCCCGGCAGTATAGGCCCTGCCCGGGCTTGAAAAACGGGCAGGAGGTTTTTAACGGTTTGATTAGCAGATAAGTTCTGATAAATATGAATGTCCAATTCGGAAATAGCCTGACGGCGCGTGAGAGCTTTATATAGGAAAAGATTTATATAAAACCAGCATCTTCTCTTGGCTTCTGTGTTCTGTACTTTTAGACGGGTAGTTAGACCGCGTAGCGATGACCTGCGTAGAAATTAAAACCCGCCATCCTGTCATTTTTCGATAAATTGACAGCCCAAGTCATCGTGCGGGGAAAACAAGTATTTCATTAGTGACTTGATTATCAGAAAAATTTGCATACCCGCATGCAAGTTTTTGCCTGTGTAATAAGGCTATTACTTTTACGCAGCCTTACCTAAGCTGAATTCCCAATGGACTCTTATTCCTATATCGCCAATGCCGACGCGGCGGCCATCGAAACCTTATATCAGGCGTACCAGCAGAACCCGGAATCGGTGGACTTTGGCTGGCGCAAGTTTTTTGAAGGGTTTGACTTCTCGCAGCAGTTTCCGGAAGGTGCGCCCGTAGTGCCCGGCGCGGCCACCAATGGTACCGCCGCTCCGGCCGCTGCCAGCGGCCAGGCCTTGGCAACTGCGGCTTCGTCTGCGCCCGGTCCGCGCCCCCAGCCCGACGATTACGGCGTACTCAACACGCTGGCTTCGACCAATAACGCCCCTGGCCTGAGTAGTGGCGAAGTGGCCGCCGACAAAGAGACGGCCGTACGCAACCTTATCCACGCCTACCGCAGCCGGGGCCACCTGCGCGCCAAAACCAACCCGGTGCGCGAGCGCAAGGACCGCAAGCCCCGCCTCGACCTCGCCGATTTTGGCCTGGGCGAAGCCGATATGGACTCCGTGTTCCGCAACGGCGAAGTGCTGGGCCTCGGCACCACGGCCAAGCTGCGCGACATTGTGGCGGCGCTGGAGAAGATTTACACTGGGGCCATCGGTTTCGAGTACATGTACATCCGCGACCCGCAGGTGCTGGACTGGTTCCGCGAGAAAGTGGAGCGCGACTCGCTGGCCTTCAACCCCGGCGTGGAATACAAGAAGCGCATTCTGAAGAAGTTGAACGAAGCAGTGGTGTTCGAGAACTTTCTGCATACCAAGTTTTTGGGGCAGAAGCGCTTCTCGCTCGAAGGTGGTGAAACAACCATTCCCGCGCTGGACGCCATCATTGGCAAGGGCGCGGAGTTGGGTGTGAAAGAAGTGATGATTGGCATGGCCCACCGCGGTCGGCTCAACGTGCTGGCCAACATCATGGGCAAGACGTACGAGCAGATTTTCTCGGAGTTTGAAGGCACCGCCGTGCCCGACCTGACCATGGGTGACGGCGACGTGAAGTACCATATGGGCTACAGCTCGGAGGTGGAAACCAGCACCGGCCAGAAAGTCAACCTGAAGCTGGCCCCCAACCCCTCGCACCTGGAGGCGGTGAACCCGGTGGTGGAAGGCTTCGTGCGCGCCAAAATTGAGCACCAGTACGGGGGAGATTACCACCAGATTCTGCCCATCCTCATTCATGGCGACGCGGCGCTGGCTGGCCAGGGTATTGGCTACGAGCTGACCCAGATGTCGTTGCTGGAAGGCTACAAAACCGGCGGCACCATTCACTTCGTGATTAACAACCAGGTTGGTTTCACTACTGACTTTGAAGACGCCCGCTCGTCGATATACTCGACGGATTTGGCTAAAATTATTGATGCGCCGGTGGTGCATGTCAATGGCGACGACCCGGAGGCGGTGGTATTTGCCGTTCAGCTGGCCACCGAATACCGCCAGCAGTTCCACGCCGATATCTTTATTGATATGGTGTGCTACCGCCGCCACGGCCATAATGAATCGGATGAGCCCAAGTTCACCCAACCCACGCTCTACAACATTATCTCGAAGCACCAGAACCCGCGCGAGGTGTACAACACCATGCTGGTGGAGCGCGGCGATGTAGATGCCGAGCTGGCCACCCAGATGGACAAGGAGTTCCGCGACACCCTGCAGGCCCGCTTGGACCTGGTGAAGCAGGCCCCGCTGCCTTACAAGTACCAGGCCCTGGAAAACGAGTGGCGCAGCCTGCGCCGCAGCACGCCCGAGGATTTTGAGCAGTCGCCTGAAACCGGGATTTCGGCCGAAACGGTGGAGAAAGTGGCCAAGGCCCTGACCACGATTCCGGACGGCTTCAAGCCCATCAAGCAGATTGATAATCTGCTGAAGGAGCGCCGCAAGATGTTCTACGAAACCCGCGTGCTGAACTGGGCCGCCGGCGAATTGCTGGCCTACGGCTCGCTGCTGACGGAAAAGCACATTGTGCGCGTGAGCGGCCAGGACGTGCAGCGCGGTACGTTCTCGCACCGCCACGCGGTGTTGCACGATGCCGAAACCTCGGCTCCGTATAACTCCTTGAACAACATCGAAGGCGAAAATGAGAAGCTGAGCATCTTCAATTCTCTGCTGAGCGAGTACGCGGTGCTGGGCTTCGAATTTGGCTACGGCATGGCCAACCCCACGGCCCTGGTGGTGTGGGAGGCGCAGTTCGGCGACTTCGCCAACGGTGCTCAGACCATGATTGACCAGTTTGTGGTGAGTTCCGAGAGCAAGTGGCAACGCATGAACGGCCTCGTGATGCTGCTGCCCCACGGCTACGAAGGCCAGGGCCCCGAGCACTCCAACGCCCGCCCCGAGCGGTTCCTGCAGCTGGCGGCCGAGAACAACATCGTGGTGGCCAACATCACTACGCCGGCCAACTTCTTCCACGCCCTGCGCCGCCAGCTCACTTGGAGCTTCCGCAAGCCGCTGGTGGTGATGTCGCCGAAGTCGATGCTGCGCCACCCGCTGTGCGTGTCGCCGCTTGACGAATTCACTACCGGGCATTTCCGCGAGGTCATTGGCGATGATTTTGCCGAAGCCAAAAAAGTGAAGCGCGTACTGCTGTGTTCGGGCAAGGTGTACTACGACTTGCTCGACGAGCAGCGCACTTCCGACCGTCGGGACGTGGCCATCGTCCGGATGGAGCAGCTGCATCCCTTCCCCAAAAAGCAGCTTGATGCCGAGCTGGCCAAGTACCCCAAAGCCAAGCTGTACTGGGTGCAGGAAGAGCCCGAAAACATGGGCTACTGGAACTTCATGCTCCGTTACAAGCGCCGCGAGCTGGAAGACGTGATTTCGCGCAAGCCCTCGGCCTCGCCGGCCACCGGCTACAACAAAATCCACGTAAAGGAGCAAAAAGACCTCGTGGCCCGCGCCTTCGATAAGCCTAAGGAAGCCGTGGCCGATGCCAACATCAAAGCCACCGCCGAAGTAGCTAAAAAGCTGGACTAGCTCGTAGCGCATGCTTTCGCTTGCGCTTTTCATCCCAGCCGCCGAACAAGCTAAAGCATGTTCTACAAATGATAACCGAAGAACAAATCCAAGCCGTTGTGCAGCGCATCGTCGAAGGCTACGCGCCCGACCAGATTATTCTGTTCGGCTCGTATGCCTATGGCACGCCCACCGAGCATAGCGACCTGGATTTGCTCATCATCAAAAAGGATGCGGAGGCTAAGCGAGCGGAGCGGGCCATTGCTGTCCGTACGTTGCTGTGGGGCACTGATGCCCCCGCGATGGATATCCTGATTCGTACCCCGGCAGAAATGGTGCGGGCGGCGGGCATCTTTCAATCTGTAGAAACCATTGCCGAGCAGCAGGGCCGGCTACTATATGCCGCCTAGCACCCCCGAACAGAAACGAGTAGCCATGTCGCTTTTAACGGCCGACCGGGACATGGAAGCCGCTGAAACACTGCTGCAAGCCAGTCCGCACCTCTATGAGAATATAGGTTTCCACTGCCAACAAGCTACGGAGAAATACCTGAAAGCCGTGCTGGTGGCCTCGTTGCTGCCCGCGCCATTCATTCACGACCTGACGAAACTGTTGATGCAACTTCAGCAAGCATCGATTATTCAGCTCACCCAACAAGACATAGCCGATGCTGCCGTTCTCAACGAGTTTGCCGTGGGGCTGCGATATGAAACCGACGACGCGCCCAGCTACACTTCGGCCGACTTGCTGGTCATGGCCACTCGTTTTCAAACCAAGCTCCGGCCATTGGCCCAGGCGTTTCTGATTTAATTAAAACTCAACTACACGCTTCCACCACCTATGCCTCTCGAAATCAAAATTCCCGCCGTTGGCGAATCCATTACCGAAGTCACCATTGCCAAGTGGCTCAAGAAAGACGGCGAGGCCGTGAAGCGCGACGAGGTAATTGCCGAGCTCGAATCGGACAAGGCCACGTTCGAGCTGCCCGCGGAGGCTGATGGCATCCTGAAAATCCGCGTGGCGGAGGGCGAAACCATCGGCATCGGCACCGTGATTGCGGAGTTGGATGGCGCCGCCGCTAGTGCCACCCCGGCTGCCGCTGCACCCACCCCGGCTGCTGCCAGCGCCCCCGCTGCCGACCCCATCAGCAAAGGCGAGGAAAACCCCGCCGCCAGCGACCAGGCCGGCTACGGCGGCACCCCGGCTGGTGGTGCAGCAACGGCTACTCCGGCCGCTGCTCCCGCCGCCGGCAGTAGCTCAGTGGAAATGAAAATTCCCGCCGTGGGCGAATCCATCACGGAAGTGACGGTGGCCAAATGGTTGAAAGAAGACGGTGCCCAAGTGAGCCGCGACGAGGTAATTGCCGAATTGGAATCGGATAAAGCCACGTTTGAATTGCCCGCTGAGGCGGCCGGCATCCTGCGCCACGCCGTGAAGGAGGGCGAAACCATCAGCATTGGTGCCGTGATTGCGCGCATTGAGGGCGGCGAAGTGCCTCACGGTGCTGCACCCGCTGCGGCTGCTCCGGCTGCTTCACCTGCTCCCGTGGCGGCACTGGCTTCGGCTCCGGCCGCTGGTGGGGCAGCTACTTATGCAACCGGTGTGCCCTCGCCGGCCGCGGGTAAGATTCTCGATGAGAAAGGCATTGCCGCTACTGCCGTAGCCGGTACCGGTCGTGATGGCCGTATTACCAAGGAAGATGCCCAGAATGCGCAGGCCCGGCCCGCCGCTCCGGCTCCGGTAGCCGCTCCGGCCGCATCGGCTCCTGCTGCTGCTGTTCCGGCCGCGCCCGCTTCGGGCGGTAGCCGCGAAGTGCGCCGCGAGCGCATGAGCAACCTGCGCAAAACGGTAGCCCGCCGCTTGGTGACGGTGAAGAATGAGACTGCCATGCTCACCACCTTCAACGAGGTGAACATGCAGCCCATCATGGACCTGCGCAACAAGTTTAAAGACCAGTTCAAGGCCAAGAATGGCGTGGGCTTGGGCTTTATGTCCTTCTTTACCAAAGCTGTATGCATCGCCCTGAAAGAGTGGCCTTCGGTGAATGCGCAGATTGACGGCACCGACATCGTATTCAACGATTTTTGCGATATCAGCATCGCCGTATCGGCCCCGAAAGGCTTGGTGGTGCCCGTGATTCGCAACGCCGAGCAGCTGAGCTTCGAGGGTATCGAGAAGGAAGTGGTGCGCTTGGCCACGCTGGCCCGCGATAACAAGCTGACCATCGAGCAGATGACTGGCGGCACGTTCACCATCACCAACGGCGGCGTGTTCGGCTCCATGCTCAGCACGCCCATTATCAACGCGCCGCAGTCGGCCATTTTGGGGATGCACAACATTATTCAGCGCCCCATTGCCGAAAACGGCCAGGTGGTGATTCGCCCCATGATGTACCTCGCCCTGAGCTATGACCACCGCATCATCGACGGCCGCGAGTCGGTTTCGTTCCTGGTGCGGGTGAAGGAGCTGCTCGAAGACCCAACGCGCATGATGTTCGGCGTATAACGCAGAGATTAACTAGTGGGGAAAGCGGCCGGCAATGATTGCCGGCCGCTTTTTTTATGCCGGAGCCAGCCCAATGTTGCTGGTTGGCGTTTAAGAACATTCGCTTCCCTACACATCATGAAAAAATCGACCAAACCCCCTCGTTCCGCTAAATTCTGGCCTGTTATGGGCTTCGCCACCCTCGCTGGGATGCGCAGCATGAGTGCGCCGGCTTTTCTCAGCCACTACCTCTCCCGGCAGCCGCATAGCGGCTTGGCAAAGTCGCCGCTGCGGTTTTTGCAAAAGCCTTTCACAGCCAAGTTGCTGAAGGTGATGGCCGCCGGCGAGATGGTGATGGACAAGCTGCCCTCGACGCCCGACCGCACGGCCCCGCCGGTGCTGCTGGGCCGGCTACTTTCGGGGGCGCTGGTGGGGGCAGCGTGGTATAAGTCGCGCCACGGTAGCGCGTTGAGCGGCGGCGTGCTGGGTGGCCTGGCCGCCGTAGCCGCCACGTTTGTGAGCTACGCGCTGCGCACGGGCATCAGCAAGCAGACGGATACCCCGGTTGCGCTGGTGGGCGTGGGCGAGGATGCGCTAGTAGTGGGCAGCGGCGCGGCATTATTGCGCGGCGTTCGGCCAGCCCACGGCGAGTGGCGGGCACTGTGACCCTGCACTCAGTGAAGGAAGAGGAATGCCCTCTTGGTTCATCAAACGAGCATGCCTCATTCCTCTTCCTTCACTGAGTGCAGGGGCCTTCCGCCCAGCAGTACCAGCGCAACAGCCAGCACGATGAGGGCCGCGCCGCCCAACATTTCGGGGTTCAGGCTTTCGCCGGCGAAGGCCCAGCCCAGCAGCACGGCCACTACGGGGTTCACAAAAGCATACGTGCCGGCCAGGGCCGGCTCCACAACCCGCAGCAGCCAGATATAGGCCGTGAACGCCACAATTGAGCCAATTGTGACCAAATACCCATAAGCCACCCACGATTTGGTGGTGACCTGTGCCAGCGTGAAGCCGTCGGCCTCGCCCCGCACCAGGCCCACGATGAGCATGGCCACGCCCCCGCACAGCATCTGCATGCCGCCAGAGGCGAAGGGCGACGGTGCAGGCTGATGGCCCTTGGCATAGAGGGAGCCGATGGACCACACCAACGACGCCACCAGCACAATGCCCATGCCCAGGCCCTGATGGCCCGGCACCTTCACGGCCGTGGCGGTGGGGTGGGCCGCCAGCAGGTACATGCCCGCCATGCCCGCGCCCAGCCCCAACGCCACCCACTTGGTGGGCCGGGCCGACACCCCGCTCAGCCACCCCAGCACCGCCAGAAACATGGGTACCGTAGCCACCAGCAGCGCGGTAATGCCGCTGGGCAAATACATGACTCCCAGCGTGGTGCCGCCGTTGCCAAACCCCAGCAGGCACACCCCGATGAACGCCGCGTAGCCCCAGCCGCGCAGGGTGGGGGCCGGCTCGCCCCGCCAGCGCATGAAGGCGTAGAGCAGCCCGCCCGCCAGCCCGTAGCGCGTGCCGGCCATGAGCAGCGGCGGCATGCTGGCCACGGCAAATTTCATGACCAGATAAGTGGAGCCCCAGATGAGGTAAACCAGGGCGAAAGCGGTAAAGAGCGCGGCCCTGGAGGGCGCGGAGGTAGAAGAGGAGTCAGACATAAAATCACGAAGAACTGCCGCGAAATTACGCCCGACTTGTAGCGCGAACGTTGTAGTTCGCGTTCCCGCGCCGTTCGGGGACACGAACTACAACGTTCGCGCTACTATTTGCGCGGCGGCAATGCCGGCCTTGCACCTTGCTGTTGTTGCTTTGCATGATGAACAAAGTGAAATATCTCCTCACGCTGCTGGCGGTGCTGGTGCTGCTGAATCCCACCGCCGCCCAGCTGCTCCAGCCCCGGGCCGGTTTCACCCGCGCCGATACATTGCGCGGTAGTCTCACCACGCCGCTGCGCACCTGCTACGACCTCAACTACTACCACCTTGATGTGAGGCTGGACCCGGCCAAGCGGTTCATCAGCGGCTCGAACCTGTTCCGCTTCACCGCCACACGGGATTTTACCCGGCTGCAATTCGACCTCTTTGCCAACCTGCAAGTTGATAAGGTGCAGTATAAAGGCCAGGACGTGCCCTTTACCCGCGAGGCCAACGCCGTGTTCGTCACCTTCCCGAAAGCCATTATCAAGGATAGCCGCGATGAGTTTACCGTGCAATATTCCGGCAACCCCACCGTGGCCAAAAAAGCGCCCTGGGACGGCGGAATGGTTTTCACCACGGACGCCGCTGGTAAGCCCTGGGTCGCCACTGCCTGCCAGGGCACGGGGGCCAGCATCTGGTGGCCCACCAAGGACCAGCAGGCCGATGAGGTCGACTCTATGCTCATCAGCATCAGCGTGCCCGAGGGCCTGAAGGACGTTTCCAACGGCCGCCTGCGCAAAACGACCAAGCTGAAGGACGGCTACACCCGCTTCGACTGGGCCGTGCGCAACCCCATCAACAACTACGACGTGGCCCTGAACGTGGGCGACTACCAGCATTTTTCGGATTCGTACCAAGGCGAAAAAGGCCCTTTAACGCTCGACTATTGGGTATTGCCCGAAAACCTGGCCAAGGCCAAAACCCAGTTTGCGGCCAACGTGAAACCCATGCTCAAAAGCATGGAATCGTGGTTCGGCCCCTATCCGTTTTATCAGGATGGCTACAAGCTGGTGGATGCCCCGCACCTCGGCATGGAGCACCAGAGCGCCGTGGCCTACGGCAACAAGTACCAGAACGGCTACCTCGGCCGCGACCGTAGCAACACCGGCTGGGGCCTAAAGTGGGACTTCATCATTATTCACGAAAGCGGGCACGAGTGGTTCGGCAACAACATCACCAGCCAGGACATTGCCGACATGTGGGTCCACGAAAGCTTCACCACCTACTCCGAAGCCCTGTTCGTGGAAAGCCAGTTTGGCAAGCAGGCGGGCCAGGAATATATCCACGGCCAGCGCCGCAACATCTCCAACGATGGCCCCATCATCGGCCCCTTCGGCGTGAACAAGGAAGGCTCCGGCGATATGTACGACAAGGGCAGCATGATGTTGAACACCCTCCGCACCATCCTCAACGACGATGCGAAATGGCGGCAGCTGCTGCGCGGCCTCTCGGCCAAGTTCTACCACCAGACCGTGACCGGCCAGCAGGTTATCGACTATTTCAACCAGGAAAGCGGCCGCGACCTCACCAAAATATTTGCCCAATACCAGCGCCACCGCAACATTCCCACGCTGGAAATCCGCTTCGAGGACGGCAAAACCCTGGCCCGCTGGGTGGCCGACGTGGACAAGTTCGACATGCCCGTGCGCGTGCGCCTGAAGGGTGGCGAGTACCAGTTCATCACACCCACCACTCGGTTTTTGCCC
This sequence comes from Hymenobacter sp. UYAg731, assembly GCF_054061335.1. NCBI lineage: Bacteria > Pseudomonadati > Bacteroidota > Cytophagia > Cytophagales > Hymenobacteraceae > Hymenobacter > Hymenobacter sp. UYAg731. Next base: position 670,659 of record NZ_JBSSEC010000003.1, on the reverse strand, counting down.
ATCAAGGAGCTGGCCGGTGCCACCAGGGAGACGCTGGAGGTCGACACGTTCAACTATTACATCGGCGTGCTGGTAGATTAATGTAGCGTGGACTCTGCGAGTCCGCGTCCCGCTAGGGCTGCCCCGCCTGGGCGCGGACTCGCAGAGTCCACGCTACATTTCCCCGCAGAAATCCACCGCACCCGCATGCGCTGTGCCGTACCTTCGCACGAGCGTACAATCATCGAATACTTCCTCATGAATCAATACGACGTCACCGTCATCGGCTCCGGCCCGGGCGGCTATGTAGCCGCCATCCGCTGCGCCCAGCTGGGCCTCAAAACGGCCCTCATCGAGAAATACCCCACCCTGGGCGGCACCTGCCTCAACGTGGGCTGCATCCCCAGCAAGGCCCTGCTCGACTCCTCCGAGCACTACCACAACGCCCATTCGGTGTTTGCCGAGCACGGCATCGGCCTCGAAAACCTGACCGTCGACATGAACCGCATGATTGACCGCAAGGCCGGCGTGGTGAAGGCCAACGTGGACGGCATCGCCTACCTAATGAAGAAGAACAAAATCGACGTCATCACCGGCGTTGGCTCGTTCGTGGATAAAACCCACATCAAAATCGAGCCCACCGAGGGCGGCGAGGCGCAGACCATTGAAACCAAAAACGTCATCATCGCCACCGGCTCCAAGCCCACGGTGCTGCCTTTTATCAAGCAGGACAAGCAGCGCATCATCACCAGCACCGAGGCCCTGAACATCCGCGAAGTGCCCCGGCACATGATTGTGATTGGCGGCGGCGTGATTGGCCTCGAAATGGCCTCCATCTACGCCCGCCTCGGCGCGAAAGTATCCGTTATTGAATTCCTCGATTCGCTCATCCCGACCATGGACCGCGGCCTGGGCAAGGAGCTGAAGCGCGTGCTGGGCAAAATCGGCATCGAGTTTTTCCTGAGCCACAAGGTGACCGCCGCCACCCGCGAGGGCGACAGCGTGACTGTGACCGCCACCAACCCGAAAGGGGAGGAGGTGAAATTTGAAGGCGACTACTGCCTCGTAGCCGTGGGCCGCGTACCCTACACTGCCGGCCTCAACCTGGAAGCCGCCGGCGTAGAAATGGAGGAGCGCGGCCGCATTAAGGTTGATGCCCACCTGCAAACCAACGTGCCCGGCATCTACGCCATCGGCGACGTGATTCGGGGCGCTATGCTGGCCCACAAGGCCGAAGAAGAGGGCGTGTTCGTGGCCGAAACCATCGTGGGCCAGAAGCCGCACATCAACTACCTGCTCATCCCCGGCGTGGTGTACACCTGGCCCGAAGTGGCGGGAGTGGGCTACACCGAGGAGCAGCTCAAGGAGCAGGGCAGGGCCTACAAAATCGGCAGCTTCCCCTTCAAAGCCAGCGGCCGGGCCCGCGCCAGCGGCGACACCGACGGCTTCGTGAAGGTGCTGGCCGACAAAACCACCGACGAAATTCTGGGCGTCCACATGATTGGCCCGCGCATCGCCGACCTTATCGCCGAAGCCGTGACCGCCATGGAGTTCCGCGCCTCCGCCGAGGACGTGGCCCGCATGAGCCACTCGCACCCCACCTACGCCGAAGCCATGAAAGAAGCCTGTTTGGCGGCGACGGAGAACCGGGCGATTCATATGTAATTGCCTGACGCTATTTCGTTCTGAAAAAGAGCCTGAAGCTTCCCTAGCTTTAGGCTCTTTTATATTTAATTCATGCGTACTTGTTGCTTGTTCCTTCTATCGATTGCCTTATTGACAGCTTGCGAAACGCAGTCAAAAATGAAGGAAGTCGCAGCGACGGGAAATGCGTTGCCCCACTCTGGTATAACAGTGGCAGTGGTGAAGGATTCCGCCAGGCAACAAGCCACCTCAGCTGCGCCTAGCCAAACGGAGCAGGCCATCCCCCGGGAGGCATCACAAGGCACTGTGCAGCCGCACCCAATGCAGTTCAGACGCATCAGCGATGAAGACCTGAAGCAAGAAATGGCGATAGGCAATATTATGGCAGATACCGTCCTCGGCCGGTTTCTAGTGAACGCTGAGTGGCATAAGCCCACTTTCCTCTACTACCGTACGTCCGTTTACCCTGGCGGCTGGATAGAAGTGCAGCTGGAGCCGGTAGGGGAGTGGCTCTGGAATAAGGTAGTAACGCTGGACACTGTGCGGCTGGAGCCAACGGGGACGCCAGCGGTTCGCGTTATGTTTAGCTCAGAGTCAGAACTGCATCACTGGTCCATTTCCAACGAGGGCATTAACATCGTTGACATAGCCAGGGAGCCGGTACTGTTGCTTAAAGCCGGAACTGCCAGCCACGAAGGCGGATTCACTGGCGAGGATGAAACGGACTCCACCGATACCCAACGCGAAGAGCATTCCTTCGAAGTCGTTCAATCGCAGTCGATAAAGGTGCGCAATCAACTTATCGTAGTTGAGCCCGCTGTCGAGGATGGGCAATATGCGTTGCATTCGGTACCGCCCGGCATCTACCGTTACCGACACGGTAGGATGATTCAAATCAGGAAGTAACCTTGTCACGGCAGAAACAGAAAGCGGCTGAAGCTACGGGAGCTTCAGCCGCTTTTGATTTAGCAGGGTAAAGCATCTATGCCAGCAGCCAGAAGCGCCAGCCGCCCCAATGCCGGGCGTAATGCCTGTGAAATGATTCAAATTGGCTGGTTGTTGGTAAGCCTAGGTTTTTAGCAGTTGAATTGTACTCTGTACTATCGGCAAAAGTCCGGTAGCGTTTTAGGCCCAAATCGTAAGTGAAGTACAGATTTTTATCGGCCTTCGCGCAGAGCACATCATTGGCAACTTGATAAGAAATGATTTCGGGTTGGTCGATTGTAGTGACGGGTCCGAAATAGGTCATAGTCCCGTTCATTTGTTCCATTGCCAAGTCATGACCAAGTGGAATCCGAGCGTAATCGCCCAAGCCGTGATTACCCCAAGGAGTATTTGCAATTAAGCAGAGGGCCAAGGAAGCCGCTAATCCACTTCGCCACCAAACCTGCTTGCCATTAGAAGCGAATTTAGCCAGCCCTGAATCTGGCGAGAAACCAGCCCACATTCGGATTAGAATGAGTAGTAGCGTAGCATAAACCGACGCCTGTATCGCAACTTTAAGCAGCGTAAAAATCAGCCCAAACAAGTATTCCATCAGGCAATTGTAGTGAATGGCTTAGAAAGCAATGCCACAGGCGCAAATGTAGAGTCAAGCTAACAGCTTCCCCAGCCCCGCCAGCGGCTCCCGGACGCCCGCCAACCGCTTCCGGACACCCGCCAACCGCTTCCGGACGCTCGCCAACCGTTTCCGGACGCCCGCCAACCGTTTCCGGACCACAAACCTTGGCATCCGGAGCCTCGCCAAACGCTTCCGGATGCCCGCCAACCGTTTCGGGACGCTCGCCAACCGTTTCCGGACCACAAACCTTCCTTCCGGACCACAAACCTTCGGTCCGCAGCACAAACCTTCCTTCCGCACCACAAACCTTCACTCAGTGGTCGTAGCTCACGACGCGCGTGATGCGCCAGGTGCCGGCCTGCTGCTGCCAGACCATCACGAATTTGGAATTGCCGCAGTCCTCGCGGCCGTTTTCGACGTGGCAAAACCGCTGGGTGGCAATGTGCATGGCCCCGTAGTCTTTCACGGGGTACACTTCCAAGGTGCCCGCCACCAGCGTGCGGGAGATGTCGGGGCTTTGGGCAAACAGGCGCGCGAAGCCTTCTTTGGTTTGGGCAAAGTTGGCCAGGCCACCTTTGTCGTGGTAAAACTCCACATTATCGGCGAAGTAGGCCATGAGCTTGTTTACGTCGTGGGCATTGAAGGCGGCAAACATTTCCGTGTCCAGCCGGGCCACGGTTTGGTATAGCTCCTCTTTGGTGAGTGGCTTCGGGGCCGGGGCGGCGGCTGGCTGGGGTGCGCCGCCCGGCCCGGCCTTGCGCGGCGTGCTTTGGCCGTGGGCGGTGGGGCCGGCAAGGGCCAAAAGCAACAAGAGGACGGCGATGGGGCTACGCATAGCAAGGGTTGCTGGAAAGATGTAGAGACGCATATTTGCGCCTCGTCGTCCGCGCCGAGTGGCCGGTGTCGTTCAACGAAGAGACACAAATATGCGTCTCTACATTGGGTTGATGCTTTTTCAACGCAAACAATTTCTGCTAAAATGCCCGCCATGCCCCGAACCGACACCTACGCCCAGGCCCAGCCCGCCAGCCGCGCCGCGTGGCGGCAGTGGCTGGCCGAGCACCACGCCAGCCTGCCCGGCGTGTGGCTGGTCTATTTCAAAAAGGCCAGCGCCCAGCCCAGCGTCACCTACGCCGAAGCCGTGGAAGAAGCCCTCTGCTTCGGCTGGATTGACTCGCACCCGCGCAAGCTCGACGCCGACCGCACGCAGCTGCTCTTCACCCCGCGCAAGCCACGCAGCGGCTGGAGCAAGGTGAACAAGGAGCGCCTGCTACGGCTCGAAGCCACCAATCAGCTCATGCCCGCCGGGCTGGCCGCCATCGCCCGCGCCCGCCAAAACGGTGCCTGGGAAAGCCTCGACGCCGCCGAAGCCGGCCATGTGCCCGAGGACCTGGCCGCCGCCCTGGCCGCGGATGCCGCCGCCGCCCGGCACTTCGCGGCCTTCTCCCTCTCGGCCCGCAAGATGATTCTGACCTGGGTGCTGGGGGCCAGGCAGCCCGAAACCCGCGCCCGCCGCGTGGCCGAAACCGTGCGGCTGGCCGCTATAGGCAAACGCGCCAATTTCGACCGGGAGTGAGCACGTTCAAATGTTTAGCCTTTTTACAACGCCGGGGCACCGAAACACGTTGTCCGCAAACCCCGTGCTACCCCGCTCGTTGGCCGCAGTGGTTGCCCCTGCGGCTGAGGGCCGGCAAAGCGGTTCTGCTTCCGCCCTTCCTCAATTCCGATGAAACTCTACATTAAATACATGGTCAGTGTGCGCTGCAAGGTGGAGGTGCAGGCCAAGCTCGACAAGCTTGGGCTGCACTACGGCCAGGTCGACTTAGGCGAGGTGGAGTTCAAGCAGGATATTACCCCGGCGCAGCACGACCAGTTGCAGCACGAGCTACAAGACCTCGGCGTCGAACTGCTGGACCGCGCCAACGGCCAGCTGATTGAGCAGGTGCAGGCCCTCATCATCCAGCTGGTGCATCACGCCGACACCTTGCCGAAAATGAAGAACTCCGACTACATCAGCCAGCAGCTGAAGCGGGAGTACACGCCAGTGGCCACATTGTTTTCGGAAGCCACCGGCGTCACCATCGAGCGCTCCATTATCCGGCACAAGATTGAGCGGGTAAAAGAGTTGCTGCTGTACGACGAGCTGAATCTGACCGAAATTGCGGATAAGCTGAACTACAGCAGCGTAGCCCACCTCTCGGGCCAGTTCAAAAAGGAAACCGGGCTCACCCCGACCTTTTTTAAGCAGCTTAAGCACAAGAAGCAGCCGGCGTAAGTTGCTGATAATGTCGTAAAATGTTTTGGTAATTGTGTAAGATGGACGGGGCATTGGAGGAGGAATTTTGCAGGGTGCAAATTCATCCATCCTCCAATTACCTCATATGAAGCAGCGCTTACTAATTCTCCTGTTCTTGACCTTGCTGCTGACCTCTTCGCGGGTCAGCTTCGGTCAAAATACGCCGCCGGCTTTGGGCCTGGCATCCGGCTTCGCATTGTTCACCGCGGTCGGGGCCATCGACAACAACGGCCCGAGCGTCGTCAATGGCGACATTGGCACCAATGCCGGTGCTTTTAACGGATTTCCCCCGGGCGTGGTAAACGGGGCCATTCACGTGGCCGACACGCGCTCGACGCAAGCGGCTACGGCGGTGCAGGGTGCCTACGGGCACATGTCGGCGATTGTTTACAGCCCGGTGGCGGTTTTTGGCGGAACTCCTCCCGTGACCATGGGCGCCGGCGCGTACACGGTGGGTGGGGCCTCGACCTTGGCCGGCACGCTGATTCTGGACGGCAACAACGACCCGAACGCAACCTTCTACCTGCAAGTAACCGGAGCCCTCACCACGGCCCAAAACTCACAGGTGCTCCTCATCAGGGGTGCTAACGCCAACAACGTGTACTGGCAGATTGGCGGACTGGCTACCTTGGGCCAAAACTCGGTGATGCAGGGCACGCTGCTGGTCGACGGCGGCATTATCATGATTGCGGGCGCGCAGCTCACTGGCCGCGGCCTTTCGCGCCAGGGCGCCATTACGCTGACTTCGGGAACGGCCACCCTGCCGGGCGTGGTAGTAGCCCCGGCGGCTACCACCACCAGCTGGCTGGGCACCGCTTTGGGTGGCATCGATACCGATTGGTTTAAGCCAGCAAACTGGTCGGCGGGCGTGCCCACCAGCACAGTCGATGCCATTGTGGGCACGGGCCGCTCGCCTTTCCCCATCATTGCCACCGGCAATGCTCTGGCCAACGGCCTCACCATCGGCACCGGCGCCAGCCTGACCATGAACGGCGGCACCCTCGACGTGAAAGCTACGCTGAGCAACAGCGGCACCATCAGCGCCACGGCGGGCACCACTAGCCTGAGCGGCATCACCGCGCAACTACTCGGCGGCAGCGGCAGCACCCAACTCTGGGGCCTGACCATTGCCAATCCGGCCGGCGCTCTCCAGATTGGTGCCGTGAGCATCCACGGCGTACTGGCCCCCGCCAGCGGCAACCTCACCACCAACGGCCGGACGCTGACGCTGCTGTCGGACGCCGCCGGCACGGCGCTGGTCGACAACAGCGGCACCGGTGCGGTGAACGGTATGGCCACCGTGCAGCGCTACATCGCCTCAAGCAACCCAGGCCAGGGCTACCGCCACTACAGCGCCCCGGTTACAGGCAGCACGGTGGACGACCTGACCACGGCGGGCTTCTTCACCCCTGAAATCAGCCAGGGCAACGCGTACAATACGGCGGCCTCGCCGGCTAGTACCACGCCTTTTCCCACCGTATTTGGCTACGACCAAAGCCGCTTGGTGACGACCACAAACAATCTGCCGGCTTTCGACAAAGGCTTTGTGGTACCCGCCAGCCTGGCTACGCCGCTGGCCGTTGGCCAGGGCTACGCGGTTAACATCAGCGGCTCGGCACTGGTCGATTTCGTGGGCATGCTCACCACGGGTACCCAGTCCCTGAGCCTGAGCCGCAACGCCGCCGCTTCGGCCAACACCGCCGATGCCGGCTGGCAGCTGGTGGGCAACCCCTATCCCGCGCCCCTCGACTACAGCCTAGTGGCCCCCGCCGACCGCACCGGCCTCGATGCCGCCATTTACGTGTATGCCAGCGACGGCCCCTACACCGGCCAGTACCGCGCCTACCTGCCCCCCGTTGGCGCAACCCCCGGCATCGGCAACTCGGTGTTGCCCGTGGCGCAGGGCTTTTTTGCCCGCGTGAGCAGCGGCCAGACCACCGGCGCGCTCACCTTCCGCAACAGCCAGCGCCTGACTACGCTCAACAACACCGCCTTCCAGCGTGCCACGGCCGATACCCGGCCCATGGTGCAGCTGGAGCTGCGCGCCGCCACCGGCACCGCCGACCTCCTCTACGCCTACGCCGAAACCAGCGCCACTGCCGGGTTCGATGCCCGCTACGATGCCCAGAAGCTGCCCAACCCCTCGGGCTTGAACTTGGCCAGCGTGGCCACCACCAACGAGGCCTTGGCCATTGATGGCCGCCCAACCTTTACGACCACCACCGTGCTGCCGCTGACCGTGGGCGTGCCCGCCGCCGGCACCTACACGCTGGCCGCTGCTGCCCTCAACAACCTGCCGGCCAGCCTCGATGCCCTGCTCACCGATGCCACCACCGGCCAGACCGTGAACCTGCGCTTGCAGCCGGCCTATTCGTTTAGCGTGACCAGCACGCAGGCTGCTGCCGCGATGACGGGCCGCTTCATGCTGCACTTTGCTGCCCGCACCGCCCTGGCCACCGCGTCGGCACTCACGGCTGCCGAGGTGACGCTCTACCCCAACCCGGCCCACAATGCCTTCACGGTACTCGTACCGGCCGTAGCCGGGGCCACGCAGTTGCACGCCGACCTGCTCAACACCCTGGGCCAGGTAGTGCGTCGCCAGGATGCCGCACTGGCACCCACCGGTACTAGCCTGACCGTGGACGCCAATGGCCTGGCCGCCGGCGTCTACACCCTGCGCTTGCGGGTGGGCGCGGCCACGCTGGCCAAGCGCGTAGTGATTCAATAATTTATTCGGGCCGGCCTCTGTGCCGGCCCGGTATTATCCTTAACGCCTTCCCGCTCATGAAATCCATTTTCTTTTCCGCCGCGCGCCTGTTGGTCTTTTGTGCGCTAACTAGCCTGCCCGCGTTGGCCCAGCCCACCTCGGGCGGCCCCACACCGGGGCCCGACCCCGTTGAACCCACCGAAACGCCTATCGATGGTGGTGCGTCGCTGCTGCTCGCTGGTGGGGTTGCTTTCGGCCTCAAGCAGCTCCGGGCGCGCCGCTTGGCGCGTCGGTCAATCAACGCCGGTCTATCCGATAAATAGCCACCCGCACTCCTGTGGAATGGTGCCTGCACTACTGCCAGTAAGGACTTTGGTTATCGAAGGAAGCCGTTCTAACTATTCCTTTCGCATTGTGCAGAGGTGTTTTGAGGAGTCTGCTGAACAGTATCCTGACTGAATGTACTGCGTCAGAAATATAAAAAAGGCCGAAGCTGCAAAGCACTTCGGCCTTTTTTTGGGTTATAGCTTCCCGCCGTCTGTCCCCATCTTTGCCCCATGCTCTCCGAACCCACCTACCTCACGGCCCGCATGGCGGCTCCCACCATTGAAGCCCACTTTGCGCGGCACCGGGCGGCCAGCGAAGAGGATGAAACCCACCTAGCATCCCCGCCAGAGGCGCAGTGGGTAGAAGCCGTGATTGACGTGGCCTTCTGGGCCAGCTTGGGCCGGGAAGAGGGCTACTCGCCGCGCATCTCGCTGGCGCTGCTGCCGCTGGAGCAGGCCCGGCAGCCCTTGGTGTTTGGCCAGCGCCGCCGCCTCACGCCCGCCAACCTGCTCAAGCTGGCCCCCGCCGTGGAGCAGCCCGGCCTGCACCTCGGCGTGTGGCACGATGCCGACGGCCTCTACGTATGGGGCACGGCCACGCGGGTGCCGCCGCTGTGCTTCGTGCTCGAAGTAGTGGAACCCGGCCTGCTGGTGGTGAAGCACCGCCGCGCCGGCGGCTTTGGCAAATTTGTGAACGTAGCCGTGCTGCGCGGCGACCATCTCCAACTCATCGACGAGGAGCACGGCGGCCTCAACGACTGCGCGGCCCTGCGCGCCTTCCTGCCCGGCCGCAGCCTGCCCGCCCCCGAAACCCGTGAAACCGACAATGTGCTGCTGGAGCTGGCCGCCGCCATGCGCGCCCACGGCCGGGGCGGGCTGGTGCTGGTGGTGCCGCCCGGCTCCGCCCAGTGGCAAACCTCGATAGTGCAGCCCCTGAATTACCCCGTGGCCCCGGCCTACACCGGCATCCGGGCCGTGCAGCGGCCGGGCCAGTCGAAGCGCAAGTGGCAAGCGGCGCTACGGCGCAACATCGGTATCGTGGGCGGTTTCACGGCCGTAGATGGGGCCACCGTCATCACCCAGGGATACCACCTGCTGGCCTTTGGGGCGAAGGTGGCGCGGGCCAGAACCAGTACGCCCGTCGAGCAAATGGTGTTGACAGAGCCAGTGGTGGGCAGCGAGCCCCGGCACCTGCACCCGGCCCAGAACGGCGGCACCCGCCACCTGGCCGCCGCCCAGTTCGTGCATGACCAGCACGATACCATTGCCCTGGTGGCCTCGGTGGATGGGTTTTTTACGGTCTTTGCATGGTCAGATGTGCTAAGTCAAGTACACGCGCACCGCATCGACGTGCTGCTGCTGTGAGGATACCGGGTGAGTATCCGAGTAATAAAAAAGCCGTCATGCTGAGCGTAGCCGAAGTATGACGGCTTTTTGTAGGGTTGATTTTGGATAGCGGCTCAGTAGCTTAGCAGCGCATTATTCCGCTCTTTCAAAAAACACACCGATGCCTTCTCCAATACGCTTCTGCCAGGTTGCATTGCTGTTGCTGCTGCCTCAGCTGGGAATGAGCCAGGCGACCGCGCCAGCCGTACTGGCGCAAGCCGCCAAGCTGGAAACGGAGAAGAAATATGAGTCAGCATATCAGGTACTGGACAAAGCTGACCCCAAAGACCAACAGCCGGCCCTGGTGCTTCAAAAGGAAAAGCTGCTGCTCAACTACTACCTGATTACCCTCAGCTTTCAGGGTTTTGGGCTAAAGGACCTGTCCCCCGGCGAAACGGTTGACCGGCTCCGTGGCAAGGAGGGCCAGTACAGCATGCACCTGCTCGATATCCCCAAAACGCTGGCGCTGCTGCGGAAACGCTTTCCGCAGGACTACCGCCTGAGCCAAGGGCTGGGCGATTATTACTACCGCGTGACCCTTTGCCACTGCGGCGAGCAGGATAAAACCGAAGCGCAGCTGCTGGATTTGGTGATTGAACACTACGGCCAGGCCCACGCCCACCAGCTCGGCGATTTTATGTCGTACTACGCCGTGGGCTACGCGCAGCTGGCGCAGGGACGGGCGCAGCCCAGCGTGGCACCGTTCGAAAAATCCATTGCCCTGAACCCGCAATACCCCGATTCCCCCTACAACCTAGCCTACGCCCTCATGCAGCTGAAAAAGCCCGCTGAGGCCATTCCGTACGCGCAAACCTCGTTCCGGCTCTATACCGACCCCGAGATGAAGGCCGACGCGGCCCGCATGCTGGGCACCTTGTACCAGCAGCAGCAGCAGCCGGCCGAAGCCAGAAAAGCCCTGTTGCAAAGCCTGGACCTGCAGCCCCAGAACTACGCCACGCTCCGCAACCTGCTGGAGCTGGCCGTGAATACCCACGCGCCGGATGCCCCCACCTGGGCCGCCCGGCTCTACCAGCTCAATCCGGCGGCTGACCAGATGTTTTCTGATATTATGGATATCTACCAGGCCCAAAGCCAATGGGCCGAGGCTGAAGCTTTCTTCAGCAGCCAGCGACCCAACGCTCCCAAAACTCCCGCTGCGCAGGGCCTGCTGCACATGTACCTCGCCATTCTCAACATGCAGCTCAAGCGTCCGCAGGTGGCGCGGCCACATTTTCTCACGGCCCGGCAAGAGCTGAAGAAAGTAGCCAAGCCGGATAACCCATTGTTTCAAATAATTGATAAAGGACTGGCCGAAAGCAAGCCATAATCCTTGTTTTACAAGCAAACGGCGAACTCTTTACTGAAAAAGCTGCCCATCTAGGCCGCCTTTTGGGTGTAAGCGGCAGCTGCGTTGGCTATTGCACGAAGCGGCGCGTGATATTCTGCTGGTCTGTCGTGATGATGCGGATGGTATAGATGCCGGCGGGCAGTGCGGCCACATCCAAGGCCCCTTGCCCAAAGGAGCCGCTGCCGACGAGCTTGCCGTAGGCATGCCCGATGCGGTACTGAGTGCCAGCCAGCGGCTTCTCGGTGCTCAATGATACTTTTCGGTGGCCCACCCGTTAGCAAGTGCGGTGCGCTGACCTTTCAGATTAGTGATGGCTTCGGCAACCTTCCGGGCTTCCCTTGCGAATACCCTAAGCTAGCGGCGCTGCCGGCCTCATCGGGCGCTGCGTTTGCTGTTCATCGCCATGGCTTTCCCCTTCCAATTCCTGCTGGAAACCGTTTTACCGCAACTTCTCATGGGCAAAGACAAAAAGAAGCACTCGAAAAAAGACCAGGCCTCGGATAATATGCTGGAGGCTGCGGCCCAGTCGCTCAAGAAGTTTCGGAAAGTGACGAAGGAAATTTCCAAGCTCAGCACCGGCCAGAAGCTGGTGGGCGGCTTGGCTCTGGCCGCCGCCGGCCTGGCCTACCTGGCCACCCGCGAAACCGAAGAAATGCCCGCCCGGCACGCTACCAAGGCATTGCCCGCTGAAGCAGAAGCCCCTGCCGCCCCCAAACACCCCCGCAAAGCTCCCAAGCACTTTTCCGAAGAATAACTGGCGGCAAGTGCCCGCCCGGTATTGCATTACCTTCAACCAACCCGCGCTATGAAAAAGACCAAAGACAAAGCCGCCAAAAACAAGCCTGCCAAAAAGAAAGCCCTGCTCAGCGGAGCCGCCAAATCGCTCAAAAAGCTGCGAAAAAGTAAGCTCACCACCACCCAAAAGCTATTGGCCGGCGCGGCGCTGGCCGCCGTGGGCCTGGGTATGCTGGCGAAGCGCACCGGCAAAAACGGTGCTTCGGCCAGTCCCGATACCACCGCTGCCGAAGACAACCTGGCCGCAATGGACGGCAACGCCTAAAACTGATGTCACCGGAAAGCCCCGTTTCCGACGCTAACATAGCGTCGGAAACGGGGCTTTCCGGTGACGTTGATTCGCTACTCGGCGGCGGGCGCGGGGGCAGCCGGGGGCGGCGTAGCGCTGGCTTTCTTCACGCGCACGGCGTTGGGGCCTTTGGCACCCATTTCCACTTCAAAGTTTACTTTGTCGCCTTCCGAGATGGGGCCGCCGGCCAAGCCGTTGGCATGCACGAAAATGCTTTCCTGCGTCACCGAATCCTTGATGAAGCCGTAGCCCTTCGAGTCGTTGAAGAAGGTCACCGAACCCGTGCGGACGGCATCTTCCGGCTCGCGGTCTTCCTGCTTGGCAATGCTGATGCGGATGTCCTCGTCCTTGATGACCCGCTTCTTGGTGGGGTCGGGCGGGGTGGAGGTAATGTTGCCGTTTTCGTCCACGTAGGCAAACATCTCTTCTAAGGCCGCACCGCTTTTGGCGTTGGCCTGACGCTCAACTTTGCGCTCTTCCTTCTCGGTTTTCTTCTTCGCGCGCTTTTTCTCGTTGTCTTTTTTACCAAATGTCTCTTGAGACCTACCCATAGTTTTTGCTGCTAAATCATTGTATCCGCCTGGCGCAAATCTGGTGAGAAAGGCAAGCGGAGGAGTGGATTACGACGAAGATACGAAATAAGTAGAGGGTATTCAAGATTCCCCTTTTGCCGGGGCCATCTTAGGCCGAAAGCTTCCGGCCGTACACCCAATCGTCGATGTAGCGGGTGCCGGTTTGCTGCGACCAGGTTTCGTAGCCGTTGGCCTGCAAGTAATCGGTCACGAGCTGCTTGGTCCGAAAAAATGCATTGCCTTCAGCCTCAAACCGGAAGTCGTGGCAGGCAATGGCCACGTTGAGAATATTGAGCCCGGGCCGGGCAAACACGGTATTGAAGAACCGCTCGGCACCCTCAATGTTGACCTTGAGCAGGTTAATCCGGCGGATGCCCTGGGCCGCGCAAAAAGCCTCAAACGGCAGGCCCGGTACTTCGTAGGCCGTGCCGGCGTTTTGGCTGTTGAGCGAAGAGGACAGGTAGCTGGTGGGGGCATCATCGATGACGACGGTGCCCGGCGCATCGTTGATGGCGATGTTGAACAGCTTCACATTGCGCAGTTGGCTGTCTTCGATAAGCTGCCGCAGCACCCGGAATACCACTGGGTTGGCCTCGATGGCGAATACCTGGCCCGATGGCCCCACCTGTTTGGTGTAAATGCTGGTTTCCTCGCCCAGGCCCGCGCCCACGTCCACCACGGTATCGCCCGGCTGGGGGGTATAGTAATGGGTGCTCACCCGCTGCACTTCTTTTTCCAGGTATGCCCGGCTCAGGTACCAGCTAAGCGACTCGCTTGCGATACGAATATCACCTAGGTCGTAAATAAAAAACCGCCCTTCGTCCATGACTTTCAGGGATTTAAGGGTTTGGTGGTTGCGTAGGTACCGCAGCTTGCAATACAGAAATAACAGGCGCTCATTCTGGATTTTCATAGAGCAGCGGCAAGCGGGTGGAAGGGAAACCAGGTGCTGCCGGGCAAAGCGGAAGCCACCGGAATGACAATGTATTCAGCGCCGCAGCAAGTAAACGATTTTATCTGAAACGTCAGGAGATGTGCGAGTTACATTGTGGCTGCGCCAAGCGGCCCGTAAGGTCGGCTTAGTGCGCGGCCGCCCACCGGGTTTTGCGCCAGGTTTCCTGCTGCGCGGGCGAGAGAAAAGTCCAGGCCACCAAACGGCTTTTTTTCTGGCCCTGAGCCATTTCGATGGTGCGCACAGTGGTGGCTCCGGCCGTTTGCAAGGCGCGGTACACGCCGGGCAGGGTTTCTTTTTTGGAGATGAGTGAGGTGAACCAGTAGCTGGCGCGGGGCCGCCGGCCGCTCTCCTGTACCATGCGCCGGATGAAGCCGGCCTCGCCGCCCTCGCACCACAGCTCGTTGTTCTGGCCGCCGAAGTTCAGGACCGGCCGGGGGCCGCGCCCGGCACCCAGGCCAGCCGTTTTGCGCTGCGAGCCCGCTGCTGCCGCCGCTGCCGAGGCGTGGAATGGCGGGTTGCACATGGTGAGGTCGAACACCTCGCCGGCCTGGATGAGGCCGTCGAAAATGCGGGTCCGGGCTGGTTGCAGCCGGGCCTCGATGGCCCCGGCCAGGGTGGGGTTGGCGGCCTCAATCTGCTGGGCGGCGCGCACGGCCACGCCGTCGATATCGGAGCCCACGAAGTGCCACCCGTACTCGCGCCGGCCGATAATGGGGTAGATGCAGTTGGCCCCCACGCCCACGTCGAGCACAGTTATTTCTTCGCCAGGCGGCAGGACGCCGCCGTTGCTTTCGGCCAGCAAATCGGCCAGGTAATGCACGTAATCGGCCCGGCCGGGAATGGGCGGGCAGAGGTAGCCCTTGGGAATGTCCCAGTGCTCGATGCCGTAGAAATGCTTCAGCAACGCTCGGTTCAGGGCTTTCACGGCGGTGGGGTTGGCGAAGTCAATCGACAGGCTGCCGTGGGGGTTGGGGCGTGCGAAGGCTGCCAGCTCCGGGCTGACTTTGCTCAGGAGCGGGAAATCGTAAGGTGCGCGGTGGGGGTTGCGCGGGTGCAGCTGGTCTTTTTCGGCCAGGGGAGGAGTAACGTCGGGCTTCATCAATGGAGTAATTATGTCGTTTTGTAGAGGTACCAGCCGTCGCCCAGCGGCCGGAGCACGATGAGGCCATCGGGCTGCATGGCGGGTAGCAGGGCGGCTTCGGGCTGGTAGAGCAGGCCCACCGTGCTATCGATTTTGCCGCCAATGACGAACTCCAAGCAGCTGCCGCAGCCGATGGCGCGCCGCGTGACGCGGCCCAGGTAGAGCTGCCGCAACAGGGCGTGTACGGCGGGGTCGGCGTTGGCGGCCTGCTCGTCGGTGGCTTCGTGGGCACCAAGAACGGGGTCGAAAAACCGGCCCGTCTGCACCCGGTTCAGCACTTCCTGGAAAGCGGCCCGGTGAGCGTTGAAATGGGCAACAATGTCGGCATCAGCGCTGGTCCAGAGGCGCAGATTGCCCACGGTGAAGGCATGGCTGGCGTCGGGGTGCTTGCGGTCGTAGTCAGCCACTTCGGCGGGCGGCATTGCGGCTAGCAGCGCCACCATGGGTGGCCCCAGGTGCGTCATGGCCAGGTTGCGGATGGCGCTCAGCTTCCAGCCTTCGGCTTCGCGGTGGAAGTGCAGGTAGAAGTCGCGGCGGCTCAGCGAGTCGCGCAGCTCCACGGCCACTACGGCGGTGGCCGAGTCCTGCCGGACCAGCTGGCAGGCGCGTAGCACGCGGGGCGGAATCTGCTGGCCCAGGGTCTGGCGCCTGACCTGGCCGGCCACCTCGCAGCAGAGGTAGCTTTTCATGGCGGGCCAGCCGGCGGGGGCCACAAACTGCTCGGCAATGACGAGCGGTGGGAGCAGGGGCACGGGGGCAGCCCACGCGGCCACGCCGGGCAGCCAGAGGCAGAGTAGCAGGAAAACGTGCTTCATCCGAAGGCTAACGGCAAACCGGGGAGTGATAATTCCGCCGCCGACCTAGCGGGGCCGGGTGGTGCCTTTGCGGCCGCCGCCGGCTTTGCCCTTGCCGCTGGCGGCCGGGCGGCTGCCCAGAGTGCCGGTTTTGGGCCGGGCCGGGCCGCCTGCGCCGCCGCTTTTGGGGCGAGAGGAGCCGCCGCCGGGGCCCGCTTTGGGCGGGCGCTTGGTGCCGCCCAGGCCGGGCTTGGTGCCGGTCGCGCCGGGCTTTTCGGGGCGCGGCCCCCACCAGCCGGTGCCCGAGGGGTTGTACATGGTGGGTGGGCCGGGCTTGCGGGGGCGCGGGGCGGGCCGGCCGTCGCCGGGGTTTTGGTCCTGCGGTGCGGCTTTAGCCGTTTTGGGCTGGCTGCGGCGGCCACCGGAGGCTTCCTCGGTGCCGCTCGATTTGGACACCATTTTCATGATGCCCGCCACTTCCTCTGGAGTCAGCTCGCGCCAGTCGCCTACGGGCAGGCCTTTCACGCTGACATTCATGATGCGGACGCGCTCCAGCTTCATCACTTCGTAGCCGAAATGCTCCACCATGCGCCGAATCTGGCGGTTCAGGCCTTGCACCAGCGTGATGCGGAAGATATAGGGCGTTTCTTTCACGATGACGCAGCGCTTCGTGACCACGCCCAGCATGGGGATGCCGTGGGCCATTTCGTCCAGCATCCGGTCGGTGAGAATGCGGTCCACGGTGACCACGTACTCTTTTTCGTGATAGTTGCCGGCCCGCAAAATCTTGTTCACGATGTCGCCGTCGCTGGTCAGGAAAATCAGGCCCGACGAATCCTTATCTAGCCGCCCGATGGGGAACACGCGGGCGGCATGGTTCACGTAGTCCACGATGTTGCCGCGCACGCCCGGCTCCGACGTGCTCGTCACGCCCACCGGCTTGTTGAAGGCCAGGTACACGGCGTCTTCGGCCTGCTTGGGCTCCAGCTTGTGGCCGTTCACGCTCACGCGGTCGCGCGGGCCAACCTGGTCGCCAATCTGGGCGGGCTTGCCGTTGAGCAGCACGGCCCCTTCGGCAATGTAGCGGTCGGCCTCGCGGCGCGAGCACATGCCGCTTTCGCTGATGAACTTATTGAGGCGCGTGTAGGAAGCAGGAGGCATGGGCAAAAAATCAAAAAGAATAAACGCGGCGCACGAGCGCCCCGACAAAGGTACGCCGTGCAGAAACGGGGCCGGGCCGTAACCCCGGCCCGAGCCTGCCGTTAGGAAAAGCATCCATTTCCTCTCAATAGCTACTATATGTCTGACAAGCCCACCATTTTCCCGCCCCAAAGCCAGGACGCGGGGGCCGGCCACCCCGGCCTCGAATACAAGATGACCCCCGAGCCCGAATACATTCGGGACGGCTACAAAGGAGCTGAAAAGCTCAAGGGTAAAGTGGCCCTCATCACGGGCGGCGACTCGGGCATTGGCCGGGCCGTGGCCGTGCATTTCGCGGTGGAAGGGGCCGACGTGGCCATTTGCTACTTCCCCACCGAGCAGCAGGACGCCGAAAAGGTGCAGGAAATAGTGCAGGCCCACGGCCGCCGCTGCCTGCTGCTGCCCGGCGACCTCAAGCACCCCGCCTTCTGCCAGGAAATCGTGGACCGCACCGTGGCCGAACTCGGCGGGCTCAACATTCTGGTGAACAACGCGGCCGAGCAGAACTGGCACGACTCGCTCGAAGAAATCAAGGACGAGGAACTCGACAGCATCTTCAACCTGAATATTATTGCCATGTTCCGCATTGCGCGGGCGGCGGTGAAGCACCTCAAGGAGGGCGATTCCATCATCAACACGGCTTCGGTGAACGGCTTTAAGGGCAACGAAATGCTGCTGGACTACACTTCCACTAAAGGGGCTATCACGGCCTTCACGCGGGCGCTGTCGTTGCAACTCATCAAGAAAGGTATTCGGGTAAATTCAGTGGCTCCCGGCCCCATCTGGACGCCGTTTATCACAGGCATCGGCCTGCTGAAGCTGCCGTTATTCGGCCACGACGTGCCCATGGGCCGCGCCGGCCAGCCCTCGGAAGTGGCTCCTTCCTACGTGTTCCTGGCTTCGGAAGACGCCTCGTATTTCTCGGGCCAGACGCTGCATCCCAACGGCGGCTCGGTGGTAAACGCCTAGGCCGGGCGGTGGCGCGGCCGCACAACCTGCCGGCAAGCGCCACCGTATCAGCCCCTAAAAATGGCTACATGGCCGTTTTTAATTCTTTAATTTTTGCTTGTATGAACTTCAAATTGCTCGGCCTGATGGCCGCCGCCGCGCTGGCCACCGCCTCCTGCTCGCAGGACAAAAAAGTTGAAACCACCACCACAACTACGCCGGAGGCCACGACTACGACGACCACCACGACCGTTGACACGATGGCCGCCTACGACGATGCCCGCCGCATGGCCGCCCGCGTGGCCGAGGACCTCAAGCTGACCGATACCGTGGTGGTGCGCCGCATCGAGCGGACTTACTACACCCGCGGCCGCAAAATAAACGCGCTGCAAACCCAATACGCCACGGATACCACCGGCCGCTACGCCGCCATCCGCCAGGCCAACGACGACGCTGATACTGCCATCCGGACCGACCTGAACAGCCCGGACTACTACAATACCTACTCCGCCAACCGCGCTAACTACGGCGACGGTCCCTACTCGCTGGCCCCGGGCACGGTAACCACCACGACGACGACGACTGCCCGCCGCACCGGCAGCAGCGTGGGCCAAGGCTCGGGCGTGAAGAAGCTGGAGAACCAGAACGACGGCGACCACAAAGTGAAGTACGAAAACGGCGCTAAAATCAAGCGTGCCGATGATGGCTCGGTGAAAATCAAAATGGCCGACGGCACGAAAGTGAAAATCGACGAAAACGGCCACCGCACCGTGAAAAAGGGCTTGTTCAAGTAAGCCCTGTCGGTCATTTCGAATAACCCATAAAAAAACCGCTCCAAATCAGGAGCGGTTTTTTTTATGGTCGGCTGATTAGCTTAATGATGAATAATCTGCCGGACGTGGTGCTCTAGGTGCAACACATAGTCGGCGATGAGCCAGTGCAGGGTGACGGGATTGGCGTTGAGCGAGAGGCACTCGTGGTCGAGCAGGGCATCGGGCAGGCGGGCCAGCAGGTGCAGAATCTGGCGGTTGAGGCTGGTCCAGAGCGTGAGCAGCTCGGCGGCCGGGCGGTGCTGGTAGGCCCCGATGCGGACCCAGGCTTCCTGGTCGTAGGGTTCGAGTCGTAGCGGGGACGGGGCGAGCTGCGCCAGCACGAAGCGGTGGTAGTTGTGGGTGGCCGAGTCGATGAGGTGGCCCAGAATTTCCTTGCGGCACCAGCGCCCGGCACCGGGCAATTCGACCAATTCGGCTTCCGAAAACGTGGGCCAGTGCTGGCCCAGCAAAGCCAGCTGCCGGGTCAGCTCAATCTGGCAGCTGGCCAGGTCCGGGTTGGGAAAATCGGAGAGGAAGTCAGGCATAGAATAGCGGATAGGAATAACGCAAGCCCGTGCTGGGGCTATCATTAACGATAAAAGCCGCCGGTTAGGATTGCGGGCTTCTAGAGCCGCAGCGACCAGCTGGCCCCCGTGAACGGGCCGTAGGTGTAGGGCGAAAACAGGCCTCGGCGATACCACGGCTTGGGATGCGGCAGCAGTTGGAAGCCGGTGCCGTGTACGGTCGGGTCGGTGGCTTCGGGCTGCTCGACGCGGGTGCGGCCGTTGCGCACCGCTATTTTGGCGAAGGCGTAGCCCAGCGCGATGCCCACCGGGTAGTCGGAGGCCCAGTGTACGCCGTTATTCAGCATGGAGTAGCCCAGCAGGCCCATCAGGCCGTAGCCCACGGGGCGGATGAAGTGGTATTCGGGGTAGTTCTCAGCGATGACCGTGACCGTGGCCATGGCCGTGGCCAGGTGGCCGGTGGGGAAGGCGTCGTAGTTCGGGACGAAGTTCTGGTAGGTGTTGTACGACGGGAACAGGTGCCACTCGCCCCGGTCCTGGGTGGATACGTAGGGGCTTTGGCGGCCGGTGAGGCGCTTCAGCGTCTGAACTGCCAGCCCGGTGCTGAAAATGGCCTCGCCCAGCTGGCTGGAGGTGCGCAGGGCACGGTTGTCCTTCTTGATGCCCCCATAAATCCAAAAGCTGCTGGCCACAGTGAGGTGCGTCCAGCCATCGCCGAGGAAGTAGAACGTGCTGTTGAGGTTATCGGGCACGTTAAACTCGAAGGGCAAGTTGGCCGAGCCGACGTGGAAAGGGATGCTTATCAGGCTTTTCTGGGTGCTGGCGGCTTTCAGGCCGATGAATTTGCCAAAATCCTGACTCCAGTCAACGATGTACTGGTCGGCCACCCACAGCGCCACCGAGCCGGCCACTATCTCAATCAGCGTCTCCTTGTTTTCCTTGCGGAACACGTAACCGGGAAACTGGCCCAAATCGCGCGGAATGTGGTAGGCCCACTCGAAGGGCTTGGGCTTGTCATAGTGCCAGGTCACGCCGGGGGCCACGGTATAGTCGGTGATGCGGCCGTGGGCGTCGCGCGGGTGGATGTGCGGCAGCGAGTCCATCGGCAGGGGCGTCAGGCGGGTCGGCTTGGGCTTTTGGGCTTCGGCGGCCAGCGTGTCGGCGGGCAAGGGACTGGAAATAATCGAATCAAGAATCGTAGCCGGTAGCGCCCGGGCCTGGGTGAAGCCGGCGGAATGAGCTAGCAGGGGAACGAGCAGCGCAGCAAACAACCGCGAAGTGCGGCGGGGATAAAGAGAAATCACGGAAAAAAAGTACCAGGAATATCAGCGGGCCGGGCCGGTTTTAGCGCCGGCGAGGCGGGTGGTATAGAATGAAAAAACGCGGGCCGGTGCCCAAATAGCAAGCTGCAAAGGTAACACCTACTTAACGTTAGATGTACCTACGGACTAAAACCGACCGTGCAGACGCACGGCGGCCCGAAATGTTGTGCAAGCCGCGTATCTTTCTGCGAAGCTGGCCGCGAAGGCCGGCGGAGCTAATGGCGTTTATTATGCAACCTGCTGTTTTAGTGAATGATGCTGCCGAAGCGCAAGCCGCGCCCATGGCCTCCGCCAACCAGTTTCAGGCGCAGTTTGATGCTCTGCGGCGGCGCACACCCGCCCTGCGCAGTGAGGACGTGGCGGCCCGCCGCGCCCGCCTGCAAAATCTCAGCAGCTGGCTACACACGCACCGCACCGACATTCAGCAGGCCTTGCTGGCCGATTTTCGCAAGCCCACGGCCGAAACCGACCTCACCGAAATCTGGACCTCCCTGGTTGAGCTCAAGCACACCAGCAGCCACCTCAAAAAGTGGATGTCCCCGCGCAAAGTAGGCGTGAGCATGGCGCTGCTGGGCACCCGCTCCTGGGTGCAGGTGGAGCCCAAAGGCGTGGTGCTGATTATCTCACCTTGGAACTATCCGTTTTACCTAGCCGTGGGGCCGCTAATTTCGGCTATCGCGGCCGGCAATGCCGTGGTCATCAAGCCCGCCGAGCAAACCCCGGCCACCTCCGCACTGCTGCGCCAGCTGTGCGAAGACCTGTTCCGGCCCGATGAGGTGCTGCTGCTGGAAGGCGACAAGGAAACTGCCACTGAACTACTGAAACTGCCCTGGGACCATATTTTCTTCACCGGCAGCCCGGCGGTGGGCAAGATTGTGATGCGCGCCGCCGCCGAGCACCTGTCGGGCCTCACGCTGGAGCTGGGCGGTAAAAACCCTGCCGTGGTGGACGAAACCGCCGACCTGCGCGACGCGGCCGAGAAAATCGTGTGGGGCAAGTTCCTCAACAACGGCCAGACCTGCGTGGCCCCCGACTACCTGCTGGTGCAGGAAAGCGTGCAGTCCGCGCTGCTGACCGAACTCACGGCCGCCATTCAGCGAGCCTATAACCCCGCCGGGGCGGGCATTGAGCAGTCCGATTCATTGGCCCGCATCGTGAACGCGCAGCACTTCGCCCGCCTCGCCGGCCTGCTGGAGGATGCCCAGACCAAAGGCGCGACCGTGGTCACGGGCGGCACCGTGGACGAGGCCCAGAACTACATCGAGCCCACTATTCTGACCAACGTGCCGGCTACGGCCCGCGTGCTGGAAGAGGAGATTTTCGGCCCGCTGCTGCCCGTGCTTACCTTCAAAACCCTTTCTGAAACGACGGAGTATATCAATGACCGCCTTAAGCCGCTGGCGCAGTACGTGTTCAGCACCAACGCTGAAAACCGTCGTTATCTGCTGAATAATATCTCGGCCGGTGGCGCGGGCGTGAACGAGACGGTGCTGCACTTCGCCCACCCCGAGCTACCCACCGGCGGCGTGGGCAACTCCGGCCTGGGCAAGGCACACGGGCATTCGGGCTTTCTGGCCTTCAGCAACGAGAAGGGCGTGATGCGGCAGCGGGTGGGCTTCACCGGCATAAAGGCCATGTACCCGCCCTACACCGGTCGCGTGAAGCAGCTGGTGGGCCTGCTGGTGAAGTATTTGTAGAAACAAATTGTTGCGGGAGCGGCTTAGCGGCGGTAGGTTACTTTTTCGGCGGTCAGGGATGAACAAGCATGACGGCATCCCAATTTTTGCAAGGCAGCTGGCTCATTTGTGCCAGCATGCTTTTGACCGCCTGCGACGAGGGGCTGGAGGTGCGCTTCGTGCAGCCGTTTCCGGCCCAGGCAGGTGATATGGCGGTTTTCCCGGCCCGGGAATGTGCCGTATATACAGCTAAGGATTCGAGCAAGTCGTTATGCATTGGTCGCACGGCAGTCTGGCGACAGGAGCTGCAAACCTGGTTGCTCAGCCGGCATCAACTGGAATTGGCGAACCACCAACTCCGGGCAGATTCAACTTATGAGCAGGATGGACATCTGCACTCGCTGCGCCTGATTGGCCGTGATTCGGTGCGCGACAGCTGGCTCTGGACCGATACCATTTTCACGCTTGCGGGGCCGAGGGCCGGCAAGCTAAGGCGCTTTCAGGGCAGGTACTACCTGAACATTCCCACCGATTCCGATGACAAATGGAGGGTAGAACGGCTGGAAATAGATGGCTGGCGCATCAGGTGGCAATCCTTTGGTAGAGACACACTACGCCTGCTAGCTTTGGACCCAGCCACGGTGCATTATCAGCGTCAGAACGGTGCGCTGACTTCCTTTCAACTCACGCCTGCGCCGGGTGCGCAAACCCGGCGCGTAGGTCGCTACGCCGGGCTGTGGGAGACGGTGGAGCAGTACCAGCGGCGGCATTGATGGGATAAGTGGGCTTTGGCTACGCAAAAGCCACGGCAGTAGCTACTTCTGGCGCTGCTGCATCTCGGCGGCCATTTTGCGCTGGTTGGCGATGAATTGCTTGAATTTGACGGGACCTAAGGTCTGCTGCAATTCGCGCTGGGAGGTGGTGTTGATGCGCTTTTGCTCGGCTAGCAATTGCGGCGACTGGGGCGGGAATTTCTCCTTGGCGGCGTTGGCCTGCGTCACGGTATTGCTGAGGATGCTACGGACCCGGCCGGTTTGCTCGGGGGTGAGTTGGAGGTCGGTGGCCATCACGTCGGCGAGGTCGCGGGCGGCGGCGGGCGGCGTGGGCGAGTCGGCGGTACGTACGGTTTCGACCACGGGCGCGGGCTTGTCGCGGTGATGGAAGACGGAACAGCTGGCCGTGGCCAGGCTAAACGTCAGCAGGGTAAAAAAGCGGGGGAAGTGCATGCGGTGCATCAATAGCGGTACTGCTATCAATACGCAGAAAATGCTATGGCGGCTATGGCGGCCGCCTCAACGGGTATCAATGGGAATGCGAATGGCGGGTATCAGCGGGCGGTTATCCGGCGAAAGCATCTGGCGCGTCATCTTACGGCGGCGATGAGCAAACTTCTCTTTGGCATAGGAATCGAACCGGAATAAGCTGTCGATGCGGGCAGTCCGGATGGAATCGAGGCGCTGAAGTGCCACCCGCCGGGCGCGGCCGTGCAGGCGTTGGCGGGCGAGGGCCCGTTGGGCCTGGCGCTGGGCAAAAATGTCCCGAAACCGGTCTTGTCGTGCCCGGCTCATGCCATCCACTACTCCCCGCACCCCACCGCCGCAGTTGCCAAACAGCAGCACTGCCAGCAGCGGCAGCAGCACCAAGTACGGAAGAGTCGGGCGGCGTTTCATCTTCATCTGCTCAAACATACGGTAAAATGTGTTGGAACAGGAGGTTGAAAAGGTAGTCGGTTCAGCGCCGGAACACCGTCAGAATCGTCATGCCATCCACCCGAATGTCATGAACCGGTGTGCCAAACTGCGGCTCGTAGGGTCCGGGGTGCCAGCGGTAGATTCCCAGAAAATACTGGGCCTGCGCGTGGGGCACAAAGCGCAACCGGGCGCGTTGCGCGGCCGACAGCAGCAGGGCATTGTTGTGCATCGTGATTTTCTGGGGCAGCGTGTCGCTGACGGCTACGGTGGCGCTGGGGTCGTGGGCCAGCACCCAGGCCAGCCCGTCGCGGCCCGATAAGCCCCAATAGTCTCGCTCAAACAGGCGCTGCGCCACCGGCCCGGGCAGGAAGCTGAAGTAGCCGTACTGGTACGGATGGTCGTGGACCTGCCGAAAAACCGTGTGCGCCATGCCCAAAACCAGCAGCCCACTCGTCAGCCAGCCTACGCGCCGGCCCGCCGAGGTCGGCGGGGCCGCCTGCCAGGCCTGCACGCCCGTCCGCAGCCCATGCACGGCCAGCAGCACGAAGGCCGGGTAGATGAAATAAACGTGCCGCCAGCCATCGTATACTACTGACTGAATGGCAACTATCACCACCAACGGCCCCAGTAGCCAAGCTCCGAATAGCAAGTCCTGCCGGTTGGTGGTGTGGCGCAGCCACGCCGTGGGCCGGGCCAGCAGCCCGCGCAGCATTGCCCAGGCCCCGCCCATGGCCAGCGCCGTGTAGGTTACCGGCGTGGTCACCAGCAGCCACACCGATAGGTAGTGCCACGGCAGTCGCTGGCAGGATATTAACTCGCCCAGATAAAACACCTTCATGGTTTGCCGGTAGCGCCGGAAACTACCGAAACAGGCCCAGAACCGGGCCACCGGCGCTTCCCACAAAAACGGCCAGAACAGCACCACCAGCGGAGCCAGCGCCCCCAAATACCAGCCTAACGCCCGCACAATTGCCACCCGCCGCGCCGGCCGCGCCCACATCTCCAGCGCTCCAAAGGCCACGGTGAGGCCCGGCAGCAGGATGCCCATCGTGCGAACGTCGGTAGCCAGGGCGCAGACCAGCGCGTGCAGCAGCGCACCACGTACCGTGGGCCGGTGCAGCAGCCGCGTGAGCGTAAGGATGGCCAGCGCAAACAGGCTCAGGAACACAATGTCCTTATAATTTATGAATGCCTCGGCGAAGATGCGCGGCGAGAGTACTAACAGCGCCGCGCCCGCCAAGCCCCAGCGCCAGCTGGAAAACCGCAGCCGCCCCAGCCGGTACACGGCCCACACGCCGGCCACGAATACGCCGAAGGTGAGCAGGTGCCGCATCCAGCCGGCCCCGCGCGGGTCGTGGCGGAAAAAGGCGATTTCCAACCCCGCCAGCAGCATCTGGAACACCGGGCCGTGGTCGGCATCGCCGTGGGTGGCCAGCTCGTGAATGCCTGTGAAGTGGCCGGCGGCCA
The DNA here is from genome assembly GCF_054061335.1 of Hymenobacter sp. UYAg731. NCBI lineage: Bacteria > Pseudomonadati > Bacteroidota > Cytophagia > Cytophagales > Hymenobacteraceae > Hymenobacter > Hymenobacter sp. UYAg731. Next base: position 645,226 of record NZ_JBSSEC010000003.1, on the reverse strand, counting down.
GCACCTGCGGGGCCACTAGCTGGGCCACGTAGCGCAGGCTCATGTAGCCCACCAGGCGGTCGGCGCGCTCGTCCCAGCCCATGCCGTAGTCGCGCACCAGCAAGGGGCCGAGCATCAATAGAATCCCGAAAAACAGTCCTACTGCTACCCGCCGTTTTGTATCGTCAAGCTTACCCATGAAGTGCCTAAAATCGACCCCAAAGGTAAAGCCCGGTAGGGCGCATCAGGCCATCGCGGCGGCCTGCGCTTCCACGGCCCGGCGGGCTTTCAGGCCTTGGGCCGTGAAGTGGGCCAGCGCCATGATGGTGAGCATGGGGTTCACGCCGCTGCACGCCGGAAAGGCCGAGCCGTCGGCCACGAAGAGATTTTGCACCTCCACGGTTTCGCCGTTGAGCTTGAGCGGGTGGGTGGCCGCGTCGCCGCCCATGCGGCAGGTGCTCATCTGGTGGGCGCTGTAGAGGCCGAACTGGTTGGGCTTCCAGCTCAGGTGCGGCAGCTTGTCGAGGAGCTCGGGATTGAGTAAAATGCCGTCTTTGGTTTCCAGCGTGGGCAGGGTGCCGTGGGGCAAATACACTTTTTCGGCCCCGGCCGCGACGTGAATCTGGGCGGCGGCGCGCACGCCTTCCAGCATGTTGGCGCGGTCGAAATCCGAGAGCGTGTAGTCAATCAGCGGCGCGCCGTTTTTGTCGATGGTGACGCGGCCGCCGTCGCGGTCGCGGGTGAGGACGATGAACGAGCCGAGGTGGTCGGCATCGCGCAGCAGCTCTTGGTGCTGTTTCCCGGATAGCCAGGGTAATACCATGCTCAGCAGGCCGGGGTGGGTGGGGGGCGTTTCGAGCTTCGCGCCGAAGTTGGTGCCGTGCAGCATGGTGTAGGTGTCGTTCACCACGCTCATGCTGGGGCCGTGCCAGGAGTTCATGGCGTGGGGGTAGCGGGCGCCCACCACCACGGTGGGGTGCAGGTGCAGGTGGCGGCCCAGGTGCGGGTGCTTCAGGCCGGAGCGCAGCAGCAGCGCGGGCGTCTGGATGGCCCCGCCGGCTACCACCACGCGCTTCGCTTTCACCGTGATGTGGACTTGGCGGCCATCCTCGGTGGTATGCATGGCGGCGGCACCGGTGGCGCGGCCCTGGCTGATGGTCACTTTATCGACCTTGGTATCGGCCAGAATGCGGGCTCCGTGCTCGAAGGCCGTGAGCAAATACGTGTTCAGCGTGCCCTGCTTAATGCCGTGGGCGTCGCCGAGCGAGGTGTAGCCCAGGCTGCGAAAGTCGTGGTCGGAATCGGTCAGGCCCTTTTCGTTGCGCGGAATCAGCTTCACTTCCTGGCCCAGCTTAGTCGAGCCGTCCCAGAGGGCCTGGTTCTGGCCGTTGTGGCGGGTGTAGTTGGTGTTCACGCCGATGGTGCGGGCCACGGCGTTGATGCTTTCCTTGAACTCCAGCGTGGTGAAGTGGGGCGCGGCATGCTCCCTGGCCCATTCCTGAAGGACGTAATCGGGAGTGCGGAAGGCGCCGGCCCAGTTCACGGTGGTGCCGCCGCCCAGGCAGGAGCCGGCCAGGATGCCGATGCTGCCGTCCTGGGTGCTGAGGGTGCCTTTGGCGTCGTAAAGCTTGCCCAGCATGTCGACTTCGCGCTGGGTGAAGTCGCAGCCGTGGCAGTAAGGGCCTTTTTCGATGACCAATACATCGTAGCCGGCCTCGGCCAGCTCGCCGGCCACCACGCCGCCGCCCGCGCCGCTGCCGATTATCAGCACGTCGCATTCGTAGGTGGTATCCTCCGTGGGATGCAGGGTGTGAATGGGTTTGGGCGAGTCCACCGGCTTTTCATCGGGGCCGGGGTAGCCCAGGTGGCCCCAGGCGGCCGGTACTTCGGCCATGCTGCCGCCGTAGTACAACAGCACGCACAGCTTGCGCAGCGCGTTGAAGCCCTTGCGCAGCTGTGGCAGGTTGCTGCTGGCCCAGCTTTGCAGCAGGTGCTCGCGCTGGGCGGCATCGAGCTTGCGGAAGGGCTTTAGGGGGCCAAACCAAGTGAGGCCCAGCACCGGCTTTTCCAGCAAATCAAGCAGCTGGCTGAATTCATTTTGTGCGCCTTCCGGCTGCTCCCGAATGGCTTCCTGCAACTTGTCCAGGTTCAGGCCGGTAGCGCCGGATGGGCTGCCATCGGGCAGGGCAGGAATGAAGGTATCGGCCAGGGCTTGGAGGACGAGGGTGCGGGCGGGGGTAAGAGAGAACATAAGGCGGGAATTTTGGGAGGTAAAAGGTAAGGATTTTTCTGCAATATGTTAGGCGTGCCGAGTAGTTTTTGGAATGGAAGCATAAGTTGGTGAAGAAAAAAGAACGTCATGCAGAGCGCAGCATCTTGCCCGCAGTCACTAATTCAATTAAAAGGAATAGTGACTGCGGGCAAGATGCTTCGCTGCGCTCTGCATGACGACCAGACTACCGACCTTTGCCCTTCCCGATACACCCTGAACCGCATGCCCCGCCTCATCCAAACGCCCGAAACCACGCACCGCGTCCACTTTCAGGACTGCGACATGCTGGGCCACCTCAACAACGCCCGTTACCTCGACTACTTTCTCAATGCCCGCGAAGACCACACCACTGCGCATTATGCCCTGAACATGGGCGAGCTGGCCCGCGAGCAAAACGCCGCCTGGGTCATCACCAAGCACCACATCAGCTACCTCAAGCCGGCCAAACAGGCCGCGCAGGTCCGCATTCTGAGCCAACTCATTCACTTCGACAATTCTAATCTGGTGCTGGAAATGCAGATGCGCAACGAGGACGGTACCCGTCTGCTGGCCCTGCTTTGGTCCGAAATGGCCTTCGTAACGACGCCCGCCGGCACCCGCACCGACCACTCCAACATCCTGATGGACCTGCTCGAAGAACTCGATGTGGAGAACGTGGAATACGACCCCGACGGCTTCGATGAGCGCGTGAAAGAGGTGCGCCAGCAGCTGAAGAAGCTGCGGCGCGAGGCGTAAAAGACGGCATTCTTCATAGCCCCAGCGGGGCGGCATATCGGTAGTAACGATTGATGCTAATACGTCAAAGCCCCAGCGGGGCGACATTCGCGTGAACGAGTGCCGCCCCGCTGGGGCTTTGGTTATTCCACCGATTTGCACCACTACCGATATGCCGCCCCGCTGGGGCTATTCGAAAAGCAGCGCTTATTATCTCTGCGCCCAGCTGTTATCCTTCTCGTTGGCATCCATGAAAATGCCGCCGTCCAGCTTCACCGATTTCACGGCTTTGGGCACGGTGATTATGGCCTGCTTCTGGTTGGCCTGCCACACGGCGGGCGACTGGTGCAACGTCTCCTTGGTGCCGTCGGTGTATTCCACGGCCATGTCAAACGGCACGGCGAAGCCGCTGATGTTCTGCACGGTGACGGTGGGGCCGCTGGCCGTCACGGCCAGGTCGATGTAGCCGTTGGTGAAGAACCAGTTGTTGAAAAACCAGTTCAAATCCTGGCCGCTGGCGCTGCTCATCGAGTTGAAATAGTCCCACGGAATGGGGTGCTTGCCGTGCCAGCGGTCCATGTACTCGTGCAGGGCTTTCTTGAAGAGCGCATCGCCGAGCATGTCTTTCAGGGCCAAATAGCTAAGCGAAGGCTTGCCGTAGGCGTTGTTGCCGTAGCCGGCGCGTAGCTCGCTGCTGGGCGTAATGATAGGCAGGTCCTCGGCCGTGGCGGCGTCGTGAATCCAGCGGTTCACGCGGAACTTCTTGTAGAATTCGTCGGCCTTGGCCACGCCGTTTTCCTGGCGGCCGATGAGCAGCTCGAACGTGGTGGCCCAGCCTTTGTCCATGAAAGCGTAGCGGCTTTCGTTGATGCCCATGTAGAAGGGGAAGTACGTGTGGGCAATTTCGTGGTCCTGTACCAGTTGCGCAAACTGTGGGTCCTTCTGCGGGCTGTCGTTCACCATCATCGGGTATTCCATGTCGGCAAAGCCTTGGAAAGCCGTCATTTTGGGGAAGGGGTAGGCCACGCCGGGCCAATTGGCGGGGGTCGAAAACCAGCCCAGCGCGTACTGCGCGTTCTTGACGGACTGCCGGAAATCGACCGTGGAGTCGGCGTAGGCGGCCTGCACGCTGGCGCGGCGCTTGGCTTTGGCATCCACAATCACGCTGGCGGCGTCCCACACGTAATGGTCGCTCAGGCCGAAGGTGACGTCGGAAATGTCTTTGGCGATCCAGACCCAGGTGTTCAGGGGCTGCTGGTTGGTGATGCTCTTTTTGGCCAAATCGGCGGCGGTGGCAATGTGCAGCACGGCGTCGCTGGTCATCGACTTAACCAGGAGCTTGGCGGCGGCGGGTTGCAGCACCTGCTTGGGGTTTTGCAGGGTGCCGGTGGCCCACACGATGTAGTTGGCCGGCGCCTGCACGCGCAGGGTGTAGTCGTTGAAATCGTTGTAGAACTCCTTGCTGTCCACGAAGGGCAGGCGGTCCCAGCCGTTGTAGTCGTCGTACACCGCGATGCGGGGGTAGAAGTAGGCCAGGAAAAAAGTGGTGGGGTCAATCATGCCCTCGCGGCCGCTTTCCACCGAGATGGGGAAGTGCTAGGCCACGGCAAACTTCACCGAATCGTGGGGGAGCAAGGGCTTGGGCAGGCGCACGCCCGGCGCGGTGCCCAGGTTTTGGGGCAAGGGCTTGAGCTGGCCGGCCACCCGGAGGCTGTCAATCACCACGCCGCTGGTAAGGTAGTCGGCCGCCGCATCGCCATCGCGGCTGGCACCGGGCTTGTGGATGTTCTGGATGATGCGCAGCACCACCTGCTTCAGCGTATCGGGGCTGTTGTTGGTGTAGGTGATGGTTTCGCGGCCCCGGATGTCGCGGGCGGGCGGCGCGGCCTGCACCGTGATGTCGTAGCGGGCGCGGTTTTGCCAATAGTTGGAGCCGGGGCGGCCGTCGGGGCTGCGGGTGCCTTTGGCGAAGGCGGCCTTGATGTCGCGGGGTTGGTACAGGGCTTGGGCGGCGGCGGTATCGGCCAGGCCGGCGAGCAGCAGGAGAGTAATCAGGGTTCGAATCATAGCGGGGACAGACGGGAATAAGGGCGGGCGCGTTGCAAAGATGTAGCACAGGCTTCAGCTTGTGCCTCGTTGCGCGGTCCCGGCGCAAGCTGAAGCTATGTTACAAGGGGCGAGGCTGCGCCCGGTCGATGCAATGCCCCCGTCCGGCGGCACAACGTCCGGCTGCATCTTTTGTCCGGATAACGCCCACCCTTTGGCGCGTACTTTTCCGGTCTAAAGCTCCTCTATGCCCGTTCCAAATCTCTTGTTGGTTTTCGTAAAGCCGATAAAAAGCGGCCTGCTGCCGCTACTGCTGTGCCTGCTGACGCTGGAGCCCGTTGCCGCCCAGCTCCGGCCCCGTCTGCCCACCGCCGTCGTTGTGCCCGACACCGTGACGCACGACGACTCGCACCGGCTCGAAGTGGCATACACCACGCTGAGCGGCATTTCGGGGCAGGTACGGAATGTGTTCGACACCCGGGAAGTGGGGGAGGAGCTGCCCGATATCGACGAAAACCTGCACGCCATCCGGCACAGCGTGGAGGAAACCGGGCAGGTGGTCGACATCAAGCAGCTGCAAATGTGCCAGCTGATGCTCGTCAACACTCAGGAGCAGCTGGCCGAGTGGCGCACGGCACTGGGCGAGGCCCACGAAGCGCTCGAAGCCATGCAGGGCCGGCTGGCCGGCCTGGCCCGTCCGCCCGCCCGTGCCCCCAATCCTGACGCGGCGGCGCTGGCCCTGGAGCGCGCCGATTCGGCCCTGCAAGTGCGGCAAAAGCGCATCGGCGGGTTGCTCGCCAAGCGCTTCGAGCGGGCCAAGCAGCTGCAAACGCAGGTAGCCGCCAGCTACATTCAAACGCTGGAATTGCAGGATGAGGTGGGCGACCAGCTGCGCCGCTTCGGGCGCACCACAATCAAGGCGGCCTTTCCGCCGCTGTGGGCGGCGCGGGCCACGCCGGGGCCGCCAGTTGATGCTGATGAGGACCAGGACGAGCGGTACAAGCGCGAAATCATCGGCTTTTATTTTGCCAACAACTGGGATAACTGGGCCTTCATGTTCCTCATCGGGCTGGTGTTCTACGGCTGGGTCCGCTTCAACTACCGCCGGGTGCAAGCGCGCACGCTGGCGCTGGAAGAGAATTTTCGCTACCTGCGGCCGGGGCCGGTAGCGGCTACCTGCGTGGTGGTGTTCAGCCTGGCCCCGGCCCTGGAGCTGCACCCGCCGCCCGTGTACCTGGCGCTGTTGCAGGCGCTGCTGTTGGTGGCCCTCACGGCGGTATTTGCCCGAAGCTGGTCGCGGCAGCTGTTTCGGTACTGGCTGGGGCTGGTGGCGTTCGTGGTGGTGCTTACCATCACCAACGCCAACGCGGCCACCGGCCTGGGCGCGCGCTGGGGCCTGCTGGTGCTGAATGTGCTGGCGGCCGGCCTGGGCGCGCTGCTGCTGCTGCGCCTGCGCGAAACCATGGCGCTGCTGCGCTTCCTCATCCCCGTGACGTGGCTGTTTATTGGGCTGAACCTGCTGGCGGTGGTCTGCAATGTGTTTGGGCGGCTGAGTCTGGCGAAGATGTTCGGCACGGCGGCCATTTTCGGGCTCACGCAGGGCATTGGGCTGGCGGTGTTCGTGGAGCTGTTCACGGAGGCGTTTCACTTGCAGATTCTGGGCACGCGCTCGGGCGATGGCGGGCAGGCCACCTTCGATTTCGACAAGATTGAAACCCATTTGCTGCGCCTGCTCACGGGCGTGGCGGCGGCGCTGTGGCTGCTGGTGTTCACCTCCAACCTCAACGTGTACAATACCCTCTACGCCGGGCTGGAGCAGGTGCTCACGGCCCCGCACACGCTGGGCAGCACCGAATTCACGCTCGGCAATATCCTGCTGTTCTTCTTCATCCTTTTCGTATCGGCCCAATTGCAGCAATATATCGGCTACTTTTTTGGCGATGTAGGGGAGGACGACAACGCCGAGGCGCGGCACCGGGGCTCGTGGCTGGTGGCGTTGCGGCTGCTGCTGGTGGTGGTGGGCTTCGCGCTGGCCACGGCCGCCACGGGCCTGCCCTTGAGCAAAATTGCCATCGTGTTTGGGGCGCTCAGCGTGGGCATCGGGCTGGGCTTGCAGAGCATTGTGAACAACCTGGTGTCGGGCATTATCCTGATTTTTGAGCGGCCGTTTCACGTCGGCGATTTCATTGAGGTGGCCGGCAAGGCGGGCCGGGTGCAGGACATCGGCATCCGGTCGAGCAAGCTTACTTCGGTGACGGGTTCTGAAATCATCGTGCCCAATGGGGATTTGCTTTCCAACCACGTCATCAACTGGACGCGCACCAACGACCACATTCGGGTGGACCTCGTGCTGAAAATGGCCCCCGGCACCGACCTGCAAACCGACCTGCAAACCGCCCGCGAGCTGATTCAGGAGGAAATCAAAACCAGCCCCTACACCATGCACAACCTGCCGCCCGAAATCCTGCTCAGCAGCATCAACGGGCAGGTGTACGAGCTAAAAGTGCTGTTTTGGATTACCAATATCCGCCAAGAGCAGCTCACGAAGAGCGAGATTCTATCGGGGATTTACCGGCGGTTCACGGCGCAGGGGCTGATGCTGAGCTAGAAAATCAGGGGGATGCCGACACGATGTAGAGGCACCACATTGCGTCTCACCGTTAGCGCCGCTGACCTACCGACTGCTGATGTTGGTTAGGTGGCGCAGCTCCGGTCGTTCAACGACGAGACGCAATGAGGCATCTCTACATCGTGTCGGCGGCTGGTTCTGAAATAGAATGTTCCGGCTACCGCCGAGAAACAAAAATCCGGGCGGCGGCAGCCGTCGCGGGCACGGCGGCAACGGATTTCCGGCCGGCGGCCGCCGCTGGGGAGGCGGCCGCAACGGTTGCCCAGCCGCCAGCAATGGCTGGGGAAGCGCCCGAAACGGCTGGGGAGCGGGCAAAAATGCCCTATGCCCCGGCCGCAGCCATTGGGGAGGGGGCGGAAGCGGCCGGGGAACCGGCGGCAGGCAGCGGGGCCGCGCCGGGCCCGGCCGGGGGGCTTATAACGGTTGAAAAAGACTTGGTTGCAAGGGTAGTTATTGCATTTTTCCTCTACGGCGGCCGGGGCGTTTGGAAGCCGGAATAAGCTGCCTACATTTGGCCGGAGCAATTGGCTCACCACCCCCATCATCTACCCTGAATGGCTATGACGAAGTCCGGACTACCCGTGTCGCAAGGCGACCTGTACCTGCTGTTGCCCCTGGCGTGGCAGGCCTACACCGACCACCTCAGCGATTTCGCTGACTACAAAAGCGGCTACACCGCCCAGCTGGCCACCACCCAGGCCCAGGCCCTGAAGGCGGCCCAGGCCCTGCCCGACGATACCGCCCGCTCGGCCCAGGCCGAAGCCGTGCGCCAGCAGCTGGTGCCCCAACTGGCCGAATACCTCGCCGCCTGGCAGCGCCTCGATGGCTACATTGAGGAGGCTTATCCCGAGAGCTACGACACCATGCGCAACGCCGCCGGCCACGGCAGCTACGACGCGGCCGCCCACAACGACTGGGCCAGCGCAACTACCCTACTGGCCGCGGCCCACACCTTCGGCGAGGACCACAAAGACGAGCTGCTGGCCAAGGGCCAGATGCCCGCCACCTTCCTCACCAACACCCTGGCCGCCGAGGCCGCCGACGTCACCAAGCTGCTGGCGGAGTACCAGCGCCTAAAAGGTACCGCCCAACAAGGCACCACGGCCCAGCAAACCGCCAACCGCGCCCTCTTCGACGACTACCAGAAGCTGAACCGCGACGCTCAGCGCATCTTCCGCCGCCAGCCCGACGTGGCCCGCCTCTTCCAGACCGAGTACCTGCTGGGCCTGGTGCGCGGCCCCGGCCAGGCGGGCCTGCGCGGCACCCTGGCCCTGGCCAGCGGCAGCCCCGCGCCGGGCATCACGGTAGAGGTGCCGGGCCTGAAAAGCCCCCTCTCCACCCTCACCGACGCCGATGGCCGCTACGCCCTGCCCGTCCCGGCGGGGGAGTACACGGTGGTTTTCAGCGGCGCGGGCTATGCACGGCAGGAGGTGCCGGTGACGGTGCAAGCCGGGGTGAAGAAGCGGCTGGATGGGGTGATGGGGAAGATTTAAGAATAAATAAAAAATTATAGATATAATTCCTTACATTGTGTTGACACTCATAAACCCATCTTGAGATGACACCTGCTCCAAAATTGATGCCCACCGACCCGGTAACTGCCATTGAGCGGGTAACAAAGCTTTTCGAGCGCGAAAGACTTGTATTCATGGTAATTAATATTCTTTCGATACTAACTATATTAGCGATTGGAGGTAAGCTTTTTATTGAGAACAGACTAAAAACAGCGGAAATCGCACTGTTTTTTGGGTCTACGGGGTTGATAACATTCAGTACTAGTCAATTGATAAAAATGTGGGCTGAGTCAATGAAAATTCTGAAGATAATTCTGATTAACGGAACCACATCTGTTTCCCATGAAGACGGCAATTGATGATTTAGATAACTTGGGTCGTGTATCCAAAAAAGCGACGACAATAAGCTTGGCGGGGGTAGCTATTATGGTAGCGACTTTGTTAGCAAGCTTTTTTGCACTCCGACATTTGGAAAACTCAACAAAGATTAAAACACAACAACTAAAGGCACTTAATGAAGAAATAAAACTTACAGAACAAGAATTGAAGCGTAGGAAAACGGATGTCTTGGTTTTAAAATCGAACTTAGAGGCTGGGAGAACCAAAATTAACCTGATAGATACGTCCAGAATTACCCTGCCATTAAAACAACCTGTCAGTTATGATAATACTAACGCACATGATTTGAACACCCATTTAGATGCTAATTCAAAGCTGGTACGGGCACCACTTGTATTAAAATCAAATCATTCTAAAAACAAAATTCCGCATGTAAACGCCAATGGTGGGGATATTAACACCATTCTTGAGGGATGGGCATATTATGGCATTCGCGATGGCGATGGATGGAATATTCGGTATTTTGATAATAAGTCCGAAGGTAAAACAGCCGTGCCAATAGCTGGTTCCATGATATCTTCAACGGCAAAAATCAATCTCAGGGCCGGCTATATAACGTATGACGAAATTAATGGATGGCAGAATAAGCCTGCGGTAGGTGCAATTAAGCCAGGAATTGAATTTAGAGTAATTGCAGTGCATCCAATACAGGATAATGAGAATTTTATTTGGGTTAAAATTGAACAGGTAACTAAGCAAAACGATTTACAGGCTATTCAATGATGCAAGTATATTTTTTCTTAAATATAAGTATTTGATTTTTTGTAAAATCAGAATTTTGAGCGAGTTGTTTAGTGTAAGTTTTATTGCTCAACCCAACATTACTTGGCGTGGGGGATACTTGGTAGCAACTAGGGCATAGGCACAGTATTCACTTGGAAAGTGTAAGCGTGGATAATCAATTTAGGTAGTTATTATAACTATCGAAATAAACCAAAAGACTGATGGCCGCTGGCTGTCGGTAGTGCTCGAATTACTGGCACACTGACGGATTGTACCATGCGGGCGCAAGTATCGCCAATGCGCAGTCATTGGCAATATTCGTTATCATCGGACGGTTGGAACAGGGCGAGGAAGTGCCGGATTTGGCGAAAGTGATTTCGATTGCCGTGTGAGTGATTCCATTCTCTTGCGGCTATGAAAGACCAGTCCGTATTATACTTAACTGTGGGACTGATCTTTGGATAAACCCGCTGAATAGATTAGCTGTGAGGAGAAGAATTCGCTTGGTGGGAGGGTTGGTGCTGGCTGCAGGCCTGTGGACGGGCTGCTACAACACTACCAAAACCTCCCATTCCCCGAAACCCCGACCCAGCCAGCCAAATTAAAACCCCCGGCCTCGCCGGCCCACCTGCCAAAGGGTGCGGTGTCGGGCGATTTCGACGGCGACGGCACTGCCGAATACGTGTGGCTGGTGCCGCCCGAAGTGACCGGCGAAATGGAGTGCCAGGGCGGTTGCACAAGCTACCTACGGTTCTCGAAGGCGCGGTTTCCGGCCATTGCGAAGGGGGACTGCATCGGGGGCACGCCCACCAACCTGGGCGATTTGAACGGGGACGGGGGCGATGAAATCGGGCTGCTGCCGGAGTGGTTCACCAGCTGCTGGATGGACTACTTCGTGTACACCTACCGGGCCGGCCAGTGGCGGCCCTTGGTGAAGCCCTTCGCCACGCACTGCAACCAGTGGGAGGCTGGGGTGAAGCCCATTGAGAAAGACCCCGGCCGGAAGGGTTTCGTCCTGATTCGGTACATGGAAATGGGCGATACCACGTTTGCCGTAAAAACCATGTCGGTGCCGGTGGAGTGAGGAGCGGCGAGTGGGGGCGGCTCAGCACAGTAGGGGACGGGACGGGCGCGAAAACCCCGGTGCTGGCGTCCGTGCTACACCGTTTGGTTTTCCTGCTGGGTCAGGCCGCGAGTTTGGAGTCGCCGGTGGTTTCGGAAGCGCGCTGCATGCCGGCGTAGGTCACGTCCCACTCGTGGCTGGCGAGGCGGAAGTCGCCGGGCCGGATGGTGGCATTGGGGTTGAGTTTACTCCGGTTGGTGATGGGGGCGGTGGTCTTTTTATTGACGGGTAGCGGGCGGGTTGGGGCGGGCACTCCTGCGGTATTCTGCTTCGGGCTTCTTGCTTTTTTGCATCCCGGCGGCCCGGTTCTTCTGCCCTGAATTCCGTATAGCGGCCCAAACCTATTGCATTCCATTTCATGAAATCAACCAACCAAAAGCCCCGCCCCCGCGTGCTGGTCACGGGCGGCACCGGCAAGCTGGGCAAAGTGTGCGTAGCCGATTTGCAGGCCCACGGCTATGACGTATTCGTGGTCGACACTGTGCCGGCCGACAAAGGCGTACCCCACATGGTGGCCGACCTTGCCGATTTCGGGCAGGCGCTGGATGCGCTGTCCTCCGTGGGCCAGGAGATTTACGCGGGCGTGGCCCCGCAGGCCTTTGATGCGGTGGTGCATCTGGCGGCCATTCCCACCCCGCGCATCGCTCCCGATGCCCACATCTTCCAGAACAACATCATGAGCACCTACAACGTGTTCGAGGCGGCGCGCCGGCTGGGCATCCGCAACGTCATCTGGGCCAGCAGCGAAACCACGCTGGGCGAACCCTTCGACGAAGCCGCGCCCTACGCGCCTGTGGACGAGGACTACCCGCTGCGCGCCAAAAGTGCCTACGCCCTGGCCAAGGTGCTGATGGAAGACATGGCCCGCCAGTTCTGCTACCAGACGCCGGATATGAAGCTCGTGGGCCTGCGCTTCAGTAACGTGATGGAGCCCGCCGACTACGCCAAATTCCCGGCCTATGACGACGACCCGCAGGAGCGCAAATGGAACATGTGGGCCTACATCGATGCCCGCGACGGGGCCCAGGCCATTCGCAAAGCCGTGGAGTGGGCGGCTACCGGCATGCACGCCTTCATCATCGCCAATGCCGATACCGTGATGTCAAAATCCTCGACGGAGTTGATGGCTGAGGTATTCCCGACGGTGGAAGTGCGCAAGAAGCTGGGCCGACACGAAACCTTGCTCTCCATTGAAAAAGCACGCCGCGAGCTGGGCTACGAGCCCGAATACAGCTGGCGCGAGGCCAAAACCAAGATAATAGCCAAGACGGGCAAGGCGTAGGCAGATTGCGCCAATGCTGCCGCCCGCAGGCATTAATGCCCGAATTTTATCCAACCTGTGGCTTTTTCGGGCGTAAACCCAGGCAGCCGGGCATTCTTCCGGCGCTACACTTCTTACTTTCCAAACCACGATGAGCATCTTCAGCAGCGACAAACTCAAGGGCAAGAAAATTGCCATCATTGCCACCGACGGCTTCGAGCAGGCCGAGCTCGACGAGCCCAAGAAATACCTCGAAGGCGAGGGGGCCGAAACCCATGTCATCTCCCTCAAAAGCGGCTCCATCAAGGGCTGGGATGGCCCCAACAAGGACTGGGGCAGCAAAGTCGATGTCGACAAAGTCATCACCGACGTGAAGCCCGCCGACTACGATGCCCTGGTGCTGCCCGGCGGCCAGATGAACCCCGACATCCTGCGCCTGAACAAGGATGTGGTGGCTTTTGTGAAGGAGTTCGCCGGCTCGGGCAAAGTGGTAGCCGCCATCTGCCACGGCCCTTGGACGCTGATTGAAGCCGGCGTGGTAAGCGGCAAGCGCATGACCAGCTGGCCCAGCCTGCACACCGACCTCAAGAATGCCGGGGCCCAATGGGAAGACTCTGAAGTGGTGTGCGACCACGGCCTCATCACCAGCCGCAAGCCGGAAGACATTCCGGCCTTCAACAAGAAGATTGTGGAGGAGATGCTGGAGCCCCAGCACGGCGGGCAGAACTAAGGTATCCTGCCGTTTTCGGCTAAACGATTTGGCTGAAACCAGAACGTCATGCTGAGCGAAGTCGAAGCATCTCTACCGCAGTAGTAATCCCAATTATAAGGATTAGTTACGCGGTAGAGATGCTTCGACTTCGCTCAGCATGACGTTCTCTCTTTTGGTTATGCCAACCGAACCCGCTACCGCCAGCCGCCGCCTAGCGCGTGGTAGAGGTCCGTCACGGCCTGGCGCTGTTGCAGCTGGTCGTTCACGCCATTGAGCTGGGCTTGTAGCAGGTTTTGCCGGGCCGTGAGCACCTCGGTGTAGTTGGCGAAGCCGGCGCGCAGCAGCTCCTGCGTGTATTCCACCGACTTGCGCAGCGACTCCAACTGCAGGGCGCGTATGCGGGCTTTGTCGGTGGCGCTTTGATAGGAAAAGAGGGCGTTGGAAACCTCCTGGCCGGCCACAAACATGGTTTGCTGGTAGGTGGCGAGGTATTCTTGCTGCAAGGCTTCCGACCGGCGCAGGCGCGCCCGGTTGAGGCCCTGGCTGAAAATGGGCTGCGCCAGCCCGCCCACAATGCTGGCAAATACGGCCGTGGGCGAGAACAAATTACTGAGTGTGGTGCTGGTGAGGCCGCCGTTGGCCGTGATGGTGAAGCTGGGGTAGAAGTAGGCCCGCGCCGCGTTGCTCTGCTCGAAGCTCGACTCGAAGGCGAATTCGGCCTGCTGCACATCGGGGCGGTTGCGCAGCAGCTGGCCGGGCACGCCCGTGAGCAGGGGCGGAGCGGCATCCTGGGCAGCCAGCGTGCTGCGGTCGACGGGGCCGGGCGTGCGGCCGAGCAGCGTGGCCAGCAGGTTTTCGGTCTGGCGGATGTTGCGCTGAAGGTCGGGAATGGTGACTTCGGCGGCGTAGCGCTGGGCTTCGCTCTGCACCACGGCCGCGCCAGTCACCACGTCGCCTTCCAGCAGCAGGCGCATGGTTTCCACGTCCTTGATGCGGTTCTGAACGGTTTGCTGGGTGATGTCGAGCTGGGCATCGAGGGCCAGCAGGGCGTAATAGTTGTCGGCAATGTCGGCGATGAGCTGGGTTTGCACCACGCGGCGGTAGGCTTCGCTTTGGCGCACGGCGGCTACGTAGGAGCGTTTGGTGCTGCGCAGCTTGCCCCACACATCGGCCTCCCAGCTACTGCTCAGGCCCAGCAGGTACTGGTGGGCCGTGCCCCCGGTGACCACCGTGGATTGGTCGGTGCTGGTGGTGCCCGTAGTGCCGCCCGTAGTGGTTCCGCCCGTGGTGGTGCCGCCCGTGGTCGTACCCCCGGTAGTAGTGCCGCCCGTGGTCGTGCCGCCGGTGGTGCCGCCAGTCGTGGTGCCCGTAGTGGTGGTGCTGCCACCGGTGCCCGTGCTCACGAAAGCGCCGCCAATGCGCGAGAGCGTGGTGGTGGCCCGGCCGCTCAAGCTGGGCAGAAACGCGGCGCGGCTCTGGGCCAGCAGGGCCTGGTTTTGCTCGATGCGGGCCAGGGCCACTTGCAGGTTGCGGTTGTTGGCGAGGCCTTCAGTGATGAGCTTTTGCAGCTGCGGGTCGGTGAAGAGCTGCTGCCAGGGGCGGGTGGCCAGGGAAGTCGTGTCGGTGGTGGCCGCGTCGCGGAAGAGGCCGGTGGTGGCCGTTTCGGGGCGGCTGTAGGGGTGCAGCAGCTGGCAGCCAGCCGCCAGCAAGAGCACAGGGGAAAGATACTTGAGGAATTTGCTGGCAGTCATTGCAATGGAATTAATACCTATACGCAGGCCTGAGTTGAGGGCAAATCTCTAGGCCAACGCCGGCTCCCGCTTTTCTTCCGGCTTTTTCTCGCCGTCCTTGGCGGGCGGGCCGCCTTCGGTTTCTTCTTTTTCCAGCTGCTCCCTGGTCTTGGGCGGGCCGCTGATGCGCTCCTGCAATCCTTCAAAAATGATGAAAAGCACGGGGATGAAAAACACGCCCACCAGCGTGCCAAACAGCATGCCGCCGATGGCGCCGGCCCCGATGCTCTTGTTGCCGTTGGCCCCCGCGCCGCTGGCAAACAGCAGGGGCATCAGGCCAAACACGAAGGCGAACGACGTCATCAGGATGGGGCGCAGGCGGGCTTTGGCCCCTTCGAGGGCGGCATCCATTATTTCCAGGCCGTGGTCGCGGCGGCGGGCCAGCGAGAATTCGATGATGAGGATGGCGTTTTTGGCCAGCAGGCCAATAAGCATAATCACCGAAATCTGAAGGTAGATGTTGTTGTCGATGCCGAAAACCTTGGCGAACAAATACGTCCCGCACAGGCCAATCGGAATCGAAAACAGCACCGCGAACGGCAGAATGTAGCTCTCGTACTGCGCACTCAGCAGCAGGTACACGAACACCAGCGACAGCGCGAAAATGTAGAGCGACTGCTTGCCGCTGTTCTGCTCCTCGCGGCTGATGCCCGAAAATTCGTAGCCGTAGCCGGCCGGCAGCTTCTGGGCCACTTCCTGAATGGCAATCAGGGCCTGCCCCGAGCTGGTGCCTTCCTTGGGCGAGCCATTCACCGAAATGGAGGTGAAGAGGTTGAAGCGGGAGAGGCTTTCGGGGCCGTATGTGCGGGTCAGGGTTACGAACTCGGTGAGTGGAGCCATGGTGCCGGCGGCGTTGCGCACGAAGACCTTGCTCAGGCCCTCGGGGTTGGCGCGGTAGGCCGAGTCGGCCTGTATCATCACCCGGTACTGCTTGCCAAACTGATTAAAGTTGGAGGCGTAGGAGCCGCCGTAGAACACTTGCATGGCGTTCAAAATGTCCTTTTCGGTGAGGCCGGCCTGCTTCACTTTGGCCACGTTCACCGCCATTTGGTACTGCGGGAAGCCGGGGTTGAAGGCCGTGGTGGCGTACTGGATTTCGGGGCGCTTGCTGAGCTCGGCCAGGAAGTCCTGGGCTACTTTGTAGAACTCGGCCGTGGTGTGCCCGCCCTTGTCCTGGAGCTGGAACGTGAAGCCGCCCGTCTGCCCAAAACCGGTGATGGTAGGCTGCGAGTTGCTGCGAATATCGCCGGCCCGGATGTGGGCCGTGAGCTTGGTGATTTCCTTGATAACGGCCTCGTTGTTCATCTTCTTGCGCTCGTCCCAAGGCTTGAGGCGCACGATGACCATGCCGTAGGCACTGCCCTGTCCGGCCAGGAAGTTCTGGCCCGTGATGCGCAACGTGCCCTTCACCGCCGGAATGGTCCGAATCAGGCTGTCGACTTCCATGTTTACGGCTGTGGTGCGCTCCAGCGTGGAGGCCGGTGGCAGGCTCACGTTCACGAAAATAGTGCCCATGTCCTCGCTCGGCACAAAGCTGCTCGGCGTGGTCGTCATCAGGAAATACAGTCCCACCCCGAAGCCCGCCACGGCAATCAACGATAGCCACTTGCGGCCCGAAAGGAACGTTACGGCCTTCGTGTATTTGCCCACCAGCGCGTCATAGGCCGCGTTGAAGGCGATGCTGAAGCGCTGCATGAAAGTCTTTTTTTCCGGCGCAGCTTTGGCTTGCTGGCCGTCGTGGTTTTCCCCGCCTTCCGTGGCCTCGCCCTCGTGGTGCGGCGGTTTCAGGAACAGCGCCGCCAGTGCCGGGCACAAAGTCAGGGCATTTACGGCCGAAATCAGAATGGCCACCGCCAGCGTGATGCCGAACTGCTTATAGAAAACCCCCACCGAACCGCTGATGAACGTGACCGGCAGAAACACCGCCGCCATCACCAGCGTGATGCTGAGAATGGCCCCGGTTATCTCGTTCATGGCATCAATGGCGGCCTTGCGCGGGGAAGTGTAGCCGCCCTCCAGCTTGGCATGCACGGCTTCTACCACCACAATGGCGTCATCGACCACGATGCCAATGGCCAGCACCAACGCAAAGAGGGTGAGTAGGTTGATGCTGTAACCGAAAACCTTCAAAAAGAAGAAGGTGCCAATAATGGAAACCGGCACCGACACGCCGTGGATAATCGTGGACCGGAAATCCTGGAGGAAAATGAAAATCACCAGGAACACCAGCGCAAAACACTCCAGCAGCGTGTGAATCACCTTGTCAATGGAAGCGTCCAGGAAGTCGTTGATATTGACCAGGTTGGTGTAGTGGATGCCGGCTGGAAACGACTTCTCGGCCTCCTTCAGCACGGCCAGCGACTTCTCAATCACGTCGCGGGCGTTGGAACCTGGCGTCTGGTTCACCGAAATGCCCACCGAGGGCTTGCCGTAGGTGGCGCTGTTGCTGCTGTAGGCCTGCGCGCCCAGCTCCAGGCGGGCTACGTCCTTGAGGTGCAGCAGCTGGCCCTGGCCGGTGCTTTTGAGCACAATGTTCTCGAACTGCTCCACCGATTGCAGCTTGCCAGTATACTTGATGACATATTGGAAGCTCTGGTCGGAGTTTTCGCCAAATTTGCCGGGGGCGGCTTCCACGTTCTGGTCGGCCAGCGCGGCCGAGATATCGGCCGGCGTGAGACCGTAGATGGCCATCACGTCGGGCTTGAGCCACACGCGCATGGCATAGTCGCGCGAGCCGAAAGCGTTGGAGTTGCCCACGCCGTTCACCCGCTTGATTTGCGGGACGATGTTAATCTGGGCGTAGTTCTGCAGGAAGGTCTGGTCGTAGGCTGGATTATCGGAGTACAGGGCGAAAATCAACAGGTTACTACTCTGCTGCTTGCGCACCGTCACCCCCGCCAAGGTCACTTCCTGGGGCAGCAGGCTGGTGGCGCTGGCCACGCGGTTCTGCACGTCCACGGCCGCCTGGTCGGGGTCGGTGCCCACGTTGAAGTACACCTGAATGCTGCCTGCGCCCTCATTGGTGGCCGAAGACGTCATGTAGGTCATGCCTTCCACACCGTTTATCTGCTCCTCCAGCGGCACCAGCACGCTTTTCAGCACCACGTCGGCATTGGCACCCGCGTAGCTGGCCGATACCTGCACGGTGGGCGGCGAAATGTCGGGATACTGCGCAATGGGCAACTGCAACAGCCCCAGCACGCCCAATAGCACAATTATTACCGAAATAACGGTTGAGAGCACGGGGCGCTCAATGAATATTTTTAGCATAAACCTGGGTTGAATACTCTGCTTTATATCTGAGGCAAGTAGAGCATGACGTTCAGAATAGTTATGGCTCTTCTTAACTACCTGCCGCCACTTCCTTTTCCTTCGGCGCGGCTTTCACCACCTTGGGCCGAATCTTCATGCCTTCCTTCAGCCCACTGATGCCTTCCAGCACCACCTGCTGGCCTGCTTTCAGCCCCTTTTGCACCACGAACGAAGTCCCGTCCGGGGTGGGCACTACTGTGATGGCAGCAGCGTGGGCGGCCGTGTCTCGCCCCACCACGTAGGCGAAACGCTTGCCTTGCAACTCGTAAGTGGCACTTTGCGGAATGATGAGGGCATTATCGATGGGGTGCTGGGTGCGAACCGAGCCGCTGCTGCCGCTCCGCAACAGGCCCTGCGGGTTGGGGAAGGTGGCGCGGAAGCTGCTGGCCCCGGTTTCGGTGTTAATCTGACCAATGGCGGTTTTCACGCGGCCGGGATGGTTATACAAGCTGCCGTCGGCCAGCACCAGCAGGACGTCAGGCACATGCGAGAGCTTCTCTTGCAGCGTATTGCCGGGGCGGCGGCGGGCAAAATCCAGCAGCGCTTTTTCGCTGAGCGAGAAATACGCGTACACGCTGCCCACACTCGAAATAGTGGTCAGCGGGTCGGCCGAAGCGCTGCTCACCAGGCTGCCGATTTTATTGGGAATCGTGCCCATCACCCCATCCACCGGGCTGGTGATGGTGGTGTAGCCCAGGTTGGTGAGGGCATTGGAAAGCGTGGCCTGCGCCTGGGCCAGCGCGGCTTCCTTCGCCTCCCGAGTGTATTGCGCGCCTTCGAGCTGGTACTTGCTGATGATGCCCTTGTTCACCAGCGGACGCACTTTTTCTACGCCCATGCGGGCCGCGTCCACGTCGGCCTGCGCGGTTTTGATGCCGGCGCGGGCCGTCCGCACCTCCTGCTCGTATTGCGGCGCGCTGATGTGGAAGAGCTTCTGGCCCTTCTTCACGCTCGCCCCTTCATCCACGTAAATGGCTTCCACAAACCCGTCCACCTTGGGCCGGATTTCCACGTTCTGCTGCCCCTGAATGGTGGCTGGGTAGTCCTGGAACAGCGTCACCGTATCAGGCCGCACCACCAGCACCGGGTAGTCCTTGATGGGCGCGGGGCCGCCATCCTTACCGCCCTTACCGCCGGCTTCGTCGTCTTTCTTCTTGGAGTTGCAGGCCGCCACGCTCAGCAGCACCAGCAGCAGGGCCGCCCGGCCAGGCAAAAATATATTCATATACGGTAGCATTGCTTCGCGTTTGTAGGCGAGCCATTTACCGATACGAAAGCAGGTTGCAAAAAGCTGATTTCTGCGGCCCATAATCGGCCTGGCCCGGTGCCTGCCCGACCATCGGCCCAACTTTGCTGACCAAGCCCGCCGCGCCCACGGGCAATAAAAAAACCCGGCAAACCAAATTGCCGGGCCTCACACCTTATTTCAGGCACGAAATCAGAAAGCAGCTAGGGCTATTTCTGACTCATAATCCAGGTGTGAATACTGGCCTGAGCATCGGGTGAGACGGGTGCGGGCGACATCCCGCCGGCCTCCGCTTTGCTCAGCTGCAAGGCGTGGTTGAGGCCGGGAACGTGCATCTCGGTCACGCGGGCATTGTTGCGGAGGCCTTTCTTGAGCAGAGCCAGGTTGATCGGGGCATTAACCTCCGCATCGTCGTCGCCTTGCAGCAGCAGTACGGGGCATTGCACCTTCGGCAGCATGGGCAAGGGGTCGAAGGCTAGGTAGTTGCGGTAGGCGGGCATGGTCAGGGTTTGCACGCTGGCCTGCACATCCTGCGGAGCGATACCGGGATAGCGCTGGCGCAGCATGTTGCTCAGAATGGCCTGGGCCTGGGCATTGTCAGGGGTTTGGCGCACTATTTCCAGCATGGCGCGCTGGTGCTTCACCAGGTTTTCCTCGTCGCGGCGCACGGCCATTTTCTGGCGCAGGCGCTGCTGGTCAAGATAGGTTTGCACCTGGGCGCTGTTGGAGCCGTGGGCACGCATTTTGGCGGCTTCCTGTCCGGCGGCCATTTGGTCGAGCAGATACTTGCGCTGGCGCTGGGCATCGGTCGAGTCGTTACCGAGCACCTTGCCATACATGGTGGGCTGAGCGGCCAGCAAATCGCGGCCCGGCAGCCCCGATGCCGCCAGCGCCACCACGAACGTGGGTGCCAGCAGCTGCGCGCTGGCCAGCAGGGCCACGTTGCCGCCCTCGCCGTGGCCGATGAGGCCGAGCCGCGTCACATCGACCTGGGGCCGGGTGCGCAGGTAGTTCAGGGCGGCCAGGGCATCGGCCGAGCGTTCGGCCACCGTGCCGCCTTCGCCGTTGCCGCGCTCCTGGAGGCGCAGCACCACCATGCCCTGGGCCACCAGGTAATCGGCCAGGCTGTTCAGCAGCTGCTTATCGGCCAGGGTGGGGGCCAGGGTGCCGGCTTCGTGCTCGGGCAGCAGCACGGCCGCCGGAAAAGGGCCGGGGCCGGTGGGCAGTCGCAGAATACCGTTGAGGCGCGTGCCGCCGGCCGGGGCCGAAAGCACCACGGTTTCAACCCGGTCGAGGGTGCTGGCCTGCGCGCCGAAGGCCAGCAGCAAGCAAATGGCGGCGAGAACGGAGAAGAAAGAGCGCATAAGCAGGCGGCTGAAAACCAGTCCTTCCCAGAATACTTGGGGCGAGGGCGGAGGTGAGAGAGCTACGCAAAGCTCTACCACCCGTATTTTCAACGGATTGGTTTCCCGTCGAACCGGCCCTTTTCGTCGCCTTGCGGGACTAATTGCCACGCGAACGGAAAGCGGGCTTTCTCAAAATGGGTCTGTGGTCCCATTCTGGGATGCCGCTGCCCCTCACCCTAGGAGCCCAAACCAGCCGTTGCCCAACCAGTGCAGCAGGCTCCACATCGCGGCATCGAACACCAGTAAAAACCCACCCTGCACCCACAGCGAGCGGCCGAAGCCCAGCATCCGCACGGGGAGCGCCTGTCCCGGCCCCAGCGCCCGCGCCCGCAGGTAGTAGCCCGTCATGATATAGGCCACATCGAGCCCGGCATTGAGCAAAAACAGGTTTTCGTTGAATAACTGGGTCTGGAATAGCTCGGCCACCGTGAGGCCGGCGGGGGCCACAAAGTGCAGATGCAGAATGCCCCACGCGGCCAGCCCGGCATTCACCAGCCCCCAGCCCACGTTCATGCCGTGGAAATAGAAGGGCTCGTGCCGCCGGTCGCTATGCGCCAGGTAGTAACCGCTGCCCACCAGGTTCAGGAGCACCCAGGCGGCCAGCACGGCCAGGCCCCGGCCCAGCAGCAGCTCACGGGCCATAAATAGGCTGGCAATATCGACGGCGGCAGGGGCGGCGGGCATGGCAATGGCAAGGAGGGGAGAAGGAAGAAAAAAAGGAAGCCCTTTTGAGGCTTCCTTTTCTTAACAAAAATGCGAGGCAGTGAGCCTATTGCGTGAACCCAATGCCCACATACAATTGCACCAGGCTGTTGTAGATGTTGCGTTTGTTGGGGTCGGTATTAAAAACGGGGTTGGAGGAGGTAGGGTCCTGAAAAATCTTGCCCAGGCTCAAGTTATAGCGGGCACCCAGGCGGGCAGGGCCTACGCGGGCCTCCAAGCCAGCCGCAGCGCCATAGTCCAGGGTATGGAAACCGTTTTCCGACAGGCCCAGCGAATTGCCGTCGCGGCGGGCGTTGATGAGCAGTGAAGCCTGGGGGCCTACGTGAAAGCTTAGGTTGTCGGTGAAGTTGCCCACGTAGAGAATAGGCAGCGCAATGTAGTCCATGTTGTATGTGGCGGTGGTCACCCCATTGTCGCCGCTGAAGCCCTGGCGTGAATACAGCAGCTCGGCCTGTATCGACGAAAATTCATTGAGGCCAAATTGACCATAAACACCGGCGTGGAAATCGCTGTGCGCGTTGCGACTGATGGCCTTCTTGGCCGCGTCGTTCACGGCATCGCCGCGCAGGCTGTTGAGGTTGTAGCCGGCCTTCACGCCAAAGCCGGTATTGCGCGAGTTGGTGGTTTTACCGCCGGTGTAGTCTTTTGAGGAAAGGGCACCGCCGGGAGCCGCCTGTGCAAACGCAGAAGAAGCTGAAGTAACGGCCAGCAACAATAAGAGAAGAGTCTTTTTCATGGGTGAAATGAAGTGAGGGTAATAGGCCAGAAGCCGGGGAAGATTACTATTCCCGTTTGCCCCTATACTTTGCCGGGACCAGAAGGTTGCCTGAGGGCCCTATTTGACGAAAAAAAGTGGTCTCCTTTCGCTGCATTCGCCGGGCGGCGCTACCTTTGGAGCGGCGGCCTGCGGGCGCGGCCAGTTCCGGGGTGTTAGCTCAGTTGGTTCAGAGCGCCACCCTGACACGGTGGAGGTCGTTGGTTCGAGCCCAATACGCCTCACAAAAACCCTCGCTGCGCCTTGCAGTGAGGGTTTTTTATTGGTTGGTCCCCGGTTTTGGCCAAGGCGCGGCGCGGCTATCAGTTCGTAGAGACCCGGGTAATAGAGCCGCCCGCTACGGGTGCCGCAAGCGGGCATAAAAATGCCCCGACTTGCGCAGCCGGGGCGTTTTTATGATGTCTCTGGGGTTTCCTCAGCTTTGCCAGTAGCTGGTGGCCGTATTCGCATAGGCAAGAAGCACACCGGCGCGCACAAACACAAGTATTTAAGGTGAGTTTGGTGTTATAAAATTGCGTGGCCAATTCCACCGCTCATTCTACCAACTTTTGTCCCGATGCTGCCCATTGCTTTTGCGCCCTGCTACGCCCACCCGCTGCCCGCCGGCCACCGCTTTCCCATGCTCAAGTACGAACTGCTGCCCGAGCAGCTCCTGCACGAAGGCACGGCCACGCCCGCCGATTTCTTCGTGGCCCAGCCCCCGCCCGAGGCGGACATCCTGCGGGTGCATGATGCCGGCTACTACCATCGCCTGCGCACTGGCCAGCTCACCCGGCCGGAGGAGCGGGCCACCGGCTTTCCGTGGTCGCGGGAGCTGTTTGAGCGCGAAATCACCATCCTGGGTGGCACCATTGAGGCGGCCCGACACGCGCTGAAGCACGGCGTGGCGTTCAACATTGCAGGCGGCACCCACCACGCATTTCGGGCGCGGGGCGAAGGGTTTTGCTTGCTGAACGACCAGGCCGCTGCCGCGGCGTGGCTGCTGGCCCACGGCCACGCGCAAAAAGTCCTCATCGTGGACCTCGACGTGCATCAGGGCAACGGCACGGCCGCTATTTTTCAGCACGAGCCCCGGGTGTTCACCTTTTCCATGCACGGCGGCCGCAACTACCCCGCCCGAAAGGAAATCTCCGACCTCGACCTGCCCCTGCCCGACGGCACCGACGATGCCCACTACCTGAAACTGCTGGCC
Organism: Hymenobacter sp. UYAg731; assembly: GCF_054061335.1. Classification (NCBI taxonomy): domain Bacteria; kingdom Pseudomonadati; phylum Bacteroidota; class Cytophagia; order Cytophagales; family Hymenobacteraceae; genus Hymenobacter; species Hymenobacter sp. UYAg731. The sequence continues at coordinate 621,410 of NZ_JBSSEC010000003.1, read as the reverse complement.
GAAACCATGCCCCGCCTCCTCGACGAAGTGCAGCCCGATTTCGTGTTCTACCTGGCCGGCGTCGACGTGCTGGCCACCGACAAGCTCGGCCACCTAGCTCTCACCCGCGAAGGCTGCCGACGGCGGGACGAGCTGGTGCTTGGCCTCTGCCACCGCCACCACCTGCCCGTGGTGGTATGCATGGGCGGCGGCTACTCCGAGCGCATCATCGACATCGTGGAAGCCCACGCCAACACCTACCGGGTAGCGGCCGGGCTGTGGGGGTAGTAGGAGCAGGAAAGCAGGGTCGCCTCTGCAACGGTCAGACTAGCTTATATTTAGGATATGGATTTATTGACTTTTTGGCGGTCACTCTGCCTAGCCGCGATTGTATTTGGCGCGTTGCCTGGCCCTGCGGCGGGGCAGGCCCGGACCGTCCCCCGGCAGGCCCGGAATGGGCTTGCCGACTCTACCAAAGTGTACACCTACGTCGAGCAAATGCCCCAACTACCTGGCTACGGGGGGAGCGGCGCGGCCGTGGCGGCGGCCATCCGGGAAAGGCTGAGTGCCGCCGGAGCCGGTGGCTGCGGCGATAGCCGCGTATTCGTAACCTTCGTGGTAACGGCGGCGGGTGCTGTTACAGACGCCCGCCTTCTAAAAGGGGTGGGCGGCAGTTGCGATGAGGCCACGCTGGCCGCCGTGCGCCAATTGCCGCCCTTCACGCCGGGCCGGCAGCACGGCTGCCCCGTGGCCGTATCCTACACGGTGCTGGTTTCCATGCGGGCACGCGTCAAAAAAAACTAAGCCGGCCCGTGGGTCAGCGCCGATAGGGGTAGGGAATGAAGCATAAAACACTGCATGGCCAAAGCCGCCCTGGCCCTGGCTTTATGGCTACCAACCTATTGTCGATTAAATTATTACCTGCCAGCGAAAGGCCCAGCGCCAGCGCAGCTCATACCTCGTGATGCCCGCCCGCGCCAGCAGCGCCACCCAGTCTTGGCGCCGGAAGGCCCGGGCCACCGACAGCGGCGCATCGTGCCGCACCAGGTAAGAGCCGCCCAGCAGCCGCGTCAGCCACTTGATGCTGTGGTAGGCCAGCCAGTGCCGGTGCAGGTCGTTGATGACCACGGCCACGCCGGCCTGCTGGTGCCATTGCCGCAGCAGCCGCACCAGTTCTTCATCCGTAAAATGGTGGCAGAACAGGCTGCACGTCAGCACATCGTAAGGCTGAGCCTGAAATTCCGGGGAGAAAATATCGAACTGCCGGTAGCTGATTTCGGGATATTCCCGGCTCTTGGCCGTGGCGTATTCCAGCATGAAGGCGTTGGCATCGATGCCCGTCAGCTCCACGGAAACGCCGTTTCTGCGCGCCCAGCGGGCTACGTGGCTCAGGGTGTCGCCGCCGCCGCTGCCCAGGTCGGCCAAGCGCAGGGGGCGGCCGGTTGGGAAACGGCTTTTCAGGCGTTGCAGCGCGTTCAGCACCGGCGCGTAGCCGCCCAGCCAGGTATTGATGGTTTCCAACTCGTCGAGGTTCTGGCGCAGGGCATCATTGGCCAGCGTCAGGTCGTCCATCAGCTCCGGGCCGGAAGCTCGTTCAGAGAAATCCAATTATGAGTTATGAGTTATGAGTTATGAGACGAATTATACGCCTCCTAACAAGTTGGATGGGTTTGCGCGGAAATTACTGCGCGGGTGCAAGCGCTTCTGATTCGCTCAATTCATAACTCATAACGTTTAACTCATAGCTCACCTCCAATAGCATGGCCTCCATCGTGAGGCCCGGGCCGAAGGCGAAGCTGAGTACGGGTGCGCCATTATCGGCTGGCGTGGCGTGGGCCAGCACGTCGCGCAGCACAAACAGGACCGTGGCCGACGACATGTTGCCGTAGTCGCGCAGCACGCGGTAGGCGTGGCGGTTGTCGTCGTGGGTTAGCCCCAGCTCGGTTTCAATAGTTTCCAGAATCTTGCGCCCGCCGGGATGAATGGCGAAGTGCCGGATGTCGCCCAACTCCACGGGCAGGCTGGCCAGCAGCCCATCCGTCAGGCTGCGGATGCCGCGCTGAATCAGCTTCGGTACGTAGCTGCTCAGCGTCATCTCAAACCCAAAGTCGTTGATGTGCCACGCCATGTCGTCGTGCCCATCGGGCTCCAGGCCGCAATGGAAGGCCTGCAACGCTAGGCTCGGCGCGCCGTTGGGCAGCGGCGCGGCCTGCACCAAGCAGGCCGCCGCGCCGTCGCCAAACAGCGCGTTGCTGATGAGGTGGTCTTCCTCGGGGCTTTTCTGGAAGTGCAGCGTGCATAGCTCCACGCTCACAATCAGCACGCGGGCCTGGGCATCGGCGCGGCAGAAGGCATCGGCCAGCTTCACAGCGTTCACGGCGGCGTAGCAGCCCATGAAATTCACGCAGGTGCGGCGCACGTCGCGGCGCAGGCCCAGGGCCTGCACCAGCTCAATATCCAGCCCCGGCGCATACATGCCCGTGCAGCTCACCGTCACCAGGTGCGTGATGCTGGCGGCTGCCACGTCGGGCACTTGGCGCAGGCACTCCTGCACGGCCTCGGTGGCCAGGGGCAGGGCTTCGCGGCGGTACACGGCCATGCGCTGGCCCACGCTGGGGAAGGGCTCCAGGGTGGGCGTATTGGGGAAAAACGTGTAGTTGCCGTTGGCCCGCCCGTAGTCGGGCAGCACTGAATAGCGGTGCGCAATGCCCGACACCCGGTACAGCGCCCGCAGCTTGCGCGTGTCGGCCTCGCCAAACTCCAGGGCCTGGGCCATGAAATCAGCAATTTGCGGCTGCGCAATACGGTGGACAGGATTGGCAGTGCCAATGGCACCTAAATAACTCGGCATGCCGGGAAGGATTTTCGGATTCGGATATTGAATAAACGCCAACGCGCCTGGCGGCTGAAAGTACGAGCGGCCCCGCGCATTGGCCCACTACTTACGGGATAAGGCAGGATTTTACACGTTTGGCCGGAAAAAAAGCCTAATAACATTCCGGCCTCAACTCCGCAACCTACCACGCCACCGTCAGGTTTTAGAACGGCTGGCCATGGGTGCGGCGCATCAGGGCGCGCACGGCTCCCGGCCAGTGGCGCAGGCTGCCCACTACCGCCTCGCTCAGCAGCGGCCCGCCAAAGAGCTGCTGCACCGCCCGGCCCACCCGCAGCCGCGCCCCAAACTGCGCCTGCCAGACCCGGGCGTAGTCGTTTTCCATCTGCGGGCGGCTGGTGCGGCCCGCCAAAAAGTCGTGGGCCGCCGCCGCCGCCAGCGCCGCGCCGTGCAGGGCCATGGCCATGCCGTTGCCGCACAGCGGCGTGATGAGGCCCGCCGCGTCGCCGCACATCAGCACATGCTGCTCCACGGGCTGCTTGGGCGCGAAGGATATTTCGTTGATGACTTCGGGCTGCGGGTACAGCACTTCGGCTGCGTCCAGAATCTCGCGCAGGCGCGGGTTGCGGGCCAGCACCTCCCGCTCCAGCGCCGGAATGGTGCCGTGGTCTTTCAAGTTCTGGCGCGTGCTGAGGTAGCAGAAGCACAGCTTATCCTCCTCAATGGCCGAAATGCCGGCGTAGCCATCGGCAAAGTTGTGCAGCGCAATCACATCGCGCGGGAAGCCCGGCAGGCGCAGGTGGTACTTCACCCCGAGGTAGGGCGAGCGTTGCGTGAAAAACGGCCGCTGCAACTGCCGGTCGAGGTTGGCGCGCTTGCCGTAGGCACCCAGCACCACGCGGGCCGTGAGGGTACGGCCGTCGGCCAGGGTCACGGTGTGCCGGTCGGTGGCGGGGTCGAAGGCCACATCCGTCACCGTGTTTTTGAGGTGAAAGGTGACGCCCGCCGCCACGCCCTGCTGGTAGAGAAAATCATCGAGCAGGTAGCGGCTCACGCCGAAGCCGCCCAGGTCGAGCGGACTGCTGAGCGTGCGGCCGCCCGGCGACGACAGTAGAAATTTGGAAATAGCCGCTGGCCCCAGCCCGGCCGGGTCGGCCCCGAGGCGGCGCAGGTAGGGTAGCACCTCGTTGCTCACGTATTCGCCGCATACTTTATGGAACGGGTACTGCTTGCGTTCCACGAGCGCCACCCGGTGGCCGCGCCGGGCCAGGTCCAGGGCCGCCGCCAAACCGGCCAACCCGCCGCCAATCAATAAAATGTCCATTTAACTGGTCGGTGAAATAAGAGCAGTGGAAGCGAAAGTAGAGTGGTTTATCGAGATTTTCGGATATTCTGGTGCGGCTTACTGCACAAGTGCCGTATCTTTGCCAACCAAAAGAAACTTTTTCCGTTAATTCAACACCCGCCGCTCTTTCTACCCACCCACTAATTAATACTATGATGCAACGCCTACTTTTAACTCTGCTATTATTCGTTGGTCTCAGCCTTGGTATGGGACCGTTGCTGCGCACGGTGCCTACCGTTTCGGCCGCTGCTGTGCGCCACCACGGCCAGCAAGGCCGGCCCGGCGACGATAAAACCCTGCTGGTATATCCTAACCCCAGCACCGGCATCGTTCACCTCACCATCAATAACTTGCAGGGCAAGAAAGTGGAGCTGAGCGTGCTGAACGTTATCGGTTCGGTGCTGTACCACGAAACCGTGACGGAACTCAACGACAAATATTCCCGGACGCTTGATTTGAGCAAATTCGCCAACGGCCTGTACTACGTGCGGCTGGAGTCGGATAACACCAGCCAGATGTGCAAACTGGTTATTCGCTAACCAGCAATTAGGGTAATTAGGAGCCAATTATCAGTCAATAAAAAAAGCAGCTTTCGGGCTGCTTTTTTTATTGACAAAAACGAAGAAATTATTGGGCACGCACCGGGATGGGCGTGAGCATTTCCTCCACATTGGATACTGTTTTGAGCGCGAGGATGGCGGTGACCAGCAAGAGGCCAAGCATGAAAATAAACATAATGCTACAGAAAAATCGAGTGGATAAAAAGCAGCCTGTTTCAGTAAGCTGCATCTAAAGTATTCAACCCCGAAAGGCCCGGGCAGGTTTCAATAAGATTAGGGCATTTGCAGCAGGGCCTGCACAACGCGCCGGGCATCGGCCCCAATGCCGTTGAGCAGGGCTGAATTGCGGCTGTCGAGCCAGCCGAGCCCCAGAAAGGCCACGCCGGGCGCGGCCGTGAGGCCCCGCTGGTGCCGGGGCTGGCCATCGGCCTCCAAAATGGGCAGCTCCAGCCAGCTATAATCCGGGCGGTAGCCGGTGGCCCATACCACGGCATCGAGCGGGGGCGAGGCCGCCCGCTGGCCCTGAATGGCCCCCGTGGGCAGTGCCGCCAGACCCCGGCCCATGAACGTGGCCGCCGGCAGCCGGCGCAGGCGGGCCAAGTCGCCGCTCACCACGGGCTCGGGCTGGCCCATCATCCAGCGGCCGAAGGCCGTGTAGCGCGGGAAGCGCATCAGGCCCGTGACGGCCATCGCGGCCCACATGAGCTGGTTGTTGGGCATGGCCGGGGTCTTGTCGTCGAAGGCCACGAAGACGGGCCGGCCGGTGGCCGCGATGTCGGCCGCGATTTGCAGGGCCGAGTTGCCGCTGCCCACCACGGCCACCGGGCCGGTGCCGGGAAGCTGGCCGGGGCGGCGGTAGTCGCGGCTGGGCAGCTGCGCTACGGCGGCGGGCAGCTGGGTGGCCCACGCTGGTATTTTGGGGGTGGTGTAAGGGCCAGTGGCCACAATCACGCGCCGGGCGGCGTAGGTGCGGCCGGCGGCGGTGTACGCGTGGTAGCCGGGCTGGCCGGGGGCGGCCGTGACACGGATTACGCGCTGGCTGGCATCGAGCGGAAAGGCGAAATGAGCGGCATAGTCGCGCAGGTAGGCGCTGGTTTCGGCCCGGGTGGGGTAGCGGAGGCGGGGGCCGGGCCAGGGCCGGCCGGGCAGGCCGCTGGCCCAGGCGGGCGAGAACAACCGGAGCGAATCGTAGCGGGTGTCCCAGGCGTGGCCGGCGGCGGGGGCCGCATCCAGCACCCGGAAATCAACGCCGTGCTGTTGCAGGTAATAGGCTGCTGCCAGCCCGGCCTGGCCCGCCCCAATCACCAGCGTATCGGTGTGGATGAGTGGCTCCGGGGTGGCCAGGGGGAAGGGCAGCGGCATGGGCGACTAATTTTTCTGCTCCGGGAATTCCGTGCGCAGGCCGGCCATTACCTGCTCCGTGACGGTGCGGATGAGGGTGACCTGCTGGGCGGCGTGCGCTGGGGTGGGCGGCGTGTCACTGTAGGCTTCGGCCTCGCGGATGACGTGGCGCAGGCTTTCCACACCCAGGCCATCGAGGGAGCTTTTGAGGTGGTGGGCGGCATCGCCGAGGGCTTCCCAGTCGCCTTTGGTCAGGGCCTCGTCGAGGGCGGTGAGAATGGCGGGCGTGGTTTCGATGAAGGCCCAGGCCAAGCGGCGCACAATGGTTTCGTCGTTGCGCACCAGCTGGCGCACGTTGCTCAGGTTGTAGAGCGGAGGAGTGGAAGGCATGGCAGGAGTGATAAGGTAAGCAGGCGTGGGCTCGCTTACCTGGTGGTGGCGTGCCAGCACGGCGTGCATGGTTTCGAGGAGCTGCTCTTCGCGGTAGGGCTTGGCAAGGTAGCCGGCAAACCCGGATGCCTGCAAGCGCTCGGCCTCGCCGGCCTGGGCGCGGGCCGTGAGGGCAATGACCGGAGTAGCGGCCCGGCCCGGGTCGGGGTGCTGGCGCAGGGCGCGGGCGGCGGTTTCGCCATCCATGCCCGGCATCTGGATATCCATTAAGACCAGGTCGAAGGTCCGATGTTCAAATAGCTGGATGGCGGCCGGGCCGCTGGCGGCGGTAGTCACCTGCCAGCCCCAGTTGCGCAGCACGGTTTCGGCCAGCAGACTGTTCACCAAGTTGTCTTCGACCAGCAAAATGCGGCCGGCCTCGGCCAGCGGCGCGTCCTCGGCCGGGGTTTCGGGGGCCGCCGGGCTGGCTGCCGCCACCGGCTGGAAGGCCAGTGTGAAGGCAAACGTGCTGCCTTGGCTCACCTCACTGCACACTTGCAGTGTGCCGCCCATGAGCTTCACTAGGCCTTCCGAAATGCTCAGGCCCAGGCCCGTGCCGCCGTACTCGCGGTCGGTGCTGGCGGTGGCCTGGGTGAAGGGCTCGAAAATTTTGTCCAGCGTTTCGGGGGCGATGCCCAGGCCAGTGTCGCTCACCATAAACTGTAGCCACACCGTGCCCGCGGGCTCGGCCGGCTGGCGGGGGCCGGGCACCACGCGGCAGCGCAGGCGGATGGTGCCGGTTTCGGTGAACTTGATGGCGTTGCTGACCAAGTTGAGCAGTACCTGGCGCAGGCGGTGGGCATCGCCGAGCACCTGGATGGCAGGGGTGGGCTTTTCGAGGCGCAGGCGCAGGCCTTTTTCCCGGGCGCGGGGCCGCAGCAGGGCCGCGCAGCCGCGCAGCAGCTCGGCGGGGGCAAAGGGCATGGCCTCGGGCTGGAGCTTGCCCGCGCCGAGGCGGGCGGTGGTCAGCACGTCGTTCAGCACGTTGAGCAGGTGCTCGGCCGACTCGCCCAGCAGGCGCAGGTAGTCGTGCTGGCTGCGGCTGAGGGTGGTTTTCACCAGCACCCCCGTCAGGCCCAGAATGCCGTGCAGCGGCGTGCGGATTTCGTGGCTCATGTTGGCCAGAAAGTCTTCCTTGGCCTGGGCATCAACCTGAGCCGTGGCAATGGCGCTTTCCAGGGCCTGCTGCGTACTTTTTAGCTCGGTGATGTTGCTGTCCACGCCCAGCACCTGGGCCGTGCCGTCGTCCTGCACAAAAAGCCGTTTCACGCTGCTGAACCAGTCGATGCGGCCATCAGGATTCGTGAACGACTCCTCCAGCGTCAGGTCCCGGCCGGTGGCCAGAACCTGCTGGTCCTGCTGCCGGTAGCGGTCGGTATCCGCCGTCGGCGGAATATCCGGCTTGCCGGCACGCACCAGCTCATCGGGCGTCAGGTCGTATAAAGCGGCTAGCGCCTGGTTGGCCAACAGGTAGTTGCCGTGCTCGTCTTTTAAATAGATGGGGTGGGGCAGGGCATCAATTACCTGCCGGAACAAGCGGTGCTGCTCGGTGAGGCGGGCGGTAGCGAGGCGGTGCTGCTCGTCGGCGGCCCGCTGCTCGGTAATGTCTTCGGTCACGCTGATGATGCTGATAGTCTGCCCCTGGGCATCGCGGCCAAAAGGCGCAAGGCTGCTGTGCAGCCAGCGGATGGAGCCGTCGCGGTGGCGGGTCGTGAACTCAATGGTCAGCCCCTGGCCATCGGGCAGCTGGACCACGGCCTCCATAGTGGCCTGGTAATGCACCAGCGACTCGGGCGGCAGCAGGTGCGGGAGCAGGCGGCCGGGCGGGAAAGCCATGATTTCCTCGCTGGTATAGCCCAGCAGGGTTTCGATGCGGCGGTTGGTATACGTGTTGCGTTGCTGTTGCAGGTCGAAAATCGCCACTAGGTTGGGCACCACGTCCAGCACCTGGCGCAGCTGGTGGCGGCTCTGGCGCAGCTCGTCCACGGCGGCGCGGTGGCGGGTCACGTCCTCGGCGCTGCCCATAATCTCCCAAACCTGGCCTTCGGGACCCAGCACGCTGGCCCGCACCCGCAGGCGCAACAGGCGCCAGCTGCCATCGTGGTGGCGCACGCGGCAGTCCCAGCTGGCCGTCTGGTTTCGCGTCAGCAGTTGGTTGATGTCGGACTTGAGGAGTTGAGCCAGGGAATCCGGATGCATTACCTGCTGGCTCAGGGCCGCGCCCAGGTCCTGCAGCGCCTGGGCCGAGTAGCCCAGCACGGTGTGACAATGCTGGTTGCAATGCACCAGTTGGCGTAGCCGCCAGTCGTAGCTGAACAGGATAAGGGGAACCCGGTCGGCCAGCGCCTGTTCCGGCACTACTGCGTCCGTTGAGGCGGGCGCATAGCCGGCGGGCGGGAGCGGGGTGGACTGCATCGTGCGTTCGGCTACCCGCCGGGCAGCCGGCACAGCTGCCCGGCGAGCCAGACGAGGATAACGAGAACGACGCATTGAAAAAGAACTAAGCGTAAAATAATGGCGCAAGCAAATAGAAAGCGAACCAAAAACGCGAAACGGCCCGGGCAGCCGGGCAGTGCTTCGAGGCTATCGGGCCGCAAACCAGTCATTCCGACGAAGGCAGGCAGTTGGTTAAAATCATTAAACCAATAGCCATCACAATTCCTCCAGCGTCGGAGTAACAACGCCTTGTTGGGAGCGGCTCTTAAGCGATGCGCAGCTCCCGTTGCTGTAACATACGGTAAATGGTGGACTTGCCGATGTTCAGGCGCGCCGCCACGGCCAGCACGTCGCCGTCCAGCTCATCGAGGCAACCCTGGATAATGGCCTTGTTTTGCTCGCGCAGCGAAAGCTGGCTCCCGGCACCAATGGTGGCCTTTCCGGCGCGCAGGGGCAGGTCTTCGCCCTGAATAAACTCGCCGTCGGCCAGCACGGTGGCCAGCTCCACCACGGCCTTCAGCTCACGCACGTTGCCCGGAAACGAGTGCGCCTTCAGCTGCTCGCGGGCCGAGTCGGTGAGCAGGCGGGGCGGCAGGTTGTTGAGCTGGCAGAAATCGCGCACGAACACCTCGGCCAGCATCAGCACATCGGCCCCGCGCTGGCGCAGCGGGGGCAGGGCAATGGGCAGGCCCAGCAGGCGGTAGTACAGGTCTTCGCGGAAGCGGCCGGCCTGCACCTCGGCCAGCAGGTCGCGGTGCGTGGCCACAATCAGGCGCACATCGAACGGGATGGCCTGGTTGCCGCCCACGCGGGTTACTTCGCGCTCCTGCAGCACGCGCAGCAGCTTGGCTTGCAGGCTCAGGTCGAGGTCGGCTATTTCGTCCAGAAACAGGGTGCCGCCGGTGGCTTCTTCCAGCCGGCCCACGCGGCGGGCCACCGCCCCGGTAAAGGCGCCTTTCTCGTGCCCGAACAGTTCGCTCTCCACCAGCTCGCGCGGAATGGCGGCCATGTTCACGGCCACAAAGGGCAGGCTGGCTCGGCTTGACTGAAAGTGAATGGCTTTGGCCACTAGCTCCTTGCCGGTGCCGGTTTCGCCGCTCACGCTCACCGTAATAGTGGTGCGGGCCGCCTTGGTGATGAGGTTCTGCACGGCCTGCATCGATGCGTGCTCGCCCAGCAGGGCCTGGCCGGCCCCGTGGCGCGCCCCAATCTGCTGGCGCAACTGGGTGTTTTCGCGGCGCAGGCTTACCTGCTGCTCCACCTTGCCCACCAGGTTCCAGAGGCGGTCGAGGGTGTTCTCATCCTTCACCAGGTAGTCGTAGGCCCCCTGCTGGAGCATATTGACGGCGGTGCTCACATCTTCCTGGCCCGAAATCACCACGACCTCGGTGCCCCGCAGCCGCTCCCGAATCTGGCGCAGTACCTGCTCGCCCTTGGCATCGGGCAGTGAGTAGTCGAGCGTGATAAAATCAGGCTTCTCGCCCAACTGCTCCAGGCAGGCCCGGGCGGTGGTGAAGCGCGAAACGCTGTGGTTCGGGTTTTGGCTGAGGCGGTGCAGGAGCAGCTCGCCATACCACTCGTTGTCCTCGACGACGAAAATTTTGAAAGGTAGAGCAGGGTTCATGCAGAAGGTGGTAAGGATGCCTAATATAATGCCGCGTCAGCTGAAAACTGTCGGCTTACAAGCTGACTTACGATAGTTATGGGAAAAGTTTCATTAGAAAAATTACATTACAAAAATACGCAATAAATAGGATATAGGGCAGAAAAAGGCCATAATAAGGCATGTACGAACTAGAATTGCAATCGGATTGAGGTGGCATTATTGATAAATTCTCATTTGAGGACATTATTCCAATAATGGGAAATAAATATAATATCTTGAAAGTTATATATAATTGGCTGGTAGGCTGAGAAAGGGGTTTGGCCGACATGGTCACGGAATTGCAAGGTTAGGGCAGGCACAGGGCCAAAGAGTTAAATATTTTTTGAGAATTGTTATGAAGTCCTTTACTCCAACTTCCGTCTCACTGGTTCAATTGCGGGCGTGGCTGCTGGCCTCCTTTCTGTTGGTACTGGCAATGCATACCGCCAGCGCCGCTGGCGCTCCAATCTATTCCACCACCGGGGTCGCCTCGGCCAGCAGCAGCTGCCTGGTGCCCGCGCTTTGCGCCCTGCTGGGCGGCGGGGTCGACAACCCCGGGCGGGCTGCCAACGGCTCCGACACCGGGGATAACGCTACGCTTGTAAAATTTGTGGCCGTCGGCAAGAGCGTGAGCCTGCGCCTGGGGCTCGACCGCCAGGCCAGTGCCGGCGACCGCGCCGGGATGCTGGTAGCCCCCCAGGCCAGCTTGCTGAGTGCCAGCGCGCTGGGTACTTATACACTGCGCACCTACCTGCGCGGCAGCAACTCTCCCGTGGAAACGCAGGTGGTTTCGCTGGCGGTGGTGCAAAGCCTGCGGCTGGCGGCGAGCACCGGCCGGCCGGTCCAGATGGAGTTTGTGGCCAGGCTGGCCTTCGATGATATTGAGCTGGAGGCGAGCGGCACGGTGGACGCGCTGTACCGCCTGAACATTTACTACGCCTACGCGGTGCAGTCGTTGGTGCAACAGCCGGTGCGTGGGCTCACGTCGCACTTCCCCGCCAGCGACCTTACGCCCTACTACAACACGGCCATCACGCCCGGCGATGTGGTGAGCGTGTGCGGCAACACCAACATCACGCATCCGGAATACGCGGTTGATAACGACCTGACGAACTATGCCACCTTCGGCACCTTCATCTCGGCGAATTGCCCGTCCTCGCTCAGCGTCAAGCTCGAAAGCTCGAAAACGGCCCCGGCCGGCTACTACGCGGGCTTCGTGCTGGGCAGCTCCGGCATTATTGATTTGGCGGCCCTGTCGGCCCTGCGCATCACTACTTATAAGACCATCAACGGCGTATCGGTGAAGCAGGAATCGGCTACCGGAGCCAACCTGCTGGACGTGAAGCTGCTGCCCAATGGCAAATACCAGGTGAGCTTCCCCACCACGAGTGCGTTCGATGAGGTAAAGATTGAGCAGATTGGTGCCCTGGCGGTCCTGGACAACCTGGATATTTACTACGGCTTCGGCGTGGAGCCCGCTGCTTTCACGGGCACCACGCGCTACCTGTCGGACTTCGGGCAGCCCGTCTCGACTACCAACTACGATGTGAACACCTCGGCCGTACTGTGCGCCGCCTGTGGCGTGACCAACCCCGCCGGCGCGGCCGACAACGACCCCGTCAGCAAGGCCGTTATCAACATTGGCGGTGGCATTGCTTCTACCGCCGAGCTGAAGCTGGACCTGCGCGCCCCGGGCGGCGGAACCGTGAAAACCGACGTGGGCGTGGCCGGCTACCGCGCCGGCATGATTATCAGCAACAACAGCGGCCTGCTCGATGCCAGCGTGCTCAGCCGCCTCACCCTCACCACGTACGATGCGGCCGGCAACCTGCTGGAAAGCGCCTCGGGCGCGTCGCTCCTATCGCTGAACCTGTTGCCCGATGGCCGGCAGGAAGTCTCGTTTCTCACCACCAAGAACTTCGCCTCCATCCAAATCAGCGCTTCCTCCACTGTGGCCCTGGGCGTGAACATCAACGTATTCCAGGCCTTTGCCGATAACCTGGCCGGGGGCATCATCACCACTATTGTGCCGCTGCCCGTGGAGCTAACGTCCTTCGTGGGCAAGTGGGCCAATGGCGCAGCCGACCTGAGCTGGACCACCGCCACCGAAAAGAACAGCAGCTATTTTGCCGTGGAGCGCTCCACGGGCAGCGAGGCGGCTTTCAAAGCCGTGGGCCAGGTAGCGGCGGCCGGCAGCAGCACCAGGCCCCTGGCCTACAAGTTCCGCGATGCCGAAGCCGGCACCCTGGGCACAAGCACCCTCTACTACCGCCTGCGGCAGGTGGATAACGACGGCACCCAGTCCTTCTCGCCCGTGGTGGTAATGACGGTGGGCAAAGCCCTGGCCGTGCCGCAGCTCGAAGCCTACCCCAACCCAGCCCCCGATGCCCAGGCGGTGCAGGTCCGTCTCGTGAACATGCCCGCCGCCGGCGGCCTGGTGCAGACGTACTCGGAAATGGGCCAGCTGGTGAGCCAGCAGCCGGTTGGCGCAGCAACTACCGGCCTGGCATTGCCCCGGCTGGCTCCCGGCCTCTACCACTTGGTGTTGCGTGATGCGGCCGGCCAGCGGCTGACTACGCAGCGGCTGGAGGTAGGCGGCCGATAGCTCAGATACGATTATCAGGAAGTCCCGTTGGCCCCGCCAATGGGACTTTTTTTGTGTTTGAGGCAGCTGACTGTCAGCCGGTTCGATGCCAAATGTTCCAACCGGAATAAACCCTTGCCCATGGTGGCAATGCTGAGCTGACGGTTTAAAGGCCTGTTTACGGTATAATGAATAGTCAAATTATGATTATGTGATGATGTGTTAAAAATGCCAAAATGTTGATGGTCTAATATTTAGGCGATTGGTAATGTAGCGGTAACATTACGGTGGCGGTGAGGCAATTCCAACGAAGGAATTTTGCGGTCACCATTCGTAATCCCATTTCTCAACCTGTTTTATGAAGCAAACGATTACCCGCATCAGCAGCGCCGCGCTGCTTTTGGCCCTGGCCGCATCGTGCTCGCGCACCGAGCAAGTAGCCCCCAGCCAGCAGCCCACCGCCACCACCGTAAACCAGGACGCTACCCGCGACAGCAACCTGGCCATGGGCAACCCCAGCGGTGCCGTGACCGACGCGACCAACTCGCCCAACAACTATCTGATGACCAAAACCCAGTACACCCTCTCGTATAGCCGCGACAAGGGCAAGCCGAACTGGGTGAGCTGGCACCTGAGCAGCGCCTGGCTCGGCAGCACCGCCCGCCAGGACAATTTCGCTTCCGATGCCAGCCTGCCTTCTTCGTGGTACCATGTGGGCAGCACCAGCTACTCGGGTTCGGGCTTCGACCGCGGCCACAACTGCCCCAGCGCCGACCGCACCGGCTCGGTGGCTGATAACACCGCCACGTTCCTCATGACCAACATGATGCCCCAGGCCCCCACCAACAACCAGCAAACCTGGGCCGGACTGGAGAACTACGGCCGCACCCTGGTGGGCCAGGGCTACGAAGTCTACATCATTGCCGGTAGCTACGGCAGCGGCGGCACGGGCTCCAACGGTTATGCTACGACCATCAGTAGTGGCCGCATTGCCGTGCCCAGCAACTGCTGGAAGGTGATGGTGGTGCTACCTGAGGGCAGCTCCGACGCCAGCCGCGTAACCACCAGCACCCGCATCATCGCCGTGAATATGCCCAACACCAACTCCATCGGCACGGCCTGGGGGGCTTACCGCACCAGCGTGAATGCCATTGAAGCCGCTACGGGCTACGACATCCTGTCGGCCGTGAGCACCACCGTGCAAAGCACCATCGAGTCGAAAGTAGATACCGGCCCTACGAGCTGATATCGTGCTTGCAAGCTGGTTTTTGGCTGATTAATTACGCTTGTAATAAGTAAGCTGACCGGAAATTAAAAAGCCCATGAAATACACGGTATTTCATGGGCTTTTTGCTGCCTGCTAAATGTGGCCGAGGCCTACACTTCAGGAATAAAGAGCCAAAGTTACGGCGGGTTGTGCTTGCAAAGCAATTGGTTACAAATGCCGGAATTTTTTTCGACTGAGAAAAGCGCGTCGAAAAGTGCGTTGATTAGCCAGTTACGGCGAAAATAAAAGTCGAAAAAAAGGTGCGCAATAAAAAGGTAACATTACCAACCTTTGCCCGGCGAAATGATTCCGTAATTTTGCATCGTGCTTCAACCCAAAAACCCGTTGATGAAGCGCGGGACCCTGCTCAGCAGCGACCCGCGAGAGGACCGGAAGGTCTTTGCCGCCGTCGGTTTTGCCGATTTTGCCTCCGGTATTTCCGCTGTTTTTTCTGATTATTGCCCCGCCACCGTTTCGGATTCCGAAACGGTTTTTTTATGCGCGGTTGGTTCGGTTTTCTCCCCAGCTTTTTAGTCTAAACCCCCTTTTAACTAATATCTCATGGATACCAACACCCTCGCCCCCAAGGTAGCTGCGGCTACCATCGCCTCGGCCCACGCCGGCAACCGCAACCTGAGCACCGACCCCAAGCGCATGGCGGTAATCAAAGTATGGGATGCCATGATGCGCGGTGCCCGCAAATACTGCGAAGAGCAAGGCTTCGTGACCATCCACAACATGCCCCACATTGTGGGCGTAACCGGTGCCTGCGAAAACACCGACACCCTGTTCACCCTCGACTGGTACGACGGCAAGAAGATGTTCC
This sequence comes from Hymenobacter sp. UYAg731, assembly GCF_054061335.1. Taxonomy (NCBI): domain Bacteria; kingdom Pseudomonadati; phylum Bacteroidota; class Cytophagia; order Cytophagales; family Hymenobacteraceae; genus Hymenobacter; species Hymenobacter sp. UYAg731. Next base: position 606,165 of record NZ_JBSSEC010000003.1, on the reverse strand, counting down.
TGCCCCAGAGCAACCAGCTTTACATCGAGATGCTGACCCAGGCCGTGGAAGGCGGCCGCGTGTGCGGCGAAATCCAGAGCTTCCGCAAGGAGCTGAACGCCGATAACCGCCGCCTGGCGCAGTTCACCCTGTTCGAAATTGAGCACCTCGGCGACCTCGACGAGCTGCTGGGCCACCTGAGCGGCATTGTGCGCACCGCCGCCAACGAAGTAGCCACCAAGTGCGCCAAGGAGCTGGCCCTGTTCGGTCGCGACGCAGAGGACATCAAAGACCTCACCTTCAAGCGCATGACCTACGCCGATTCTATTGAGCTGCTGAAGCCCAACGGCTTCCCCGACCTGCAGTGGGGCGACGACCTGGGCGCGGCTGAGGAAAACCGCCTGACCGAGCTGGAAGGCCCCATCTTCATCACCCACTACCCGGCCGACATCAAGTTCTTCAACATGCGCAACAACGACGAGGACCCGCGCGTGGTGAACTCCTCCGACCTGCTGCTGCCGCTGGCCGGCGAGTCGGCTGGTTCGGCCGAGCGTGAGTTCAACGGCGCTAAGCTGCGCCACAAGCTGGAAACCAGCTCGATGTTGGCCGGCCTCATTCGCCAGGGCATGAAGCTGGAAGACTTCGAGTGGTACCTCGGCTTCCACGAGGAGCACGACGTGAAGCTGCACTCGGGTGCCGGTGTAGGCATGGCCCGCGTGGCCCAGTTCATCCTCGGCCAGACGGACATCCGCGAGTGCGTGCCCTTCCTGATTAACCGCGATAACGTAATTTAAGGAATCCTTTCGCCGGCTTGCCAGCCGAACGTCACCCGCACTTGGCGCTGCCGAAGTGCGGGTGAATGTTCGTTTTTATTACTTACGCGATACTTATGAAACTTGGGGCCATTACGTTACAGAATGCAGTGTGCCTGGCGGCGGCACCCTGGGACCTCGACGGGGATGGCTACGAGCAGTTGGGCGCGATTTTTACGAAAACCGTGACCATGGAGCCCCGCGCCGGCCTGCCCGGCGACGAAGGCATCCTGCAAGTGGCCGACCAGACCCTGCTCAACCGCACCGACCTGCGCACCGAAGGTGCGGAGCTGCTGGTGCAGGAGCACCTGCCGCGCCTGCGTCGCTTCGGCGTGCCGGTATTTGTGAGCATCACCGCGCCCGGCGTGCCCGGCTTCCGCAAGATTGCGCGGTACCTGCAACGCGAAGCCGGCGAGCAGCTGGCCGGGCTGGAGGTGTACATCACGGTGCCGCCCGGCGGCTCCGGAGCCGACGTGACGGCCCGCTTCGTGCGCGAAGCCACCGAGGCCGTGCGCAACGAACTGCACCCCGACGCGGCCGTTATTGTGAAGCTGCCGCCGTGGCCCGACCACATCCGGGGCCTGGCCCTGGGCGCGCAGGAGGGCGGGGCCACCGCCCTTGCCGCCACCAACACCCTGAAAGTCTTGCACCTGCCCGCCGACCGTGCCGCCGCGCCGCTGGTGGGTGGCCTCTCGGGCGAGGCGTTGCGGCCCTTGGCCCAGCGTTGCGTGTGGGAGTTGGCCCAAGATGAAAACCTGACGCTGCCCATCTTCGGCACGGGCGGCATTTTCACGCTGCGCGACGTGCAGGACTACCTGCGCGTGGGTGCCCAGGCCGTGCAAGTGGCCAGCGGCGAGTGGCTGTCGCCGGGCCTCACGGCGCGGTTAGCCTCGGAAGTAATGCATAATGTGAAGTATGAATAATCAGTCCCGGCCGTCATGCAGAGCGCAGCGAAGCATCTTGTTCGGGGTAGTAATCAATGCTACGATTGGATTAGTGGTGGCTGGCAACATAATTCGCTGCGCTCTGCATGACGTGCTACATAAATTTCAGTTTAACTTCTTCCCAAATCCCACCCAAACCCTCTTCGCGTATCGCCATGCAAAAGCTCCTCACCCGCGTCGAAACCATCAATTCCCTGCTCTGCGTGGGCCTGGACCCTACGGGCGATGACGCCCAGGTGGCCCAACGGCTGCGCGAAGTCATCACCGAAACGGCGGCCTATACTGCCGCTTTCAAACCCAATCTCGCCTTTTTTCTGAGCCGGGAAAACGGGGTGGCCCTGCTCCAGGAAACCGTGCGCAGCATTCCGAAGGACATTCCGGTAATTCTGGACGGCAAATTCGGCGACATTGCCAATACCGCCGAGCAGTACGCCCGCTTCGCTTACGACATTGTGGGGGCCGATGCCGTAACGGTGAACCCCTACATGGGCGACGACACCATCCGGCCGTTTGCGCGGCCCGGCAAAATGGTTTTTTCGCTCGCCAAAACGTCCAACAAACCCATCCACGGCCTGCAAGACGCGGCCATGACCCGGGGCGGCTCCATCAGCGACTGGGCGGCCCGTCTGGCCCGCCTCATGGACGAGGAACTGACCGAGTCGACTATTGGGCTGGTGGTGGGCGCGACCGAGCCGGCCGCCGTGGCCAAAGTCCGCGCCGCCTGCCCGAACCAGTGGTTTCTGGTGCCGGGCATCGGCGCGCAGGGCGGCGACCTGACTGCCACGCTCCGCGCCGGCCTGCGGGCCGATGGCAGCGGCCTGCTCATCAATTCCTCGCGGGGGATTTGGCAGGCGAAGGACGCCGGGGCTGCCGCCCGGGAGCTGAAAGACCAAATCAACGAATTCCGGGCTGTGACGAGCCCGGCCCACGCCTGACCCAAAAAGCCGCTGCAACGCGGCTTTTTGCATGTTAGCTTTTCTGAATCAGATGACTGAAACCCCCGAAACCCATTCGCCCATTGCCCTCGATGCCGAACTGCTGACCCAGCAGTTGCGGCAAGAAGATGCTCTGTTGCGCGGGCACTTCCGGCTGTCGTCGGGCCTGCACTCCGATACCTACGTGCAGTGCGCCCGCTTTCTGCGCCGCCCGGAGCTGGCCGCGCCGGCCGCTGCCGCGCTGGCGGGTCAGATTCAGGCGGCCGGCTTGCAGCCGGATACCGTAGTTGGCCCCGCCATGGGTGGCGTGGTGATTGGCTATGAACTGGCCCGGCAGCTGGGCGTGCCCGGCATCTTCACGGAGCGCGACGCGGAGGGGCAGATGACCCTGCGGCGCGGTTTTACCATCGAACCCGGTGAACGAGTTGTCATCGCTGAAGACGTGGTGACGACCGGCAAAAGCACGTTGGAAGTGGCTAAGGTGCTGCGAGAAATGGGCGCGGAAGTACTGGCCGTGGCATCGCTGATTGACCGCACGGGTGGAAAAGGTGGGCTGGATTTCCCACATTTTGCGCTTTTACAGGTGCAGGCAGCGACCTTTGCACCCGAGAGCTGCCCCCTGTGCGCCGCCGGCGTGCCGGTAGTGAAGCCCGGCAGCCGGCCGGAGAAAGCGTTTTGATTCTGTAGTTCAGCCTTAGCCTGAACGTCATGCCTCATCTGGCGTCCGCTTGCCGAAGCATCTCTACCGCTTCGTTGTGATAGTAAATAATTAGTTGTGCAGTAGAGATGCTTCGGCAAGCTCAGCATGACGTTCCGATATTATTGATGTCCGATAACACCCCCAACACCACCCACACCATCCAGCTCACGCTGAAACCCGGCCAGCACGACGGCGACGGCCAGCGCGTGGCCGAAGCCGCCACCCGCCACCTGGGCCTGGCCACCGGCCGCGTGCGCAGCGCCGCCCTCTACACGGTGCGCTACCCGCTCACCGAAACCCAACTGCACGATTTCGCCACCCGCTGCCTCGCCGACCCGGTGCTGCACGACGTGCGCCTGAACGAGCTGACGGCCGCCGAAGGCTTCGCCACTTACATATTGGTAGCCCGCCGCCCCGGCGTGACCGATGACGAAGGCACCTCCGCCCAGAATGCCCTCGCCGATATCCTGAACGAGCCGCTGGATGTACATACGCAGCACATTTTCAGCAAAAAGCTCTACCTGCTCGAAAACGACCTGCCCGAGACGGACCTGCGCCGCATCGCGGAGGAATTACTCGGCAACAAGCTCATCAACTGGCTGGAAGTGGGCCGCGTGGCTGATGGCATCCGCGACTACACGCCCCGCCCCGGCGGTGGGGCGGAGGCCATTACCGAAGTCATTTCGCTGACCGGCCTGAGTGATGCGGAGCTGGTGCAGCTCTCGAAGGCGAACATCTACGCGCTGAACCTGGAAGAAATGCGCGCCGTGCGCGACTATTTCGCCGCCGCTGATACGCAGGAGGAGCGGAGAGCCGCCGGCCTGCCCGCCGACCCCACGGATTGCGAACTGGAAATCATCGCCCAAACGTGGTCGGAGCACTGTAAACACAAGGAGTTTTCGGCCCTCATCAACTACAAAGACCTGGCAACGGGCGAGGAGAAGCAGGTCGATTCATTGTTCAAAACCTACATCAAAGATGCCACTTCGGAAGTCGACCGCCAGCTCCGCGCCAACGGCAACGACTGGTTGATAAAAGTGTTTTCGGACAACGCCGGCGCGGTGCGTATTAATGCCGATTCGCTGTTCGTGTGGAAGGTGGAGACGCACAACTCGCCTAGCGCCATCGACCCCTACGGCGGGGCCATCACGGGCATTTTGGGCAACAACCGCGACCCGCTGGCCACCGGCATCGGCGGGGCACGCTTGCTGTTCAATACCAACGTGCTGTGCTTCGGCAACCCGGAATATGATGGGCCGCTGCTGACCGGGCAGCTGCACCCGCGCCGCATTCTGGAAGGCGTGCGCAAGGGCATCGAGGACGGCGGCAATAAGTCGGGCGTGCCGACGGTGAACGGTGCGATTGTATTCGATGACCGGTACGCCGGCAAGCCGCTGGTGTACTGTGGCACTGGCGCGGTGATGCCGATGCAATTCGCGGGTCTGGATTCCTGGGAAAAGAAGATTGATGCCGGCGACCGCATTATCATGGCCGGTGGCCGGGTGGGCAAGGACGGCATTCACGGCGCGACTTTTTCGAGCATCGAGCTCGATGAAACCGCGCCCGCCACGGCCGTGCAAATTGGCTCGCCCATTACCCAGAAGCTGGCGATGGATTTCCTGATGCTAGCGGCCCGGCGCGGCCTGCTGAAATGCAGCACCGACAACGGCGCGGGCGGCCTGTCGTCGTCCGTGGGCGAGCTGGCGGGCATCTCAGGCGGCGCGGTGGTGGAACTGGAAAAGGTGCCGCTGAAGTACCCCGGCCTGCGGCCCTGGGAGATTTTCGTGAGCGAGTCGCAGGAGCGGTTTACGCTGGTGGTGGAGCCCGGCAAAATGGCCGAAATCACGGCGCTGGGCCAGGAAATGGAAGTGGAGTTGACCGATATCGGTTTTTTCACCGCCGATGGTTTCCTGGATGTGCGCTTCGATGGCGCGCCGGTGGCCCGCCTCAACATGCACTTCCTGCACGAGGGTGTGCCGCGCAAAATTCTGGAAGCGGAGTGGACTAAACCTGCCGCCACCGAGCCGGAAATTCCGGCGGCCACGGACTACACCGAGACGCTGACGCAGCTGCTGGGCTCACTCAATATCTGCTCGCGCGAGTCCGTGATTCGCCAGTACGACCACGAGGTGAAGGGCCGCACGATTGTGAAGCCGCTGATGGGTGCCACCGGCCAGGCGCCGCAGGATGCGGCCGTGGTGCGCTTCAATTTCGAGAGCTGGGAAGGCGTGGCCGTGAGCAACGGCATCATCCCGCGCTACGGCGATTTGGATGCGTATGATATGTCGGCCGGCTCGTTTGACGAGGCCGTGCGCCAGATTATCGCGGTAGGAGGGAAGCTGCCCAACCTGACGCCCGGCGACGGGATTTTCTGGTCGGTGAACGACAACTTCTGCGTGCCCGATTCGGTGTACGACCCCGTCATCAACCCCGATGGCAAGCAGAAGCTGGCCAAGCTGGTGCGCATGTGCGAGGCCCTGCGCGACGCCACGGCCGCCTACTGCATTCCGCTCACCAGTGGCAAGGACTCGATGAAAAACGACTTCAAGGCCGACGGCGTGAAGATTTCGGTGCCCCCCACCGTGCTCTACTCGATGACGGCCAAGATGGAGGACGTGCGCCGCGCCATCACCTCCGACTTCAAGCAGGCCGACGACGTGGTGTACCTCCTCGGCGAAACCCACGACGAGCTGGGCGGCTCCGAGTTCTACGCCCTGCACGGCCAGCTCGGCGCCAACGTGCCCAAGGTTGATTTCGAAAACGCTAAGGCGCTGTACACGCTCGTGGGCCAAGCCAATGACCAACGCCTCATTCAATCCTGCCACGACCTGAGCGACGGCGGCCTCGCCGTGGCGCTGGCCGAAACCACCTTCGGCTACGGCTACGGGGCTGATATTGAATTGCCGGAAACGGACCTTTCACTAGCCACTCAGTTGTTCTCCGAGTCGCACTCGCGCTTCATCACCACGGTAGCGCCGGAAGACGTGGTGGCGTTCGAGCAGCTGCTGGGCCAGCGGGCCATCCGCCTCGGCCGCGTGACGCTGGACGGCCAGCTGACCGTGCGCCACGCCGGCCAAACGGTCATTTCGGCCAATACCGCCACCCTGCGCGCCGCCTGGACCAACGGTCCGGTGAACCAGCTGCTCGGCGTGTCTTCCTCCATTCTTTCGCACTAATCTCATGGTTCACGCGCTAATTCTAACCGGATTCGGCATCAACTGCGAAGAAGAATTCGCCGCCGCCTACCGCCTGGCCGGGGCCGAAGCCACCATCGTGCATCTCAACCAGGTGCTGCACGGGCAGGTGAGCATCCACGATTTCGACATCCTGAACTTCCCCGGCGGCTTTTCCTTCGGCGACGACCTCGGCTCGGGCGTAGTGCTGGCCAACAAGCTGCGCTACCGCCAGAATGGTCCCGACGGCCGCACGCTGCTCGACGATATCAAGCAGTTTATTGCCGATGGTAAATTCGTTTTCGGCATCTGCAACGGCTTCCAGGTGCTGGTGAAACTAGGCCTGCTGCCCAACCTGGGCGGCGATGTGACGCCTGAAGTCACCCTGACCCACAACGCCAGCGGCCGCTACGAAGACCGGTGGGTGACGCTCCGCGTGAACCCCGCGTCAAATACGCCTTTCCTCAAAGGAATCGAGACGCTGGAAGTGCCCGTGCGCCACGGCGAGGGCCGGCTGGTGATTCCCAATGAAGCCACCCAGGCTGCCATTGAAGCCGCCGGGTTGAACTGCCTGACCTACGCCGATTTCGACGGCGGCGCTACCGATGTTTACCCATTCAACCCCAACGGCGCGGCCCTGAACTGCGCCGGCCTGACGGACCCCACGGGCCAGGTTTTCGGCCTCATGCCGCATCCGGAGGCGTTTTTGTCGGCCTACAACCACCCGGACTGGGCCCGCCGTCGGCGGCAGAACCCGGATGCTTCTGAGGAAGGAGCGGGCCTGCAGATTTTCAAGAATATCGTGGCGCACATCGCCCAGAAAAATACCGTTACGGCCCCGGCCGTGCAACTCGCTAACCAAAACTAGTCTCCCAGAAACGTAGCTAATGAACACCCTCACCCACTTCGCTTCTCCCCAACTCCCCCTGCTGCACCGCGGCAAAGTGCGCGACAGCCTGCGCGCCCCCTCCGGCGACCGCCTTATCATCGTCACCGACCGCCTTTCGGCCTTCGATTCGGTGCTCGAAACCGCCATCCCGCACAAAGGCGCGGTGCTGAACGGCCTGGCCAATTTCTGGTTCGAAAAGACGGCCCACATCATCCCCAACCACGTCATCAAGCTCGTTGACGCCAACGCCATGCTGGTGAAGGAGGCCGAGCCCATCAAGGTGGAAATGATTGTGCGCCAGTACCTGACGGGCTCGATGTGGCGCGGCTACCAGGCCGGCCAGCGCACGTTCTCGGGCGTGACCGTGCCCGATGGACTGACCAAAAACCAGCCCTTCCCGCAGGCCATCGTGACGCCGACCACCAAGGAAGAATCGGACCGCGAAATCACGCCCGAAAACCTGGTGAGCGAAGGCTGGGTGACCAAAGAACTGTACGACCAGATGGCGGTGAAGTCGCTGATGCTGTTTGCCGTGGGCTCGAAGCTGCTGGCCGAAAAAGGCATTATTCTGGTTGATACCAAGTATGAGTTCGGCCTGCTGAACGGCAAGCTCATTCTCATCGACGAGATGCACACGCCCGATTCCTCACGCTTCTGGAGCGCCGAGGACTATGCCAAGAATCCCGAAACGGCCGAGCAGATGGACAAGGAGTACGTCCGCCAGTGGCTCATTGCCAACAAAAAAGACGGCCAGTATCCTCGCGCCCTCACGCCCGAAGTGGCCCAGGAAGCTAGCCGCCGCTACCTCGACATCTACGAGCGCATCGTGGGCGAGCCCCTGCCCACCGCCGAGCCCGAAACCGCCGATGCCCCCGGCTCCGGCCGCCACGATGCCCGCGCCCGCCTGCTGGCTAACCTAGTAGCCGCCGGTTTGATTAAGGACGCCTGGGTGAACATCGTGATGGGCTCGCCCGCCGACAAGGAGCACTGCGAGAAAATCCGCCAGCAGTTTGAGGGTTACGACATCTTCACTCAGCTGCGCGTGACCTCGGCCCACAAAAACGGCGAAGCCATCGCCGGCATGGCCGAAATCTGGAACAACAGCATCGAGCCCGGCGTCATCATCGCCGTGGCCGGCCTGAGCAACGGCCTCGGCGGCGCGCTGGCCGCCAACGTGAACGTGCCCGTCATTTCGTGCCCGCCCTACAAGGACTACGCCGAACTGGCCATGAACCTGAATTCGTCGGTCATCATGCCCAGCGGTACCCCCAACCTCACCGTCGTGCGCCCCGATAACGCCGCCCAGGCCGCCCTCCGCGCCCTCAACTTGCCCCGCCTGCGCGAACGGCTGAGCAAGGACATCCTCGCCACCAAAGCCAAGCTGAAAGCGGCCGACGAGGAATTGCGGGTACTGTAAAAAACCCAACCCAGATGGAAACCGCCGCGCCCAAGCAACTTATTGAAGCCTACATCGAAGCGTACAACCGCTTCGATGTAGCTGGAATGCTTGCGCCTTTACGCGATGACGTTGTGTTCCGAAACGTTGCCAACGGCGAAATAACGCTGATACTGACCGGTAAAGATGCTTTTCGGCAACAGGCTGAGCAGGCCACGCAGTATTTCTCGGCGCGTGAGCAGCGCGTTACCGATTGGCAGGTGAATGGCAAACTGGTTGAAGTCGCTGTTGATTATAGAGCGGTTGCCGCCATTGAATTTCCCAACGGCCTCAAACCGGGAGACTCCCTGCATCTGCAGGGAAAGACCGTTTTTCAGGTTGAAGACGGCCAAATTATTTCCATCGAAGACATTAGTTAAGTCCCGACGACGCTTAAGTCCCTATTCCCTTGGCTGATTCTAAAACCCTTCTCCTCCTCGGCTCTGGCGCGCGCGAGCACGCCCTGACCGAAAAGCTGACCCGCGACGGGGCCACGGTGCATGTGCTGCCCGGCAATGCCGGCATCCCCAACAGCCACCCTGAGGTGAACCCGCTCGATTTCGAGGCCGTGAAATCCTTCGCGCAAGCCCATGATGCCCGGCTGATTGTGGTGGGGCCGGAAGCGCCGCTGGCGGCCGGCATCACCGATTTCTTTGCGGGTTCCGACATCAAGGTGTTCGGACCGACCCGCTCGGCGGCGCGGCTGGAAAGCTCGAAGGTGTGGAGCAAGGAATTCATGCGCCGCCACGGCGTGGCCACCGCCCAGGCCTGGCCGTTTCGGAGCGACAACATTGCCGCCGCCCGCGCCAAAGCGGCCGAGCTGGGCGGGCATGTGGTAGTGAAATACGACGGCTTGGCCGCTGGCAAAGGCGTGTACGTTTGCGCATCGCTGGAAGAAGCTGAAGCGGCTTTCGATGACTTGCAGACGAGCTATTCGGGCTGGTTTTCCTTCCTGCTCGAAGAAAAGCTGACTGGCCCCGAAATCAGCATCATCGGCCTCACCGATGGCCACGTTATTCGCCTGCTGGCCACTTCCCAAGACCACAAGCAGCTGCTGGCCGGCGACTTAGGTCCCAACACCGGCGGCATGGGCGCGTATTGCCCCGTGCCCTTCGCCGACGACAACGTGCTGGCTACCCTGCGCCGCGACATCGTGGACCCCACCCTGCGCGGGCTGCAAAACGAGCAGTTCGAGTTCCGGGGCTTCCTGTATTTCGGCATCATGCTCACGCCCACCGGCCCCAAGCTGCTGGAATACAACGTGCGCCTCGGCGACCCCGAAGCCGAGGTTCTGCTGCCCGCCTTGGATAGCAGCCTGCTCGATTTGATTGAAGCCACCCTTAACGGCACCCTTTCCAGGCAGGGCGTTAAGCAGCGGCCGGGTGCGTTCGTGGGCGTGGTGCTGGCCTCGGGCGGCTACCCGGCCCCGAAATTCCCCACCGGCTTTCCCATCACCGGCCTCGACAACCTGCCGGCCGGTGTGCGGGCCTTCCACGGAGCCACCCGGCGCAACGAGGACGCCCAAATCGTGACCAACGGCGGCCGGGTCCTCGTGCTCACTGCCCACGGCCAGGACTTGGAAGAAGCCACCGCCCGCGCCTACGAAGCCTGCGCCCGCGTCACGTTCCAGGATGCTTATTTCCGCCCCGACATTGCCCAGCGACCCGCGCCGGTGCTGGCGGGCGCTGTTGTAAATTGAAGCCAGATGATACCAGAAACGCGCTCGAAAACGATGAAGCTCCTCGAATCCTTCGAGCAAAGTGGTCTGGCTGCTCTTGCCCGCGAATGGGGCGGGGCCGGTAAGCCGGCGCGGCTGGCCATCCTGCTCTCGGGCCGGGGCTCCAATATGCTGGCCTTGCTGGAAGCCACCAAAACCGGCGTGCTGAAAGGCCTGGCCGAAGTCGTGGTAGTCTTCAGCAACAAGCCCGATGCCTTTGGCCTGGAAGCTGCCGCCGCGCTAGGCTGCCCGGTGGCTTCGCTGCCCAGCCAGGGCCGCAAACGGGAAACCTTTGATGCCGAAGCAGCCCAGCTGCTCCAGCAGTATCAGCCCGATTTGGTGCTACTGGCGGGCTACATGCGGATTCTCTCGCCGGCCTTCATTCAGCCATTCGCGGGCCGCATCATCAATATTCATCCCGCTGACACCCACCAGCACCAGGGTTTGCACGCCTACGAGTGGGCATTCGAAAACAAGCTGCTCGAAACCAAAATTACCGTGCATCTGGTGGATGAAGGCCTGGATACCGGCCCCATTCTCGCCCAGCAAACCGTGGATTTGCGCGGGGCCGATACGCTGGCCGAAGTGGAGCGCCGCGGCCTGGCCGTGGAGCATGAGCTGTACGCGGAAACGCTGGCTGAATTGATAAAAAAAGCCCGTCATGCAGAGCGTAGCGAAGCATCTTTACCGCAATAGTAATTAATGCGAATGCAACGAAGCGGTAAAGATGCTTCGCTGCGCTCTGCATGACAAATACCCCTCTCGCTACAAATTAACCACCCCATCCCATGTGCGGAATAGTAGGTTTTCACGGTCCCGATAACGTCGTAGGCGACATGATAATTGGCCTCACCGCCCTCCAGCACCGGGGGCAGGATGCGGCCGGTATTGCCACGTTCGACGACTCGTTTCACCTCTGCAAGGGTCAGGGCCTCGTCAACGACGTGTTCAAGCCCAAGCATGTGAAGAAGCTCAAGGGCAACCTCGGCATCGGGCACGTGCGCTACACCACGCAGGGGGCCAATGATTCGGACCTCGCGCAGCCCTTCACTACCAGCTACCCGTTTGGCTTGGCGATGGTACACAACGGCAATGTCATCAACTTCCGCGACGTGGCCAAGCGCCTGCACGACAAGTACCACGTCCTGCCCAAAACCACCAACGACCTGGAGCTTATCATGTACACCTTCGCCTCGGAGCTGCGCGTGAAAGACCTCGACCACATCTCGGTAGTCGATATTTTCGATGCCGTGGAAACCACCCAGGAACTGGTGAAGGGTGCTTACGCTACCATCACCATGATTGCCGGCCACGGCCTGCTGGCCTTCACCGACCCGCTGGGCATTCGTCCCTTGTCGCTGGGGCGGCGCGAAACGCCCAACGGCCCGGTCTATGCCTTCGTGTCGGAAAGCACCTGTTTTGATTACCTGGATTTTGAGTTCGTGGAAAATGTCGGCCCCGGCCAGGCCATTTTCATCGACAACAACTACCAGGTCCACCGCAAAAACCCCTACGCGCTGCCCAAGAATTTCTGCGCGTTCGAGCAGATTTATTTCGCCCGCGAAGATTCCGTGATTCACGGGCGGCTGGTGGCGCGGGAGCGGGTGCGGCTGGGCAAAATCCTGGCCCGCAAGGTGGTCGATGCCGGTTTGAAGCCCGATATGGTCATTGACGTGCCGTCGTCCGGCTACTTCGCGGCCTCCGGTTTGGCCGAGGCCATTGGCGTGCCCTACCGCCGGGCGCTGGTGAAAAACAACCACATGGGCCGCTCCTTCATCGTGCCCACCCAGGCCGGGCGCGAAGATGTGGTGAAGAAGAAGCTCAACCCCATCCGCGAGTTTGTGGCCGGCAAAAAGGTGGCCGTGGTGGACGACAGCATCGTTCGCGGCACCACCTCGCGCCGCATCGTGCGGCTGCTGCGCGAGGCAGGCGCTTCGGAAGTGTACTTCATCTCCAGCGCGCCACCCATTGTGTCGCCTTGCATCTACGGCATTGACATGGCCATGAGCACTGAGCTGATTGCGGCCAACTACACGACGGACGAAATCTGCCGCTACATCGAGGCCGATAAGGTTATTTACCAGGATTTGTCGGATTTGGAGGAGCTATTCGCCGAGGAAAAAGGCCACGGCGGCAGCTGCTTCGCCTGCTTCTCGGGCAAGTACCCGACGGGCGATGTGACGCACTACCTGCGCCACATTCAGGAGGAGCGCGCCAGCCACCGCGGCGAAAAGAAGGAAAAGAAGAAGTCGGTGAGCGCGAAAGCGCCGGAGCCGACGGAGCATTAAGGAGCAAATGGGGGAGGGGAGAACATCACTCCCCTCCTCAGCTAAGGAGGGGATGTTCGCGCTTTAGCGCGAACGGGGGTGGTTGAATCGTTGAACGACACCTGCCCGACCTCCGCCCAAATACTCAAACGAACCCGACGCGAGTCGTTCACCGAATTCAACCACCCCCGTTTGCGCTCCGCGCAAACATCCCCTTCTCAGTTGAGGAGGGGAGTTTCGTTTCAACTGCCCATGACTAACCCCGCCGGCTACTCCATCGAAGAAGGCAACGCCGCCTCGCGCAACGCCTATAACTGGTCGAAAAAAACCTTCGCCAACCGCGCCGGCAAGCCCGGCGAACCCGCCCAGGACCTCGACGGCGGCTTCTCCAACGAAATCCGCTTTGGGGCCGAGCGCCTCGGCATCAGCTCCGACGGCATCGGTACCAAGATTGAGGTGGCCGAGCGCCTGAACCGCTACGATACCCTCGGCTACGACCTCATCGCCATGACGGCCGATGACCTCATTGCGGCCGGCTTCGTACCCACCAACCTCTCCAACATCATCGATGTGAACCACCTCGACTACGACGTGGTGGACCAACTGATGCGCGGCCTGCACGATGCCGCCAACTTCGCCCAAATCGCCATCACGGGCGGCGAAATCGCGGAGCTGGGCAACCGCATCGGCGGCTGGCCGGGCGCGAAGATGAACTTCAACTGGTGCTCCACGGCCATCGGGGTGCTGCACCCCAGCCTGGCCCAGCCCCTGAGCGGCAAAACCGCCCAGGCAGGCCACGTAGTCGTGGCTCTGCGCTCGCCTTCGTTCCGCTCCAACGGCTACTCGCTGGCCCGCAAAACCCTCACCCGCCTCTTCGGCGAGAACTGGCACGACGCGCCCTACGACGGCCCCGACCAGTTCGCCAACTGGGGCGAGGCGATGCTGGAGCCCTCGCTCATCTACTCGCCCGGCGTGGCGGCCCTGCTCGATGCCGGCCTGCCGCTGCACGGCGTGGCCCACATAACAGGCGGCGGCGTGGCCGACAACTTCAAGCGGGTGCTCAAAAACGGCCTCGGCGCGGTGCTGGATAATATCTTTGAGCCCTTCCCCGCCATGCAGCGCCTCTGCGAAATCGGCGGCATCGACGCCGAAACGGCCTACCTCTACTGGAACATGGGCACCGGCATGCTGCTGGTGACGGAAGACGCCAGCGCCGCCGCCGTGGTGGCCTCGCTACAAGCCAGCGGCTATTCGGCGCAAGTGGCCGGCCACCTCACCGCCGAGCCCGGCGTAACGTTGCGCGTGGGCGCGGGCGAGTTGCGGTATGAATAAGGTCGGTTAATCAAATTGCAAGCCCTGTCGTCTTGATTGACGACAGGGCTTTTTTGTGGCAAAGGATAAGCTATTTTTACCGCTATGTCGCACGAAAAACATGATACACAGGCCGAAATCAATATCAAAAACGATGTTGAAAAACACGGATGGACAGTCTGTTTATTTGATGCAGACACTGCTACTCCCAAATTCGCTTACACCATTGGCCTCTGGAAGAATTTTAACCATCCTGAAATAATTGCTTTTGGTCTTCCACTCGATACGATGCACGCCATTTTGAACGATGCCGGGGACCTAATCAAGGCGGGAAATCCATTGAAAATAGCTGTTGATAACTTCGAGATTCTGGAGCTACATCCGGTTCAGTTTCGCCAGATTGATGCAGACAACATCGTTGATTATTTTGGCTATGCCCAGTGGTTTTACGATTACGAAGCCTTTCCAGCGCTGCAATTATTCTGGACGGATAAAGCCAGCCAATTTCCCTGGGAGCCGGAATTTGATAAGAGCTACGAATTCGACCAGCCTTTGCTCGACCGTAAGCTTGACTTTAAATTCTTTGAGCATCGAAACGTTGCTGCTTTTGTAGCAAGGCAAATCCTTAAAGAAGGTCAACCAATACTGCGCGTAGTACACGACAACGACGACGGCGCATGGCAGTTCTGGTCCGAAGATGATGTGACAGACGAGGACATAATGGTTGTTTGTCTGGAAGAAGTTGTGAAACACGACCAATCGATAAACAAACTATTCAATTTGCCAACGGGACAAATGGCAACCCGCGAATTTGTCGGCGCAAAATGGACAAGAGAAGAAATTGAGGAAAATGAGCAGCAAGACGATGCATAGTCTTGTCTGGAGTTATCACTTATAGCGATACAAACTCCGCCAAATACAGCCCAACGGATGCCCGCAACGATACAAGCGGCACAGAAATGCGAACAGCGCGCCGTTGCAACGATACAAACCTCGTGATAAAGCGAACAACACGTGCGTACTACGATACAAACTGCGTAGAAACACGAACAACGCGTATTCTCAACGATACAAACTACCTGGAAATGCGAACAACGCGCCGTTGCAACGATACTAACCGCGCAAATATGTGAACAACGCGCAATTGCAACGATACAAACTGCCCGAGTTTGTATCGTAACTTAGTCGCGGCAGGCTCTTCCGCTGCCGCACCTTATGGCTACCCCCGCCAAACGCACCATCGAACCACTGCTGGAGGGCTTGGCCGGGCGCATTGCCCGGCGCGATGCGCCGCCCGTGGTCACCTACTCCGACCCGTACGAGCCCGGCCAGTTTCATGCGCGCCTGATGGCGGCGCTGGAGCCGCTGGTGCCCCACAGCAACGGGCGCGGCAACGATACCCAGGCCCGCATGATGACCTGCTTCCTGCGCAACGAAACCCAGACCGGCTGCGAGATGGCCGCCGCCGCCAGCATCGAGCGGGTGGCTGGCAGCCGCGCCCACAACGCCCTCGTGGCGGTGGGGCTGCTGACGTGGGAGCGCATCGGGCCACGCCGCCAGTACCGCCTCAGCCGCTGGGGCGAGGATTGGTTGCTGGCCATCGGCCGCTGCGAAGTGCCGCCGGCGCGGCCCACAGCGTAACGGTGCTAGTAGGTCTATATTCGACTCTGCAGACGCTTTTTACCCCCTCCATGCAACCGTTCTTACTGCTTGGCTCGCTTCAGCCTATTGCCAACTTTTTAGGCGTCGCCGGGCTGGTAGTGGGGGGCTTACTGGTCTATCTGGCGGCGGGGCTACGCAAAGCGAATGTCTCGAATAGCAGCTTCAGCAACTTTCTGGCGCTGATGATGAGTGTGGCTGCCGTAGTCATTTTCATCGGGGTAGCTTTCTTGTTGTTTGGCGACTGGTCATAATTGCACCCTACGCCGGGCGCACTGGCCGCTTCTCCAGAATGAGGCGGGTGCGGTGCTCGTAGAGGCCCATTTCGAGTCCTACGGGGAAGGTGTGGGGGTTGAGGAAGCGGCGCACGCCGGGGTCTAGGCTCTGCACTTCGCGCTGGGCAAGGGCGCGGCTTTCGGCCAGGGTGGGCAGGTCGAGTACGCGGCGGCCGCGCCGGAATACAGGCTCCAGCAGCTCGCGGTACTGCGTTTCGGGCCGGATGGGCAGGCGGCGGGTGCTGTCGGCCGGGTCAATCAGCATGAGGTGGTTGGGCAGATGCTCGGCCGTGTTGTAGAGCATGTCGGCGCGGGGCTTGCCGTGCTCGTTCAGGTAGCGGCGCACCTGCAAAATACCGGGGATGCTGGTTTTGGCCACCTGCTCGGAGAGCTTGATGGTGAAATCCCAGCCCGAGTCGTCGGCCTTGCGCAGGGCGGCCAGCTTGTACACGCCCCCCAGGGCGGCCTGGTTGTAGGCCGTCACGAGCTGCGTGCCCACGCCCCAGGTATCGATGCGGGCGCCCTGCTGCTTGAGGCTGGTGATGAGGTTTTCCTCCAAATCGTTGCTGGCCACGATGCGCGTTTCCGTGAAGCCGGCCTCGTCCAGCACCGCCCGCGCCTCCCGGCTGAGGTAGGCCAAATCGCCCGAATCGAGTCGGATGCCGGCCAGCTCATGGCCCCTGGCGCGCATGTCCCGCGCTACGTGAATGGCCTGCCGCACGCCCTCCAGCGTGTCATACGTATCCACGAGGAACACCGAATCGTCGGGAAACGCCTGGGCGTAGGCCGAGAACGCCTTGATTTCATTCTCAAAGGCCATCACCCAGCTGTGGGCGTGGGTGCCGCGCACCGGAATGCCGTAGCGCTGTCCGGCCAGCACGTTGCTGGTGGCATCGCCGCCGCCCAGGTAGGCCGCCCGGCTGGCTCCCAGGCCCCCGTCGAAGCCCTGGGCGCGGCGCAGGCCAAACTCCAGAATCTGGTCCGTCGGCCCGGCCGCTTCGCGAATGCGGGCGGCTTTGGTGGCTACCAGCGTCTGAAAGTTGATGAGCGTGAGCAGCGCCGTTTCCAGCAGCTGGGCTTGCAGCAGCGGCCCGCGCACCCGCATAATGGGCTCGTTGCCGAACACCACGGTGCCCTCTGGCATGGCATCAATGTCGCAGGTAAACTTCAGCTCGCGCAGGTAACGCAGGAAGTCGGGCGGGAACATTACCCCGCCCTTGCTGCCCCGCAGGCTGCCGAGATATTCCAAATCATCGTCTGAGAATTTCAGGTTCTCCACCCAGTCCACGGCCAAGGCCAGCCCGGCTGCTACCGCGTAGCCCCCCTGAAACGGGGCCTTGCGGAAGTACAGGTGAAACACCGCTTCCCGGTCCTGCAGGCCCTGCTGCCAGTAGCCGTAGGCCATCGTGAGCTGGTATAAATCGGTGACGAGGGCGAGCGAGGGCGCGTAGAGGCCGGAGAGGGGGGCAGCATTCATACCACGAAATAACAGCGAAACGACGCATTCGCTTACGGCCCGGCGGCCATTACGGCCCGAGTGGCCGCCGCGCCGGCATCGGCGGGGCCGCATTACCTTGCCGGCCAAATGAGTAAAAAGAAGACAAAAAGCCCGCGCTTCATGAACTGGGCGCGGACTATGGACGTGCGCTGGCGGCTGGCCCTTGCCTTAATAATCGGCGTGGCGGCGGCGCTGCTGGCCCCGCACCTACTGGGCACGCTGGCCCGCGTGGTGGTGGGCTGGGTAGGCTTCGCCGCCACCGACCTGGCCCTGATACTCACGGGCATGTGGCAGGCCGACACCGACGACATCCGCCGCGTAGCTGCCTCCGAGGACCTGCCGCGCACCCAGGCTTTCGTGCTGGTAGTAGGCGCGGCCATGGCCAGCCTGGGCGCGGTAGTGGGCCTGATGGGCTCGCTCAAAGGCATCTCGAAAGACCTACGCGAGGTACACGTAATTCTCAGCGTAGCCGCCGTGGTACTGGCCTGGATGCTGGTACAGCTTGTGTTCACGCTGCGCTACGCCCACACCTACTACAATGCCGACGAAGATACCGGCCACGACACCGGCGGCTTGGTATTTCCCGACGACCAGGGCCAGGACCAGGACTCCAAACTCACGCCCAATTACGTGGATTTTGCCTACTTCTCCTTCGTCATCGGCATGACGGCCCAAACCGCCGACATCGGCATCGGCAACCGCGAGCTGCGCCGTGCGGCCCTGCTGCACGGCCTCATTGCCTTCATCTTCAACACCGTCATCGTGGCCCTCACCATCGGCACCCTCGGCGGAATGCTGAATTAACGGTTAACGGTTAGTGGAACCACACTAACCGTTAACCGTTAACTACTAAGAAATGAGCCCCCGGCCCACGGCCAGCTTGATGAGGGCGGCGGTGTTCTTGGCCTGTGTTTTGGCGATGATGTTCTGGCGGTGGGTTTCGATGGTGCGCTTGCTGGTGAAGAGCTTATCGGCGATTTCGCCGTTGGTCATGCCTTCGGCGATGAGCTTGAGCACCTCCAGCTCGCGGGCCGTGAGGTCGGCCCCGGAGTGGCCTTCGGCCGCCGCATCCTCGGTGCTGCTGCGTTGGGCCACGGCCTTGTAAAGCATGTTCAGGCCGATTTCAGTGCATAAAAATGGGTTTCCCGTCGCCACGGTCCGAATGGCATGCGTGATTTCGCTGATGGCCGCGTTTTTGAGCACATAGCCCAGCGCGCCGGCTTCCAGCATGCGGGCCACGTAGTTTTCGTGGTCGAGCATGGTGAGCACCAGCACGCGCACCTCGGGGAAGCGCTGGCGCAGCTCCGGCATGGTGGCAAAGCCGTCGAGCACGGGCATCTGCACATCCATCAGCACCACGTCCACGGGCGTGGTTTCGAGCAGGGCCAGCACCTCGGCTCCGTTGCTGGCTTCGCCCACTACCTCCAGGTCGGGTTCGGCAGAAAGAAGGGCGCGGATGCCATCCCGCAGGATGGTGTGGTCATCGGCAAGCAGAAGTCTGGTCATAGCGGGAAGAGAGTTAGAACTAGCCAAAACGGCCGCCACGCCACAAGGTTGGCAGCATGCTATTGTACGTAATCCGAGGCTACGTATTTGTACTAAATCGTCCGGATTAAGCAGGCTTTTAGAAGGGATTTATACTGCTTTTGTTGCGTAGGTTATAGTTGAGCTTAGCAAAAACGGTAGTTTCGGGTTGATTATTCTCATTTTCTTGATTTGTAACCTGAGAATTTGATACCTTTCAGCAGCCTGCTCTCCCTTTTCCCCCGTTCATGATTCGTTTGCTACTCACCGATGGCAGTAGCCTGACCCGCGAGGAACTGCGCATTGGGTTGGGAGCTGCCATCGGCCTGGAAATAGTGGGCGAAGCCGCAACTGGCGAGGAGCTGCTGGCCCAGCTGCCCACGCTGAATCCCTCGGTGGTGCTGTTCGACCTGAGCCTGCCCGGCCCCGACCCCTTCGCGGTGCTGGTGGCCCTGCGCGAGCAGTACCCCCAGCTGCGCATCCTGGCGCGCGGCGAGCTCACTAATGAGCACTACGTGGCCCGGGCCTTCGATTTGGGGGCCAACGGCTACCTGCTCAAAACCTCGCTGCTGCCGGAGCTTTTGCACAGCCTGGGCACGGTGGCGGCCGGCCGGCCGTTTCTCTGCTCGGCCCTCGGCCTGGCCTTGCTAAACCGGCTGCACCTGGCCCGGCCCGTTGATGGCACCGCCGCCCGCCTGAGCCTGGGCCTGAGCAAGCGCGAGATGGAAGTGCTGAGCCTGGTGGCCGAAGGCTTCACCAACGCCGAAATCGCCCTGCGCCTGTTCACCAGCAAGCGCACCGTCGAAACCCACCGGCAGAACATCATGGAGAAAACCAAGACCCGCAACACCGCCGCCCTCATCAAGCTGGCCGCCCGCCAGGGCCTGCTGCCGGAATAGGGGAGAGTGTGAGCTGAAAACACGTCATGCAGCGCGCCACGAAGCATGACGCTTACTCACCGCCACTCTGTGCGGCGATGATGAACTCGGCCAACTCGCGGAAGCAGCCGTGGCCCCCGGCGGTCTGGCAATGAAAGTCGGCCACGGCGCGGGCAAAGGAAGTAGCATCGCCGGGGCAGGCCGAGAAACCGACCAGGCCCAGAATCTCCACGTCGTTGGTGTCATCGCCGATGAAGGCCACTTCCCCGGCCGCCAGGCCGGTGCGGGCCAGGATTTCGTGCAGGCAGGCGGGCTTGTCCTTGATGCCCAGGTGCAATTCCTCGATGCGCAGCTTGGCGGCGCGGGTACGCACCGAAGGCGACATTTCGCCCGTCATAATGCCCGTCATAATGCCGTGGCTGCGCAGGCGCTCCACGCCCATGCCGTCGCGGATATTGAAGCGCTTCATCTCCTCGCCCCGTTCGGAATAGTATACCCCTCCATCGGTCAGCACGCCGTCGCAATCGGTGAGAACCAGGCGAATGCGGCGAGCCCGGGCAGTGAGGTCGGATAATTTCATAAAGGCAAGGAAAAAAACGAATAAAGCAAGAGGCCCGAAAAGCCAAAACCGGCCTGGTGAGGCCAATAGGGCCGCAAGTTCGGCACGGAAAGCCAAAGTGAAAATTGTACCAAAAGTATAATTATACCGGACCGCGTACCTTAGCAGGAGGAATTACCTTTACCTGTATCCTATGAAGAATAAATTGACTATAAGCGCTGCCGTAGCCATTCTGTTTCCGATGGCAGCCTTTGGGCAGTCGCCCCACGAGGCGGTGGTAGCAGCCGAAATGGCATTTGCTGCCCAGGCTACGCAGACAAGTACGGAGGCCGCATTTCTGGCCAATAGTTCCCCCACAGCCCTGGTGACCGAGAACGGCAAGCTGGCCAACGCCCAGGAAGTGTGGCGCACGCGCCCCTCGCGCCCCGGCAGCAAGCTGACCTGGTATCCGGTGCTGGCCGATGCGGCGCAGTCGGGCGACCTGGGCTACACCACCGGCCCCTGGACCACGCTGCAAAACAACCGTCCGGTGTCGGCCGGCGAGTACGTGACCGTGTGGCGCAAGCAACTGGATGGCCGCTGGAAATTTGCCGTGGATATGGGCATTGAGCGCATTGGGGCGGTGCCCGCGCAGGTGACCACCGTGGCCCGGCCCCACCTGATGGCCGCTGCCGCCACGCCCAGCACCGCGCCGTCCAACATCGTACTCGACGTCGACAGCAAGTTTGCCGCCGCCGAGCTCATGAAGCCCGGGGCCACCTACCAGCAGTACCTAAGCGCCGAAACCCGCCTGTACCGTTCGGGCCTGTCGATGATGCAGGGCGCGGCGGCCTCGGCCAACATGAAATCCATCGACGGGGGCTACCTCTTCATTGCCAATACCGGCTACCTGGCCGCCGCCGGCGATTTGGGCTACGTAGTGGGCTCGCTGCACCGCCCGGCCAGCACCAACCACCCCGAGGAAAACGGCACCTTCCTGCGCATCTGGCGCCGCGAAGCCGATGCCGGCTGGCGCATCGCGCTGGAGATGTTCAACTTCACGCCCGGCGCGGCCGAGGCTGCCGCCGCTGCCCCGGCCGCGCCGGCACCGGCGGTGCCGGCGGGCACTACCGGCCAGGTTCCGGCCAAGCGCGGCCAGTAGCGGCGGCAGCAAGCGGCAGCAAGCGGCAGCTTGCACTCAACCCAATCCCTGAAAAGCCCTCAGCGCGCCCCGGCGAGTTGGGGGCTTTTCTATGCGCCGAGTGTAAGGCTACGGCCCGCGCCGCGTCTGACCAGGCAAGGGAGGTGCTGGCCGCGTTTGCGTCCGGCGGCCTTCACGTCGGCTTTTTTCAGGTTGTCATGAAAGCATTAAGATGGTTGTTGGCCGTTCCGATATTGGGAAGTGCAGTGGCGTTGGTGCCGGCGCGGCCCGGGGCTCCAGCGCCCGGAGCCGGCCGGGTGCCGGTTATCGTGGAGCTTTTTACCTCCGAAGGTTGCTCCAGCTGCCCAGCCGCCGATGCGGCGCTACGTGAGCTGGAAAAAGCCCAGTCGGTGCCCGGCGCGGAGGTTATCGCGCTGGGTGAGCACGTCGATTACTGGAACCGGCTGGGTTGGAAGGACGGCTTCTCGGCCCCGGCCTATACCGCGCGGCAGCGGGAGTATGCTGCCGGTTTCGGCACGGGTTCCTACACGCCCCAGGCCGTGGTGAATGGCCGCTACGAACTGGTGGGCAGCCGCTCCGGCGATTTGGCCGCCGCCGTGGCCAAAGCTGCCAAAGTCCCGCAAGCGGCCGTGACGGTGGCCATGGCCGGCAGCACGGCGCAGGTGCGCGTGAGCAGCCTGCCCTCCGGCACGCCCGCCACCGAAGTGCTGCTGGCCATCACCGAAAGCGGCCTGGCCTCGCAGATTGGGCGGGGCGAAAACTCGGGCCTGCTGCTGCACCACGCGGCCGTGGTGCGCCAGTTGGTGCCATTGGGCCGGGTGGGGGCCGATGGCACCTTCGCGGCCAGCCCACCCCTGCAACTTGCCGCCAACTGGAAGCGCCCCAGCCTGCGGGCCGTGGTGTTGGTGCAGGAGGTGGCCTCGCGCCGCATTGTGGGCGCGGCCAGCGTAGCCGTCGGCAATGAGCAGTGAGCAGTTATCCGGGAAATTTAGGATACTTGCCGAATAACTGATACAGGCCTACTCACTCAGTGCAGTGTAATATTGCAGTGCGACCTTTGCCCACCCAGCCGTCGCCCCGCATGACCCCAACCACTCCTGTTCCGGCCCAATGGCCTGCCCGCTTCGGCGACGAGCTCTACCGCTTTGCCCTGAGCCGCGTCTCCGATTCGGAAATGGCCGAAGAGCTGGTGCAGGAAACCTTCCTTAGTGCGCTGGATGGCCTGGCCACGTTTCGGGCCGAGGCCTCGGAGCGCACCTGGCTGTTCGTGATTCTGCGCCGCAAAATTATCGACTACTACCGGCGGCAGGCCCGCGCCACCCACATCGGGCTGGATGAAGTCGGAGATGGCGGCCCCACCGAAGCCGACTTTTTCGTGCCCGAAAACGGCCACTGGACCGGCCCGCAGGCCCCCGCCAGCTGGCTCCGGGCCGATGCCGCCCTGGAGCAGCAGGAACTGCACGACATTCTGCAACGCTGCCAGGACCGGCTGCCGCCGCAGCAAGGGGCCGTGTTTGCCCTGCGTTTCGTGGAGGAATTATCGGCCGAAGAAATTTGTCAGGAGCTGGGCTTGAGTTCGGCCAACTACTGGGTTATCGTCCATCGGGCCAAGCTTCAACTCCGCCGCTGCCTCGAGAAACACGGCCTAGGCAAAAACTAACTATCCTATCCGCTATGCTACGACTTATCACCTGCCAACACGCCACCTTGCTTATCGAGCAGCAGGCCGGCCACGCCCTGGCCCGCGAGCAGCGCGCCAGCCTGTGGCTGCACCTGCGCTACTGCCCCTACTGCAACCGCTACGCCAAACAAACCGTGCTGATTGCCCAGTGGGCACGCGCTTCGGCCGCCACCCGCGCCACGGCCGGCCCAATGCTTTCGGAAGCGGCCAAGGAACGGATGCGGGAGCGGCTGACCGCAGCCGGGTAACATTCTGCCATTGCGAGTGGAGTGTAGCCAACGAAGCTCAACGTCGCTAATGCTTCCTGTGCTCAGCGGCGCGCCAACTGATGTGCCAGCACCAGTTTATTGCCAAAAAGCCCCGACGCTATTCCAGCGTCGGGGCTTTTTACCTTTAAAGCGCTTTCTGCATCGATAAAACAGCATTAGCAACGCTGAACTTCGTTGGCTGCATTGCGCTCGCAACTGCAAATGGCACCTATGCGCCCGTTGGGGCGAGGCGCACCACCAAGCCATCGGTGCGGGGCGTGAGGCGAATCTGGCAGCTCAGGCGGGAGCCTTCATGCACCACGGGCAAGGTTTCGAGCATGTCGAGCTCGGCATCTTCGGGCTCGGGCAGGGCGGGGCCGGCCAGTACCTCAACGTGGCAGGTGGCGCACAGGGCCATGCCGCCGCAGGTGGCTTGAATGTCGTAGCCGCTGGCTTTCAGCAGCTCCATCAGGCTCAGGCCCATGTCGGTAGGGCCGATGAGCTCCGTGCGCTGGCCGGGAGCCTCTTCGACGTAAATACGGATGTCTTCTTCCATGTGGTGATTTGAACTTGGATACTTTGGACAAAAGAACGTCATGCTGAGCGGAGCCGAAGCATCTCTACCGCGATAGTAAATCAATTACTTGCGCGGTAGAGATGCTTCGGCTCCGCTCAGCATGACGTGCTGTGTTGCCAGATTACATGCTGGGAGCCCCGTTCACGGTCGTGTACTTCAGGGTGTACTTTTTGTCGGGGAAAATGTATTTGAATGCGCCCTGGCACATCAGCGCGGCCTCGTGAAAGCCGCAAAGGATGAGCTTGAGCTTGCCGGGGTAGGTGTTGATGTCGCC
Source organism: Hymenobacter sp. UYAg731 (assembly GCF_054061335.1). Classification (NCBI taxonomy): domain Bacteria; kingdom Pseudomonadati; phylum Bacteroidota; class Cytophagia; order Cytophagales; family Hymenobacteraceae; genus Hymenobacter; species Hymenobacter sp. UYAg731. The sequence continues at coordinate 581,689 of NZ_JBSSEC010000003.1, read as the reverse complement.
GATGGCGTACACGCCGGGCAGCGAGGTGCTGTAGTCCACGGTGTTCACCTTCACGGCATCATTCTCGATTTCCAAGCCCCACTCGCCGATGGGGCCGAGCTTGGGCGTGAGGCCAAATAGCGGAATGAAGCAGTCGAGCGGGACGGTTTCGGCCTCGCCGTTATTGCCGGTGATGGTCACTTCCTTCAGCTCGCCGTTGCCGTGCAGGTGCGTCACGTTGGAGCTAAGCACGAGCTTGATTTTGCCGGCTTCATGCAGCTTCTGCACTTTCTCGGCCGAGTCGGCCGCGCCACGGAAAGTGGTGCCACGATGCACGAGCGTGACATCCGAAGCCACATTGGCCAGGAAATTGGTCCAGTCAAGGGCCGAGTCGCCGCCGCCGGCAATCACGATTTTCTTGTTGCGGAAGTGCTCGGGGTCGCGCACCATGTAATGCACGCCTTTGCCGCCTTCGAAATGCTCCAGGTTTTCCACGGCTGGCTTGCGGGGCTCGAAGGAGCCCAGGCCGCCGGCAATGGCTACGGCTTTGCAGTGAATTTCGGTGCCGTCGGTGGTGAATAGCTGGAAGGAGCCGTCGTCGAGCTTTTCGAACTTTTCAACCCGCTCGCCCAGCGTGAAGGTGGGGTGGAAGGGCTCAATCTGCTTCATCAGATTGTCGACCAGGTCGCCGGCCAGGATTTCGGGGAAGCCCGGAATGTCGTAAATCGGCTTTTTGGGATAAATCTCGGAGAGCTGGCCGCCGGGCTGCGGCAGGGCATCAACAACGTGGCAGCGGAGCTTGAGCAAGCCCGCTTCAAAAACTGCAAACAGACCGACCGGGCCGGCGCCGATAATGCAGATATCGGTGGAAATGGTGTTGGACATAAATGCGGTAAGTGCCTTTAACCGGGCGTCGGCTTTGAAGCGGCCACAACGTAGGAGGCCGTTGGCGCAAAGGTACGGGTCGGGGTTGGGGCGGCCAATCGGCCGCTCGTTTTATAACAGCCCCGGCCCCCAAAACGTTGGCTCGAAAGTCGTTAATCTAGCCCTCAGCCACCAGCTCGTCCAGAAACTTATCGGCCTCCCAGAGGTCGGTGAAGATGCGCCGGGGCCGCTCGGGCGTCGATTCTTCATGGGGGTGGGCCTTGCCAGGGGCGTACACCGTGGCAATCAGGCGCAGGCCCCGGCCGTTGAGCATTTGCTGAACCTGCGCAAAAAGCTCGGCCAGCGGCTCCGATATCTCCGATAGCTCGGTCATATCGCTCAGAATGGTGAAGCCGGGGCGCACGGCATCAAGCGCCACCTGCCAGTCGTGGAGGTATTCGGGCAGGGCGTGGGCCTGGGCCAGCTCGGCGAAGTGCTTGTAGAAGATGCGGTTGCGGCCCGGCTCGGCGGTAATCTGGTATTCGGGGCGAAAGGCAATGAGACGCATAAGCGGCACGGGGAAAAAGGAGCAGACAGGCCAATGACGCGCCGCGCGGCGGCCAGAAGAAACAACTACGGAAAGCAGCGAACTTTGGTCGGCGGCAAAAGGGCACGTACCACCAGCCGGTTGCCTGCGTTTAATGGCCTGGTTTTCGGCCGGCGGGTAGTTCGCTGCGTAATGCCTATACTTCGCCCCAAAACATAGCCTAGCGTTTCTTCTATGCCGATTTTCGATTTCGTGGGTGTGCCCGCGCCGCGTCTGTTTCGTTGTTTCCGGCTCGCCGGCCTGTTTTTGGGGACAATTTCACTGCTGACCGCCTGCGGCTCGGAGCCGGCCGAAACCACTGCCGCCAAGCCCGGTAAAGGAGCAAAAGCCACTGCCGGAATGCCCGCCAGCGCCGAGGCCGCGCCGCTGCACGTCAGCATTTTTCTGGAATATTCGGGCGGCATGAAAGGCTTCGTGCCGCGTGGCGGGGCCGACAAGCCGGCCACTGAATTCCAAAAGCGCATCGGCGCGCTCATCACCGAAACCCAGGTGAACGGGGCGGTGGCCGAGCGCAAATATTATCTCTGCGAAAACGCCGCGCCCCGGCCCGTGAAGTTCGAGCAGCTGCGCGACGTGGTGCAGGGCGAAGTGAGCCAAGCCGCCCTCGGCACCGAGCTGCCCCAGATGCTGGAAGGAATCCTGAACCGCCCCAAAGCCGGGGAGGAGGTGAGCGTGGTGATTTCGGATTTTATCTATGGCCCGGCCCGCAAGTCGGATTTCTCGCAGCTGCCGAATTTGATTCGCACCTCCATCGCGCCCGTGAGCCGGCAGCAACTGGCCGTGGCGGTGTTCGGCGAAACCTCCCATTTCTACGGCAGCTACTTCCCGGCCGTGAAAACGCCGGTGCAGAAGCGCACGCTCAATGGCGAGAAAGTGCCTTACTATGTGTGGGTTATCGGCCCGCCCGCGCAGGTGGCCCGCTACGCGGCTGAGGTATTCAAAAATGCCCCGGCTCAGCAGGCATTTTTTGGGTTGAAAACCAGCACGCCGGCCTTCGCGCCGCTCCTCACTAAGCTCACGGACCCGAAATTAAAGTCGAGCGGCGGCACGGTGTACGCCGAAAACAACGGCCTGACCCTGAACCCTTCCGACGACCCGGTGGACTTTTCGGTGGGCCTGGATTTGAAGGAATTGCCCGTGGCCTGGCAGAATTCGTCATTTCTGGCCCAACATCTGCAGGTGCGCCTGCCCAACGGCCAGGCCAGCCTGCTGCCCAATTCGGTGCGCCCGCTCACCGATGAGGAGCAGAGCGGTCAGCCCGTGCTCGCGCCCTACACCCACGTAGTGCGCCTGCGGGTGAGCAAGCTGGCCAGCCCCACGGCCACGCTCACCGTGAGTTTGCCCGCTCCGGAAACGCCGGCCTGGGTTTCGGCCTGGAGCACGACCAACGACAATACGCCCACGCCCCGCACGTTTGGCCTCGACCAAATCCTGGCCGGCATACGTCAATCGTATCCAACCACGCTGCCCGCCGTATTTACGGTTCAGCTTCCGCTCAAAAGTGACAAATGAGATTTTAGAACTTAGAGCGTAGAACCAAGAACTTAGAATTCCAGGATTCGACCTCTTTTTTTCTAAGCTCTGAGTTCTTGGTACTAAGCTCTAAACCCCTTTTTTCAACCTATGCAAACCTTCTTCACCAGCCTGTACTCGGCGCTGATTTCCATTTTTCAAAGCCAGCGCCCCGCCGATTACGGCTTGTATAAAACGGATTTGTTCTCGCTTGTAGGCTGGAGCACGCTGGGCGTGAGCCTGTTGCTGGTGCTGGCGTTCTACTACGTGTTCAACTCGGCCCTGCGTACCGGCATGTTTCGCACCCCGCACTGGGCCCTTACGCTGGCGCTGGCTGCCGGGCTGGGCGTATTTCTGGCCAATAGCCTCAGCAAAAGCCACGGGGCGGAAGTGAGCAGCTATCTCGGCTACTTCGTGGTTGTCAATATGCTGGTAGCAGCCTTGTGGTTTCTGCTTTTTTCGGTGCTGCTGAAGCGGTGGAGCACGTATGCCCGCACCACGCCGTTTGTAGGACCGTTCTAACGATGTAGCGCGAAGCTTCAGCTTCGCGTACCGGCTGCGCCAGTAGCGCCGCCCGCAAGTACTCTAAAGCCGTTCAATGACCCGCGAAGCTGGAGCTTCGTGCTACTTCTCAATGCTATGTCCAAACTATTCATTTTTGCCGTGGGCGGCACAGGGGCTCGCGTGCTGCGCTCCCTCACCATGCTGCTGGCATCCGGGGTTCGCATTCCGAACTGCGACCAAGTGGTACCCGTCCTCATCGACCCTGATACCCAGAACGGCGACGTGACCCGCACCGTGGCCCTGCTCAAGCGCTACGCCCGCATCCACGAAGCCCTGTACGGCGACGGCCAGAAGGAAAAAACCGGCTTCTTCAGCCAGCCCATGAACACGCTGGCCCACCTCAACACCAGCGGCGGCGGCGAGGAGTTGCGCGACTCGTTCGTGTACGATTTCGGCGGCATCAGCCAGCCCTTCCGTGACTATCTGAAGTACAACGACCTCTCGGTGGAAACCCAGGGGCTGGTCGATTTGCTCTTCACCCAGGACAGCCTCGCGGCCAACCTCGACGTGGGCTTCCGGGGCTCGCCCAACGTGGGCTCGGTGGTGCTGAACGCCGTGGTGCAATCCAAGGAAATGCGCTACCTCGCCCAAAGCCTGCAGGACGGGGACCGGGCCTTCTTCATCAGCTCGATTTTTGGCGGGACGGGCGCGGCCGGCTTCCCGCTGCTGGTGAAAAACCTGCGCGACGCCAACTCCCCGCTGGCCCACCCCGAAATCCGCCGCCGCCTCAAAGCCGGCGCGCTGGTGATGCTGCCGTACTTCAAATTGCAGGACCCATCGGCGGATGAGAAGTCGGCCGGCCAGGATTTCATCGATTCGAATACCTTCATCACGAAGACGAAAACGGCCCTTTCGTACTACGCCGATAACCTGAAAGGGCTGGAGGCCATGTATTACCTTGGCGACCAGCCCGGCCAGCCGCTGGCCAACCACCCTGGCCGCGCCGAGCAGCGCAACCAGGCCCACCTGCTGGAACTGCTGGGCGCGCTGGCCGTGCCCCACTTCATGGAAGTGCCCGACAACCAGCTCGATGGTAACCAGCCCCTCTACCACGAGTATGGCCTGAAAGCCGACACTACCGATATCGACTTCGGCCAGCTACCCACCGAGATGCGCCAGGAAGTGGCCCGCCCGCTCATCCAGCTGCACTACTTCGCCCGCTACTTTCTCAAGCACACCCCCGACGACGCCAAAGCGCCCTACTACGAAGCCGGCGACTTGGCCGCCCAACTGCGAAACAACCGCGCCCTACGCGAGCTGACCGACTTCTTCGGCGACTACAACGAGTGGCTGCGCGAGCTGGGCGTGAACCAGCGCCGCTACACGGCCATCCGCGCCGATGAGGTTGATTTTAATAAAATGGTGAGCGATAAGACCGTGGAAACCGGCATTTTCAGCAAAGGCATCACGCCCGGCTTCTTCCGCGATGAGCTAACGAAGGCGGTGGGGAAGGCGACGCTGAGCAACCCGACGGAGAATGAGGCGCTGCGCTGGGTGGTGAAGGCCTTTGAAGAGGCGACGGGCGAGATTCTGGACAAGAAGCTACAGTATTCCTAAGCGCCCAAACAATTTATTTCTGGTATATCAAAGAACGTCATGCTGAGCGCAGCCGAAGCATCTCTACTGCGCAAGTAATCATTTAATATTGAGGGGGTATGCTTCGGCTGCGCTCAGCATGACGTGCTGATTTCGACTATAAATCAAAACATGGCTAAAATCCTGCGACTACACGACACCGGCTCCAGCACCCATGAGGGCTGGGGGCCGACTGGTAAAATCGGCCCCCATGAAGTGGAGCGCCTGCTCGACCCGCAAGGTGGCCGCGCCGCCAAGGTGGCGGTTTCGATTCCTTCCCCCTTCGCCCGCATGCACTTGGTGGAGACGGCTTTGCGCTTCGTGACGCAGGGCGGCGTGAGCCAGGATTCAGTGTATCATCAGCTCGTCAGCCACTTCTGGGACGTGTGGGAGATGGTGTTCAACTTCCACCAGCGCAAGCTGGCCAGCCAGCGCCTGCAAATCCGGGCCTGGCGCAAGGACGAGGAGCTGGCCAAACTGCGCGCCAACCCCGCCACCCGCCCGCTGGCCGACGTGCTGAGTTTGTACCTCGACGGCCGCTTTGCGAAGCTGTCGGAGATGCACCTCATCTACTTCCCCGGCGCGAATGGCGTACCGCAGCTCATTGGGGGCACTTCGCCCCTCACGCTGTTTTTCCCGGCCCCGAATGTGAAGCCGCTGCCGGTGCAGCGTCCGCAGGGGGGGGGCTATTATTTTGATAACCAATACGTGCCGTTGGCCAACCGCGAAGCCGCGTTCCGCGACTACGTGTACCAGGAGTTCGTGGGCGACCCGGCTCTGACGACGATGGCCCCGCTGGTGCGCGACACGCTGGACCGCGGCCAGTTGCAAAAATGGGCGATGGATGGCACCGCCAGCCTGAGCAATTTCCCCATCCTCACCGACGCCTCGAACAACCAGATTGACGTGGCCGGCGTGCTGCTGCGTGTGCGGCCCGACGAGGGCACCGTGCGCGGTTCCGACTTGTTCATCCGGCCCACGCGGGCTGGGGTAGCGGGGCCGCTGCCGATAGTGCTGCGCCCTGGTTTGAAAGCGGTGGGCAAGAAGTATTACAACGAAACGCTGTTTGCCGATAGCGGCGCGACCGTGCCTGCCGCCGATGCGCGCCCGCTAAAGGAGCGCACGCTGCCCGGCCCGGAGCTGCCCTACCCATACCTCACGGTGAACGACCTGCTGGAAGAAACCCTGCTGGCCGTGCCCTACGAGGTGGACGAAACCCGTTTTTTCGTTGGCAACCTGAAAATTGCGCCCGGCTTTCGGCCTAGCAGTTGGCCGCTGCTGCCCATTAAGCCCGCGTATTTCGACTACTTCACGCAGCAGGATTTGGCCGAGCACCTCACCATGGAGCTGGAATCGGCCTGCATCCGGGTGAAGCTGCGGATACCGGTGAGTGGCGGTGACTATGTTGATTATGAGCGCGCTTACTACGATAACCCGCAGGGCGAGGGCATGGGCCGCCTGCGCGTGACCAACGTGGCGCTGTCGGTTTTCCCGTTCGTGAAAGTGGCCGATGCGCCGCAGTTCAACGACTTCTACAAGGTCATGCTGGTGGATGCCAATAACATCGACCCGAGCATGGTGACCAAGAAGGTCGACCTGAAATTCTGGGCCAACGGCCACCAGCTCAGCGAAACCGGCACCGACCAGAGTGCCACTCGCTACGAGCGCACCCCCAAAACCAGCCAGGACGAAGGCAGCACCTATTTCGAGATACGCGGCACCCATTTCGACTACCTCGAAGTGCTGAACCCGGCCCCGGCCGAGGGCCGTGCGCTCATCATCCCACGCTGGCCCGAGCAGCGCCAGGGCACCAAGGAGTACCGTTTTGCCATCGACTTCGGAACTACGAACACCCATGTGGCCATGCAGGACAGTCCCGGCCAGGAGCCCAAGCCCTTCAGCTTCGGCCTGAGCGATACGCCGGTGGCTTTGCTGAAAAAAGCTACCGCCGAGCCCGACCGCAGCGCCTACGAGCGTCTGTACCGCGGCATCGACGACGACCCGGCCAACTTCGTGCAAATCAAGCGCTGGCAGCAGTACCAGGAGCGCGAATTCGTGCCCCCGATTATCGGGGCCGACAGTTCGCCCTACGCCTTCCCGGCCCGCACCGCCACCTACGAGGCGGCCAACTACGCCACTCAGGAGCTAAGCGTGCTCGGCAACATCAACGTGGCTTTCGGCATCATCACCGAGGAGCAGCGCCGGCCCAACTATCACACCAATCTGAAGTGGGATAATTCGCTGAACATCGCCACTACCAACCGCGTGCGGGCGTTTTTCAAGGAAATCCTGTTGCTGTGCCGCGCTAAGGTGGCCCTGAACGGCGGCAACCTCGCAGCCACGCAAATCACTTGGTTTGCCCCGCTGAGCTTCTCGACCTATCAGCGCAACCTGTACCAGCGCGAGTGGGACACCTTGTTCCACGACGTGTTCAAGACGACCAACTCCATGCCCTGCATGGTGGAGTCGACCGCGCCGTACTACTACCTCACCCGCCGCAATATCGTGACCCTGGGACCGGGCGAAAACGCGGCCTTCATCGACATCGGCGGCGGCACCACCGACGTGCTGCTCTACGCCGACCGCAAGCCGGTGCTGAGCACCTCGTTCCGCTTCGCCGGCAATGATTTGTGGGGTGATGGCGGGGCCGAAGTACGCGGCTCGAAGGACAACGGCCTCGTGCGTTTCGGCGTGGCCGGTGTGCAAAGCGCGGTGCTGAGCCCCGCCGCCCGCCGGGCCCGCGAATACGTGCTGGTGGCCGAAGGAACCGATAATTTCGGCTCCGAAGATGTGGCCAGCTTCCTGTTCAACTACGACCAATTGCTGGGCTTCAGCGAGCGGCTGTTGCGGGCCGAGCACCTGCGCGTGCTGTTCTACCTGCACTTCGGCGCGCTGATTTACCATGTGGCGCAGGTGACGGTGGCCAACGGCCAGCAGCTGCCGCGCTACCTGTGCTTCACGGGGCGCGGCAGCCTCTACGTGCGCCTGCTGGCGGCCGGCTCCAACCTGCAGCCGGTGGAAAAATTGGCCCGCCTCATCATGGAAAAAGCCACCGGCCAAACCGTGCCGACCGACTTCCGCATTAAGCTGGCTGACGACCCCAAGCAAACCACGGCCAACGGCGGCGTGCTTGCCACCGGCCAGATTCCGCAGGACCCGCCCCTGGTGCGCCCCGTCGGCGTGCTGCCCGACCCCGAAAACCCGCTGGCTGACAAAGGTGAGCACCACCTCGAAGCCACGGCCGTGACCGACGAAATCAAGCAGGCCGTGTTGAATAACGCCCGCGCCTGTCTCAAGCTGCTGCTTGAAGACCCCGAGTTGAAACGGGTGCAGGCTGACCTGGGCGTGAAAAACGACCAGGGCCTTGTGATGAGCACATTGGAGCGCAGCCTCGGCGACTCCTTCAATCTCTACCGCCAGCAGTACGCCGACGTACTCCGCGACGGTGATACCGTGCCCGAAACGCTGTTCTTCCTGCCGTTCAAAAACGCCCTGTATGAGCTATCCAAGGTGCTTCACGATGCGCAGCCGCTCAACTAGTTACATGGCGGGCTCGGTGAGCCTGCTCAAGCCGGCCGGCTGCCCGCGTAAGGGCAGCCGGCTGTTGCTGCTACTCTTGCTGCTGGGGCTGCTGAGAGGTAGCCTAGCCGCGTGGGCGCAGCCGCCGGCGGGCACTGCGGTGCCTAAGTTGAAGGCTGCTGACACGGTCGGTTTGGCAAAGGACAGTGGAGGCAGCGTCCGCGTATCGGCCAGCGCTGCGTTGGCTGCTAAGGAGCCGGCTGCCAGCGCTCCCACTACACGAGCCCCGGCCGATACGGTAGCTGCTCCCGGCGCAGTTGTGCCAGCTGCCGCGCCGGCTTCCAATTGGTCCACGATAGTGAGCGTGCTGTTTGGGGTGGCGATTGGTGTGCTGGGTGCTTGGCTGTGGGCGCGCCGCAATTCGGGGCCATCCCGCCCGGTGCCCCAGGCGGGTGATACCCGGCCCGTGCCTTCGCCCGCAGAAGGGCAGAAAAAGCCCGTCCAGAATGTATGGAAATCCCCGCCGTCGCCGGCTGCACCATCTACTGCCGCGTCTGATTCTTCGGCTCCAGGAGTGGCTCCCAGTACCCCGGTGCCTGAGAAAACGGCCCGCAACGTATCAGTACAGTCGATGCGTGAGGCGCAGGGAACTGCCTCCAAAACCTCGAATAAGCCAACGGGGAGCAGTAAGAAGAACAAGCCGAATTTTAATTCCCGCCCGTCGGCCGCCGATACCCCGCCCGGGGGCTGGCCGCCGGTGCCCCACCGCTCCGCCACTATGAATCCGAACGCGCCAACCCCGCCACTGCCCGGCAACGACCAGCCGCTTGAAACCGGCCAGACCATCGAGTGGGCCGCGCCCACTTCCACGCCGCCCGCCATTCAGGAAATGATTGCAGCTTCTGAGCCTGCCGCCGCAGCTTCGGAAGCTGCCTCCGATACCTCGGCCAGCGCCCCTGCGGCCTCCAACGGCCCGCTACACTACTATGCGCCGGCTCCCGACGTGCCCAGCATCGAACACCGCAAGCTCAGTCCCCACCCGCTGCCGCAGATGCCGCTGCTCATCACGCTGCCCCACGCGGCGGCCGAAACGGCGCAATTCTCGTTCAGCCCGCAGGCCGACCAGTCGCGCATTATCGGCAACGGCGTGCGCGAGCTGAAGGAGTTTTTTCAGTTTGAGCTGCCGCCCACTGAGCAGTTCACCACCATCAAAAACCTGACGCCCGGCCGGCTTGAAAAGCGCGATGACGCCTGGCACGTCGTGCAGAAGGCGGAAATCGCGCTGAGTTAGGTGTAAAACACATATTTGCGTCTCGTCTTTAAATATTGATTGTTGAATGAGGACCGCGCCCGTTTTCCAGCGGCGCGGTTTTCGTCGTTCAACGACGAGACGCAAATATGCCTCCCTACCTTCGCCGTAAATCCTAGCTATGCTCCTAATTGAAATCCTTCTCATCCTGGCGCTGGTGGCCTGGCAGGCGCTGGTGTTCCTGCGCAACCGCCAGCTGACCAGTCAGGTGCAGGCCATGTACCCGCTGGCGGGCGCGGTAGCCGTGCAGCCCATCACGTTCACGGCTGCGCAGCCCGAAAAGAATTTTGATATCCAGTACGATGCCCTCATCACCCGTGATGCCTCGCCGGAGTTCGGCCAAATAATTACCGATACCAACGAGTACCTGCTGAACAACCGGGGTGCGGCGGCTGATTTTGGTATCCTGAAAGACATTTCCGAGCGCCACGCCGAGGCGCTGGATGAAGAGATTCAGGCCCAGATTGCCACGCCGCTGTATCTGGGTTTGCTGGGCACGTTTACGGGGGCCATTCTGGGCTTGCTGGCGCTGGTGGGCAACCCCTTTGCCAGCGTGGTGGCGGACCCGGCGAAGGATACGTCGTTCAGCAATACCGACGTGCAGCATTTTCTCGGTGGCGTGCTCATTGCCATGATTGGCAGCCTGTTCGGCCTCGCCTTCACGCTGGCCGGCAACCAACTGTTGAAACAGGCCCGCGCCGTGCGCGACCGCAACAAAAATGCCTACTACACCTTCCTGCAAAAGGCCCTGCTGCCCAAGCTGAACTCCGACATGCAGGCTGGGATGAGCAACCTGAAATCGGTACTTGATTCGTTTAATACGGAGTTCTTCAGCCAGATTCAGAACGATTTTTTCAGCAAGATTCACGAATTCACGCCGCTCATCGCCAGCATCACTGAGAACGTGAGCGTGCAAAAGAATTTCCTGGAGCAGCTGGAAAAAATCGGCTATTCGGAACTGGCCAATGCCACCATCAAAGTGTTTGATAGGGTGGATGAAAGTGCTCAGACTTTCGAGAAATTCCTGGGCTACCAACAGGCCCTCAACACCACCGTAGTTCACAGCAATGAGGCCGCCCAGACCATTGGCGCGCTGCTCAACCGCCTTACTGCGCTGGAGCAGGGCCTCGCCAGCGTGCCGCAATACTTGCAGCAGCACGACGATGCGCTACGCCAGCAGGTAGCGTTTTTCAGCCAGCACGGCAAGCTGCTGGCCGACCTCGGCGCACAAATCCGTCAGGGTGTGAGCGAGGGCGTGCATCGCATGGATGCCGAGCTGGATGGCCGCCTGCAGGAGTTGCAAAAGGAAGCTAGTGCCGCCCACGAGCAATGGCAGCAGCATTTCCGCCGCCTCAACGAGAACAACGTTTACCAGAAAATCACCGAGTACCTTAATCCCTTCACCCAACTCCCGGCTCAGCAAAAGGACCTCAATGTGCTGCAAGAGCGCCAGGCAACCCAAACGGCCCAGGCCATGCAACGCCTGGAGGGCCGCCTGCTGGTCGATTCCCAGCTCCAGCAGCAGCTGCTGCTGCAAGTGGACCGGACGAACAAAGTGCTGGAAGAGCTGACCAAACCGAACTGGTTTCAGCGCACCGTGCTGGGCAAGAAGTAGCCGTTCACCTCACCACCCCCGGCACCTTTCAGAAGAGGGGAGCCAGACGACTATCAAGCCAGCTTACCATTGAAGTGAAGGCGGAAATAGAGAATCGACTACAAAATCCGAAAAACCCGCTAAAATCCGTGGTCTATGAAAGAGAGCCGAGACTTTTTCTGGCCCAGCTACGTGGACCTGATGACGGCCCTGTTCCTCATCATGCTCGTGCTGTTCGTGCTGGGTTTCAAGCGCTCCAACGACAAGCAGCGTGTGAATGAACGCCTGATTTCGGAGCTGAAAGTGCAGGTAGCAGAGAAACGTAAGCTCGATGAAATCAAAGCCGCCCTTAAGCGTCTTGAAAGCAATTACTTCGAGTACAACCCCACTTACAAGCGATACGAGCTGAAATTTCCGGTCACCTTTGCGCCCAAGAGCGACGTGCTGCCCTACGAGGCTCAGACCCCACTCGTAAAAGCCGGCCGCTTCCTGCTGAGCGAGATGCAGTCGATAAAAAACGACGACAACGTGCAGTACCTCATCGTGGTGGAGGGCCGCGCTGCCAAAGACCTGCGCTATCCCGCCAACGACCCGCACAACCTCGATGGGCCCGCCGTGCGCCAACTGAGCTACAGCCGGGCGCTGGCTGTGATTCGGCTCTGGGAGGAGGCGGGACTGCGGTTTCCGGCTAATTTAGAGGTGGTAGCGGCGGGCAGCGGCTTCCGTGGGGCCGGCCGCTACACCGGCAGCCAGGAGGCGCTTAATAAGCGCTTTATCATCCAGATTCAGCCCAAGATTGGGTCGATTGGGAAGTAGAGATAAAAGTTCATGCCGAGCGTAGCCGAGGCATCTGGCTCGCATTATTGGAAGGTGGAGTTGCTACCCCACGCAAGATGCTTCGGCTACCCTCGGTATGATGTTCTGTCGTTCGTTCTAATTCCTCAAAATCTCCTCAATACCCGCCAGTTCCTCCCCACTGAATGCCAGATTCTCCAGGCACTTTAGCGAGTCATCCAGTTGCTCAGGTTTACTGGCCCCGATGAGGACGGAGGTTACCCGCTCGTCTTTCAGCAGCCAGGAGAGGGCCATTTGGGCGAGGCTTTGGTTACGGGTTATTGCCAGGTCGTTGAGACGGCGGACTTGGTCAAGGCGTTCGGGGGTGAGGTTGGTTTCGGTGAGGAAGCCCACGCCTTTGGCCACCCGGGAGTCGTCGGGGATGCCGTGTAGGTATTTGTCGGTCAACAAACCCTGGGCCAGGGGCGAGAACGGGATGCAGCCCACGCCTTCGTCACCCAGCAGGTCGAGCAGGCCGCCTTCTACCCAGCGCTCAAACATGGAATACTTGGGCTGGTGGATGAGGCAGGGCGTGCCCAGCTGGCGCAACAGGGCGAAGGCTTCGGCGGCCTCGGCGGGCTGGTAGTTGCTCAGGCCCACGTAGAGGGCCTTGCCCTGGCGCACGATGAGGTCGAGAGCGGCCATGGTTTCGGCCAGGGGCGTATCGGGGTCGGGGCGGTGGTGATAGAAGATGTCGACGTACTCCAGGCCCATGCGCTTCAGGCTTTGGTCGAGGCTGGAGACGAGGTATTTCTTCGAGCCCCACTCGCCGTAGGGTCCTTCCCACATGTAGTAGCCGGCCTTAGATGAGATGATTAATTCATCACGGTGGGCGTGGAAATCCTCGCGCAGGATGCGGCCGAAGTTCTCCTCGGCCGAGCCGGGGGGCGGGCCGTAGTTGTTGGCCAGGTCGAAGTGGGTGATGCCACGGTCAAAAGCACGATGCAGGATGGCGCGGGAGTTGGCGAGCAGGTCCACATCGCCGAAATTGTGCCACAGACCGAGGGAGAGGGCCGGCAGTTTCAGGCCGCTGCGGCCGCAGCGGCGATAAGTCATGGCTCGGTAGCGGGCGGGGCTGGGCTGGTACGGCATGTTGGTTGGAGAAACTGGTGGACGTCTGTCGTTGCGAGTGGAGCGCAGCGGAACGCGGCAACCCATCCTCCCATTGTGACCAGCCCTTGAGTTGTGATGAGGTCTAAATCCTCCGACAATAATAAGCCCTGACGCCGTCGCGGGCGTCAGGGCTTAGCATATTAGTGGGCTGGTTGCGAAAAACAGAACAGATTGCTGCGCTGCGCTCGCAATAACAGGCCCGCTCCCTAGCAAACTAGGGCCGGCGGTTGATGGCGTTCAAATCCTCAAACGCCGTTTTCAAACGCGCCGAGAACGTCTCTTCGCCCTTGCGCAGCCACACGCGCGGGTCGTAGTACTTCTTGTTGGGCGAGTCGGCCCCGCCGGGGTTGCCAATCTGGCCTTGCAGGAAGCCTTCGTTCTTCACATAGTAGTCCTTGATGCCTTCCCACAGCGCCCATTGCAGGTCGGTGTCGATGTTCATCTTGATGGCCCCGTAGCTGATGGCCTCGCGGATTTCCTCCTGGCTGGAGCCCGAGCCGCCGTGAAACACGAAGTCGATGGGCAGGGCTTCGGCGATGTTGTGCTTCTGGCGCAGAAACTCCTGGGAGTTGTGCAGAATCTTGGGTTGCAGCTTCACGTTGCCGGGCTTGTACACGCCGTGTACGTTTCCGAAAGCGGCCGCGATGGTGAAGCGCGGGCTGATTTCGCTCAGCTGTTCGTAGGCGTAGGCCACTTCCTCTGGCTGGGTGTAGAGCTTGCTGGAATCCACGTCGGAGTTGTCCACGCCATCTTCCTCGCCGCCGGTTACGCCGAGTTCAATTTCGAGCGTCATGCCGATTTTGGCCATGCGCTCCAGGTAGCGCTTGCAGATTTCGATGTTCTCCTCAATCGGCTCCTCCGACAGGTCCAGCATGTGCGAGCTGTAGAGCGGCTGGCCGTGCTGGGCAAAGTATTTCTCGCCGGCATCGAGCAGGCCGTCAATCCAGGGCAGGAGCTTTTTGGCGGCGTGGTCGGTGTGCAGAATCACAGGCACATCGTACAAGGCAGCCATCAGATGGACGTGCTGGGCCCCCGAAATGCCGCCCGCAATGCTGGCCTGCTGCTGGCCGTTGGGCACCGATTTGCCGGCGAAGAACTGCGCGCCGCCGTTCGAAAACTGAATGATAACCGGCGAGTTCACCGCCTTGGCGGTTTCAAGCACGGCGTTCACGGTGTTGGTGCCGGTCACATTTACGGCGGGCAGGGCGAAGCCGTGGGCCTTGGCGTGCTGGAAGAGGGCCTGCACTTCGTCGCCGTGCAGCACACCGGCGCGCAGGCCGGTCAGGGTTTGGTCAGCCATAAGAAAAAAGCTATGCGGCGGGGCCGCGGTGGGAGGTGAAGCAGGTGAGCAAGCGGGCCACCAGCGGCGGCGGCCCCAACGGCAAAGTACGGGCGGCGCTGCCTAACCTGAAAGGTTTCGGCCAAACGAATGCGACTGCCGGCCCCGGACCCCCAAAAAAGAGGCCGACCGTTGCAGCGGTCGGCCTCGGGCAGCACTAGTCAGCCCACTCACTTTCAGTCGTTTTTATTCGATGGTCATCTGCTTCGATTGCTGGTATATCCCGAACCGGTTGCTGACCTGTAGACGGTAAATATAGTCGCCAGCCGGCAATCCCAAGCCCTCCAGATTCAACTTTATATTCTGCGACCCGGCGATGCGGCCTTTGCGCACCACTCCGGCCATTTTACGGCCCAGGCAGTCAAATAAATCGAGGTGAATATCGGCATTTATTGGTAGCGTAAATGGGACGGTGGTTTCGCCGTGGTGGGGGTTGGGGTAGTTCTGCCCCAGCACAAACGGGCTATCTGCCAGGCGCTGCGCACCGGGCGCATCTGCCAGCAGGCGGGACCCGGGCACGACATTGGGCGAAACGGCGCAGCCGCTGACGGGGGCAGTCGCAGTTTCCTGAGCGGTGATGTGGCCGGAGGCTTCGGGCATGGGAACAGCAACTAATGCGTGGGGAACAGGCCGTGACCGGAGCGGCGGGGAAGGAACCGTAAATATCAGACCAAATATGTGAGCCTGAGTATGTAAATGGGGCTGCTAATCGACGGCTTCGTTCAAAAAGTCGATGAACATCCGCTCTGCTGCTGCCAACGGCTTCGCTTTGTGTCCGAGTGGCCCGGCAGTGGCCCGCAAGCGGTGCAACCGGGCCGGTAGTCGGCGTGGCGACGCGGCTGGGCGATTGGGGGGTGAAGCCCCGGCGGCGGCCCGGCAACTTTGACGCACCAAACCGGCCCGCCGGCCGCCCGGCCCTGGCCGCTGGCCCCCTGCCTAAACCTGGTTTTAGCCGGTCGGTTATCCCGGTTCTTGTTATCCTTCGTCCACCATGAAAAAGCAGATATATCGCATTCTCCGCCGGATTTTCCGGCGGCACCTC
Organism: Hymenobacter sp. UYAg731; assembly: GCF_054061335.1. Taxonomy (NCBI): domain Bacteria; kingdom Pseudomonadati; phylum Bacteroidota; class Cytophagia; order Cytophagales; family Hymenobacteraceae; genus Hymenobacter; species Hymenobacter sp. UYAg731. The sequence goes on along the minus strand of NZ_JBSSEC010000003.1, from coordinate 565,838 downwards.
ATCGCCCCTTCCCGCCTGGTACCGCGCCGGAAGCTGAGCGCCGTGTTTGCCAGCCAGATGGAGCGCAACGAGCTGTATTGCGAAGTGGAGCAGGCTTGCTACGTGCAGCTCGACGATGCCGAGCTGCGGCGGGCCGACACGTTTCAGGCGCTGGTGGCCTACGTGGTGCGCTGCCTGCCGGCGGCGTAGGGGCCGCGCTATAGGCGGCGCAGGCCGGCGGCGGCGGCGGCATCGCCGGGGCGGATGAGCAGGGCTTTGGTGTAGAGGGCGCGGGCCTCGGATTTCTTGCCGAGGTTGAAGTAGGCCCAGGCCAGGGAGATGGTGGAATCGTAGTCGAACGGGTAGAGGTTGACGACGTGCTCGAAGTAGCGGGCGGCCGGGCCGTAGGCCTTGCGGTTGAGGTAGATGACGCCGGTCCAGTAGTTGGCCTGGGTGTTCTGGGGGTCTACTTTGAGGATGCCCTCGTAGGTGCTCAGCATCTTTTCGACCTGGCCCAGCGCGTTCAGGGGCTTGATGAGGCCGAGCTTGGGCTCGATGGCGTAGGGGCGCTGCTCCACGGCTTTCTGGTAGTGGGCGGCGGCGGCGGGGTAGTTCTTGGCCAGAAAGTAGAGCCAGCCCAGGCGCAGGTTCTGCTCGTAGGTGCCGGTGTAGATGGTTTTGATGGGCGCGATGGCTTCGGCGTAGTCGGCCTTGGCCTCGGCGGCGTAGCTGGTGGCGAAGGCGGCGGTCTGGTCTGGGGCCTGGGCGGCGGCCGGCACGGCATACGCGAGGGCCGCAGTGGCGAGGGTCAGCTTTACCAGGTCCATGCGAGGGCGGTGCTAAGGGATTGCAAGTTATAGAGGGAGCCGTTGACGGCGTCGCGGCGGCGCTCCAAGCCGGCGCTCAGGCGCAGGGAAAGCCGCTGGGGCAGCAAAATAAGCAGGCCCGCCCCGGCGCGGGCCTGCAAGGGGTCGAGCAGATTATAAACATAGAGCCCATCGAGCCCGGCCAATACCGGCACCTGGCCCAGGCCGCCGTACACGTCGAGCCAAGCGTGGCGGTGCAGCCGGCCGCCCGCGCCCAGCAGCGCGTGCGGGTAGCTGCGGCCGTTGGAGCGCACCACGCTGGCCTGCCCGAAGCCATACAGGCGCAGGTTGCCGAGCGGGTATAGGGTCAGGCGCAGGTCGGTTTGGGCGCGGGCGGTGTCGGTGAGGGTGCCCACGTACTGGCCCACCTGCACCGCCCAGTAGGGGCGGGTGTAGGCCAGGGCGGCGTAGCCGAGGTGGCCGTTGGTGGTTTCGAGTCGGCCGAAATCACTGTCCAGGAAATGGTATCCGAGCAGGACGCGCCAGCGCGGGGCCAGCTGGCCGGCCAGCAGGGCGTAGTACTCGTTCTGGCGCACGGGATAGGCATCGCCGCGCCCGCGCCGCTGGTGGTCGGGCAGCTCAATGTTCTGCCCGAAATAGCTCACGCTCTGGCTCAGGCTGAGGCGGGGGCTGAGGCGCGTGCCTACGCCCAGGCGCAGGAAACCGGCCGGACCCCGGTGCGGCTGGCGGGTGCTTTGGCCGCTGGCTTCCACTTCCACCCGGCTCAAGAGCTGGAAGCCGTTGAGGTGCAGGGGGCGGCGGAGCGAGTCGGGCAGGCCGCGCGCCACCAGGGCGGCGGGGCCGGGCTGGTTGAGGCTGAGGTAGGCGAGGGCCAGGCCGTAGCGGGCGGTGGTGTCCGTGGGGTTTTCGCGCAGGGCGCGGCCGTAGTGCCGGATGGCCGCTGCCGGGCGGTCGTGGGCCAGGGCGGCCTGGCCCAGTCGGCGGCGCAGGGCCGGGTAGTCAAGCCCGAGGCGCAGCGCGGCCTGCCCCACCGAGTCGAGCGCGGCCCAGCGGTACTGCCCGGCCAGGGCCTGCACGAGGCTGTCGGTGGCCGCATAGTCGGGCACCGGGGCCTGGGCGCGGGCGGCGGTGGCCCCGGCCAGCAGCAAGAGTAGCAGGATGTTCCATTTCCTCATGCGCCGGCCACTGTGCAGGTGAGGGTGAGGCTGCCCGTGGCCCGGCGCACGCGCAGCTCGGCCAGCCGGCCTTCGGCAAACAGCAGCTCGGCGGCCTGCACCTCGCGGGCGCGGCCGAAGCCCGATACCACCACGCGGCTGCGGAGGCGCACCGGGCCGCCAGGCCAGTGGCCGGCGGCGGTAGGCACTTCTTCGGCCCAAAAAGTGGGGCGTAGGAAGCGGTAGAACGGGGCCAGCACATCCTGCGCCCAGGTCAGGACGGGGTTGCGCACCACGGTCAGCGGGAATTCGTCATGCACGGTTTGGCCGGGCAGGCTGGCCAGCGGCACCCGGTAGGCTGCCTGGTAGAGCAGGTAGAGCCACGAGCTTTCATCGCCATAGAAGGCCGTGCAGTAGAACACCGACGCATCGCCGGCGAAATACAGCACGGCTCCCGTGCGCTGGCAGCGCAGGTAGGCCAGGTTGTAGGCATCGGTGAACACCTCCCAGCGCTGGGCCGGCGCATCTGGCGCGGCGGCATCGCGAACGTCCAGGGCGTAGCCGGGGGGCAGGCGCAGAGCCTGGCTCAGGGTGCGGTTGAAGGTGGGCGGGCGCACGACTTCGCCCGCCACGGGCACGGCAAAGTGCCGGAGCTGGGGCGTTTTGGGTGCAGCGGTTAGCGTTTGGGGAAAGGCTAAGGAGGTGTTGGCTTCGCCCAACAGCGTCTTGGGGTGGTCCAGCAGCGCGTCGGATTCAGCTAAAATGCTGACTGCTGAACCCGAAGCCTGAAACTGCTGCTTTAGCTTCTTCAGTGGCGGGGTTTGCATCTCGGTGGCAGTAGTTGAGCCCACTGCCGGTTCCGCCACGAAATAGGCCAGTGGGTAGGCCAGCGTCTTCGAGCCCACGTAAGGCGTGGCCTGCACCTGGAAGTGCAGATGGGGCTCCGGCGAGCGGCCCGAGCTGCCGCAGGTACCAATGATGTCGCCGCGCTGCACGTAGTCGCCCACCTTCACCGGCACGGAGTGGGCACGCAGGTGCGAAAGCTGGGTGAATAGGCCAGGTGCGTGGCGGATAACGACGGTGTTGCCCCAGTTTTCGCGGGTGTTCACCTCGCCGATGGCATTGTCTTCGATGTGCTGGATGACCTCCTGCACTACGCCGTCGGCGGGGGCGAGGATGGGCTTGTTGTAGGCGTAGTAGTCACTCAGGCTAAGGCCGGAGCCGTAGTAGGTGCGGCCGTCGGCATCGGTGATGACGAAGTCCAGGGCCTGACCCCAGTCGCCGAGGTGGGTGGGGCCGCCATCCGTATAACCCTGCGTGCAGGTCCACGCGCCGAGGAAGGGGAGGGTGAGGGCCACCGGGTACGGAGCCAGCCGCACCCGGGCCGTGGCGTAGGCGTAGAGGTTGCGCTCGGGCGAGTAGCGCTGGATGGGCGTGAGCACGAGGCCCGCGCCCGGCCGCTGGCGCAGCAGCAACACGTACAGAAACAGCAGCGCCGTGGCGCAGTAGGGCAGCGACAGCGCCGGCAGTCCCAACCGGTCCAGCAGCGTGGTGAGGGCCGCCAGCACCACTACCGTCACGGGCACGCTTAGCAAAGCCCACCCGTAGCTGGCCGCCGAGGGGATGACGAACACGCCGCCCACGGCCACGGCCGCCACCACGTAGTTGGCCCCCAGGTTGTAGTCGGGCGGCCCGCTGCCGGCCGGCCCCGTCAGGAGCAGTACTCCATACGCCCCCAAAAAGCCCAGCACCGACAGCGAAAACGCAATGCGCGAGTGCCACAGCAGCCCCGCCGCCACCAGCAGCCCCGCCAGCGCACTGTCCTGAAACAGCACCGCGCTCAAGGCCCGCAGGTAGGTGGCCAGCAGGGGCGGCCAGGGCCACTCGCCCACCCATTGGGCAGCCGTTACCAGCCGGGAGCCGCCCAAGGCGTAGGCCTCGTTCAGCCAGTAGATGCCGCCCTCGGCCGCCGGCAGGTGCAGCAGCGGTCCGGCCCCCAGCAGCAGCACCCACACCGTGCCCACAAACGGCAGGGACAACGCCGGCAGCCCGCGCCCGCCCAGCCAGCCGCCCAGGGCCACGCTCAGCAGCAGGGCCACGCCCGCGCCCACCACCACCAGCCCCGCCAGCCCCCAGCCCGGCGCAAAGAACGAAGCCAGCGCCAGTCCGGTGAGCAGGGCGTTGAAGCTGTACACGCCGCTGTCCGTCCACTCTTTATTAAAGCCGCCCAACCGCGCCCCGGCCACCGCCAGGCAGGTGCTGGCCAGCCCCGCCGCCCCCACCGCCGGGTGCCCAAACGACACCAGCAACAGCACGGCCGCGAAGCCCCGGTGCTGCGAAAAGAACAGCATGGCGTAGCTGTGCAGCACGGCGCGGAAGAAGGAGGAGAGGGAAGGCATAGTAGGATAATCGGCAATAATGCCTCACGACAGCGCCTCAGCCCCCGGCCCCCTTTCCGATGGAGAGGAGGCACCAGTCATGTTCTCAACGAATTCGTCAGGCTCCCCCTCTCCATCGGAGAGGGGGCCGGGGGGTGAGGCGAACGTAAGGGGCTAAATCAACGGCAAGGAAAGGGATTTAGAGAAATGATGTTACTGCAAGTGCGCCGGTACCCGCTCCAGCTGCTGCAAATACTCCAGCGTCTCGGCGGCTCTGATGAGGTGGACCGCGCCGGCCTCGTCAATCAATACCACGTTGGGCCGCAGGTTGATAAACTGCTGCCACTGGCTCAGGTTGTACGCGCCCACTTTGTGTACCACCACGGTATCGCCAGGAGCAAGCAGGGGCAGGGCAATGCTATCGCGCAGTTGGTCGATGTTCATGCAGAGCGGGCCGTAGAGCACGGTGGGCTCGGTTTGGTTCGAGAACTCGCGGGTGGGGCTGATGTGGTGGTCGTACCAAAAGGAGGTGAAGAGCAGGTTCACCCCAAAGTCGAGGATGGTGGCGCGGCGGCCGTCGGCTAGGCGCTTGTTGGCCAGCACCGAGCCGATGAGCGAGCCCGCGTCGTCTACCAGCGCCCGGCCGGCTTCCAGCACCAGCAGCGGCAGCTCATCGGCCGGGAAGCCCGCGCCCAGTAGCGCCCCGGTGATGGCTTCGGCGTACTCATCGAGCGGGGGCACGGTGTCGGCGGCGGGCAGGTAGGCACCTTTCAGGGTGTTGGTGGAGGGGAAGCCGCCGCCCAGGTCGAGGTACTGAATGGCCGTGTGCAACTCCAACTGACAGCGCCGGGCCAGGGCCGCCAGCTTGGTGGCCGCCGTGCTATATGCCTTGGGCTGGAGCACATACGTGCCGATGTGGCAGTGCAGACCTACCAGCGCCAGCCGCCCCGAGGCCACCACGCGCCCCAATGCCTGCCAGGCCTCGCCGTTCTCCAGGTTGAAGCCGAATCGGTCCCACTGCGGGTAGATGCCGGCGTCGAGGTTCACGCGCAGGGCCACGCGGGGCCGGGTGGCGCGGCCGGCCGCCACGTCCAGCAGCAGGTGCAACTCGTCGGCATTATCGAGGTGAATGACGGCATCAACCGCACAAGCCCGTTCCAAATAGGCGCGCCGCTTGCCGGGGCCGTTGAAGAGGATGTGCGGGCCGGGCACACCGTTCAGCAGGGCCTTTTCCAGCTCCATGCCGCTCACCACCTCCGCCCACGCGCCCTCTTGGTGGAAAGTGCGGCATACGGCATTCAGGTAGTTCGTTTTGTACGACCACGCCAACTGCACCGCCGGGTAGCGCGTGCCGAAGGCCCGCACCGCCGCCTGGTAGCTGCGCCGCAACTGCCGCTCGCTCAGCACAAACAGCGGCGAGCCGAACCGCGCCACCAGCTCCGCCACGGGCACCCCGTCGAGGGCCGCAGTGGGCGCGGCCCCTGCGCGCGGCCCAAACTTGTGCAGCGCGCCGGCCGTGAGCTTGCGGAGGGTGGGACGTTCGTAAGGTTGTTTCATGAAGAATGGTAATGAGCCAGCAGATAACTCCCCTCCTCAGCTGAGGAGGGGAGCTCAAAGTTCGCCCAGCGCAGCTACTTGCTGGAACTCGGTGTGGTCGGTAATCAAATCCCAGGCGTAGCGCACGAACATCTTGCCCACGGCGTAGCCTTCCATCATGGGCACGGGTAGGGCCAAGGCCAGGCGGAGCAGGGCGGCGGGCTGGTTCTGGCCGGCGGCGGCCGTGAGGTATATCCAGGCCGGGAAACGGGGGTTTATTTCGAGAATCACCAGCTCATCGGCTGCCGTGCGAATCAGTTCCAGCTCGAAGCCGCCGCGCCAGCGGGTGGCCTCGGCAAAGCGGCGGGCCAGGGCCAGCAGCGCTTCATCTTCCAGCGTGATGCCCGCCCAGGCCTTGCCCCGGTCGGTGATGGTGAGCTTGCGCATGGGCACCGCGCTCAGGGCACGGCCGTGCCCGTCGCCCAGCCCGGCAATGTTGATTTCCTGTCCCGCCACAAACTGCTGCGCGATGAGCGGCATGCCCCACAAGCCGCTCAGCCGCGCAAACGCCTGCTCGGCCTGCGCCAGCGAGTGTACCACGGCGGCATCGTAGTAGCGGCCTTTCAGCACCAGCGGCCAGCCCAGCGTCTCGGCGGCGGCGGGCAGCTCGAAGGCGCTGTGCAGCGGCCGACTGGCGGGTGTGCTGAAACCGTGCGCGGCCCCGAAGGCGGCCAGGTTCAGCTTGTCGCGGGCATCGAGCTGGGCCAGCGTGGGCAGAAACGTGTGGATGCCCAGCGCCCGCATCTCGGGCTCCAGCTTGATGAAGTTGAACAGCTCGGCATCGAAGTTGGGGATGAGCACGGCCACGTCCTCCCGCTCGCGGATGTGGGCCAGCCGCGCCAGCAGCGCCGCCGTGCCGGCCGCCGGGTAGGGCAGCTGGTAGGTCTTATCCACCAATTCACGCAAATAAATGCCCGGTTCCAGCGCCTCGTAGCTCAGTCCGATGATGCGAAGGTCGAAGTCCGGGCTCTCGCGCAGGGCGCGGATAACGGCCACGCCCGGGCCGGGGCTGTCGGTGGCGTTGAGGCCGGTCACGGCCACGGTCAGGCGCGGGCGGGCAGAGGCAGTGGGCATTATTAAGATATTAGAGCTTAGAACGTAGGGCTTAGAAGATTTGAAACGTATTGTCAAGAAACCTAAGCTCTACGTCTTAAGCTCTGAGTTCTGAAAAAATCAGTCTAGCAAGTTGAAGTCGCGCAGTTGGGCCAACAGGTCGTCCCAGTCCTTTTCCAGCTGGCCGGGGGCCACGTCGTAGCGCTCCAGAATGTCGGCCTTGATGGTGGCTGCATCCAGCCCGGTCTTGGCGCGGGCCAGGATGTCGGCCGCCAGCGGGTTGGCCGCGAAGGAGTCGCCGGTGGCGGGATTGAAGATGAATCCGGCCTCGCTGGTGGCAATGTTGGGCTTGAGCTTCATGGGAGAGGAAAGGTAGGTAGAACGGGTTGGAGCTGGCTCCAAAAAGCCCGTCATGCAGAGCGCTGCGCAGCATCTTTACCGCAGTAGTAAATGCTATCGGCTGGAATGCGTTGAGCGATAAAGATGCTGCGCAGCGCTCTGCATGACCGAAAATTCGGCAGCGCCAACCCGCTACGGAATCACCTCCACCCAGCCCTTAAACTTGCGGCCATCGGTGTAAGTGGCCAGGTAATAATACAGCCCGCCCGCGCCCTGGCCGCCCCACTGAAACCCGCGCTCCGCCGAAGCAAACACCTGCTGCCCCCAGCGCGAGAAGATTTTGATGCCTGCAAATTTGTTGTCGCAGAAATCCACCGGCAGGTCGGGCATGCGCAGGAAGTCGTTCAAGCCGTCGCCATTCGGCGTGATGACGTTGGGCGGGCGGAAGGCGGCCGTTTCCTCCACCGGCACCACCTCGAAGCGAATGGCGCGCTCCTGGGGCAGCGGCACGCACGGCCCGGTTTCGGTGAGGGTGAAATGCACGACCACGTCATTACTAGCCCCAATGGCCGTCACGGCCGCACAGGTAGGCTCCCAGGCAAAAGTGCCGTTGGCCAGCCCCACGCCGTTCTGGGCCGCGAACTGCATGCCCATCACGGCCAGGTCGAAGCCCTCGCCCACGGCCGCGAGGGCCAGGGCGTTGCGGTCGGCATCGGTGCCGGTGAGGGTGGCGGTGTAGCGCTGGCCCAGCGTCACGCGCACCACCGTGGGCGCGGCACCGGCGGTGGGGGCCGGGGCGGGCGGGAAGCTGCTGGTGAGCACCGGGGCCGCGTTGGGGGCCAGCGTGGCGGTGAAGGCCACGCGCAGGGTGTCGTGCTTGGGCAGGCTGCACCCGTTGTCGGCCACGATGAGGTCGAGCAAATACACCTGGCCCTTGGTATCGGCGCAGTCCGGGAAGCAGAGGGTGGCGGTGAGGGTATCGGGCGCGCCGGCGGCCCGCACCGTGCCGCTGGTGCTGGTGGTGAAGGTAGGCGCGGGCACCGTGAAATTGACCGCCCGCGTGCTCATCGTAAGTACTGAGTTGGGGTCGGGGTCGGTGTAGCGGACGGTGAGGCAGCGGCTGCCGCCGGGCAGCAGGCGCAGCGTATCGCGGCCGGGGCGGTACAGCGTGGCGCTGTTGGCCGCCCGCACCTGGAGCTTCGGGGCCACGTTGGTGGGGCAGTTCAGCACGTAGAGTTGGAAGTCGCGCCGCGTCTCGCCAATCTTCACGCCCTTGCGGAATTCCGCGCAGCGCACCCCAAACACGAACAGGCCCAGGCTGCTGGCCCGCACTGTGAGGCGGCCGGTGTGGGCATCGATGCCCAAAGCTGGCGTGCCTGGAATCTGGTTGGTAGTGCTCAGTCCCGGGTTCCAGGTGATGGGGGCGTAGGGCGCGGCGCTGGGCAGCGGCGCGGTGTTGCCCACGGCCGCCGTGGCGTGGCCATTCAGCGGCGTCACCATGTCGTAAACGAGCGAGTCCTTATCGGGGTCCACGCCGCCAAAATCGTAGTAAAACAACTCGCCCCGGCACGCATAGTCGCCCAAGGGCGGGAAAATGCGCGGCGTGGAGTCAATGAAAGCCGCGCCCGAGCGGACAACGGCCGGAAATTCGAGGTAAAAGGTCTGGGCCGCGCCGCCGGGGCTGATAATGTTGCTGATGCCGTTGTTGCGGCAGCAGCGCTCCACGGCCACGTAGTAGCCGCCGGGGTTGGCGTAGGTGGCGGCATCCAGGATTATTTCTTTGGTATACACCAGCTTGCGGGTGCTCAGCGAGCTCACGGCGCAGGCCGGGTTAGTATACTGCACGAAGGTGTTGGCCGTGAGGGGCAGCGTCACGTTCACTACGCGCTGGTTGGTAGCTTTCACAAAAATGCTGGCCACTAAGCTCTGGTCGAGGGCCTGTGGGTCGCCGTTGATGGCATCAAAATAGAGGTTGAGGCTGAGCGTGTAGGTGCTGCCGGACTTGTACTGCAAATCCAGCTCGCCGCCCACAATGTGCGTAGCCGATACCGCCAGCGGCAACAGCAGTAGCAGACCAAGCGAGCGGAGATGTTTCATGGTGGTAATGAAGATACTAAATCTGGCGGCGGCATCAGCGTGGAAACCTCGCCTCCGGCCCCTGCCGGGGGTGAGGTTCCGTTGCGCCGGATTAATTCGCGCCCGTGCCGGTACCTGTACCTGTGCCCGTGGTGGTGGTGGTGGTCGTTGGGGTCGTGGTCGTGGTTTTCTTGGTGCAGCCGCCGTTGGGGCCCACATTCTCTTTCTCGCAGCCCGAGAAGCTGCTCATGGAACACAGCAGCGCCGCAGCGCTGGCAAAACGAAGTACAGAAGTTAAACGCATGATTATGAGGAAAATGGTGGTTGAAAAAATGAATTGAAAAAAATGGGGAAATGGCTTAGTGGATGTCGCCGCCCACGGCCAGGCCGCTGGGCACGGCGGCGGGCACGGTGCGGTCGTAGCTGGCGGCCGTGAGCGACTGCAGAAAGGCGATGATGTTCTGCGGATTAGCAACTTTGCCGGGGAATAGCGGGTCGCGCTGGCCCACGGGCACATGCGGGTTGGCCGAAGGGGCCTGGCCCCGGCCGGGGTCGTAGAAATTGAGCACGGCCTGCAGGTTGGGCAGCGTGCCGCTGTGCATGTAGGGCGCGGTGAGAGCCACGTTGCGCAGGCTGGGCGTGCGGAAGGCGTAGCTGCCGTTCGCGCCCGCGTCAGAAGCCGGGTTTTTGCCGTTGTCGGCCACGCCGAGGACGTGCAGCTGGTAGTCGCTGAGCATCGGGCCGCTGTGGCATTTGGCGCAGCCGCTGGTCACGAAGTCATTCAATCCCTGCACCTGCTGGGCCGTGAGGGCGCTTTTGTCGCCGCGCATATACTGGTCGAAGGGTGCATCGGTGGCTACCAGCGTGCGCTCGAAGCAGGCAATGGCCTTGCCGATATTCACTGACGTGATGGGCGTGGCTTGCGCAAACGCCGCGCTGAACAGTGGCCCATACGCCGCGATGCCACGCAGCCGCGCCACCACCGAATCGAGGGCCACGCCCTCGGCATACTGATGGCCGCGCATCTCTTCCAGCGTGGCCACAGGCATCAGCGACTGCGTTTCGAGCGACTGCGCCCGCAGGTCCCAGAACATGGCGGCCGTGGCGGGCTGGGTCGTGCCATCGGTGGCCATGCCGTTGAAGGCGGCATTGAGGACGGTGGGCGAGTTGCGCTTCACGAAGGCAATGTCGTTGGGGGCGCGGAAGTGGCGGGCGGTGCCCAGCCCCTGCCCGTTGCTGCCGATGCTCAGCTCAAGAGCGTCGGCGTAGCCGCTGGCGGGGTGGTGGCAGCTGGCGCAGCTCACGTCCTTGCTGCCCGACAGCACGGGGTCCCAGAACAGGGCGCGGCCCAGCGCAATTTTGGCCGGGCTGCCGGGGTTATTGGCCGGCGCGGATGCCACCTGCGGCAGGGCCGTGAGGGTGGCCAGCTCAGTGGCATCGGGCGTAGCGGCTTGCTTCTGGCAGGCCACTACCACCAGCAGCGCGGCGGCGGCCACCATCGAAGCAAGCCGGGGAAGTACAGTCGAGGCCATCGGAAAAGCGGGGAGGAGCGGAGGGGAAAGCGGCAGCCCGGCTGGTCGGGGAGCGGCGGGTTCGGTTCAAATGTGCGGTTCCTCTTTAGCTAAGGCCAACTCCAATCGCCGAGTTGGTTTGTGGCGTCGCCCGTTCGCCCATTTAGCTCCCCAAACGGCGCGGCCCAAAACCGTTCATCCGCTCCCCGCGCCCGCCAGCGGCCCAAAGTGCCAACTGGCCGATACCCGGCCCCCGCTGGCCGATGCGAGGCTGAAGGACCCGGGGCCTCCGTTGTAGCTTGCGGAGCAATTTTCTTTCACCAACTCCATGGCGTTACCGCTCCTCCGTTCGGCTTCCACGCTGCTGCTGCACGCCCTGGTCTGGGGCTTGGTGGCGGTGCTGCTGGTGGCGCAGCAGCCCGATTACCCCGGCCCCAAACCCACCGAGTTCTGGCTGACCCAGGCCGTAGTATTTGGCCTGCTGGTGGGCGTTTTTTACCTGAACGTGGCCTGGGCCGCGCCGCGCCTGCTGTACGGCGGCAAGGCCTGGGCCTACGTGCTGCTGAATGCCGGGCTGGTGCTGGCGGTGCTGGCCATTCATCAGCAGGTGGAGCAGCGCTTGGGCGTGCCCGAGCTGGTGGCCACCGCCCGCGAGGCCGTCCTCAACCCGCCCAACCCGTGGTCCGGCCCGCGCCCGCACCCGCAACTTGGCCCCGACGAAGGCCGCCCGCTCTTCAATACCGGTGTGCTGCTCATTACGCTGCTGGTGCTAGGCATCGCCACCAGCCTCGCGGCCATGCAAAAGGGCCAGCGCGATGCCGAAAGCCGCCTGGAACTGGAGCGCCGCCAGGTCGCCACCGAGCTGAGTTTGCTCAAAGCCCAAATCAACCCGCACTTCTTCTTCAATACCCTCAACAACATCTACGCCCTCACGCTGCTCGATGCCGACCAGGCCCGCGCCGCCCTGCATCGTCTCTCGCGCATGATGCGTTACGTGCTGTACGAGTCGCCGGCCGGCCACACGCGCCTGAGCCAGGAAATCGGCTTTCTGCGCGATTATATTGAGCTGATGCACCTGCGCCTGACCACCAAAGTGCAGGTCCGTTTCGAGATGCCCGACCCTGCCGGGCACGGCCCGCTTAGCCCCGACCCTTTTATCGCGCCCATGCTGTTTCAGCCGTTCGTGGAGAATGCGTTTAAGCACGGCGTGAGCGCCACCGCGCCCAGCTGCATCACCATTCAACTGCGCCAGCCCACGGCCTATACCGTGGAGCTGTGCGTGCGCAACACGGTGTTTCCCAACCGCCCCGCCGACCCCGACGACGAGCCCGGCGGCATTGGCTTGGTAAACACCCAGCGCCGCCTCGATTTACTGTATCCCCACGCCCACACCGTGCGCGTGACCCCCTGCACCGCCGCCAACGAATACGAAGTATGCCTGCACCTGAATCTGTAATCCCGGCCGCCGCCCTGTTCGTCATCAACTGCGTGGCCGTCGACGACGAGCCCCTGGCCCTGGGTCTGGTTTGCTCCTTCATCGAGCAAACCCCGTTTCTGCGCCTCGTGGGCCGGCACGAAAGCGCCGTGGCCGCCCTGCGCTCGCTGCACGAGCGCCCCGATGCCCAGTTGCTGTTTCTCGACATCAAAATGCCCGACCTCAGCGGGCTGGAGCTGGCCAAGGTGCTGCAATTCGGCCCGCGCGTCATCTTCACCACGGCCTTCAACCAGTACGCGCTGGAAGGCTTCCGCGTCGATGCGCTGGACTACCTGCTCAAGCCCTTTGACTACCAGGAGTTTCTGCGTGCTGCCCTCAAGGCCAAAGCCTATTTCGAGATGAAGCAGGCCAGCGAAACGCCTGCCCCGGCGCCCACCAATTCACCACCCCACCACCCCACCACCCCGCCCGAGGACGACCACATCTACCTCAAAGTGGAGTACCAGCTGGTGCGCGTGCCCTTGGCCGATATCGTGTATGTGGAGGGCCTGAAAGACTACGTGAAAGTCCATTTGGCCAGCCAGACGCGGCCGCTGCTCTCGCTCACCAGCCTGCGCGGCATGGAGGAAAAGCTGCCCGCCGGCAAGTTCCTGCGCATCCACCGCAGCTACATTGTGGGGCTGGGCCACATCCAGTCGGTGGGGCGCGGCACGGTGCAGATTGCCGGCGAAACCCTGCCCGTGAGTGACGGCTACCGCGAGGGTTTTGACCAGTTTTTTAGCCGCTGGAAATAAACTTTGGCGCAGCCCGCCAATCCGACTAACCTTCACGCTACGTTAATATTAGCCTTTCTATCTTGCCTGAGCTATGAGCCAAGCTTCTCCTGACTTCTTCGATACCGACGGCCGCCCCGAACCCGCTGACAACGCGAGCGCCGCCGCCGAGCGCAAGCTCAAAATATGGGCCGTGCTCAACGCCGTGAAACAAGGCCTCATGGATGCCGTGGAGGCCTGCACCGCCTACGGCATCAGCCCCGCCGAGCTGGAAGAGCACCGCGCCGGCTGGCTCGATTTCGAGGCCAGCCACCGCTGATTGTCGGGCAGGCTGGAATTACTTTTTAAGCTTCTTTGACTGAATGCCCGGCCGCGATTTTTCGCGCAGCCGGGCGCTTTTTTTTCGACAACTACCTTCACTATTCTATCGTACCACTGCTTCATGCAAGAAAACCATCCTGCCGCTGCCCACGTCTTACCGCAGCTGCCCAAGTCGCCCACCGGCATCGAAGGCCTCGACGAAATCACCGAAGGCGGCTTGCCGCTGGGCCGGCCCACGCTGGTTTGCGGCAGCGCCGGCTGCGGCAAAACCCTAATTGGTATTGAGTATCTGGTGCGCGGCATTCTGGATTTCAACGAGCCGGGCGTGCTCATGGCCTTCGAGGAAACCGCCAATGAGCTGGCCGCTAACGTGACTTCGCTGGGCTTTGACCTGAAGGACCTGCAAGCCCGCAAGATGCTGCGCCTCGACCACGTCCACGTCGACCGCTCCGAGATTGAGGAAACCGGTGAGTATGACTTGGAAGGCCTGTTCATCCGCCTGGGCCACGCCATCGACAGCATCGGGGCCAAGCGCGTGGTACTCGATACCATCGAGGCCTTGTTTTCGGGCTTTCCGAACCAAGGCGTGCTGCGCTCGGAAATCCGCCGGCTGTTTCACTGGCTCAAGGAAAAGGGTGTAACCACCATCATCACCGCCGAGCGCGGCGACGGCACCCTCACGCGCCAGGGCCTGGAAGAGTACGTGTCGGACTGCGTGATTCTGCTTGATAATCGCGTGATTGACCAGATTACCACCCGCCGACTGCGCGTGGTGAAATACCGGGGCAGCACCCACGGCACCAACGAATATCCTTACCTCATCACCGAAAACGGCATTTCGGTGCTGCCCGTAACCTCGCTGCAGCTCAACCATTCAGTATCGGACCACATTGTCTCGTCCGGCATTCCGGCCCTCGACGAGATGTTTGGCCTGCGCGGCTACTACGAGGGCAGCAGCGTGCTCATCACCGGCACGGCTGGCACCGCCAAAACCACCTTGGCCGCCGGTTTCGCCGAAAAAATCTGCCGGGATGGTGGCCGCTGCATCTTTTTTGCCTTCGAGGAATCGCCGGCGCAGCTGCTGCGCAATATGGCTTCGGTTAATATCAACCTGCAGGAACACGTAGCGGCCGGCCGGCTGCTCATCGAAGCCAGCCGCCCCACCCTCAACGGCCTGGAGCAGCACCTCGTGACGCTGCACCGCCTGGTGCGGGAGTTCAAGCCCACGGCCGTGGTCATCGACCCCATCACCAACCTCATTTCCGTGGGCAACGTGAACGAGGTGCGCAGCATGCTCACCCGCCTCATCGATTTTCTGAAAGTTAATGGCATCACGGCGCTGTTTACGGCGCTGGTGAACGCCCGCGGCTTCCAACAGGAAATGACCGACGAAGGCGTGTCGTCGCTGGTTGATACCTGGATTGCGGTGCGCGACTTGGAGGGCGTGGGCGAGCGCAACCGCGGCCTAAGTATCCTCAAATCGCGCGGCATGGCGCATTCCAATCAGGTGCGCGAGTTTGTCGTGACCCCGCACGGCATTGAGCTGCTGGATGTGGTGCTCGGTCCCACCGGCATCGTGACCGGGGCCAGCCGTCTCACCCAGCAAATGCAGGAGCACGCCGAAGTGTTGGCTGCCCAGCAGGAAACCGCCCGCCGCGACCGCGAACTGGAGCGCCGCCGCCGGATGCTGGAAGCCAACATTGCCAACCTGCGCACCGAGTTCGAGTCGGCGGAGGAGGAGTTGCGCCAAATCAGCTCCAACGAGCAAACCCGCCAGCAAACCCTGCTCAGCGGCCACCAGCGCATCGCGGCCGCCAACCCACCGGCCCCCAGCGCCCCCACCGCCGAAAGCGGCCAGTAACCCCAACATCTGGAATGCCGTAGCATCCCATCCACGACCCGCTTTATGGCAGAAGTAGTTGCAGTTCAATTAGAAGAAGAAGGCCTCCCGGAAACGTGGGAATTGCGCTTGTACGTGGCCGGCCAGACGCCCAAATCGGTGACGGCCTTGGCCAACCTGAAGAAGTACTGCGAGCAGCACCTCAAGGGCCGCTACAAGCTGGAAGTGGTGGACCTATTGGTGAACCCGCAGCTGGCCGAGGGCGACCAGATTCTGGCCATCCCCACGCTGGTGCGCAAAGTGCCCGAGCCCATCCGCAAAATTATCGGCGACCTCTCGAACGAAGAGCGGGTGCTGGTCGGGCTTGATGTGCGCCCGGCCACCAGCAAATAACCGCAAGTGCCCATGGAACCTTTCACGGACCCCCTGGCCCCGCCGGAGCCCGCCGGCCCCGAGTACGTGCTGCACCTGTACATCACGGGGGCCACGTCGAACTCGACGCGCGCCGTGCGCAACATCAAAGACATTTGCGAGCACTACCTAAAAGGGCGCTACGAGCTGCTGATTGTGGATATTTTCCAGCAACCCGACCTGGCCCAGCGCGAAGACCTGATTGGCGTGCCCACGCTCATCAAGCGCAGCCCCGGCTTGGTGCGCCGCTTGGTGGGCGACCTCTCGGACCGTGAGCGGGTGCTGAAAGCATTGGGCATCAATGCCTCTGATGATGGGGCCAAGCGCTATGACTGAATTCCAGCCCGCCGCCGCCGAGCTGGCCCGGACCAACGAGGAATTGCGCGAGCAACTGGAGGAAGCCCAGGACCTGATTCACGCCATCCGCACCGGGGCCGTGGATGCCCTGGCCGTGCAAGGTGCCGAGGGGCCGCGCATTTTCACCCTGCAAGGGGCCGACCAGAGCTACCGCACCCTCATCGAGCAGATGAACGAAGGCGCACTGCTGCTGGCTGAGGACGCCACCGTGCTTTACTGCAACGCCAGCTTGGCCGAGCTGCTGCACTGCCCGCTGGCCGAGGTGATGGGCCGCAGCTTCGATGAGTTTGTGCCCCCGGCCTTCCGGCAAACCTGGACCGCGCTGCTGGACCGGGGCTGGGCCGGCAAAAGCCGGGGCGAGCTGCCGCTGCAAACCCAGACCGGGGCGCTGCTCCCCTTTCTGGTATCGATGAACGTGCTGAAATTCAACGAGACGCCGGCGCTGGCCGTCATCGTTACCGACCTGACGGCGCAGCGCGAAATAAAGGCCATCCAGGCGCTGGTGGTCGAGCAGAATGCCCTGCTTGACCGCAAAAACGAAGAACTAAAGCGCGAAGAAGCCGCCCGCCTAGCCCTCGGGCGCGCCGCCGCCGAAGCCAGCCGCGTGCTTGAAGGCATCCCGCAGATTGCCTGGACGGCCACGCCGCAGGGCGTCAATTCCTACCTCAACCGCCGCTGGTTCGACTACATTGGGCAGGAAAACGCCATGGGTTTGGACCGGGGCTGGGTGGAGCACCTACACCCCGATGACCGGTCTGCCTCCGGACGGCGGTGGGTGGAATGCCTGGCCTCCGGCGAGCCCTATGAAGTGGAATACCGCTTCCGCAACCGCGCCGGCGATTACCGCTGGATGCTGGGCCGGGCCCTGCCCTCGCGTGACGCGCAGCACGAGATTATTCAGTGGATTGGCACCTGCACCGACATTCACGAGCAGAAGCTGGCCCTGGAGCGCATCGACCAGGCCCAGCAGCAGCTGCGCGACAACAACGAGCAGCTCACCCGCGCCAACGTCGACCTCGACAACTTCATCTACACCGCCTCGCACGACCTCAAAGCGCCCATCAGCAACATCGAAGGCCTGCTTGATGCCCTGTTGATGGAGCTGCCCCCCGCCACGGCCCAAAGCGAAGAAGTAAGCCCGCTGCTCGACCTGATGCAGGACTCGGTGAACCGCTTCAAGCGCACCATCGAGCACCTCACCGAAGTGTCGCGGCTGCAAAAGGAACACGGCGGCTCCACAGTGCCGGTGGACCTGGCGGCCGTCATCCGCGACGTATGCCTCGACCTGGAGCCGGTCATCCAAAGCACGGAGGCCCAACTAGAACTAGACGTGCAGGCCACTACAGTGCTGTTTTTGGAAAAAAACCTGCGCTCGGTGGTGTTCAACCTGCTCAGCAATGCCCTGAAATACCGCGCCCCCACGCGGCCGCCGCACGTCCGGCTGCGCACCTGGGCCGAAGCTGAGGGTGTCGTGCTGGAGGTGCGCGATAATGGCCTGGGCCTCGATGCAGCATATATCGACCGGCTGTTTGGCATGTTTCAGCGCTTCCATGACCATGTGGAGGGCTCCGGCATTGGCCTGTACATGGTGAAAAAAATGGTGGAGAATGCCGGCGGCCGTATCAGCGTAACATCCACGCTGGGTACAGGCAGCGTATTCTCGGTATACTTTGCGAATCAATGAAATGCGCCACTCTCCGGCTCTGCGGGCCTGGGTGCGGCTTGACTGCCCATGCAAAAGCTCACCTGCGTCCTGCTCGTCGATGACGATTCCACCACCAACTACCTCAACCAGCTGCTGCTGAAACGACTGGGCGTGGCCGAGCAGGTGCTGGTGGCCCTCAACGGTAAGGAGGCGCTGGACCTGCTGCATGTGCATTGCCAGACGCCTTTTGCCACCTGCCCGGTCCTGATTCTGCTGGATGTGAAAATGCCCGTGATGGACGGTTTTGCCTTCCTCGAAGCCTACCCGCAGCTGCCTGCCGCCCAGCGCCAGGCCATTACCATCGTGATGCTGACCACCTCGCTGCACCCCCGCGACGTGGAGCGGGTGCAGCAGCTCAACATCGGCGGCTTCCTCAACAAGCCCCTGAACCGGGAAAAGGTCAACGACATCCTGAAAACCCACTTCGGCCGCCAGCTGCCCGAAGAATAAGCGGCTGTATTCGGCTAGCGTCGCTCCAGAGCGGCGCGGTCCCACTTGGATAGGTTGGCGGCAGCGGCGTAGGTACTTTCCAAGAAGTCCAGCACGGTCTGGCGCGGGTCCGGGGCAGTACGGGCCGCTTCGTAGGGCAGGAAAAATTCGCCCATTTCGGGGTTGAAAACGGCTTCGGCGGGCTGGATAGCGGCCTCGGCCAGGCCCGGCACGCCGGGGTACACGTAGCTGTAGAAGGTGGCGTCCTGGCCGTTGCCGCCGGGCCACCAGCCCGCCGCGCTCTGCTCGGCCGAGTACGATTCGCGGGTCACCCAGTCGGCCAGGTGCGGGATGCCGCCGGGGTGCGGCGGCGCGGGCCGCCCCGAGAAGCGCGTAACAGCCAAATCGAAGCTGCCCCAGAAAAAGTGCACCGGGCTGCACTTGCCCGTGAAGCCGCTCCGAAACTCGTTGAGCACGGCATCGGCCCGGAGCAGCACCTGCCAGAACTGCTGCACGGCCACGGGGTCGTAGGAGGCGTGGTGCTCGTCCTGGGCAAAGGGCGTGGCCTCTTCCAGCTCCACCGGCACGGGCCAGATGCGGACGTGAATGCCGGCCTCGCGCAGCAGGGCGCGGTAGTGGCGGTAAAAATCGGCCACGGAGCGGGGCCGGAGCGCCAGCTCCCAGCTGCGGCCGTCGCTGGTGTGCAGGCGCAGGCAGTGCTGGTTGAAGTCGAACACGACCTCGCAGGAGCCCCGGGCGTAGGGCATGGAGCCGGTGGAGAGGCCGCGCGGCGTCACATACAGCGGCACCTGCCACCAATGGTTCACCATGGGGCTGAGCGCCAGGCGGGTTTTGCCCACTATCTGGGTCCAGAGGTGCAGGGTTTGGCGGGTGTCGGCCCAGTCGGCGGCGGGCAGAGCGGGCCAGTGGTCAGCAGCAGGTTGAGGCATGGCGAAGCGGGCCGGGCCAGGGGTGGCCCAGGCGGGGATTGGTTCTCCTAAGATAGTGGAAAAACTGCCGGCACCCCTTGGCCGAAGCTGCCCCGTGCCGGCCCGGTACTACGCCCCGAGCAAGCCGTGCTTGGAGGCGAAAACAACCAGGGAGGCCACGCTGGGCGAGCCGGTTTTCTCCAGCAGTTTTTGCCAGTGGCCTTCCACAGTGCGGCGGCTGAGGAATAGCTGCTCAGCAATTTCGCTGGCCCGGCGGCCTTCGCAAATCAGGTGCAGCACTTCTTTTTCGCGCGGGGTAAACTCCAGCATCTCCGGCAGCTTGGTAACGGGCTGGCGGCTGGGCTTCTGCACGCCCCGCATCAGCGCCCGCGAAATGCGGGGCGTGAAGTGGTAGCCCGTAGTGAGCACCTCCTTAATGGCGTGTACCAGTTCTTCCTGGGTGGCATCTTTGGGCAGGTAGCTGCGCGCGCCCAGCTTCATCATCTGGGTGATGTATTTATCGGCCGAAAACATCGAGAGTACGATGATTTTCAGTTCCGGAAACTCCACCAGCAGCAGTTGAGCCACTTCCGGCCCGTCCATTTGGGGCATCTGCAAATCGAGCAGCACCACATCCGGCAGCTGCCGCCGGCACAGGTCCACCAGCGCGGCCGCATCGGCCGTTTCCGTGATACTGGCCACGTAGGGCAGGGGTTCGAGAATGTAGCGCAGCCCCTGCCGGAACATGGGGTGGTCGTCGAGGAGAGCGATGTGGGCGGGTGGAATGGGGGAGACCATGGAGTAGAGGCATTGAGTAACGAAGGAAAGGAAAATAAATTTAACCCAACAGTAGCGGCAGCTCTACCACCATGCGGGTGCCCTGCCCGGGGGCGCTGTGGCGGTGCAGGCTGGCGCGCAGCATCTGCACCCGCACTTCGATGCTGCGCAGGCCCGCTCCGCCATTTTTGGACCCCAGGCCGCCGCTGGCCCCGGTCGCAAACCCGCAGCCATCGTCCTCCACTACCAGCGTCAGCAGCCGGGGCGCTTGGTGCAGCTGCACCGTCAGGTAGGTGGCCCCCTTGGCGTGCTTGAGGGCGTTGTGCAGCAGCTCCTGGCAAATTCGGTACAGGGCCAGCTCCTGGGCCAGGGCCAGGGGCTGGCCATACTCCATATCCAGCTCAATGGGCAGCTGGCCTGTTTCGTTGCCCACGTCCACCAGGTGCTGCATGGCTTCGGCCAGGCCGTAGCGCGACAGCACGGCCGGGTACAGGCTGTGCGACACGCTGCGCACGTCCTGCACGGCGGCCGTCATGAGCTCTTCGATGAGGGCTAGCAAATCGGGGGGCGGGGCCTGGTTGGGCAGGCTGGTGAGGCGGTTAATCAGGAGCTTGGCCGTGGCCACGGTCGAGCCAATGCCGTCGTGCAGGTCCTGCCCGATGCGTTCCCGCTCGCCTTCCTGCGCCTCGATAATGGCCACCAGCAGTTGCTGCTGATGAACCGCATCGGCCGTGCGCATATGAAGCTGTTGTTGCAGCAGGCGCTTCTGGTACGTTACCAGAAAAACCAGTAGGGTGCCGGCCGCCAGCAGCATCACCGCGATGCCGCTGAACAGTAGCTGGCCGAACGTTACTTCTGCCGGGGGAGCCATAAAGCCAGGCTGTAGCAGCTATAAAGCACGATGAACAAAAGCGAATGTATCATCCAGACGTTGCTATTCAGCTGTTGCGAGTAGCGCAGCAGGTAGTTGCTGAAGATGGCAATCTGCAGATAACCCAGGTAATATATCAATAATCCCGCCGATACCCAGAGCATCGGCTCGCGCCGCAGCTGCATCACGCGCAGCTCGCGCAGCAATTTTCGAAAATATAACCCCACCAGCCCCAGTACCAGCACGCTCTGAATCACCTGCTGGCCGGGCCGGAACTGCTCCAGCGCGCCCGGGGTCAGGCTGTCGAACAAGGCGTAAGCCCCAAAGCCGCCCACCAGCCAGGGCACGGCACGGCTGAAAGCGGGCGACTGCAGCGTGTGCCGGAACACCAGGGCCAGGAACATGAACTCGCCCACGGCATACACCGGCATCAAAAACAGGTTGCTGCGGTGCAGAAAAATGAACACGAAGCCGAGCAAATTCAGCGGCAGCACCCAGCCGATAAGTGCGGTGAGACAGCGCATATTGGCGGGCAGCTGGCGCCAGCGTGCCAGGCCAATGAGGCCGGCCACTACCACCGGCACCAGCGTTAACCGCGCCACCAGCTCCTGCGTGGAAAGAGGCATAAAGTCAGCTATGGAAAAAAAAGGCCACCACCAGGGGTGATGGCCATGAATAGGTTGCCGTCGGGGGGGGGGGGAGGCTTGCTTAGGTATTGGGCGGGCTGGGAGCCGCCATGTCGAAATCCAACTGTGCGGCTCCGACACTGCGGGCATCATTTCCGGCGGCGGGATTCTGCAGCACCAGGCCGAAAGTCCTCGTCCAGTCGGCTTCCGAATTGGCCTTTTGGGAGTGGTACTCGTGCAGGCCGAAGCCCAGGCTGATGTCCGGTCCGGCCCCGAAGAGCATTGTCACAAAATCCTTAATCTTAAAGTTGTATCCTTCGAGAACGGTGGGTTCGTGGGCGGGGGCGGCGGTATAGGTGGTAAACATATCCGCCGTGATTTCCGCCGCGTTCTGCCACTTGCCTTCCCAGATGGAGGTCAGGTCCTGGGGAATCGGCTCGTCCAACTTGTCCTCCGGCGCTTTCGTCTCCAGCACCTTCGCCTCCAGGGCGCTGGTCGTGTAGTACTGGTCGGGCAGGCAGT
The DNA here is from genome assembly GCF_054061335.1 of Hymenobacter sp. UYAg731. NCBI lineage: Bacteria > Pseudomonadati > Bacteroidota > Cytophagia > Cytophagales > Hymenobacteraceae > Hymenobacter > Hymenobacter sp. UYAg731. The sequence continues at coordinate 543,929 of NZ_JBSSEC010000003.1, read as the reverse complement.
AGGCCGACAGCCGGTAGCCGGTGGCATCGGTGGCAAACAGGACGAGGTTGAACTGGCTTCCGGCGGAGCCGGGCATCAGCACAAACCGCGCTCTAATCTGGCGCACGCCCACCGCCGAAACCAGCTCCTGGATGCGCCCCAGCGGAAAGCTGAGAGCCTGTACCCGGGTAGAATCTGGCTTGAAGAAGGCATCCGTGAGGGGGGTGCCGCCGGCCTGCCCGGCAAAGGCCTGCCAGGCCGTCGTGTATTGGTCGTAGTCGCCCTGGCTGAGGATGTAGGAAGTGGTTGCCGTGGGGCTGGCGGTTGCTACAGCGTTATCGTTCATTAGAGGAAAAGAATTGGTGAAGTGATGCGGTTGCGGAACTTTGGGGAATGCTGATGGAAGTCGAAATTGCGGTTTGGAAACCCGTATGGCCGTTTGGCTGGCGCAGGAAGCGGCCGGCTTAATTGCCGGCGCGGTGGCATCGCGGCGGTACAAAGAACAACGGCGGGCCGGGGACTCACCCACGTAGAAATACGGTATTTCAAAACCGGGTGTTTGTACGGAAGGGCGGCGCTCGTTTGTGCCGGGATTTACTTGGGTAGGCGGGGGCGGCAGGGCTTGCGGGCTAGGCCGGCAGGAAGGCCGCGAAGTGGGCCAGGTCCACCTCCCTGGCCACGGCCTGGCCCACGGCCTGGAGCTGCGGGATGTACTGCACGGAGTCCATTTGCTGCACGTTATCGGGCTCGATGTGGGGCAGGCCCAGCGCGGTGAGCCCGGCGCGGGAGAGGTCGGCGTTGTAGCGCAGGTAGGTGAAGAGCTTCTTCCCAATGGAGCCCGTGCCGATGTCGTCCTTCAAGTCCAGTACCTCGCTATCGATTTCGCCGCCGTGCAGGCAGCGGCCAAACACGCGGCAGAGCATATCCTGCTCATTAGAAGCCGCAAACATGAGGGCCGAGGGGATGGAGCTGGCATTGTAGAGCAGGTTCATCTCGTTGGGGGCCAGCTGGGCGTTGGAGCCGGCCGCCGCGCCCGTGCCCACGGACACGAGCAGGAGCTGGTCTTCGCCGGTGGGCCATTCCAGCTTGTAGGGCTTGATGGTGGCCATGAGGAAAAGCTGGAACGCGGGGTTGTTGTACATGGTCACGCCGCCGTCCACGAACACGAAATCCTGGCCGCCCACAATCACTACTTCGGGGGGGAAGTAGGTGGGCGCGGCCGTGCTGGCCCGCACCAGCTGCCAGAGCGGCAGCCGCAGGTTGCAGCTCTGGTGGGTGATGTCGTTGTACTTCGCCTTGGGGTTGTTGGAAAGCGGCCAGGGCGAGTCGGTGGTGGCATTGCGTAGTATCAGCAGCAGGTAGGTTTGCAGGGCCTGGCTGCCCAGCGTGGCCTCCGGTTCGCCGCTGCGCTCCCGGATAACGTCCTGGAGCTTCTGGGCCAGCTGCTCGTCCTTGTACTTGTTACGGAATCGTTTCAGCAGGCTGGCCTTGTCGAACATGGCCGGGCCGCTGGCCAGGTAAAACGCCCGGATATCGGCCACGCGCATGCCCAGGCTGAGGCAGGTGGCAATGATGGCCCCGGTGCTGGTGCCGGCGATGTAGTCGAAGTAGTCGGCCAGTACAAAGCCCGGCCCGGCCCCGAGGCGCTGCTCCAGGCTGCGTTCCAGCTCGGCCAGAATTTCCAGGGTGATGGTGCCCCGGATGCCGCCGCCGTCCAGCGCCAGTAGCCTACGCGGGCCGCCCAGCGCGTCTTTGTCTTTGATTGCCATGAAAACGGTAGTAAGGGTGTGGAATAGGGGAAGGGATTAAGGATGAATGCGCCCGGCCGCCGGGCAAAAACCGGGTTGCCGGGCGTAATGCAGCGGTGAAGTAACGGGTTTTAGTTGGACAGTTGAGGCGGTTGGCCAACGACGCTGGCCGTAGCCAGCCGTAAAAGGACCGGTTGCCGGCTCTGGCGGAGGGCTGGCCGACACGCATTACACCCTGCTTCTCCCCCCAATGCAGCTTCCTGCTGCTCCGCAACATGTTCGATAATCAGCAAAAAACCAGTGACTTAAAAGGCCGGGATTTCGCCGTTGGCTTTGTCGGTAAGCGCTTGCTGCCAAGGGGCGAAACAGCTTTGCGCGCCACGCTAGAGCAGGTGCTCGACCAGCTGGAAGCCGAAAATTCCGGCCCGGCCCGCGTGCTGCTGGGTGTGTCGTCGCTGGCGCTGGGGGCCGATACCGTGTTTGTTGAGCTGATGGCGGAACGGGCCCGCCACGCGCCGGCCGCTGGCCGCCCGGCCTATGCGCAGCTGGTGTTGCTGCCCACGCCGCCCGCCGGCTTCTTCCTGCCCGATGATTTCCGGCTCGGCGAAGAAGCCGCCACCGGCCCCGCCGTGCAAGCCCGCGTGGCCCGGTCAGCAAACCTGCTACAAGGCCCCGCCGTGCGCGAGGTCCGCATCACCGGCACCAGCGCGGACCGCAACGAGCGGTTTGCCGAGACGGCCTTTGCCATTGTGGGTGCGTGCGATGTGCTGCTGGTGGCCTGCACCCAGGCCGACTATGCCGCCGCCCTCGCCCCGGAAACGACTACCCCGCTGGCCCGGGGCGGCTCGGCCGAAACGCTGCGGTACGCCCGGGCCGGGCATACGCGGGCCATTGTGCTGGTGGTGGATGCGCCGGAGGCGGGTGAGCGGCTGCCCATCCGGCGGGTAGAGCCGCTGGCATAGCGGCAGAAACGCGGTGATGCACAGGTACAGGCTGCCAATCGGAAGGCCCCGCAACGGTAAGCCAGCGAGTGCCCGAAGGCCGCAAACGAGCCTTCGGGCGCAATCAGGCGCTCCTGCACGGCCGCGCAGCACCGGCGCAAACTACGCCCTGCCCATCACCAAAAAAACGCTGAGTACGCCGCCCGCATCCCCCCAAACAGCGAGCCGATTAAACCGGCCAGCGCCGCCGCCGATATCCGGGGCCGGCCCTCCAATCGCCACCTGCCTGCTCTGCCGCGCCGCCGAGCGCCAGGACCGCGCCGCCGGGATACGTATTAGCCATGTAGATGGCAGAAGCAGGAGGAAATGACCCGGGCTGACGACCTTTGCCCCACCCCGGCCGGAATCTGAGTTGGCCTTGTTGCCGTATGTGGCAGCACGGCGTTAGCTCGGCCGTGGGTTTTCACTCGTCTCCAGCGTTACGCCCTGCCCCAATCACGCTTTGGCGGCGGGGCCGTTTCTTATGTCCCGCTCACCCGTTGCCGTCTTATTGTTCACCCGCTCGGCGGGCGAGGAGGCGGCGCACAAGCGTTTTGTCAGCCACGGCACGCGAGCCGGCAACGCCGCCGTCGCGGCCCAGCTTATCCACCGAGCAGAGGCTACTGCGGGCAGGGCAGGGGTTGACTTTGTGCGGGTCGCCTCAAACCAGCAAACGGGGGCCACCTTCGGCGCACGGCTCTGCAACGCCATGCGGCGCGTATTCAGCCAGGGCTACGAGTACCTGCTGGTGATGGGCAACGACTGCCCCCAACTGACTGAGCAGCTGCTGCGGCAAGCCACAGCCGCCGTGCAGCAAACCGGGGCCGTAGTTGGCCCCGCCACCGACGGCGGGGTGTACCTGCTGGGCATGGCGCGCGCGGTATTCGAAAGCCAGGACTGGACGCAGCTGCCTTGGCAGACGGCGCAGCTGGGGGCCGCCCTGCTCCGGCAGCTCCGGCAGCAGCACACCAGCGCCTGCGTGCTACCCGTGCTGGCCGATATTGATGAAGAGCAAGGCCTGACTGCTGCCTTGCGGTTGCCGCTGGCGCGGCTATTGCTGCGCCGGTTGCGGCGGCTGCGCGCCCCCCGGCCGGTGGCCCTGCCCACTGCAATTACCGCCGCTGGCCAGCGCGCCGGCGTGGCCGCACGCCCCCACCGGGGGCCGCCGGCCTGCTGAAAATTCCGGAATTTGCTGCCTTGGCAACCAGCCTGCGATTATCCCCTTGCGGATGGTGGGCTGCTGCCGCGTTGGCCTAATTACATTTTTGTAGCTTATTTTTCTCTTTCCCATGAAGAAGGTTTTATCCCTTTTTACCCTCGTCTTATTGTTCCTGCTGCCTATGCAGCGCGCCTGGGCGCAGGTCGATTTGGTGGTGTCGGTGCTCGACAATGCTCGTAAGCCCATCGCCAACCTGCCCGTACACCTCGACAACGCCGCCATTGGTTTCAGTGCCGAGCAGCCCACCAACGCCCAGGGCCAAGCCCGTTTCCGGGGCCTGAGCACGGCCGGCTCCTACGCCGTGAGCACCACCGTGAGCGACCGGTACCAGGCCGTGCGCGAAGCTGGCCTCACGCTCCGCGCCAACTCCAGCCCCAGCGTGACGCTGGTGCTGCCCCAGCTTAGCGCCCAAACGCTGGAAGGCGTAGTGGTGCGCGCCCCGCGCAACGGCACTACCCTCAACACCCAGAACGCCGAGGTGGCCTCCGAGCTGTCGGCCCGCGAGCTGCGCGAAATTCCCATCGAGGCCCGCGACATCACCCGCGCCCTCTACCGCCTGCCCAACGTGACGCTGGCTACCGGCTTCTTCACCGAAGCCCCCAACGTGAGCATCAACGGAGCCAACGGCCTCTACACCAACTACCTCATCGACGGCCTCGACAACAACGAGAACTTCCTGGGCGGGCAGCGCTTCGCCATTCCGGTGGGCTTTGCCCAGAACGTGAACGTGCTCACCAACAACTTCTCCACCGAGTTCGGCAACTCGGCCAACGGCATCGTGAACGTGACCACCAAGTCGGGCTCCAACGACCTGACGGCGGAGGCTTTTTACCTCACCCGGCCCGGCCCCGGCATCGATGGCAAGACCGATTTCGCGCAGCGCGACCTGTCTGGTAACCAAGTGAAGAGCGGCTTCCAGCGCCAGCAGTTCGGCTTCGGCGTGGGCGGGGCGCTGGTGAAGGATAAGACCTTTTTCTACCTGAACGCCGAGCAAACCTTCGACTACAAGGACAACGTGCTGACTTCGCCCGAGCTGGGCGTGGCCGCCACGGTGCGCGGTCAGAACAAGTTCACCTACCTCTCGGGCAAGCTCGACCAGCGCTGGACGGAGCGGTTCCGCTCCTCGCTGCGGGCCAACGTGGGCATCGTGAACATTGAGCGCCAGGGCGGCGGCCTCGATGGCGGCATTTCCTTCCCTTCCAGCGGTAACAAGCAGGACCGCAACTCCGTCGAGATTGCGACCCAGAATATTTACGTGGGCCGCAACTTCACTTCGGAAACCGACGTGCAGTACGCCCGCTTCCGCTGGAACTACGCCCGTGCCCAGAACCCCAACAGCCCCGACGTGACGGTGCTCGACCCCAGTGAAACCGCCATTGCTTACCTCGGCCACCCCGGCTACCTCTTCGACTCGCACCAAAGCACCTGGCAGGCCCAGCAGAAATTCACGCTGCTCAAGGGCCGCAACACCTTCAAAGGGGGCTTCGGCATCATCAGCACCGAGCACCTGCTGTTTGGCGGCGGCAACCCCAACGGCAGCTACACCGTGAAGCTGACGCAGCCGCAATTGAACGCGCTGGCCGGCCGCAACCTCGGCGCCAACCTGAGCATCAACGACATTCCGGCCGATGTGCTGGTGAAATCCTACGGCGTGGAGTTGCGTCCGGCATCCTTCGGCACCACCCAGAACCTCTACAACATTTACGTGGAAGACCAGGTAGCCGTGACCGACCGCCTGAACGTGACCCTGGGCCTGCGCTACGATTACGACAACCTCTCGAAGGGCGGCGCGGCCAACGGTGACCGCAACAACATCGCGCCCCGCGCCAATTTCAACCTGCGCCTGAGCGAGCGCAGCAGCCTGCGCGGCGGCTACGGCCTGTTCTACGACAAGATTCTGTACACCGTGTACAGCGACGCGCTGGGAGCCAACACCAATTCGGCCGACTACAAAACCCAGCTCCGCGAGCTGGTGCGGGTGGGCGCGCTGCCCGCCAACACCAACATCGACCGCATCACCTTCGATGGCAACCAGGGCGCGGGCCTCACCAGCGGCGTCACCTACCTCAACGGGCCGTCGGCCGCCAGCTTGCAGGGCCAGCGCGCCACGGTGTTCGGCGGCGAGCGCCGCATTCTGAACCCGGATGGCTACCAGAACCCGTACTCGCACCAGGCCACGCTGGGCTACCAGTACCAGGTGACCCAGAAAACGCTGTTTTACGTCGACCTGATGTACAACCGCTCCTATGACTTGTTCCGGCTGCGCAACGTCAACGCAGTGTCATCCTATCAGCAAAACGACCCTGCCAACGTAGTGGTGCGCAATCCCATCGCGGCCGATGCCACCCGTCCGGTGCCCATCATTACCGACGCCACGGGCACCTACGCCACCATCAACGGGCAGCGGGTGAACGGCGTGGCCCGCAGCGTGGTCGAAACCGAATCGGCGGGCCGCTCGCGCTACATGGCCGCCAGCTTCAACGTGCAGAAAGACGCTGCCGAGGACAAGTACGGCTACCGCGTGTCCTACACTCTCTCGAACCTGAAAAACGACACCGAGGACGTGAACTTCCGCGCCGCCGATGCCAACAACTACGGCCCCGAGTTCGCCAATTCCATCAACGACCGCACGCACGTTATCAACGCGGTTGGCAGCTACTACCCCATCAAAGCCCTGCGCTTTACCCTGGCGGCCCTGCTGCAAAGCGGTCAGCCTATCAACCGTGTCACGGGCGCTTATGTCGCGCCCGGCATCCTCGATGCTAGCGGCAATCCGACCTATACCACCGACCTGAACGGCGACGGCAGCTCCTTCAGCACGGCCTACCTCGGCAACGCCGACCGCTATCCCGGCGAAGGGCGCAACTCCGACCGCCTGCCGTGGTCCAAAACCTTCGACGTGGGCGCGCAGTACACGCTGCATTTCGGCGAGAAAACCAGCCGCCTGGAACTGACCGCCGACGTGTTCAACGTCCTCAACACCCAGAACCTGAGCGGCTACGCCAACAACGCCACCCAGAGCAACCAGATTCAGACCGGCGCGGCGGGCTCGGGCATCATTCGGCGCAATGCCAGTGCCCCGCGCCAGTTCCAGTTTGGCCTGCGCTACGCGCTGTAGTTGCTCGTTGAACGAACCCAACAGGCCGGCCGTCATGCAGAGCGCAGCGAAGCATCTTTACCGCAATAGTAAACTGATTACTTACGGCGGTAAATATGCTTCGCTGCGCTCTGCATGACGTTCTTGCTTGTACACTTTACCCCTATGAAAAAACTTCTCCCTTTCCTCACCGCCCTCACCCTGCTGCTCAATGGCTGCGGCTCTGACAAGCTCCGCGAGCCCCAGCAGGTACTGGCCCAGACCTGGCCGCAAATTGAAACAGCCGGCAAAAACCAGCCCGTGAGCATGGTGATGTGGCAGGGCGACCCGCTCATCAACAAGTACATGAGCACCTACGTGAAGCCCGAAGTGAAGCGGCTTTATGGCATCGACCTGCAAATTTCGGCCGGCCAGGGCGCGGGCCTGGTCCAGACCCTGGCCGCCGAGCAGCAAGCCAACCAGCCTAGCGAGGCCGACCTGCTTTGGATTAACGGCGAGACATTTTACCAGCTGCGGCAGGTGGATGCGCTGCTGGGGCCCTTCGTGGCGAAGCTGCCCAATGCCCCGCTGCTCGACCTGGCCAATCCCTTCATCAACACCGATTTCCAGCAACCCATCGCGGGCATGGAGTGCCCCTGGGGCAACGTGCAGTTCAATTTTATCTACGATTCGGCGCGGGTGGCCCGCCCGCCGAAGTCCTTTGCCGAGCTGCCGGCTTTCGTGAAAGCCCACCCCGGCCAGTTCACCATCCCGAACGAATTCACGGGCATGACACTGCTCAAATCCTGGATGATGGCCCTGTCGGGCGACCCGAAGCTGTTTCAGGGCAAGTTTGATTCGGCCGTGTATAAGAAATGGTCGGGCGCGCTGTGGCGGCAGATTAATGCCAGCAAGCCTTATTTCTGGAAGCAGGGCCAGACCTTTCCCGAGCAATTGGCCCCGCTGCACCAGCTTTTTGCCAACGGCGAAGTGGCCTTCACCTTCTCCAACAACGACGCCGAGGTCGATAACAAAGTCAACCAGAAAGTTTTCCCGGCCACGGCCCGCGCCTACGTGCCCACGCCCGGCACCATCCAGAACTCGCATTACCTGGGCATCGTGCGCCACGCCCGCCACCCCGAGGCGGCCATGCTGGTCGTCAACTTCCTGATTTCGCCCGAGGCCCAGCTCAAAAAGATGGACCCCGACGTGTGGGGCGACCACACCGTGCTCAACCTCCAGGCCCTGCCCGCCGCCCAGCGCCAGGCATTCGAGCAGCTGCCCTCGCGCCGCTACGCGCCCCGGCGTGCGGACATCCAGGGCCTGGCCCTGCCCGAGCCTGACCCGGAATACATGACGCGCCTGTTCAAGGATTTCCGCACCTATGTTATTGAAGGCACGCCCGTTCCAGCTTCCTAGCCCCCTGCTGGGCCTGTACGGCCTGCTGGTGGTAGGCCTGCCGCTGGCCGGGCTGGCGTATGCTTTGCTGGGCAGCGTGGGGCTGGCCGGGCCGCTGGCCGCCGGCTTCACCGGGCGCTACTGGCGGGCGCTGGGGGCCGATACGGGCCTTCTCTACGCTACGCTCTTTAGCGGGTGGGTAGCGGTGGCCTCGGTGGGAATTTCCACGGGGCTGGCGCTGCTGCTGGTGCTGCGGGCGCAGCCCACGCTGCGGCGCTGGCCGCTGCCGGGCCTCCTCTACGTGCCGCTGCTGATGCCTTCGCTGGTGATGGGCTTCTACCTGTTTCAGCTGCTGAGCCGGGCGGGGTGGCTCTCGCGCATCAGTTTCCGGCTGGGCCTTATTCCGCGCCTCGAATCCTTCCCCGAGCTGGTGCAGGACGGGGCCGGCTTCGGCATTATTCTGGCGCATGTGCTGCTCACGTTTCCGTTTCTGACCCTGCTGTTCCGGGCCATTTACCAGGAAACCCGGCTCGATGACTATCGCCAGCTCACGCTCACGCTGGGGGCCAGCGAGGGGCAGTTTCGGCGGCGGGTGGCCGGGCCGGTGCTGCTGCGGCGGGCAACTCCCACGCTGCTGCTCAGCCTCATTGCCACGCTGGGGGCCTACGACATCCCGCTGCTGCTGGGCCGCCCGTACCCGCAGATGCTGAGCGTGTACATCGCTACCCGCCTCCAGCGCTTCGACCTGCGGGAGTTGCCCGCCGCCTACTTGGCGGGGTTCCTGGTGGCCGCCGGCCTGCTGGTTTTGATTAGCTTATTGCTCCGGCTTAGCCGCCGGGTGCGAACGGCGTAGCGTCTCGTCGTTCGCGCCATGTGGGCATCGTTCAGGCAGTATCGTTCAACGACAAGACGCAAATATGCGTCTCTACACCAATGCGTTCCAAGCTCCTTGTTTTCCTCTTAATCCTGCTCTTCGCACTGCCCTTCGGCCTGCTTGGGCTGCTGGCGGTGGGCGAGGGGTGGCGCTTTCCGGCCGCGCTGCCGCCCGCTTATTCCCTGGAGGCGCTGCGGAGCCTGCTGGCGGCCGACAACGACCTGTTAGCCGGGCTGGGCCGCAGCCTGCTGCTGGCCGGCACGGTGGCGGTGGTGGCCACTGCCGGCGGTTTCGTCCTGGCCCGTGCCATCACGCGGAGCCGCTGGGCCACGCGCTGGGAGGCGGCCAGCTACCTGCCGTATGCGCTGCCGCCGGTGCTACTGGCAGTGCTCATTCAGCCGTTCATTATCCGGCTGCACTTGTCGGGTTCGGTGGGAGGCGTGCTGCTGGGACTGCTGCTGGTGGCGCTGCCGTTCGCCACGCTGCTGCTGCGCAGCTTCTGGTCGGCCCAGATTACCGAATACGAGCACCTCGCACGCACTTTGGGCTGCACGCCCCGGCAGGCGCTGCGGCAGGTGCTGCTGCCGCTGGCGTGGCCGCTGCTGCGCACGGCGCTGGTCCAGACTTTTCTGCTGAGCTGGTTTGATTTCGGGCTGACCAACGTGCTGAGCGTGGGCAAGGTGCGGACCCTCACGGTGCAAGTGTTCATGTACGTGGGCGAGGCCAACGCGCCGCTGGCGGCCATGGCCTCGCTGCTGCTGCTGCTGCCCCCGGCGCTGCTGCTGCTGGCCAACAAGCGGGCGCTGCTGCGCAAGGCTGAATAGCCGCAACGCGGTGGCTTGGTGCTTGTTGCTTATTGTTGGGTCAGCCAGTAATGCGCGAACCCGTTCCGTGAGAGCAAGCCGTCATACTCCTCTCAGGCAATGCCATAAGAGCCAGCTTCTGTGCATGATGGCGGGCTTTTCTCTGCGCACCAACTGCGGATAACCGAACCTACGCCAGTGCCAGCATGGCCGTGTTTACCACGTCGCGCAGAATTTGCGGGTCGGGGTTGGCTTTGGCCATCACGCGCATCCCGTTTAGCACGCTGATGAGCAGGCGGGCCTGGGCCTGCGGGGTGGCCGTGCTCCGGACTTCGCCGCGCTCTTGCCCCCGGCGCAGAATATCGGTAAGCAGGTCTTCCAGAAATTGCTGGTTGCCGCAGACCAGGGCCTGCGCCTGCGCGTCGTGGGGGGCCAGCTCGGTGGTGACGTTCACCAGAAAACAGCCCTTCTGCTGGTCATCAGCCAGGGCCTGGGTTACCATCAGCTCCAATACCCGGCGAATGCGTACCGGGGACACCACCTCATCGTTGGCGGTCAGTTCCCGCAGCCCCTGAAAACTTTGCTGCTGATACTGATTCAGGGCCCGCATAAAAAGCTTATGCTTGTCGCCGAACGTGTCGTACAAACTCGCCCGATTGATGCCCATGCTCGCCACCAAATCCTGCATTGAGGTGGCGTGGTAGCCTTGGTGCCAGAACGTGTCCAGCGCCTTTTGCAGGGCTTCGGCTTCATCAAAGGCTTTGGGACGGGCCATTTTAAGGGGAAAAGATAAAAGAAGAATACGGCAAGATAGCGCCGCCGCCAGCGGCAATCAACCCGCCGTTCCCCAACGCCCGGGGCCGCCGTTTGGTGCCGCTGCCCGTAGGCCCGCCGGCCCAAAAAACGCGGCGCTACCGAACCCCTCCGATTTACGGATGAATGTTCGGTAGCGCCGCGTCCGGGGCATTGTCAGCAGGAAGTTTGCTGATTACAGCGTTGCCATACCGCCGCCGGCAATAATTTCCTCCCCCGTCACGAACGACGAGTCATCGGAGGCGAAGAAAGTGGCGATGGTGGCAATTTCTTTCGGGGTTCCGAAACGCTTCATGGGCACCTGCTGCACCAAACTACCTTCTACCTGCGCCTGCATCTCGGCCGACATCCCCATTTTGGTGATGATGGGCGTGCTAATCGGGCCGGGGCTGATGACGTTGACGCGAATGTTGCGCTCCAGCAGCTCCGTCGACAGCGTGCGGGCGAAGGTGGTCAGGGCCGCCTTGGTAGCCGAGTATACCGACGCGCCGGCCATGCCTACATGGGCCGCCGTGCTCGACGTGAGAATGATGGAGCCGTGGTCGTTGAAGAGCGGCAGCAGCTGCTGAATGGTGAAGAAGGCCCCCTTCACATTGGTGTTGAACTGCTGGTCGAAGTGGGCTTCGTCGACCTGCGCGATGGGGGCAAACTGGGCGATGCCGGCATTCACGAACAGCACGTCGATGCGCGGGTGCAGGGCCTTCACCTGGTCGGCCAGCTGGTGCAGGTCGGCCACGCTGGCGGTATCGGAAACCACGCCGTGGGCTTGGTTACCAAGCTTTTCTACGGCTTCATGCACGGCCTTTGCGTTGCGGCCGGTGATGACTACCTGGGCACCCTGAGCAATAAACTCCTGGGCCGTGGCGAAGCCAATGCCGCTGTTGCCGCCCGTGATGACGGCTACTTTGTTTTGCAAACGATTCATAAGAAGAGGGAAATGAGTTAATGGAACAATCGTTCTGTAATTGTGGTGTGACAACTCTTTTATTGGAATGATTGTTCTGAAAAACAATATTAATTCTTCCTCTCCCCCAGCCAGCCTCCATCTTTCTGCCGAAAAACATCTGCTTTCGGCCCGCAGCCGTACCTTACTACCGCGCCTTATCCGCCCACTATGCTGCAAGCACTGCTCATTTCCAACGGCCTCCAGGGGCTCGAAAAGTATTATGTGTCGAATGAGCTGGTGCAGTACACCACCTGCCTCATCACCAAAGACTTCGACCCCGACCTCACGCCCTACGACCTGCTGGTGGTGCCCAACGGCTCCGACCACGTCGCCATGCTGAAAATCAAGGATAAAGTGCGGGCGTTTCTGGATGCCGGCAAAGCCCTGATGTGCTGCGACGGCTTTTTTACCGCCTGGGTGCCCGGCAACCAGTGGCTGATGGACAACTCGCGCCGCACCCAGGACGTGCGCTACCTGCCCGGCCCCGACCCCCACGGCCTGCTCGCCAACCTCGACCTCGACCAGCTCAACTTCTCGCACGGCATGAGCGGCTGGTGGACCTGCGGCTATATCCAGGCCGCGCCCGGTACCGACGTGCTGCTGGCCGATACCTGGCAGCGCCCCGTAGTGGTGCTGGACGAGGTGAGCACCGCCGGCCGCATGCTGCTCACCGCCAGCGGCCCGCTGGCCGACGTGACCTACGCCGGCCGCTCGGAAAGCGCGCTGGTAACGCTGTATCGCAACTTCCTGCAACTGATTTCCACCTCCACCGTTCCCGCTCATGGCTAAGATAGGCTTGATTTTCAACGGCGTGTGGTCGCACTACGCCCTGGCTACGGCCCCCAAGTACCGCGACCTGTACCGCCTGCTCTACGTGCATGACCTCGACGCCGACGCCGTGCGGGACCTCGACGCGCTGGCCATTCCGTTCCAGTCGAACCAGGCCGTGCTGACTGATAAACAAAATATTATCTACGATTTCCTGCGGGCCGGCAAGAAGGTGTTTCTGGAAGGCGACTCGTCCACCACCTGGCTGGATGCGCAGTGGGAAGACCGGCCGGTAAATAACTACTGGTGGGTGACGGACCCCGCCAACCCGCCAGTTTCGGACACGAACTACGCCCATCCCGTGTACCAGGGCCTCACCCCGCGCCAGGCCTGCTGGCACACCCACGGCGTGTACACCCGCGTGCCCGCGTCGGCCGAAATCATCCAGACCAATGCGGCCGGCGACATCATCACCTGGCAAACCCACGCGTACGGCGGCACCCTGCTGGCCACCACCCTGGACCCCATTGTGGAGCACGGCGTGCAGCAAATTACCCACCTGGACAACTACATGGACCGCCTCACCGAATGGCTCTGCGGCGTGCGGCCCGCGCCGGAGCGCCTGACCATTGATGCCGCCGCGTACGGCGCGGGGGCCCTCGTATGAGCGAGCTGCTGACCGTTGCCAATTTGTCGAAGCAGTTTGCGGCCCAGCCGGTGCTGCGCGACATTTCGTTTTCGCTGAATCAGGGCGAGGTGCTGGCCGTGCTGGGCCGCTCGGGCTGCGGCAAAACCACGCTCCTGAAAATCCTGGCCGGCCTGGAAACTGCCGATGCCGGTACCCTGCATCTGCAAGGCCAGGACCTGCGCCCCGTGCCGCCCAACGCGCGCCAGATGGTATACCTCTACCAAGAGCCGCTGCTGTTTCCGCACCTCACGGTGTTCGAGAACGTGGCCTTCGGGCTGCGCATCCGCCAAGTGGCAAAAGACGAAATTGACCAGCAGGTAACCGCGATGCTGGACGAGCTGGACCTGCGCGAACACGCCCGCAAAGCGCCCACCCAGCTTTCGGGCGGGCAGCGGCAGCGGGTGTCGTTTGGCCGGGCGCTCATCATCCGGCCGCGCCTGCTGCTGCTCGATGAGCCCTTCGGCAACCTCGATGCCCAGACCCGCGCCGACATGCAGCAGCTGTTCCTGCGCGTGAGCCGGCAGCACCACATCACCTCCCTTTTTGTGACCCACGACAGCCGCGAGGCCCTTACCGTGGGCACCCGCTTCGGCTACCTCGACCGGGGCCAGCTCAGCGCCTTCGCCTCGGTGGGGGAGTTTATTCAGGACCCGCGCACCAATATCCAGGCCGAGCTGTCTTTCTGGGAAAATATTCAACAGAATGCCCTTCAGGAACTAAAATGAACGTCATGCTGAGCTTGTCGAAGCATCTCTACCGCGAGAGTAACTAATTACCTCCCCGGTAGAGATGCTTCGACAAGCTCAGCATGACGTTCAAGTAATTACTATCCCCGTCCATGAAAACCGATTTCAACCACTGCGAGTCCGTGTATTGGGTGTTTACCCAGCTCTGCAACGATAAGTGCGACCATTGCTACAACAGCTCCGGGCCGCAGGGCACGCGCATCAGCGCCCAAGACTGCCTGCGCATCGTGCGCAACCTGCCCGACCAGGTAGACCGCCTCATCCTCTCCGGCGGCGAGCCCGTGGCCGACCGCGTGAAGCTGTACATGATTCTGGACGCAATTAAAGAGAAATACCAGGGCCGTACCCAGGTCATGCTCCAGACCAACGGCGACCTGCTCACCCCCGAAATCCTCGATTTGCTGATTGAAAAAGGCGTGACGCGCTTCGACATCGCCAGCATCGACCGGTACCATAAAATGGCCGGCTCCCGCCTGATGACCCTCGCCGACCTCTTCGAGAGCCGGGGCGTGAACGGCTACGACCACGACCCGCTCATCGACAAAGAGCACCTGCTGGTGGAAGGCCACCGCCTGAGCTGGGGCTACTGGGGTGCCACCGACGATATGTGGCTGGGCGGCAACTGGGCCCGGGGCCGCGCCCTCGAAAAAGACATCTGGCTGCGCGACCCCAGCCATAATTTCTGCGCCATCCTCTCCGGGGCCAAAGGCTTCCTGGGCGGCACCGATTTGCCGCAGGAAATCAGCATCCAGCTCTGGAAAATCAACCCCTGCTGCCCCGGCACCAAATTTCCCCTCGGCGATGCCCGCCAGGAAAAGGTGGCCGACGTGCTGCTGCGCGCCTCCCAGTCCCCAATCATGCAGGCCCTCAACCAGGGCGAACCGTGGAAAATGGGCGAATCCATCGGGGTTTCGGAAGAACATGCCCTGGCCCGTGGCGAAGAGCTCCAGAACGTGTGCCGCTGGTGCGATGAGTTTTTCGAGCAGCATCAAGACGTGCTGCCCGTTGTGGGGGCCGCAACCCCCCAGCCGGCTTAGCGGGGGCCACTTCGCGGCAGGGGAGTAAGCAGGCAGGAGCCGCCGCCGCGACCTGTCCGGCAATGCCCGCCCACCGGGGGCCGGCACCCGGCGCATTTTTAGCCGCCGCCTTGATTTTTGTCATTGATTTGGGCGTTTAAGTTGACGAAACTTGTGGTGTGAGTCGGCTCTACTTCAAGGCGATGGCTGTTCGCCTGTTTGAGGGGAGGAGATTCGCCGGGCTTTCATTGCCTGGTTTGCAACCGCACTTTTCAACCTGTGTCCGGCCATGAAACCACGTCTTTTTCCGGGGTTACTGCTGGGGCTGAGCCTCTGGGGGCACCTGGCCGCCGGGCAGCGTCCGGTGGTCGTCATTCGTGCGCCGCTCATCGCGCCCCCGCCCGTCGATGCGCTGGTGATTGCCAACGTGAGCGTGGTGGACGTTGATTTGGGCAAAATCGCGCCGGAAGCCGCCCGGCAAACCGGGACTGCCCACGCGGCCCCGGCCATTCGCTAAGCCGCCGCGCGCTGCTTGTAGCCTCACTTCTCGCGGGTCCGGGCCGTTGAGCCGTGGGCCGGCATCCCCGTCCCTCACCAAAACACGCTTCCGCCATGCCCCTCACGCTCATTGTTTTGTCCGGCTTCTACGAGCCCGCCCGGCACGCCATTCACTATGCCGATAAGTTGGCGCAGGCTGTGCGCGCGCAACTGGTGCTGCTGCACGTCAACCGGGCTTCGCTGCTCGACCCTTACGAACTGGTGGGCGCGGTGGGGGAGAAGTACCACCGCCAGGAGCTGGCCGGCCAGGCCGATACCGTGGCCGCCCTGCATCACCTGGCGCGGGGCCTGCACGTGCCCGCCGCCGTGGAAATAGCCACCGACCTGCTCCCCGACATCGCCCGCGAGCTGGCTACCCGCTACGCCCCGGCGCTGTTTGTGCTGGGCCAGCCCGACGCCGACCACCCCGACTACACCGGCATGACGGCCCTGTGCGCCGAGCTGCTGCGCGCCAGCCACTGCCCGGTGCTGGCCGTGCCCACCACCGCGCCCACCCACCCGCCGCACCGCTTCCTGATTGCGGCCGACCGCGAGCCTTTTGCCCTCGCGCCGGCCGCCCAGGCGCTATGCCCCCTGCTGGCCCAGCTCGGGACGGCGGGCGTGGTGGTGGCCCACGTCTCGGACGGGGTGGAGGACGACGATGGCTGCGCGGCCGCCCTGCGGGCCGTGCGGACCAGCGGCGTGGTCGAGTTTATCAGCCCCGAGCTGCGGGGCTACCTCGACAGCGACTATGCCGAGGGGGTGCTCACCGCCACGCAGGACGTGGCGGCCGACCTGGTTATCACCCTGGCCCGCGAACGCAGTTTCATGAGCGACTTGTTTCATCGCAGCATCACGGCCCGGCTGGTGGAGCAATGCCCCGTGCCGGTGCTGGTGCTGCCCACCGTGGCCTAGTCCGGCCGCACCAGGGTGCCCGGGGCAGGCCGGAGGCTGGCGCTATTCAGGCCAAAGGGCTGGCTTATAAACTCGTTTGCTCGTTCTTCAGGTCGAATACGTCGCCGCCGGCATAGCGGGAGTCTTCGGCGGCGTAGGCGGCGTGGAGCTTGCTTTCGGGGCCGCCTTCGGCGATGAGGGCAGCGGCGGCATCGCGGGTGGGGTCGGCCGGCGCTGGGTTGGTTAATTTATCGGTTTCGTGGCCGAAGGTGGCGTAGTGCGGCGTGCCGGTGTGGGCGGTGGTGGCCGGCTCACTGGCGCGCTTGGTGGTTTTGGGTTTCGCTTTCATGACGGGAATAGTTAAAACGGGTGAAAAATGCAGGAATGGCAATTCGGAGCAAGGCCGGGGCCTAGTCCGACTCCTCGGCGGGCAGCAGCAGCACCGGCTTCTGGCTGCGGCCGATGACCTGGGCCGTGACGCTGCGATGAAACAGCCGCCCCAGAAAGCTGCGCGGCCGGGCCATGAGCACCACCAAATCGGCCCGGGTGTCGATGCTGGCTTGCAAAATGCCATCGGCGGGCGACTGGTCCACTATCTGGTACAGTTCGACCGGCGCGCTCACGGGCAGCAGCATACTCGCCCGCAGCTCGGCCCGCACCAGCTGGTTGGAGAATTCGAGCGCCTCGTCCTCGTCGGCCAGGTGCGCAATGGTGTAGGTGGCCGGGCAGGCGGCCAGCAGCGGGGCCAGGTGCCGGGCCGCGGCATTGGGCGTGAAGGGGGCACCATCGAGGGCCAGCAGCACGCGGTGGGGCAGCTTGGGCGGCGGGGCGGCCTCGGGCACCAGGAGCAGGGGCAGGTGCGTGGCGCGCAGCACGGGCAGTATCTGGTTGTGCAGCAGGTGGTCGAGCAGGCTGTGCTCGGCGCTCAGGCCCATCACCAGCAGCAGGGACTGGTGCTGCCGCACGGCCCCCGTCACGGCATCGAACATGGCACCTGCCGCTTCTTCCACCACGGCCAGGCCGGGCAGCTGCCGCGCAATCGACCAGAGGCCATCCAGCCGCTCTTTGCGTTCGCGGGAGGCTTCCCGGGTTTCCATTTCGACCAGTTCCGGGGTCAGCAGCACTGGATAGGTATTGAACGGGAGCAGGTTGAGCAGGACGATGTTGGCGTGCAGGGGGGCACCCAGCCTGGCGGCGTAGCGGGCGGCCCGCTCGGCGGTGGCCGACACATTGGCGAGTACCAGAATGGAGGGTGCCATGGCAGGGAATCAACAGAAAAAAGATGAGAGTGGTGCGGACAAGGTGCTTATTATCAGTTCCCAGCGGGCAGCACCAGCACCGGAATGGGGCTTTCCTGAATGAGCTGGGCCGTGACGCTGCGATGAAACAGGCCGCTCCTGAAACTGTGGTGCCGGGCCACCACCAGCATATCGGCTGCCTGCTGCGCGGCTTCGGTGAGCACGCCGCTGGCCACGCGGGCGTGGTGCCGCTCGTGCAGGTGCAAGGGCGCATCCGGGGTGTCTGCTACAAGGTAGTTGCGGGTCACGGTTTCGAGCAAGGCGCTGGCGGTGGGCCGCTCGTGCTCGTCGTCGGTGATGCGTACTACTTCCCGGCTGCCGTGCAGGGGGCGTAGCAGCAGGTGCGCCTTTAGGGGCATGGCCAGCCCCGCCGCGCAGGATAGGGCCCGGTTGGAAACGGCGAAAAAATCGGTGAGGACTACCAGGCAGGGCGACATGGCGAACGGGAAAAACGAGTTGGAAAAAGCAGCCAGTCCCCCCGGTGCTACCCATGCACGGGCGTGCGTACCTGGAGCTCATTGTTCACGAAGCGGGCACCGGCTTCGTAGGCCTCAAAGCCGGCTTGCTCGCGGTCGAACCAGGTGTCGACCATGCCGGTGAGCGTGGCCACGCCGTTTTCGGCCAGCACGTTCACGTCCTGGTGGTAGAGGCCGGCCGACCAGTAATGCCGCCGCCGAATGCGCTCGGCCAAGGCATAGTCGGGGTCGGCGAGCGGGGTGGGGTGCAGGCCAATGGCCGGGCGGCCGTACGGCCGCAGCCCGGTGGCGCAGGTGGTGCCGGTCACTTCGAGGCGGTTAGCTACCTCGGCCACGCCCGTGATGCCGGCGGCCACGTCAGCGGCGTGCTCCTGCTCGAAGTGGTTGCCCACGCGCCCGTCCAGACACACCTTGCCGTTGTACACCAGCACCAGGAAGTCGAAATCGCGCACGTAGGGGTCGCGGGCCAGCGCGTCCCGCACGTTTTGCCGGATTACCGCATCGGGCAGCGGGTGGGGCGGGCGCACTTTCAGGCGGTTCTGCACGTCCCACACGCCCACCACGTAGCGGGCATCCTGCTCGGCGTCGAGCCTGGCGCGCAGGTTGCTCACGGTGCCCGTGAGCGTAACGTAGCCGTCGCGGACCAGCACGGTGGGCTCGTAGGACAGCACCCGCGGGTCGTAGCGAAAGGTGTCGCGCACGGCTTTGGCAAGCTCCTCGTCGGACCGGTGGGCAAACTTCTCGCGCCGCAAATCGCCCACCACGGCCCAGTAGGCCACAAATAAATCGTGGGCATCCACGCGGGTAGCCCCGGCTTGGCAGGCCACGTCGATGATGCGCTCCTTCTCGGCCGCCGAGCCCACTGTGCCCGCCAGCCGCACCTGTTTGCCGGTGGTATGCACCTCCACCAGCGCGCTGTTTACCCGAATATCCCAGTCCAGCACTTCCCGGATTTCCGTGGAGATTTCCGCGTCGGAATTCATCGTTTCGCCGCCGCGCACCTTCAGGTTATCGGCTTCGATGCGGCGCACGCCCCACCCGCCGCGCAACACGCGCAGCACCAACTGCTTCTCCTGCCAGGTTTGCACCACGCCGCTCACCGTCACGGTGCCGCCGGCTACGGCGCAGCTCACCTTGAAGCCGCTGGTGGCGGGGTCGTGGGCCAGGGCGCGCTCCACGTTGCGGCGCAGTTCGGCATCGGGCAGCTCCGGCGTGCGGATTTCCAACTCGTCCACTACGCTGCGCACGCCCCGCACGGCCAGGGCAATGTCCCGGGCGCGCTGCTTCGATAACAGGCTGTCGGTGAAGCCGGTGAGCTCCACCACGCCGTGCAGGGTGGTCACGTCGATGAGGTGCGCCGTGACCCCACGGCCGCTGAGCAGCAGCATTTCAATGGCCGCCGTGATGTCGGCATCCGCTACGTTTTCCCGCGCGGTGGTCGTGGTCGGTTGGTCAAGGGTTTCCATGAGCTTACGGTCATTAGAAGCAGCGATAAACGGCGGCGCGGGCGGTGGCCAACCGGGCCACGAGGCCCCATTTCCGGGCGGCGCTTGCGGCAGCAGGACCAGCGCGGCCGTGTGCGGCAGGCCCGGCGTAAAGTTCCACCCTTACGGTGGGTAGGGCATTGAATACAATCAGATTACCGCTTGATTTTTATCACATCATTGGGCGCAGGCACTGGTTCAGGGCCCGCGCCCACGGGCCTGATTTCAATCTTGGCGGGGGGACAAAATTGCCGCCCGCCGACGTGGCCGGGCGGCCCCTGTTGGGCGCGCTGATGAAACACCAGCACCCGCCGCTGCCCAAATGGCCCCCGCACGGCATTGGAATTTTTCGTCCGGTGGGGAGGGGCGTTGTCTCAAAGATGGCCCTTTGTTCAGCCGACGGGGCTGCTACAATGCTGGCCAGGATGCTGGTAAAGCGGTTGTACCCGCCGTAGCAATGCGAGATACTTGCTAAGTGTAAGTCATAATGAGTGCCTCTTTGTCCTTGAATCGGCCAGGCGAACAGGGGTTCTTTGTGCTGTTCACTTTTCAAACTTCACTTCCTATTCCCATGAACAAACTTTCAATGTTGCTGCTGGCTGCTGCCCATTGCACATGAGTGGCATCAGGCGCTCGCTAATGTCGATTTTTACAACAGCACCGGCGAAACCGGCCGTGCCGAGTGGTGGCAGGGCTATGCCGATGGCCTGCATTATTACGATAGCAATAACTACTAGTACGGAACACTCGCGCAGCTGTATTGCTGCAAAAAAACCGCCCATCCGGCTTGTATTCACCCAAATCCTGAAAAGCGCCGGCTGATGGGTCGGCGCTTTTTTGGTGTTAGCCATCAAATAGTTGAGCCGCCATCCGGATGCCTTCCACGAGCAGTCGCGGGCGGCGGGGCCAGCAACGGGCTAATAGCTACTGCAAGGTTTTAAAGCGCGATGATTTAGCGTGAATTAAGTAGTCGCGCAAAAGTAAACGAGTAAAAAAACGTCATGCAGAGCGCAGCGAAGTATCTCGCTTGCCGCAGTAAATCGGTCGTTTAAAGATACGAGCGAGATGCTTCGTTTCGCTCTGCATGACTGGCCTTTATGCCATTCATTCATGCCCGGCCCGCTACCGCGCCTACCGCGCCCGCGGGTCCACCGTTTTGGCGGTGTGCTGCACAATGCGGGTGGACAGCTCCAGCTTGAGGGCGCGGATATCGGCCAGCACGATTTCTGCCATTTTGGGGGCACCCAACTCGGTGAAGTGGGTGTTGTCTTCCTTGCCACCGGGGTAGTTGGGGTGCTCGCCGGGCACCACCTAGTTGAATAGCAGCCTGGAATTTTCCACGCCGTACTGGAGCAGGGCCTGGCTTTCGCGGTCGAGGTCGATGAGCGGAACCTACTGCTCGCGGGCGGTGGCGCGCCCAATTTCGGAGTACACGTTGGGGATTTGCCTGCAAGCCCGCCCCCGGTTTGGCAACCCGGAGGCGAGCGGTGCCCTAGCTTATTGCTTGATGATGCGGGTGTTGAACTGCTCGGTGCCGTTGGTGTAGCGCAGCAGGTACTGCCCGCTGCTGAGCCCGTGGAGGGGGAGGCTGGTGGCCCGGCTGCCCGTGGCGCAGGGCACCACGGCCACGCGCTGGCCCAGCAGGGAATACACGGCTACTTCGGCGCCGGCGGCGGCGGCGGGGTGCGTCACCATTAGCGCATCAGCCGTGGGGTTGGGGAATACCTGCAGCCCGGTGGTCCGGGCCGTTTTGGTGGCCGTCACGATACTGGCTTCGCCCTTTGCCATCACGTTCTTGAGGGTGGCAAACCGGGTGCTGGTGGTGGTAGAGCCGCAGGCGAAATACACGCGGAACGTGAAGCGCTGGCCCGGTTGCAGGGCCACGCCCGTGGCTCCGGCGAAGGCCAGGCGGTAGGTAGCGCTGGCCCCGGTGGTGAAAATGGGGGAGGCAAACGCGCCATTGGCGGTGCTCAGCAGCGGGCCGCCGGGGCCTTTGCCGCCGGTCACATCGGCCGAGTCCGTGGTGAAGCCGCTGCGCGACCACCCCACGGCTATTTTCGTGTTGCTGGTAGAGCCCGTGTAATAAGCGTTGAAGACGACGGAATCGACGCGCGCGGCCGTTGTGCCGCTCGGGGCTACCGTGAACTGCTCGTAGTACGTGCGGTTCAGAACGCTGCCGTTGCCGTTTGCCGCGGCAGTCCAGCCGCCATCGGAACCGGGTGCCAGCGCTTGGCCATAGGTGCGCGAGTACGGTGGAATGGTGGCCGTAGCCGACCCACTCGACACCACGAGCTTGCGCAATGTGGGCGTGCTGGCTGCGATAGCGCCGGGCCGCACGGCGGTGCTGTCTTGGTTGTTGCGCGCCATGGGCCACCATTCCAGCGTCACAGACTGGGGCAGGGCCGCCGTTTGCGTCAGGCCCGAAACCGGGATGGATATGGTAGCCGCCCCGGCGCTGGCCAGGGTCAGGTTGCCGGCCGAGGTGCCGGGCGCGCTGGCGTTGAGGCGCACGCTGAGCGCGGTGCCGGCCACGGCACCCGTGCTGTTCTGGGCAATAACCAACGGCGAGGCATTGGTGAACCAAGTAGTGCCACCGTTGGCCGATACTTGGAAGCCGGCCGGAGGCGTTACCGTCACGCCCGTGGTCAGGTTTTCAGCCGATACCAGCACGCTTTGCGCGGCCGAAGGCTGGCCGCCACCCTGCAAGAAGGCTTGCAGCATGCCCGTGGTGAAAATGGTGGGCGTGCTCGAAACCTCCAGCGTGTCGGTGACGTGCGCGGCCAGGCCGGTTTTGGAAGCCCGCACATAGTAGAAGTACGAGGAGCCCGGCGCGGGGATGGGGTCGGTGGTACCCGCGTTTAAGTTCGTGGCCACGGCATTTGTGGTGGTGTAGAGCGGCGCATAGGTGCCCCGGCGTGTGGTACTGCGCAGCAGTTGATATTGCACGCCGGCCACGGGCCAGCTCAGGTTCCAGTTCAGGGTGGAGGGTGCCATCGCAGAGCCTTTCACCGCCCGGAAGTTGGATACCACAATCGGGGCCGGGGCGCTGGTGCAAAATGTGCTGCTCAGCGCGCAGGGGTTCCAGTTGCTCAGCACGTTGGCGCGGGTGTAGGTTGCCGTATCCGCATCAGCAAGCTGAATGGTCCACGGCAGGCGCTGGCTCACATTCACCAGGGCTCCGCTGAAGTCGCGGCTCTTGTATTCGGCGTAGGTAATCACGCTGGTAACCGTGCCGGCATCCCACACCTGCCAACCCACGGGCTTGATGGTGGTGCCCATGATGCTGTTCAGCCACACCACTTTAGTGTTCGAGCGGTCGGTGGGCGTCGAGCCCGAATCATTCTGCCAGGGCCGGCCCAGCGTGTAAGTAGTGGTGCCGCGGTTGTCGAGAATGGTGCAATTGCGGAACACGAAACCGTAGGGCTGGCCGGCCTGCGTATTCGCGGCCGTGATGTAGCCGCCGCTGCCGCCGTCGCGGCGGGTTTTGGGGTAGATGTAGCAGTTCTCGAACAGCCCGCGCGCACTCCCGAAAATGAAGTCCACCGTGCCATCAATGTAGCAGTCCTTGAAATAATTGCGCAGCCCCGAGCCCGCGTTCAGCTGCACGGTATCCTGCCCTCCGGTGAAGCGGCATCCCTTGAAGGCGATGCGGTCGCCGGTGGTGTACATGGCCAGCGCCTGCGGCGATTCTCCCCAGGAATTCTCGAAGGTGATGTTGGCCGCTGTGATGTCCGAGGCGTTGATGATGACCGTGGACGAGTTGCCGACAAACGTGGGCACGTTGGCCTGGTCGTAGGTGATAATGGTATTGGCCACGCTCTCCCCAGTCAGCTGCAAAAACGGCTTATTGGCCGGAATCGTGACCCGTTCCCGGTACTTGCCATTCCTGATGAAGATGGTGAACGGCGTGGTGCGGCCCGTCGGGGCCGCGTTGATGGCGGCCTGCACCGTGGTGTAAGCCCCGGAGCCGTCTTTGGCCACCACGAGGTCGTAGGTCTGGGCCTGGGCCGTGGCACTGAGGGCCAGCAGCAGCACAAACACGCAGCGCGCCAGCATGCTCACGGAGAAAAGGGTAATTAAACGTTTCATAAGCAATTGTTTGGGTGGGAAGAAAATTGCGGGGCTAGCCTCGGCGGACCAGGCCGAAAAGAGTTAGTCGTGTACCAGCTTCACCGTCAGGGCTCCCTCGGGGCCCTGGTAGCGAATGAGGTAGTTGCCATGGGCCAGGCCGGCCAGCGGCAGCAGCGTCTGGGCCGTGCCGGGCAGGGCCGTGGCCGTGCGTACGCGGCGGCCATCGAACGTGTAGATTTCGATGGTAGCGGCGCGACTGGCGCTGGGGTGCGTGAGGGTGAACTGCTCGTGGGCCGGGTTGGGGTACACCCCGAGGACCCCCTGCTCCGCCGTGGCTTTGCTGCCCAGCAGCACGCCGGCAATGCCGTTGAGGTAGTTCTCCAGGTTGGTGTAGCCGTTGGCCCCAAGGCCCTGGCGGTCGGCAGCACTGCTGGGGTTTAGGCCGTGGGACGCTTCGTAGGCATCGGGCATGCCGTCGTGGTCGGTGTCGACGGGGGCGGCCCCGCAGGTGAGCACGGGCCAGGCCGCCTGCGACACGCTGTAGGGCGTGACGTGGGCCGGAAAGCCGCCCTGCACGTCAACCAGTCCTCCGGTACGGTTGCGCACGTCGTTGATAATGCGCTGGTCCAGCGGGTCGCGGACGGGCAGCACGCAGCCGGCCTGGGCCAGCACGGCCGTGTAGGCATCCTGCGCCGTTTGTGCGGGCAGGGCCACGGTGCCGAAGGGCGTGGTCACCTTCACCCGCACGGTATCGGAGCGAGGGGCGCTGCCCGGGGCCACGCCCAGCCAGTTGTTGCGGGTCGTGTTCGGGTAGCCGTCCACGTAGTTGCCGCTCAGGTAGGCGTGCGGAAAGGGCAGCGCCGCGCTAAAAAACGGGTAGAATATCATGGACTTAATCGTCACGCCGCTGGTAGCGCCATTGGACGTGGCGGGGCCGTACTTGTAGTAGTTGTTCACCATGTTGTAGTTGCCTCCCTCGCCGCCGTTGGTGCTATAGGAGCCCCAGTCGTAGATGACGTTGTTGCGGAAGTCGGCATTTTCCGCGCCGGCTACTGCCGGCGTGAGGCCGCCGCTGCCCGAGAATCGGGGCATCCGGCCCTTGCAGTGGGCAATCAGGTTGTGGTGGAACGATGCCGTGCGCCCGCCCCACACCCCGCCATAGCCGTGGTGCTCAAAGTCGGTGTCGCCCGTTTCGAAATGGTAAGAGTAGTCCAGCGGCTCCGAAATCAGGTTCCATTGCAGCGTGGTGCTGTCGCCCTGGTAAAAAGAGCAGGCCTCGTCGGTACTCCAGCTCATGGTGCAGTGGTCCACGATGGTTTTGACGTTGAAGCGGCCCCCAAAGGCATCGTCCGAGCCGGCCCCGTCCACCATGCCAATGTTCTGGTACCGGTCACCCATGCGAAAGCGCACGAAGCGCACAATCACGTTGCTGCCGTTCACCGTCACGGGCCGGTCGGCCAGGCAAATACCATCGCCGGGGGCCGTCTGGCCCGCCAGGGTGGTGTTGGCCGGGATGCGCAGCTGCGTGAGCAGGTGGATGGTGCCGCACACCCGAAACACCACGGTGCGGCTGGGCGCGGCCGTGGCCGGCTGGCTCATGGCGTAGCGCAGGGTGCCGGGCAGGTTGGTGTCGTCCAGCGACGTTACCTCGTATACCACAGTAGGAGCGGTGCTCGTCCCGCGTCCGCCGGACGTGTACTTGCCCGCGCCTTCCGCGCCGGGAAATGCAACCAGTCGTTGCGCTTGTGCGGGCAGCGCCAGGGCCATCAGCCACCCCAAAACCAGCAGGGATGCATAAGGCTTACCCAAGGATTGAAAACAGTTTGGTCGATATCCTTTCATAGGGCAAGTACCAATGGGTGAGAGTAAGCGACAGAAAATGGCTTTAGGGCATAACATAAAGTAAATGTGAATATAACTTTAATAAGAAGCAAGGAAACGGCTGGAAAAATCATCGGGAACGATGCCGGCATCGTTCCCGGAGTTATTGTTCACCTATTAACTGGCAAGCATAAAGGAGCATAATGAGGTGTTGCCCGCCAACTAAATCCGAAAATGATTGACTATTAACTTTTTTATAAACAGATACTTGGTAATAAATCAAAAGCCTGACCACGATGGCGTTTTGATTATACTTTTTTCTAAAGTGCAATTGTCAATGAATTGAGAGTTGGCTGTTGTTAAAACGACTTGTTTTGGGGATTCGTTATTGTATCGGTATCGATACCGAATAGGACATTATAAAAAATACCTTTACTTTGTTTCATCAATCGGGTGTTTCGCCGATTGTGCCCATCCTGTTAATTCATGCATTTATTCCACCTTTTGCCTGATTTATCGCGCCTTCGACAGGTAGTTGCATCCCATTGGACGGGGGCATTGCTCGTGCTGCTGGCGCTAAGCCTGCAAGCAGCCCCGGCCCAGGGCCAAAGCTCCTTGTCGAAAGTGTGGGTACCCGACCTAGGCAACGGCATCTACAAAAACCCGGTGCTTTACGCCGACTATTCCGACCCCGACGTGGTGCGGGTGGGCGAGGATTTTTACCTCACCTCGTCGAGCTTCAACGCCGTACCGGGCCTGCAAATCCTGCACTCCCGGGACCTGGTGAACTGGTCCATCATCGGGGCGGTGTTTGAGCAGCAGCCGCCCCTGGCCCGCTACCGCGAGCCCCAGCACGGCAACGGCGTATGGGCCCCGGCCATCCGCTACCACAACCAGGAGTTCTACATCTATTACCCCGACCCGGACCTGGGCATCTTCGTGACCAAGGCCAAAAACCCGGCCGGGCCGTGGTCGGCCCCGGTGTGCGTGAAGCAGGCCAGCGGCTGGATTGACCCCTGCCCGCTCTGGGAAGAAGACGGCAAAGCCTACCTTGTACACGGCTTCGCGGGCAGCCGCGCCGGCATCAAAACCATCCTGGCCATCAGCCCCATGAGCCCCGATGGCCAGCGCCTAATTGGCCATGATGCGCTGGTGTTTGACGGGCACAAGGACCAGCCCACGCTCGAAGGCCCGAAGTTTTACAAGCGCAACGGCTACTACTACATTTTTGCCCCGGCCGGCGGCGTGCCCACGGGCTGGCAGCTGGTGCTGCGCTCGAAAAAAGTGTACGGCCCCTACGAGGAACGCATTGTGATGGACCAGGGCAAAACCGCCGTCAACGGCCCGCACCAGGGGGCATGGGTGACCACCAGCACCGGCGAAGACTGGTTCCTGCACTTCCAGGACCAGGGCCCGTATGGCCGCGTGGTGTACCTGGAGCCGATGGTCTGGAAAAATGACTGGCCCGTCATCGGCGAAGACCCGGACGGCGACGGCAAGGGCCAGCCCGTGGGCACGCACCGCAAGCCCACCACCAAAGGCCCGGTACCGCCCTGGGCCACCCCGGCCACTTCCGACGAGTTCAGCAGCAACGCGCTGGGGCTGCAGTGGCAGTGGCACGCCAACCCGCAGGATTACTGGGCCTACCTCAACGGCGCGCAGGGCTACCTGCGCCTCTACTCGGTGCAGCCGCCCGAGGGCACCAAAAACCTCTGGCAGGTGCCCAACCTGCTCCTGCAAAAGCTGCCCGCCCAGGTTTTCAGCGCCACCACCAAGCTCACCTTCACCCCGCGAGTGGAGGGCGAAAAAGTGGGTTTGCTGATAATGGGGCTGGATTATGCTTATCTGTCGGTGGCTAACGTGGGCGGCAAGCTCCAGCTCAGCCAGAGCACCTGCCTGAACGCCGACAAGCTCACGGCCGAAACCAGCACGCCCGCCGTGGAGGTGCCAGCCGCCCGCGCCGGGCAGCCGCTCTACCTGCGCGTGGCCGTGAAGGCCGGGGCCAAATGCCAGTTCAGCTACAGCCTCGACGGGCAGAGCTTCCAGCCGCTGGGCGGGGAGTTTCAGGCCCGCGAAGGCAAGTGGATTGGGGCCAAAGTGGGCCTGTTCAGCACCCGTCCCACCCGGTTCAACGACTCGGGCAACACCGATTTCGACTGGTTCAGAATAGAATAGTTACGCCCAATAAACGCTTGCCCTATGCTACTGCTTGGAATTGACCTCGGCACCTCGTCCGTGAAGGTGTCGGTACTGGATGCCGCGACGCAGCGCTGCCTGGCGGCGGTGAGCTACCCCGAAACGGAGCGGGAAATCCGCAGCCTGCAACCGGGCTGGGCCGAGCAGCCGCCCCGGCAGTGGTGGCACGATGTGCAGGAAGCCATCCGGCGGGCCAATGCCACGCAGGCCTACAACCCGGCCGACATCGGGGCCATTGGCATTGCCTACCAAATGCACGGCCTGGTGCTAGTAGATGCCGCCAACGAGGTGCTGCGCGATGCCATTATCTGGTGCGACAGCCGGGCCGTGTCCTACGGCGACGAGGCCCGGCTGGCCATCGGCGAGGAACGCTGCCAAACCCACCTGCTGAACTCGCCCGGCAACTTCACCGCCGCCAAGCTGGCCTGGGTGAAAGCCGAGGAACCCGCCGTGTACGAGCGCATTGCCAGGGTACTGCTGCCCGGCGATTTTCTGGCCCTGCAACTCACCGGTGAGGCTACCACCAGCATTTCGGCCCTGTCGGAAGGCATCTTCTGGGATTTTGCCCGGCACGAGCTGTCGGAGGACGTATTCCGCTTTTTTGGCTTTGATAAGGGCCTGATTCCGCCGGTGCAGGACGTGTTTGCGGCGCACGGACAGCTACAGGCCGCCGTGGCGCGGGAGCTGGGCCTGCGGGCCGGCATTCCGGTAAGCTACAAGGCCGGCGACCAGCCCAACAACGCGCTTTCCCTGAACGTGTTGCGGCCCGGGGAAGTGGCGGCCACGGCCGGCACTTCGGGCGTCATATACGCCGTGACGGACCAGCTTTTTGTCGATGAAAAGTCCCGGGTGAATGCCTTTGCCCACGTCAACCACACGGCCGAGCAGCCGCGGCTGGGCGTGCTGCTTTGCATCAACGGCACCGGCAGCCTCAACCGCTGGGTGCGCGGCGTGGCGGCCCCCGCGCTGAGCTACGCGCAGGTGAACGAGCGCGCCGCCGCCGTGCCCGTGGGCTCCGAGGGCCTGCTGTGCCTGCCCTTCGGCAACGGGGCCGAGCGCATGCTGGAAAACCAGCAGGTGGGTGCGCATTTCCATGGCATCGATTTCAACGTGCATACGCCCAGCCATTTGCTGCGGGCGGCGCAGGAGGGCATTGCCTTCGCCTTCCGCTACGGCCTGGACCTGATGCGCGCCGGCGGGCTACACCCCACGGTGGTGAAAGCGGGCTACACCAACATGTTTTTGAGCGACGTGTTCGCCCAGGCTTTCGCCGACGTTACCGGTCTGGCCGTGGAGCTATACCAGACCGACGGCAGCGTGGGCGCTGCGCTGGGGGCCGGCATTGGTGCGGGCGTTTTCGCTACTTCCGAGGAGGCGTTCCGGCACATGCAGCCGCTGCGGCTGGTGAGCCCCGGCCCGGCCGCCGGGGCTTACGAAATCCACTACCAGCGCTGGAAAACCCAGCTGCTGCACCGCCTCCCGGCTGCCGTAACCCAGCAGCCCCAGCCCGTTTGACTTTTAGCGCCCGCCAGGGCCGTTTTCTCCCGCATTTCAACCTCCTTATTTCTCCGCAATATGAGCGTACTCACCGGTAACAAGACCCTGTTCTCCAGCATCCCGCAAATCAAGTTTGAAGGCCTGGAATCTGATAACCCGCTGGCTTTCCGCTGGTACGATGCCGAGCGCGTGGTGGCCGGCAAGCCCATGAAGGACTGGCTGCGCTTCGCCGGGGCCTACTGGCACTCGTTCAACGGCAACGGGGCCGACCCGTTTGGCGAGCCCACCCACCTGTTTCCGTGGGATACCGAGCGCGACCCCATTGCCCGCGCCAAGGCCAAGATGGACGCGGCCTTTGATTTCCTGACCAAGCTCAACCTGCCCTACTATTGCTTCCACGACGTGGACGTGGTGGACTACACCAACGACGTGGCCGACAACGAGCGCCGCCTCCAGACCATGGTGGCCTACGCCCAGGAAAAGCAGCAGGAAACCGGCCTGAAACTGCTCTGGGGCACGGCCAACCTGTTCTCTAACCGCCGCTACATGAACGGTGCCGCCACCAACCCCGACTTCCACGTACTGGCCCACGGCGCGGCCCAGGTGAAGGCGGCCATCGACGCGACCATCGCGCTGGGCGGCGAGAACTACGTGTTCTGGGGCGGGCGCGAAGGCTATATGTCCTTGCTGAACACCAATATGCAGCGCGAGCAGGAGCATTTTGCCACCTTCCTGCATACCTGCAAAGACTACGCCCGCCGCAACGGCTTCACGGGCACCTTTTTCATCGAGCCCAAGCCGATGGAGCCTACCAAGCACCAGTACGACTACGACGCGGCCACCGTCATCGGCTTCCTGCGCCAGTACGATTTGCTGGGCGATTTCAAGCTGAACCTGGAGGTGAACCACGCCACGCTGGCCGGCCACACCTTCCAGCACGAGCTGCAGGTGGCCGCCGATGCCGGCATGCTGGGCAGCATGGACGCCAACCGCGGCGACTACCAGAACGGCTGGGACACCGACCAGTTTCCCAACGACATCTACGAGCTGACCGAGGCCATGCTGGTGGTGCTCGAAGCCGGCGGCCTGCAAGGCGGCGGCATCAATTTCGATGCGAAAATTCGCCGCAACTCCACCGACGTGCAGGACTTGTTCTATGCCCACGTCGGCGGCATGGACCTCTTCGCCCGCGCCCTCATCACGGCCGATAACGTGCTGCAAAAGTCCGACTACAAGCAGTTGCGCCAGCAACGCTATGCCTCCTTCGATGCGGGAGCCGGCAAGGCGTTCGAGCAGGGCCAGCTCACCCTGGAGCAGCTCCGCGACTACGCCGCCGCGAACGGCGAGCCGGCCACCATCAGCGGCCGTCAGGAGTACATGGAAAACCTGCTGAACCGGTATATCTAAGGTGTTTTGCACCAAAAGGCATTAGGGGTAAATAAATAGGCCGTCATGCTGAGCGCAGCCGAAGCATCTCTACCGCAGCAGTAATTCATTTACTCTCCCGGTAGCGATGCTTCGGCTACGCTCAGCATGACGGCTTTTGCTTTTTGATTCCATCACTTCTCGGTACCCAAATTCGGCCGTTTCTTCCTTCTCTCATGTCCCTTCACAGCTGCTTTAGTCGGTTACTACTTATTGGTTTATGTAGCTTTTGCCTGGCCGCCCAGGCCCAACCCGGCACCGGCCGCTTCGTGCAGGACCTGTCCGGCCAGGACTGGCACCTGTGGCTGGACAAAGCCGCGCCGTGGGCGACTGACCGCCTCTACGCGCCACCCGTCAACGTCAGCCAATTGCCGGTGAACCCGCCCACGGGCGGCTGGGCGGCCCTGGCCGGCCCCGAGAGCAAAACCGTGCATCTGCCGGCCACCGTGGAGCAGTATTATTGGGGACAAAACGGCAACGCCTTCGGGCTGAGCGGGAATTACCTGGGCGTGTCGTGGTTTAGCACCCGGCTGGCGGTCCCGGCCGCGCTGCAAGGGCAGCGCGTGGTGCTGCGCTTCGAGAGTGTACGGTTTCGGGCCGAGGTGTTTGTGAATCAGCAGCTGGCGGGCTACGATTTGGTGAACAGCACGCCGTTTGAAATCGACATTAGTAAGCTGGTGCGCTACGGGCAGGCCAACGAGCTGGCCGTCCGCATTACCGACCCCAACGGCAACTTCGACTGGCGCGACTCGCAGAATTTCATGTGGGGCAGCTACCGCACCCAGCCCACGCACGGCTTCGGCGGCATCACGGGCAAGGTGGAGCTGGTGGCCACGCCGCCGGTTTTCGTGCAGGACGTATTCGTGAAAAACAAGCCCGCCCTGCGCGAAGTGGATGTGCAGGTGACCACCGCCAACCAAACCGCTCAGCCCGCCAGCGGCACCCTGCGGCTGGAAGTGAAAGAGCACGGCGGAGCGCAAAAAACGGTTTTTAGCCAGGAGGTTGCCCTGTCGGATTTACCCTCGGGATTGAATACCAAAACCGTGACCGTGAAGGTGCCGTCGGCCAAGCTCTGGAGCGTCGAAACTCCCAACCTATACCAGCTCACGGCCACCTGGAAAGGCGCGAACAATGCGACGGACACCGACCGGCAGCGGTTCGGCTTTCGCTGGTTTGAGGCCCGGGACGTGGCCGGCGGTGACCGAATGTTCTTTCTTAACGGCAAGCGTATTGTGCTGCGCACCGCCATTTCCTGGGGCTTCTGGCCGGTAAACGGCATTGCGCCGAGCGACGCGCTGGCCCGTAAGCAGGTGGAAACCGCCAAGGCGCTGGGCCTGAACATGCTCAACTTCCACCGCACCATTGGGCAAACCAACGTGCTCGACTATGCCGATGAGCTGGGCCTGCTCTACTTCGAGGAGCCCGGCGGCAACCAGTACCCGGCCAACCTGATGAACGCCACCGACTCGCTGGGCAAAAAGCAGGCGGACTTTTACCTGGCGGCCCGCACCGAAAAGGTGCTGCGCATGGTGCGGCGCGACCGCAGCCACCCTTCGCTCATCATCTACAACTTCCACAACGAGCGCGGCGCGCCGCCCGAAGTCCAGGACCGCACCGAAATGAGCGCCGCCCACCAGCTCGACGAAACCCGCCTGCTCACATACAACTCTTCCAACGGTGACCCCACGCTCCAGCCCAACCCGCGCTTCAAGCTGCACCTGCGGCCCTACGATGCGAAGTTCTACGACTACGGCTGGTTCGACCAGCACCACGCCGGTGGCCCCGGCGTGTACAACAACGCGCTGTATTCTGGTCCCGGCAAGTACCTGCGCTTCACCGACCACAAGGACGAAATCGTCTATTGGGGCGAGGATGGGGCCATTGGCACGCCGCCGCGTCTGCAACTCATTCGGGATGAAATCCTGAAAACCGGCAAGGACATCGGTTGGGAAAGCGCCGCTTATTTGCAGTGGTACGATGCCTACGACCAGTTCCTGACCACCACGCCCGGCTTCCGGCAGGCCTTCCCAACGGTGGACGCGCTAACCACCGCCATGGGCAATACCGCCTATTACTACCAGGGCCGCGCCATCGAAAACGTGCGCCTCAACAACACCGCCGACGGCTACGCCGTGAACGGCTGGGAAAGCATGATGCTCGAAAACCACTCCGGCATCGTGGATAGCTACCGCAACCCCAAGGGCGACGTGCAACTCATCGCCCGCTACAACCGCCCCGTGTACGTGGCCGTGAAGCTGACCCGCAAAGTGCTGGGCGTGGGCGACACCTGCCGGGCCGATTTCTACCTCATCAACGAAGTCAACCTGCACGGCAAATACCGCCTGCGCGTGCAGGCCACCGATGAAAAGGGCCAGGTCGTTTTCACCAAAACCCTGCCAGTGCAGGCCAGCGGCGGCACCACTTACGGCGAGCTGCTCACGGCCGGGCTGCCCATTATCCCCGCCAGCGCCGGCTACACCACCGTGCGCGCCGAACTGCTGAACGGGAATGCCGCCGTGGCCTCCGGCGATGACCAGCTGTTTGCCGTGCGCCTGAGCACCGCCGGCATTCCGGCCGCCGGCATGGTGGCCGACACCAGCGGCGTGCTGGCCGGCTACCTCAAATCCGTGGGCGTCAGCTCGTTCAAAGAATTCAAATCGGGCCGGCCGGTGGGCGACTACCTGTTGGTGGGGGCCTTCAACCCGCAGCAAACCGGCAACCCGCTGGTTACCGACATTCTGGAGTGGGTGAATGAGGGCCATACGCTCATCGTGGTGGGCACTATCGACAAGTGGGCCACCCACCTGGCCCGCAAGGAAGTGGTGGATTACCGTGGTGCCAAGGAGCTGGGCACCAGCTGGTACGGCGGCAACTACTTCGTGAAAAGCCACCCGCTCTTTGCCGGCCTGCCGCAGTCCTGCGTCTTCAACTGGGAATATCAGTGCTTCGCCACCTACGACCGCGCCCGGCTGGGCCTGCGCCTGTTCAACGGCGAAACCATCGTGGGCTGCGTCTCCGACCACAAGAAGGAAGTGTACTCGGCCCTGAGCGTGGTGCCGCACGGCCGGGGCCGCATCGTGCTCTGCGCCCTGGATATGTTCTCGACCCTACGCGGCGTGAAAGCCGGTAAAAAAGCCGAAGGCGACGGCGAAAATGCCGCCCTCACCGCGCTTGATACCTCGCGCGGCAACAAGGCCAACCTCGTGGGGCAGCAATTGCTGCTGAACATGCTCCGCTGGGCCGGCACGCCGCAGTAAAACGCCGCGGAGCGGGAGCAGCTTGTGCCGTTAAGGCTGCTTTTCCGGCGGCGTGCCCCCTTGGCCGTGCAACGACGACTCCCGCACCACCAGCTGGGGCTTGAGCATGATGCGCTGGCCGGTGAAGGTGTCGGTGCGCTTGAGCAGCTGCAGAAACAGCTGCACGGCCGCTTCGCCCATCAGTTCGCCACGCTGGTCCACCGACGTGAGCCGGGGCTTGACCATGGTGGTGAACGGCTCGTTGCTGAAGCCAGCCAGCGCCACGTCCTGCGGCACCCGGATGCCGCGCTCCTCCAGCACCTGCAACGCGCCGGCCGCCGCAAAGTCATAGGCCGAAAACACGGCATCGGGCTGGCCGGTTCTTGCCAGCAGCTGCCGCATGGCCTCCGCGCCGCCCTCCATTCGTGAGTTGTGCAGCGGCACCACCAGCTGGTCGTCGTAGGGCAAGCCGTGCGCCAGCAAGGCATCGTGGTAGCCTCGGTGGCGGTTGAAGGTGATGTTCAGGTGCTGGGGGCCGGCGAGGTGCGCAATGCGGCGGCAGCCCTGGGCAATCAGGTGTTCGGTGAGCTGGTAAGCGCCCCGGTAGTCGTCCACCACCACGCCACACACGTTGGGCAGGTCGGGCATGCGGTCAAAAAATACCAGCGGAATGCCTTTGCGCCGCACCTGCTCGAAATGGGCAAAATCCCGCGTCGTATTGGACATGGACACCAGCACGCCGTCTACCTGGGCCTTTAGCAGGGCGTTGATGTGCTTCTTTTCCCGGTCCACTTCCTCGCTCGACTGGCATATCATCACGTTGAAGCCCGCCTTGCTGGCTAGGCGCTCGATGCCATGCACAACCGCCGGAAAAAAGGCCCCGTTGATGTGGGGCACAATCACGCCCAGCACGTTGCTGCGCCCGCTGCGCAGGGAAGCGGCCATGCTGTTGGGCTGGTAATTGAGCCTTTCGGCCAGTGCCCATACCTGCGCCTTTGTGGCATCGCTTACATCAACGGCATTGTTGAGCGCCCGGGAAATGGTCGAAACCGAAAGGCCCAATTCCGCTGCAAGGTCCTGAATGGAAATACGTTTACTGCCTTTGGCCATAAAATTATCAGGAGAATGCCGGCAATTAACCCGGCTCTCCGCAACCGGTAAGTATAGAATCAGACTGCCTGTTTCAGCCAACAGACAGGGCAATTTGATGGCATGTTAGACGGGCTGCCCACCAAAAGCACAACCCTGTCCGGATATTTTTGGCCATCGAATCTACGCTGTTTTCAGGGAGTGGCTCATTGCCTGTCTGCCTCTACTTCCAGCATACCGGTACGTGGCAGAAGAACTACGTGCCCAACATCATGGGCGACGTACACGGCTGGATTACCTTCTGCGACCTATTGCGCGAAGCATCGGCCGGGGAGGGGCTTCGCTTCAAGAGAATTCAGGTGGCCGCTGGTGTGCCGCTGGCTACGATGCGTAAGTACCGCTCTTCAATTCGCCGAAAATTAGCCTAATATGCCACAGACTATAAAGAAAAAGTCTCTCATATTGCTGTAAGGGCCTTTTTTGTGGTCGTGTAAGGCCCGGAAATTATCAATTTGGCTAGGTGAGAACGGGCAAAACGGTCTTCTTTAGCTTTCTTGGCGGTCTGCTCTGCCAATCCCTGTTTGGTCTGGTGTGGCCTGATATAGGCAAGAATAGCCACGGGTCCTCGTTGGGTCCCCGGCAGGAAATCGTTCGAGGTCAATCGGCGCAAGGAAAGCAAGGTATACGTGACCTTCCGCACGTCTAGCGCCTGCTAGCCGCCGTGATTATGCCAGCCAGCGAACAGGACCGGGCCCAGGTGGACCCACTGGCGAAAGAAATGCAAGCGGCGTACAGATAAAAATAAAGCGTTATCATAGCCTTGCTGCTGGTACCGGTGATGTGCTGGTGCCAGCAGCAACAAGGCATCGATTTGAAGGTAGTTAAAATGGACACACCTAACAAGGTTTGGTGCTGTTGCCACGCCGCTGGGTGGTCGAGCGCAACCTCATCTGGAGCAGCCGCTACAAATGCCTCAGGGCCACGGCTCCCGCAAGCCCCAGTTACGCCGGCCCCCTCGTGGTGCCGCAGCCACCCCCGCGCCGTAGCCTTGCCAAGCCTCCTTTGTATGAAAATCATCCCCCTGTTATTTGCCCTGCTTAGCGCCCTTGCGGCTTGTTCGTCCGAGCAAGAGAAGGCTGCGGTCCCCGAAACGCCGGGGGCTGCAGCCGCGCCACTAGGCTCGGTGGTCCATTCGGCCGCGCCGCAGCCCGCACAACCACGGCCGGCCGCGGCCACCAAAACCACCTACCAGCTGCTGCAAGGCAAATGGCAGAGCAGGGAAGACGCCAAAAGTGTCATTGAGCTAAAGGGGCACCGCTATATTGATTATTACGACGGCAAGCAACTCAGCTCGTCTGCCTTTGTCCTCGACCGGGCCTGCCCGTCAATCCCGGGAGCCGGGCAGCCCGGCGACAACGAAAAGTACTTGGTTGAGCCCCAGGAAGACATGTGCTGGGAGGTAGTTGGCGTGGACGAAGAAAGCCTAGAACTCAGTTACACCGCCAGGGGCAATTCGTTGAGCTATCGGAAAATCCGATAAGAAACCCGCCGGCAAGGGTGCCGCAAAGGCCGGGCTGAATGGCTAAGAAGTGCTAAGCAGAGGCTTGCATGGCGGCAAAAAACGTGGCAGGCAGGCTGCTCAGGTTTAAAATTTTGTGCAACGAGCCAGTCGTGCCCACCCGCACCTGGGTTCTGTTTTTGCACGCCGCAATTCTCTCACTTTTCAAAGGTAAAATATGAAAAAAATCAGGTACATTTGCCAGGTAACGGGACCTCAGAGCCACTGCTTTTAGGGGTGGTTGAAGTTGGTTTCAGCCTCAACACTATCCTGCACTCACCGCCCCTAAGACGAAACTGGCCACGCAGTTAGTCTCAAGGGGATGGGGAAAGAAATTGCCCTGCTACTATCAGGCCCTGCCCCGGCGGCAGTGCTGAGGTAAAAAAGTCTACCCGCTTCGTCATTTTCCTCATGCAAACACTTGCTATTGCCACCAGCGCAAGGCCGCCCGCAAGGGCGGCCCTGCCCACTTCACAGGATACGGCAACGGACATTCTTAGCGCCTTGTCCCTCGGACCATACAAAGCGGTGCTGGTGGTGGCAGGAAGCGCGGATAGCCTGGATGCCCAACTTGCCCCAAAACTGGCGCAGTTTTTTGACCGGGCCGTGGCCCAGGCCGCCATAGAGGCGGGCGCGCTCGTCGTGGACGGCGGCACCCAAGCGGGCGTAATGGAACTGATGGGGGCGGGAGTGGCCAGCCGCGGATTTCAAACCACCCTGCTGGGCGTGGCCCCGAAAGGACTGGTGGTTTACCCCGATGGCCCGGCTACGGGAGTGGCGCTAGAGCCCAACCACTCGCACTTCGTGCTAGTAGAAGGCAACGAGTGGGGCACGGAAACGAAACTAATGTACCAGTTGGTGGCCGCTTTGGCTGCCCCAGGCGGCCAGGGTGCGTCGGAGCCGCCTTCGGCAGCGCGGGGCAGCGTCCCCGCCGTTGTGTTGCTGGTGGGGGGCGGCCCGGGTGCGCTCGGTGAAATGTTGGCAGCGGTGCGGCAACGGCGCCTCATTGTGGCAGTGGAAGGCAGCGGGGGCCTTGCCGACGAGCTGGCCGCCGCCTGGCCGACCCGCGATGCGCCCACGGACAACGCCGCGTTGGCCGAAATTCTGGCCGAAGGAACCCTGCGCTTCTACCCGGTGAGCGGTTCGGTGGCGGGGCTGGAGCGTCTGTTGGTGCGGGAGCTAGGCGCGAATCACGTGTTGCTGCAAGCCTGGGAAACCTTTGCTGATTACGACGCCAACGCCAATCTTCAACAAAAACGGTTTCATCACCTCCAGCAGGCCGTTATCTTACTCGGGTTGTTGGGCACAGGCTTGGCCATTGGCCAGCAGCTGTATGCCCCCAAAGAGCCCGGTACCAGCACGCTAGCCGCCCCAGCAGTCCTGCTGAAGGATAACCAGCTGGGCTGGTGGCTGCTGCATCATCTTCTGCTACTCGTTCCGATTACGCTGGCCATTCTGGTCACGGCCACCAACCGCTTCAAGCAGGGCTCGAAATGGCTGCTGCTACGCGCCGGCGCGGAGGCCATTAAGCGGGAGATTTACCGATACCGCACCTGCTCCGCTTCCTACCAGCAGGATGCCGAACAGCAACTGGCCCAGCGGATTGAGGAAATAACCCGGCGCACCATGCGCACCGAAGTAAATTCTTCTTCCCTGGTGCCCTACGACAAGGGCCCGGGGTTTCCGCGCGGCCTCGGTGCCGCCGGAGCCGATGACGACGGGCTAAGCTTTTTACCGCCTAACCGTTACCTCGACATTCGGCTGGGCAATCAGTTGGCATATTTTCGCCGGAAAGCCGTGCGGCTCGATAAGCAGCTCAAGACCTTGTCCTGGTTGACGTTTATTGTGGGGGGCATTGGCACCTACCTGGCCGCTGTCGGCCAACAGGTGTGGATAGCATTGAGCACGGCCCTGGTGGCGGCCATGGGCAGCTACCTGGGGTACCGGCAAACGGAGAGCACGCTGACCAAATACAACCAAGCGGCCACCGACCTATCGAACGTGCGGGCCTGGTGGCATGCCCTGCCGCCCGAGCAGCAACTGCAGCAAGCCAACCTCGACTCCTTGGTCGAGCACACCGAGCAGGTCCTGCAAGCCGAGTCGGACGGCTGGGTGCAGCAAATGCAGAATGCCCTGGCCGACCTACACAAAAAACCTGCGCCCGCGTCCGAGCAGCCGGAAACCCCCGCAGGTGAAGTTCCGCGGCAAACTGCGGCAGACGCCTCGGTTTCGGCATCCCCCGGTAGCCCATCAAACACGCAGGCTGTTGCGGAACCAACCCCACCAACGGCCGATGCGCTCATTGCTGAATCGACGGATGCCGATGCCACGGAGGCGCTCACGGCCGAAGCGGTGCTGCCTACCGAAGACACGGGCGGGACCGAAATGACCGAAGTTGAACCGCCCGCACCCGCCGCGACAGTTGCCTACGAGGGCTCGGGTATTACTTCTGCGAAATCAGTAGCCAATTAATAAAGAATAATTCCCTGCCAACCTGGGCAGCTTCCCAGTCTCCACCTTCTTCCCCATACCTATCGATGAAAGCCGTTACTCCTGCCTTGCTGAAACAGTCGCTGCAAAAACTGGGCTACCAGTGGCACGACTCGGCGCCGAATCTTATTGGCATTCGGACCACGCTCACGCTGCCCGATGTGTTCAACGATTTACTGGTGTGCTGCTGGCGCCAGCCGGCCATGCCCGCCGGCCTTGCCTTGCGCCAGCAGCAGGCGTTCTTGGCGGCGTGGTGCTACGTGGGGAAGGATGGCAAGCCCATCAAGGCCGATGGCATTGCGGGCGGCAACACCACGTTTGCGCTGCAGCAACTGGCCGCTACGGCGGGCACCGACCGCCAGAAAGCCTGGATAATCACCACCACGCCCGGCAACTTTTACCTACAGAAGCCCCTCAGCAAGGCCGGCTGTGCCGTGCTGGTGCCCGGCCAGTACCACGGCGTGTACCAGCTGGGCTTTCACATGAGCAAGCCCGACCACCCCGCGCTGGTGCAGCAGAACGGGAAAGTGCGGGCGTACCGCGACAACGACCGCGACGTTTTCGCGGAAGAAACCAAGGTGATTGAGGAAGGCTTTTTCGGCATCAACATTCACCGCTCCAATTCCATGGGCGCCACGCCGCGCATCGTGAACTGGTCGGCGGGCTGCCAGGTGTTCCAGCGCAAGTGCGACCACAGCGAGCTGCTGAGCCTCTGCGAAAACTACCGCCACAGCACGGCCAATGCCTATTCCTACACCCTGCTGCGCGAGCGGGAGCTGGTGTAGCAGGGTGTTTGCCAGATTATTATCTTCCTTTTACCAATTACGCAACTCCACGAATAACATGACACATTCTACCTTCTTTGCCCACTGTACTCGTAGCCGTGTGTGGTTTGTTCGTCTGCTTGCCCTGGTGTTTGGGCTGAGCAGTTTAACGGCGGTACATGCACAACCTGCCGCCAATGGATATCCTGCATTTCAGGTAACTATAAGTCCTGCAGGGCCAATAACCGTGCCTTCCAGCAGTTCTATTAGCCTAACTGCTACTGTGATTTATCCAGCCTTCAACACAGGCCTAGGATTTAACGACGCAGTTAAATCTGTTGTCATTCAACCGGATGGCAAAATGCTAGTGGGCGGCAATTTCACCAGCTACAACGGAAACCCATGCAATCACATCGCCCGCCTGTATCTGGATGGTAGCTTCGACAACACCTTTGCCACAGGCACCGGGTTCGATGGTAGCGGCGTGAATGCCATTGTCATCCAGTCCGATGGTAGAATAGTGGTGGGGGGAAGCTTTACAAGCTTTAACGCGAATACGTGCAACCGTATTGCCCGCCTTAATGCTAACGGTACCTTAGATAACACCTTTGCAACCGGCACTGGGTTTAATAATACAGTCAATGCCATTGCCATCCAATCCGATGGCAAACTAGTAGTGGGGGGAAGCTTTACCGCCTATAATAACAGCGCTAACAACACCTGTTATTATATTGCTCGCATCACCTCGAGTGGCACTCAAGACAATACCTTTAACCTTCCCGCGGCAAACCCGATAAGATTCAACGCCCCTATCAAAACCATTGCTATTCAGTCAAGCGGTTCAATCGTAGTGGGCGGGGCTTTTACTGCTTACATCAACAATGCCACGGGTATTTCAACTACCCGTTACGCCGTTAGCCGGTTATTGTCAGCTGGTGGAGATGACCCCAGCTTTACTCCACTGCTGCTACCTAATACTCAAGGCAACCCCAGCGTAGAGGTTGTTTTTCTGCAGACCGGCAGTGGTATATTGGTGGGGGGCAACAACCTGGATGTAAATGGTGCTGTCGTCAAGCGGCTGACAAATGCTGGTGCCATTGACGGGACCTTTACCTGCCCCATCAATGGTGTAAACAATAGCGCGTTTGCTATTGGACTACAAGGCACCTCAATCCTGTTAGGAGGACGTTTTGGCTCGTCGAGTTCAGGCAACTTGGTTCGTTTAGACACCGGCTTTACTGCCTCAGTAGGGGCAGACGTAAATGCCATAGCCGTGCAAAGTGATAATAAAGTAATCGCAGGCGGCACGTTTGCCAAGGGCATCACCCGGCTAACGCCTACCGGCGGGCCTGATACCATGAACTCGCAGCCTGTTCTGACCAATGTAACCTATGCCTGGTACTCCAGTCCTCCCGGCGCCCCAGGTACGGTGGGTTCGTCGAATCCCACGACCGGCCGAAACCTGACGGTAACGGGCGTTCAGGGAGGGGCGGGAACCTTCACCGCACCCTTCACGGTCACAGCTACGATTGGCACTCAGCAAACCAATTCAACACCCGTTAGCATCGTTTTTGGTGACAATCTGATTATTAACACTCCAACCTATGTTGCCACAGGTATTTACGGTTCGATAACCGTGAATTCGGGTGGCATCGCCCAGATGGGTGGCACCTACACGGTTGGAGATGCAATAGTAAATACCGGTGGCTCCCTGGTCTTGAATGGCTTCATCTCGTCGGTTGAAACTGCAACAGTGAATACCGGTGGCACCATTGTTTTGAATAGCACCTCGTCGGTGCCGGTTCAAACGGCAACAGTGAATACTGGTGCCTCCATGGTCTTGGGCAGTACCAAGCTTGTACCCATCCCCAACCGAATGCCAGGCAGTAGTAGCTTTGCACTACGGGCTGGCGCTACGCTGAGCGTTGGCGATAGGGATGGCATCACCACGTCTGGTTCAACCGGGGCAGTGCAAACGGGGACACGGACTTTCGCTCCCGATGCCAACTATATCTACACGAGTTCGAGCACCACAGGAACGGGCCCAACAACAGGCAATGGCTTGCCCGCCCAGGTTCGCAACCTGACCTACGATGCTCCTGCTCCTACAGGCCTTGCAGCCCCTCTCAAACTTACCCTTCCCACCACGGTGAGCCAGGCGCTGACCATTGCCAGCACCGGCAATTTTGACCTCAATGGACAAACGCTGACCCTGCCATCGTCGGCGGCGGGCACGGCCCTGGTGGTGAACAGCGCGGCGGGCCGGGTGCTGGGCACCGCCACCGTGGAACGCTACATCGACCCGGCCTTCAACGCCGGCCCGGGCTACCGCTACTACAGCCCGCCCGTGACCGGCCTCACGGTGGCCGACCTTGCCACGGCCAACTTCACGCCCGTGGTCAACCCGGCGTACAACACCAATACGTCCACTACGCCAGTCACGCCTTTCCCCACCGTATTCACCTACGACCCCACCCGGGTGGGGTCGCCCTCGCCCGCGGGCCTGCCGGCAATTGAGCGGGGCCGGATTTCGCCGACTGCCCTCACCGACCCGTTGGTGGTGGGCAAGGGATATGCCCTTCAGATTCCGGTCAACGCAAAGGTTCGGTTCGTGGGCACGCTCTTTACGGACACGCTCACGGTGCGCCTCCCGGCCCGTAACAACGTAGGCCCGCTGGCCGCTAACGCCGGCTGGAACCTGGTGGGGAATCCCTACCCCGCGCCCCTCGACTGGACCCGGGTAGCGCCCGCCGACCGGCCCAACCTGGACGCCGCTATTTATACCTACGTCAGCACCGGAGCTAGTTCGGGCTTCTATACGGCCTCCATCAATGGCTGGGGCGACAGTCCCATTGTGGCATCCGGGCAGTCCTTCTTCGTGCGCACGAAGGACACCCTGTCGGCAACGCCCCCGGTCCCCAGGCTCAGGTTCAGAAACAGCCAGCGCGTCACCAGCTACGGCACTCAGCCGGCCTTCAACCGGCCCGCGGCGGTTGGGCGCGGCGTACAATTGGAATTCCGTAATGGCGGCGGCGGCGGCGGCGGCAAGCCGCCTCACCTGGCGGTTTATGAGTTCAGTGGCCGCATGAATTCTAATGGGGATGCTTACCGCATTATCAATCCCAATGGACCCAACTTGGGCATTACGGCGGCCACGCTCGCGTCGGAAGACGAGCTTGCCGTCAAGGCTTTTTCGGCCCTAAGTAGCGGTCT
The DNA here is from genome assembly GCF_054061335.1 of Hymenobacter sp. UYAg731. Taxonomy (NCBI): domain Bacteria; kingdom Pseudomonadati; phylum Bacteroidota; class Cytophagia; order Cytophagales; family Hymenobacteraceae; genus Hymenobacter; species Hymenobacter sp. UYAg731. The sequence goes on along the minus strand of NZ_JBSSEC010000003.1, from coordinate 500,826 downwards.
GATAGTACCGCTCACCGTAACGGTTTTTCAGACGGGCACGGCCACTTACACCATAAAAGCGGATACCGTACAAGGGCTGCTCCCTGGGGTGTCTGCTTATTTGGATGACCTCCAGGGCAACAATACCGTGAACCTGGGTGTCGCGCCCTATACTTACTCCTTCACCCTGGCAGCGCCGCCCAGCGGGCCTATCAAAAACCGCTTCCAGCTGCGCTTTGGCCCTACCGTGGTGACGGCCACCACTGCCCAGGCCGCAACCCGTGACATTGCCCTGTACCCCAACCCGGCGCAAAGCCAGGTATGGGTGCAAATTCCGGGGGTGCCGGGCACTGCGGAAGTGCAGGCAACGCTCTTCAATGAACTGGGTCAGATGGTACTCCAGCAGGTAGCGTCCCTGGTGGCCACGGGCACCCGTTTGCCGCTAAACGTGCAAAGCCTAGCCCATGGTGTTTATGCCCTGCGCTTGCAGATAGGCAGTGCCATAGTGGTACGGCGTCTGGTGGTCGAATAAGGTCGGCTACACTTGCCAAAGCTAAAGAGTCCCCGCCACATGCAGTGGTGGGGGCTCTTTGGCTTTGGCGATAAGTAACTTCAAGTAATTGCTCTAAAACCAGCGCACCGTTAAAAGCCAGCGGGCTTTTATAAGCTCTAAGGAACGGGGTATTCCCCGATTTGGGGCAGTTGGAGCAGGGTCAATCTACCGCAAGTCGGAAGATGTAGAGAAGCGACCCTTCGCGTCTTCTTGTGCGTGAATCGTTTATTGAATATACGCGAAGGGTCGCCTCTCCACATTCCTGTATGTCGGAATCGACATCCTGTTCAGTCTGTTGGTCCGTCGTAGTCCCTGGGCGAAGCGAGTTGCCAATCGTCGTATTCGTGCCAGCCATCACCAGCAGAAGTCGTTTTGAGATGGGCCAGTCCGAGCAGTACGGCGTTGAAATAGGGCTGACGCAGACGCTCAGACTCATAAGCTGGAATATCACGCACTGCATCAAAATCGTGATTAGCTAGACTACGGCCTTTGCACATGGCCAACTGCCCGTGGCCCTGCACAAAACTGTTGCCTTCTTTGATAAGGAACCCGGCTAGCTGGTAAAACGTAGCATTGTGGCGGTCATCGGCATAAGGGCGCCAGTACAACACGCTGATGATGCTGCCGGCGGCGTTTTCAGGGTACCGAAGGCTTTGCTGCCGGTAGTGCCCTAAAAATCCGTCGAGCATCGCCTGATGCGCTTGGTTATTCGTCAGCATGGCTTGCTCCGCGATGCGAATCTTGGAAATGGTAGCCATAGGTTCGCCCAAGGCATTGGCCAGCTTAAAAGCCTCCGGTATCCGGCCCTCGTGGGCAAAAGCCGCAGTTAGGCTTGAAAAAACAATCTGCAACGGTTCCTGGCTATACGCCGGCTGGCTTGGTAACTGCCTCACGAACGACAACAGATTGGGTGTAAGAGTTAACTGCCGTAAGCGCGTGGGACTTTGCAAGGCGGCCGAAACAATAAACAGCATAGCGTTGCGCTGCTGGCGCGCCGTTGGGCTGTTCAACTTCACGGTTGTAAGGGCTTTAATCCAAACCAGATTGGGAATGTCTTGGGAGGAACGCCCCAAGGCAGAGGTGCGCAAAGAGTAGACACGAACCCCGGAATATCGGTCGGGGAAGACTGCCTCTACAAAGGCTACACTGTCTAGTAGCTGCACCACGCCCGCATCGGGCAGCGGTTGGGCCGCTTCGTGCTGCAGTTGATAGGTGAAAAAGGGACTGAAGGAGCAGGTGTAGTACGACTCGAAAAATAAGGTTTTAGGGCGGGTGGGCTCACGCAGAAACGTGATGGGATTTTGCTCGACGGTGCTAGCTTCTGTAATGCCGAGGGCCACAGGCGTGCTCAGGTTCCATTGAAAGGTGTTAACCCGCTCGCCGGGCCGGCACGCCCGCTGAAGCTCCTGCAGACGAGTACTGAATTCGGAAAAGGACCGCGCCGCTTCTTCGGGCTGGTGCTTTAACTCCCACAGGTACACGCCGTGCATCTTGGCCAGGAATGCTTGTAAAAAGAGTAGGTTGCGTTGGTACTTAGCGGCCGTGATGGGCTGCGCTTGGAATGCATGCTCGTTGTGCTCAATGAAGAGCGGCTCACCGGCGGCCACCCGCGGGGCGGCGCTCAACAAGACCTGCCAGGCTTTGTCGCGGATAGCTAGTGGCACCGTAAAGCTCACGCGGTCCGCATTGAGGTTATCGGGATTAACCGTGCCTACCCGCGCCGCGTCCAGAGCATTGGTGCTGCCGTAGGATAAGCTGCTCACGTCGTACACGGCGTAGGAGGGGGTGACGCTGAGCAAGCTATACACGGCCGCCGCGTACGTTTCATTAAAAGAATATCCGCCAATGCGGCTACAGCGCCGCAGCAAATCCAGCGCATTCTCAGGGGTGAAAACCCCGTATTTCACCAGGTAGGGCAGCACAGCAATGCCGCCGTCGCGGTCGTCCACCTTGGTTACCTGCGTGCGGAGCGAATCCAGGCACTGCGCTACTCGGGCCGGCTGCCGCAGAGCCGCAAAGGCGATGGCGCTGCTGAGGTAGCCGCCGCTGTGAGGAATGCTGCCATCGTTGGCATATAGCACCTGCCGAGGCGGGAATAAACGCCGAAACTGCGCTCGGGTGGCGGGTTTGCCAAAAGGGCTCAGGCCTTCCAGAAAAGCCAGCTCCGTTGGCTGGTAATCGCCCTGCCCCAGCAACACCCGTAGGCAAAAGCCAAACTCCACGGGACTGGGCGCCGGCCCGGCCGCTGCTTCCGCTTCCTGCCGAACGTAAGTGTACAAGCGACCCAACAGCAGCAGCTTCATCGCGGTCAGGCGTTGGATGGCTGCCCGCCGCGCTGCCAGCGGCTCCACTATTCCAGCTTTTTGCTGCTCTACGCACAGCAAATAGTGGGTGAGAGCCATTACCAGGCGGGCCGTGTACACGGCCACGATGCGCTGCCGGGCGCTGATGGGTACTGCTGCCGTGGAGGGCAGATGTCGCGCCGCCTGGCCCAGGCGGTGGTTCAGGTCGAAGAGCAGCCGCCGGGTGTAGGGGTTTTCCCGCTCCACGGAATCATATTCCATGGTATTCGATGAATACATGCTCAGCTCAATGTCCAGCGCCAGGCTATCGTCTTTCAGCGCGTCGAGCATTCGGGGGAAGGCGTACGCTTCGGGCGCACGGCCGCCGAACCAGGGCCGGTACACCACGTTTTTCAGCCGGTCGGTTTGGATTAGGAAGTGGGCTTTGTCATCGACCGACTCGTAAGGGGATTCCAGGAAAGGCGTGCGCTCCTCGACAATGGAATACGCGACGTAGTCGCTCTGCCGCTGGCGCGCCGACCACGCCCACCAGCCCAGCCCCGCCAGCAGCAAGGGCAGCAGCACCACGGCCGCCAGGCGGCCGATGCCGTAGCGCGCCACCAGCAGCGGCACCACCAGGCGTCGGCGGCTGGCTTCCAGAAAACGCGTGAGCACACCGGCCTGGGCCTCGGCCGGTGCCAGGCGGTGGCTGGCTTCGGGGCCGGTGCTGCTGCCGCTGGCCACGTAGTGCGCCAGCCAGCTGGAAAGGCTTTTTTTGCGCCGGCGCCACTGCGAAAAGTAGGTGTAGGGGCCAATGGGCAGCAGGAAGCCCGGGTTTTCGGCGTTGGCCTGCCAGCGGTTGGCTTGCTGCATGAAATCCTGCGCCACCCGCACGTCTTCGGCCTCCTGCACGGCCCACTGGGCGAGGTGGTCCCAGTTCCGAATTAGGCTCTCGTGGGTGATGTCCAGCACCGCGTCGGGGGGCAGCACGGCCCGGTCGTCGTCGTCCTCGCCCAGCAGCGGCGACAGGAAGGTGGTGCCGGGCTGGCGGAAAGGCCGTAAAATGCGGCACACCACCGGCCAGGGCAGAGCTTCGTCGTTGATAATGGCCGTGATTTCGGCCCCCGTCAGGCGGTTGCGCACCACGCGCTGCCCGTCGGTGCGGGTGAGCATTCGGAAGGTCTGCTCAATCACCCGTTCGGCGGTGCCCGTCGGCAGCGGCGGCTCAAAGGTCTGGTTGTAGAGGCTGGTGGCGGCGTAGTACAGCTGGTTGGCATGGGCATCGAGCACGTTGCGCAGCGAGGCGTGGGCCAGCAGGAATTGCTGCTCCGGGCCGGGTACGGTGGCGCGCCACGCGTCAAACCGCGTCTGGTCGGCGGCGGGTAGGGCATCGCTCAGCCCGCCCACCATGGCGTAATGGAAGAGGTCCATCTCCTCGCGGCCCTCGTCGGCCGCCAGCCAGATGCGGCGCAGCGCGTGCTGCAACACCGGCAGCTGGTCCTGCCCGTTGCGGATGTCGTAGAGCAGGCGCTGTACCAGCCGCTCGCTGATGCGATTGCCGCTGAGCAGGGCCGGCTCCCTGATGACTTCCACGAACTCGTGGCGCAGCAGCCGGGGTACGAAGTACTGGCTGGCCCCCACCTGCTCAATCAGGCCCCGGAAATCGGCGCACTGCCCCACAAAGTCGGACCGCATGGTGCATACGATGTAGATGGGCAGGTTTTCGGCCTGGGCCAGCCGGGTGGTTTCCAGCAGCAGGTTCACCACGGTTTGCGCCGCCGCGTTGGGGCCGTCCTTGGTGTAGTTTTCGGGGTTGGTAAAGAACTCCTCAAATTGGTCGACGACGACCAGCAGGTTGCTTGATTTCAACTGATAGCGGCGCTGTTCGGCCGGCGTCAGGCCTTCGGGCAGGGTGGCCGGCGGGCACAGCGGCGAAGCCTGGTAGAGCTGCACCAGCGCCGAAAAGCCCTGTTCCAGCTCGGTTTCGATGGCGGCGGCGCTGCTTTCCACCCGCAGGGCCGTGGCCAGGGACTGGGCCAGGTTGCGCAGGGGGCTGCGCTCGGGCCGGAAGGTGGCCACGGCCCAGCTGCTGTAGCGCGCGCGCAGAAAGCCCGCCCGCACTTCGGGCAGCAGCCCGGCAAACACCAGCGACGACTTGCCATCGCCGGAGGCACCCGTAATCATCACGAAGCGCTGAGCGGCCAGCAAATCCAGGCACTTGGCGACGTGGCTTTCCCGGCCCCGGAAATAAATGGCCTCGTCCTCGGTGAAGGTGCGCAGCCCCGTGTAAGGACAAATCGGCTCTTCGTTGCCAAACAACGAGGAAAGGGAGTCGTCAATATCGGCCATCTACGCGCCGGCGTTAATTTGCTGCAACACGCGCCGCACCTCGTCGCTCACGCCGCGGTGTGGCTGAATGCGGGATATCACCCGGGGTGCCTTGAAGGTACGCATCCGGTTTTGCATGGGGTCGTCTTCGCCCACAAACAGGATGGGCGTGTTCGAACCAGCGCCGCCTACCAGCCGCCACACCTGCTTCACGAAGGGCAAGGCCCAGTCGGCGCTATGCTTGAAGTACACCACGGCCAGCTTGCTTTTGGGTATGTTGCGGACCGTTATTTCCTTGTACAAGTCCTCGCTGTCGGGCTCGATGGTCAGCATTTCCAACGGGAATTCCTCGCTCAACCGGTCGGTAATCTGGTTCGCTTCCTCGCTGTCAAGCTCGTTGAAAACGAAAAAGATATCCGTTTCTTTCTCGACCTCTTCGGACGCCGGCTCCACCCGCCCCAGCGTGCTGCGTAGGTCCTCCACCAGCTGCATGGCGCTCGGGGCACTGGTGAAAGTGCAGCGCTCCGTGAGCTCGTTGCGGATGCTGTTGACAAAGTCGCGTTGCGCGGGCTTCACCGCCAGGCTTTCGTCGGGGCAGTACCACATAAACTGCCGGAACCCGGCTTGCTCGGCCGTGGCGCGGCGGGCTTCCTGGTAGGCAAACATGGGAAAGGAGCACTCTTCGTCGTCCTCGAACCGGCGGCCGAACTCGTTGCCCAACACGTGCAGCGCGCAGGTGGCTGCGCCCAGGGCCTCGCGGGTCCTCGTCCGGAACTTTTCTTCGTCCAAGGGGCAGTCGATAGCCGGCACCACCTGCATGCCAGCTTTCATGCACATCAGGGCCAACTCCTCGCGCCGGGCCGCCAGTTCTTTCGAAGTCCAGGCCAGAAATACCACCGGGCCGGCACCGGCTGGCGGGGCAGCCAGCGCCGCGGGGGCAACGCTAGGCGCCAGGACTACCCCGGGGGCCGGAGGCGGGAGCAACTTACTGGCCGCCAACAACTCCTTGATGGCGTTGGCCACTTTGTTGATTTGGTTGCGGTAGAGCAGGCTCTCTGCGAGACGAGGCAGCTCTTCGTCCTTCGGCCGCAGCGGCCGGTTCACGCCCAGGTCCTGGTATACGAAGTCGATGGTACGGAGCTGGCCGTGGAGGTGGCGTTCCAGCAATTGCACATCGGCGGGGTCGAGGTTGTGGATGCGCACCGGCAACACCCGGTACCCGTAGTTGCCACTGGGCAAGCGGAGCGACAGCCCCAGCCGGTCGTGGCCGGCTTGCTGCAGAAAAGGCAGAAACTCGTGCTGCCAAGAAAACCGCTCCGTGTCGCAGTAGGTCTGCGAAATCAGGGGAATAAAGATGAACGAGCGCAGGCGGTGCGCCAGGCTGGGGCCCACTTGGTGGCTATCGCCCAGCCCGTCTGCCCGGTCTTTGTCGAAGTAAATGGTGAGTCGCTCCTTAATCGATGCGGCGAGCTCCTTGTGGAGACGCGACACGAATTCTGTTACCCACCCATCAAATAGATTGTCGTTGTGCCGGTAGCTGATGAAAATATCGTATTCAAACTCGGGAAACAGGATAGACATGGAGGTGTTCGGGATGAACCGGAGTAGAACAAAACCGCTTGGTCCAAATGTACAAGATATTCTGGCTAATATATTATGCGTTTCCGGGCTTTTTAGCGAGCAATGAAGCCAGCATGGTGGATGGTAAACACCATGGCATAGAAGAGGGGCTCCTATATTATTGTCGAAGGGGCAGTTGATGAATACATTATAGTCGTCTTGCTCATGCTGTTTTTGTAGTTGAATTTGCGCCACTGCTTCGGCGTGAATACGCCTACGGCCCCGCACTTCCAGAGTCCGCGCCGCCCGGCCCGCCGCCCGTCGCTTCGGGTCCCAGGCCCACGCCCAGCCGCACCTTGGTTTCCATTCAGGAGTTATGCGCCTACACCCACCTACCAGAGCAGGAAGTCCGCGCTACCTTGAACGCCCGCTAAGCGCAGCCGGAGCGTAGCGCTATCGTATCTGCGGTAAAGGAGAAGAATCACCCGATGCAAAAGCCGCAGGCTACGACTCTCACAAAAAAGAGCTACCCCAAGCAGGAAGTGGCTCCAAGTGCCGAAAGAATAGGTTGGCAACTACTTTCTCTTGGCGAAAGCAAAAGTGTAATCAGTTAAGGAGAAGCTCGAAAAAACTTTGTCTTTTCAGCCCCGGTCAGGCTTGACTGTCCGATATCCCGTCCGATGGAAAAGCAAAAACCCCATTCACAGCCTGTGAATGGGGTTTTTAGTGGTCATGTAAGGACCCCAACCTTTGTAACGTATAATTCATTAAATTCCCTTTAAACGCGTTTTGAGGCACTTTTATATAATGTGAGGTCCGGTATTTCCTCTGCTTTCTACCCCTGAATTATACTCAAGGCATACTCAATATGAAAAGTAGTCGTATCATTGTGACACCAATTACTTAGCCCAGGCTCCACCCCAATGAATGCTTACCTCGCTGCCCGGAATCTCAGAGACGGTCAATACACCATTGTTGCTGAGTATAGCAACAAGCCCAGGATTAAGCGCATTTCAACCGGGGTCAAAGTGGCGGAAAAGTACTGGGACGCCAAAAGCAAGCTTGTGCGGGCTAATGGTACTGCCAACGTGACTAAGACCAATAACCACCTAAAGGCAGTACTGAGCGGCCTGAATGAGGCAGTCACGGCGCTTTATGTAAGCAACGGCAACGTGTTGCCAACGGTAGACCAGTTAAACGCCCACATGGGAGCTTCTGCGGTAGCCCAAGCGGAAGCGGCACAACCGGAAACTGAATTGGTAGACATGCTTTCCAATTACCTTGAGGGTCGTACTCGGTGGCAAGAAGCGACCCGGAAGAACTTCCGGACCCTGCTGGCCAATATTAGAGCATACCAAAAGGCAAACGGTAAGACCTGGCTACTTAGCACTATTTCCAACGCAGAAATCGACAGCTTCCAAAACTGGCTCCTGAAAGAATTTAACTACCAAAATTCGACACTTGCTAAGCGCGTGCGGCTCCTGAAACAGTTTTTGACTGAGCATGACGCACCAGGCATCAACCGGGAAAAGGTGAAGGCTTTGCATAAGCAACTACTCGCACGGCCTGTGGTGCTGAGCAAGTCAGAAATACAGGCCCTCATCGACTTGCCCCTGCTCCCTAATACCCGTCTAGGCGATGTGCGTAATATGCAGGTGCTGCAAATTTTCACAGGTTTGCGCTACGGTGACCTCATCCGGTTGAGGTCTCACCATGTCCAGGGGAAGCATATCAATATCAGAGAGGAAAAAACAGGCCAAACCCGCCAAATCCCAATATTTCCCCAGGCTCAGGCGGTGCTTGACATCTACGCAGATGCCGAAAACGGTAGCTTCACCTTGCCCGCTATTAGCAACCAGAAATTCAACCAGTACTTAGCTGAAATCGTTGCCGACCTTCCTTGCTTGCAGGAAAAAATCATGATTACTACAATGGAGCGTGATACTGTAGTTGAGAAGTGGGAAGCCAAGCACCTGCACATTCGCTCGCACAGTAGCAGGAGAACTTTTTGTAGCCTCCTGCTTAGCATGGGCTACAGCATCCCTGAAACAATGGAACTAAGCGGCCATAAGTCGCTGGTAGCATTCCAGAGATATATGGGACAGGCCGAGAAGCGAAAAGATGCTGTAGCCGATTTTGCTGCACGGTGGGAAATGCTGTAACAACATTACCACCATTAAGAAACAAAATGAGGTCCTGGGTACGGAATCCAATTATTTATGCTTCGTATTAACTTTCAATTCCCTACGTATCTATCTTTAGAAAATCCCCGCTTTTTCGTAGCTTTGCAAACTGAAAAGAGGAGCCACCATGCGTGAGCATAATGACCCCTCTTGCCGTTTTTACCAGTGCTCAAGGCACTGTTCAGGTGCTCTAATCAAATCCTGAATCGCAGGTTTTGATTTGCAGTCGGCTAGCGTTTCTTCATCCGGCTTACCGGAATTCGAAACACGCCGCCGCCTTTTCGGTATATTCGCTTGCCCTTTACAGTGATGTATGGCGTATAAATATACTCTTGGCTTTCATCTGGCTTTCTCATGGCGCTGATGGGGTTAAGAGGGTGACCGGACCGTTGTCCCCACACACCTTGTGGGGGAGCAGTCCAGAATGTTCTGCTGAGGTCTCAACTCAGCAGAACAATATTGTAGGGACGACCTGGGTTTGGAAGCCAGGTCTCTTTCTTATCAGTAGGCCCGGCTATGGGTTTGGACCCCTTAACCGTCTAGATGGATTACCAATAAGAAAGCCCTTTCCTTATATCGGCCCCTGCTTCAACAGGGGCCGATTTGTTTATTAAAAGTTGTCCGTCTCCTCTGTCTCCTCCTGGGTGTTAGACCCTGTAGAATTCATTGGCTCTGCTCTATCATTTTCGGCATCTCCTAGAGCAGCTCCATCTGCGCTAAAAAGCGGGTTTTGGGCTTGCCCAGGCATGTATTCTTGTTTGGGTTTATTATTTATAAACCATTCAGGGGGACCATATAAACTCGTCCTTTCCTCATTTGAAGGGAACCTGTGGAGAAGTCCGTCCTCAACCAAAATCGATAAGCTGCCATTTACTGTTGAAAGAGGCAAGTCGCGGTTGAACTCTGCGCAAGCCAAGTCATATATTTCTCGGGTAGTCTGAAACCTTTGGGCATTCGTTATTAAGGATACCAACTTGCCCCTTACATTAAGACGTCTTTTTTGGTTTGTGGCAGCCTCCTGATTTGATGTAGACCCAGGAGCTTCGTTGTTGGATTCTGACTCTGTATGCGTGTTACCGGGAGACTCTAGGCTGTCCTCGTCATTCGCATAAGTAAAACTGATAAACAGATGCCTGCTCCCGATTAGACGTTTTAAGGTCTTCTGCTCCTTAAGGGCATCGTCAGCTTCTACTTGAATCAGGTCTACTGCCCTCTTTGCCTCAGTCAGCCTACCTAAAGCGTTATCATGGCGCTCCTCTGTAGACTTTAAAGCCTCTTTCAATGCGCGCAAGACAATATCCAGGTCAGGCCCTTCTAGGCTTTCGGGGTCGATATGAGACTGATTTTCTGGATTCATGACGCTAAGTTACGGTGTTTGTTACGGAATCAGAAAATAAAGGGGCGTAAAAGGGGGTGAAAGTTTTATTAAGAGGGGCGGACAAGGGCTGATAAATCTGACTTTTAACAAACCTGTTGCTCGAAATGAATTGCTTGTAGTTGAAAGACAGGGGCTTATTCATTAAAGGCTCTCTTTGAAGCTCAGGGGCTTTTTGATTCAAATGAGAAGAGCAATTCCAGTTAAGGAATTGCTCTTGACGATTATATACGCATGTTATACCTTAGAGGGGCCAACCTGCTCTACTAATGACCCTCTAGTTGCCCTACTAATAGATTTAGGTTGCATATGCACTAGATTACCTGGTGAATGAACCGTTAAAGGCTTAAATGAAAGGTTAATAGCTCCCGAATCATTTTTGACTTCGATTTTCTGACCTCTTTGCAATGATTCTCTAAGCTCTTGAGCATGCCTTCAGTGATTAAACACCGCAGGTATCGATTTTTACGGGGGGTGTCGTGTTTAAGCCTGGGCATTTGAATCTAGCTTAGGTAAGGATTGAATTAGGTCACTTGAAGGCAGGACTTTGCTTATAAGCTCACGAAGGAGGGCAATGTCTTGACAAGTATAAGGAGCAAAAGCAATCCAATCCGTGAGCATCTTCCGGTAAGGAGCTAGCAGGCGGCTCGCGTTTTTGTCCCCTTTGAGCCTGACCCGGATTGTGTCAAGATTAAACCCTGCCCGTTGCAAAACAAGGAAAATACCCTCTTGGCGGGTGTCTAACTCAGCGAGAAACATGGTTGCTCGGTTAGCGCCTGTGGCGTTCGCTAGGGTAGCTGTACTAGCAGCTATTACAAAGTCTAACTGAATTCCATCAAGGATTTCCTGAAATGCAGTTGCAACTGGATTCACCTGGGCTGCTAATGCTGACTCCAACGGGATGAATTTCTTGTTTTCAAGACCCAGGTACTTGCGCAGCATTTCTAGGGACGTCAGGCGTAGCTCTAATCGCAGAGTATTGGAGCTAAAGTTGTGAGCGTCTTTTGACTCCTGACTTTTATCATAGAAGGTCAGGCTGCGCTTGTTGCGCTTACCTCCCGCAACTGATTGCCAGAGCACGTTGGGACCGTAGGGAATGGGCCTGTAGGTGTTACCAGTGTAGTAGCGGGCGACTACCCGCACGTATGAAGCCACGAAGGCCAGCATTTGAATATCAACGGTTGTATCGCCACTTAACAACCCCGCCGCCGCCTGAGCAGCTTTTCCGTCTATCGTAAGCAGGTTGGTAGCATTGATAGCGTCCCAAACCTGGTAAAAGTTACCCAGGGTTAGCATTTGCCGGGGGTCCGCAAGCAGTTTGCTGGTGACAGTGATTTTCACCGTCTGCGCTATCATGTCAATTTCTATATCATGCAACCCTGGGTATTTCGAGGGTGCAAAGTGGTGAGGTAGCTTCGACGTTCTTTGCTCCCTGGGAGTGCTATACCGGTAGGAAATGAGCTGGTGGGCTTCCGCGTTCTCAGCGCCTGTCCCTGCCAGTGTAGGCATGTCGGACTTGCGTGATTTTATATCCCAATCAGGGTGCTTGTGGATGGTTGTGATGGGGTCGAGCGAGCGCAGGAGTATGGTTGCTTTGTCAAACTGAATCAAGTGAGGGGTGAGGGGGGCAAAGGCCGACGTAGCGGGTCAGGGCATGGCGTCGGGTATTCGGTTATGATTCCTCATTTATGAGGCGGACTGCACTATGAGATGTCGTGCGGTCGGGGTGAAAGCTTGTAGACTTTGATGGTAGATTTCTTTGCTGTGAGGTCAGGGACTTCGAAGAAGTAGCGGCTGCCATCTACCTGAAAAACGTAGACGGTGCCGTTCTCTGTGTCCAGGGTCTTCGCAGGCCGGGGTACCGAAGCTTCTGCTTTGCCAGTGTAGTTGACAAAAACAGAGGGCTTGGCTCTTCCTATGCACAGGGAATAAATGGTGCTGTGCCGGTCCGTGGGTTTTAGCTCTTGCTTGAGGTTGTTGTATGTGTAGGTGCCTGCTATCATGGGTAGGGGTTTGCCCGTAAATAGGCCCATGTTTGTAAGCAGTTGCCCAAACATTAAATCTTTTCACCTCACCACGAAAACAAATCCGCAGGTTTTGGACTGAAAAAACAACGATTCATTTCCAGGTGCAAAAAATATGGTGTATAGTGCAAGTGCGGTCCCCTGAAATTTAAGGGTATCGACTACTTTATGGGACATAAGAAGATACGAATGTTTGTATTGGGGCTTAGTAGCCGGCAGGAGGGGCCGGAGGGGGTAAAGGGGTGCCGGGGGTAAGTACAGGAGCCTGCGTAATAGGCCGTTTTAGAGGTCAAAAGGGAGAGTAAAAGGCCATTATGGTACACATAAAAAATCCCACGCCCAGGGGCGCGGGACTGTAGCTAAATGCTGGCCTCTAGTCAGTACCTGGGCGGATTATATATATGATTCAGGCCGTAAGGGCTTGCTACCTGCGGTGCGCTCGATAGAAATCAGCCAAATCCCCTTCCGATACCTTCCAAACTGGCCGCTTAAGGGTCCCGAAATTGGAGGCCCTCAGTTTATCATCTTTGATATACCTGCGGACCGTCTTGGGGTCACATTTGAGGCGCTTAGCGGTAGTTTCTACCGTAAGGCAATCCAATGCCTCATCCGTCGCTTTGGATGCCTTCTGTACAGCTTTATGGAATACTGGGAGAAACGCTGCTACGAGTTGGTCAGTGACAATTTGTAATTCAGAAGGAGTCAGGCTCAGGGTCATCGGCGTAAGAAAAACGTGTGAGAATGCCAAGATTAGGAGTTAGCCCCGCTTTTGTTACCTCCATTGTTTTTGTGCTCTGAATATCAGTTGTTTAAAGTACGTATTGAGCGCTGCCATCTACCTGCTCTCTGTGCCCAGGTCTGAGGTGGTATTAAGGCGGCTGAAATCGTCAAGAGCAAATGACGAAAAAGAGAAAGTAGGGGAAGGTGGGTAAAAACCCGCTCAGGCCACAAAAGAAACAAGCAGGTAACAGAGGAAATCAGCAACCTCTCGCCCCTGAATTATACTCTCAGCATACTCATGAATAAAAAAAGGCCTCTAGCGCATTGCTAGAGGCCTTTTCTGTGGTCGTGTAAGGAGTCGAACCTTAAACCTTCTGATTCGTAGTCAGATGCTCTATCCAATTGAGCTACACAACCATTTTCCCGTGTTGGGAGCACAAAGGTAAGAGGAGAAAAAGCGGCGGTGCAAGCCACGCGCACTTTTTAGGGGAAGAAAAATGCGTGGGCGGCAGCAAGTGGCTAATAATCAGTCGGAGATTTTTGCGGGTTTTCGGTGGCGCTGCCGCGTAGCGCACGGTGCAGCGCTTTATTGAAGACGTAGTACAGCCCGAACAGCGATGCCGCCACCAGCCCCACCAGCACCAGCTTGCTAAGGGTGCCCTCGTCGGGGTCGTGTAGCAGTGCCAGTACATCGGAGGCTTTGGTGCCCAGCCAGTAAAAGAACAGGCTGCGCGGCAGCATGCCCAGCACCGAAGCCGCCAGAAACCGCTTGCGTGGCACCCCCACAATGGCCAGCACAAACGTCATGAGCGCAAAGGGCAGCACCGGCGAGAGGCGCGTGAGCAGGATGAGCTGCCAACTCTGGTTTTGCAGCTCGCCCAGCACGGCCTCGGCTTTGGGGAACAGGTGCAGGAAGTGGCGCAGCTTGCCGTGGTCGAGGCGCTTGGCCAGCTCGTAGCCGATGGCGGCGGCCAGCGCGTAGGCCAGCACCATGCCCGGCAGCCCCGCCCAGCCAAAATAATAGCCCGTCACGATGGCCACGAACGTGGTGGGCGTGAGGGCAAACGCCATGGTGAACGCAATGACTACGAAATACAGTACCGCCTGCCCCGGGCTGAGGTGCAGCAGCAAATCCTGCTTTTCATACAGCAGCGTCAGCAGCGAAGCCGAGCCCAGCAGCGGCACCGCCACCAGCAGAAACATGGTAAGCAGCGTGGAGAAGTTTTTCTGGAAAAGCTCGCGCAGCAATCGGAACATAGGCCAAGGGCGAAGCCCCTCCATCCGTCGGCGGGGTTTCGCGCTGCAAGTACGCAGAAATGCGGGCTGGGGCCGGGCACCCGGCGGCGAAAGCTGCCGGACAGGGCAGAGCCGGCCGGCCGTTTCCGATTAATCCCCGACCTTTGCCGCCGGCCCATCCGGCCCCTCAACTTCTATAGCTCACCCATGAAATTTGCCACCAAAGCCATTCACGCCGGCGTGCATCCGGACCCCGCCACCGGGGCCATCATGACGCCCATCTACCAGACTTCGACCTACGTGCAGTCCTCGCCCGGCAAAAACATGGGCTTCGAGTACTCGCGCACCCACAATCCCACCCGCTCGCAGCTGCAAGCCGCTGTGGCCGCGCTCGATAATGGCAAGCACGGCATCGCCTTCGCCTCCGGCATGGCCGCTATCGATTGCGTGATGAAGCTGCTGAAACCCGGCGACGAGGTGATTTCCACCAACGACCTTTATGGCGGCAGCTACCGCCTCTTCACCAAAGTGTACGAGCCGTATGGCATCAAATTCCACTTCGTGCCGATGCACGACATGGAGGCTGTGCGCGCCGTGGTGAGCGAGAAAACCAAGCTCATCTGGGTCGAAACGCCCACGAACCCGCTGCTGAACATCATCGACATTGCCGCCGCTTCGGCCGTGGCGAAGGAATGCGGTGCCCTGCTGGCCGTCGATAACACGTTCAGCACGCCCTACCTGCAAACCCCGATGGACCTGGGCGCGGACATCGTGATGTACTCGCTCACCAAGTACATGGCCGGCCACTCCGATACCGTGATGGGCGCGCTGGTGGTGAACGACGACGAGCTACACGAGCGCCTGAGCTTCTACCAGAATGCCTGCGGCGGCACGCCCGGCCCCCAGGACTGCTTCCTGGTGCTGCGCGGCCTCAAAACCCTGCACATCCGCATGCAGCGGCACTGCGAAAACGGCCGCGCCGTGGCTGAGTACCTGCGCCAGCACCCCAAAGTGGAAAAAGTGTACTGGCCCGGCTTCGAAAACCACCCCAACCACGCGGTGGCGGCCAAGCAAATGCGCGACTTTGGCGGCATGCTTTCCTTCATCCTGAAAGGCGATAAGCAGGAAGACGCCATTGCCGTGCTGGAAAAATTCCAATACTTCACCTTGGCCGAGAGCCTGGGCGGCGTGGAAAGCCTGAGCGGCCACCCCGCCACCATGACGCACGCCAGCATCCCGGCCGAGCAGCGCCGCAAATCGGGCCTCAGCGACTCGCTCATCCGCCTGAGCGTGGGCATTGAGGATGCCGAGGACTTGATTGCGGATTTGGCCCAGGCCATCGGGTAATAATTCTCAAAGGCTCTGAAAAGGCCTTAAGAACGTCATGCTCATCTAGCGTCCGCGTAGCCGAAGCACCTCGCTTGTGGTAGTAATTCTTTTCTTGCGATTGGATTTGCTATTGCGGTGGAGGTGCTTCGGCCACGCGGATGCTAGATGAGCATGACGTTCTTTTTTATCAGTTAATTGAAAAATGGTACTTGTTCAGCCCGTTCCCATCGTTACCCTGCCGCTCTTCCCGGAGCTGGACCGGCTGCTGCTGGAGCTGCTGCGAAGCCTCGCGCCCGGGGACTGGCAGCGGCCCACCCTGGCCCGCGAGTGGACGGTGCAGGACGTGGCCGCTCACCTGCTCGATGGCAACCTGCGCACGCTCTCCATGCTGCGCGACGGCCACTTTGGCGAAGCGCCGGCGGATACCAGCTACGCCGGCCTCGTGGCCTACCTCAACCGGCTGAATGCTGACTGGGTGCGGGCGGCTCGCCGCCTCAGCCCGGCGGTATTGATTGAGCTGTTAGCGCAGTCGGGGGCCGAGTACACGGCGTACCTGAACACGCTCGACCTGTGGGCTCCGGCGGCTTTTGCGGTGGCCTGGGCCGGCGAAAGCGCGTCGCTGAACTGGTTCCACATTGCCCGCGACTACACCGAGAAGTGGCATCACCAGCAGCAAATCCGCGCAGCCGTGGGCCAGCCCGTGCCGCTGATGGAGCCGGCGCTGTTCCGGCCGTTCACCGAAACCCTGATGCGCGGGCTGCCGCACGCTTACCGGGCGGTGGCCGCGCCGGTGGGCACCCGCGTCCAGGTCGTTATCAGCGGGAATGCGGGCGGCCCCTGGGAGCTGGTCCGCGCCGCCGGGGGCTGGTATTTGCAGCCGCCTGGGGCCACCCCGCCGGCCGCCGCCCTCACGCTGGCCCCAGCCGATGCGTGGCAGCTGTTCACCAAGGGCCTGAGCGCGGCCGAGGCCCGGGAGCGGGCTCAGGTGGCCGGCGATGAGGCGCTGGCCCTGGCTGCCCTGCATATGGTGGCCGTGATGGGGTAGTAGGGCGGGCGCGGGCAATCTGTAGTGGGCGGCGTGGCGTACGTGTGCCGCTTACCGCCAAACTGCCTTTATGATGTCGCTGCGCCCGCTGCTGGTTACTTTTCTGATTTTTTGCTGCAACAGTTGCGCCTTGTCGCCGCCGGCTCCCGGCGTTGCGGTGCCTGGCGTGTCGTTTCTGGCGCTGGGCGACTCGTACACCATCGGCGAGGGCGAGGCGGCGGCGGCCCGCTGGCCTGTGCAGCTGGCGGCGCTGGCCCGGCAGCAGGGCCTGGCCGTGCAGCCGCCCACCATCATTGCCCGCACCGGCTGGACTACCGCCGAGCTGCAAGCCACCATCGCCGATGCCCCTCCCGCCTCGACCTATGGGCTGGTGTCGCTGCTGATTGGGGTAAACAACCAGTACCGGGGGCAGGGCGTGGCCCGGTACCGCCCCGCGTTTCGGGGGCTGGCGCGGGCGGCCATCGGCCTGGCGGGCGGGCGGCCCGGGCGGGTCGTGGTGTTGTCCATTCCCGACTGGGGCCAGTCGCCGTTTGGACAGCAGCAGGACGGCGATGCGGCGGCTATCGGCCAGGAAATCGACCAGTTCAACGCTGTGGCGCAGGACGAATGCCGTCAGGCCGGCGTGGCCTACATTGACATCACGCCCCTGACCCGCGCCGCCGCGCCCGACCGCAGCCAGTTCACCCGCGACGGCCTGCACTATTCCCAGGCCCAGATGCGGCAGTGGGCCGAACGGGTGTTGCCCGTACTGCAAGCGCAGCTGCAATGAGCGGCAGCGGATTACACCTGGGACGAGTGCTGACGTTGGTGCCGGACCGGAAAGCTGCTATTTAGCCAAGTGAGTCCGGCACTGCATCAAACATTGCGGCCGTCACTGCGTCTACGCTTTCGATGAAACCAGTAGCCTCCGCCCGCTTGCAAGCCGTTCGCCACGGCAAAATCTATCAAAATGCCGTGCCCACCACCGTGAGCCCGCCCTCCGGCTACGGCGCGCTCATGAAGCGCTGGCTGTTTGAGAAAGCCGAGCGGGAGCCCAAAAAGCCGCTTGGTCCCTTCCGGGCTGATGCCGCCGCCCTGGCTGCTCCCGTGCCGGCCGCTGCGTTGCGCGCCACCTGGCTGGGCCACAGCAGCATGCTGCTCGAAATCGACGGCCTCCGTTTCCTCACCGACCCGGTGTGGAGCGAGCGGGTGTCGCCCTCGCAGCTGGTGGGGCCGAAGCGGTTTTTTGCCCCGCCGCTGCCCCTAGACAAGCTGCCGAAGCTGGACGCCATCATCCTCTCGCACGACCATTACGACCACCTCGACGCGGCCGCCATTCGGGTGCTGGGCCGCTTGGACGTACCGTTTTTCTGCCCGCTGGGCGTGGGCGCGCACCTGCGCCGCTGGGGCGTGCCCGCCGCCAGCATCACCGAACTCAGCTGGTGGGAAACGGCCAAATTGGGCGACGATTTTACGCTGGCGGCCACGCCGGCCCGCCACTTTTCGGGCCGCGGCCTGACGCGCAATGATACCCTCTGGGCCTCGTGGTGCCTGCTGGGCCCCACGCACAAGGTGTTTTTTGGCGGTGATTCCGGCCCCTTCGAGGAGGGCTTCCGGCAGATTGGGGAGGCCTACGGTCCCTTCGATTTGACGATGCTGGAAATCGGGGCTTCCGACCCCGAGTGGGCCGATATTCACATGGGCCCCGACCACGCCCTGGCGGCCCACCGGCTGCTGGGCGGCGGCCCGCTGCTGCCGCTGCACTGGGGCACGTTCAACCTGGCTTTCCATGCCTGGCAGCAGCCGGTGCAGCGCCTGCTCGAAGCCGCCGGCCCCGAGGTGCCGCTGCTGCTGCCCGCCCCTGGCCAGCGCGTAGACGTAGCCGCCGGCCCGCTCAATTCGCGGTGGTGGGAGCGGTAAAGCAGGCTATTGCTGCTGGCCGTGCGCCGCAGACGCGCGCTGGCAGCATCCATCACGTAACAGCAGTCGGCGAAAAAAGCGCGGCCGTAAACAATTGCCGCGCCTGCCGCTTATACCCACTCGATTCCGGCCGCGACCGTGGCCCGGTAGTCCGGTTTTAGTTTTTTGCCCCGTGATACAATTCCTCACAGTCGCCTCCCCATTGGGAAACCGGCTGGCCCCCACCAGCTTTTCTCCGAACCTTGCCAGCCAGCCCGCACCCCTGTGCGCGGCTGCTGTAGGGTGCTGTTGCTGTTGTTGTTAGGATAGGGCATTAGCCGGCAGGCGGGCGGCCGGCTGAGTGCCAGACTAGGAAAAAGCGGGTGCCTGACTCCGATGCCGTAGCCGCCGCGTTGCCGGTGGCGTGTGGAGCAACCCGGTTGGGTATTTCTGGTATATAGTATTTATTGAATTTATTGGTGCCTTGCCAGGTAGAGCTGCTTCGTGGGCCGCTCTGGCCAGAGCACACCGTGGCTTTTCTTTTTTCTGGGTTAATCCGGCTGAAAACCTGCTTTTAGGGTTGCCGCAACCCCTTTTTTACTTCCCCTTTTTAGTATGATACACCCCACAACTACCCGAATCGGGCTAGTGGCGCTGTTCCTGTGGCTGAACACCGCCGCCGCCTGGGCTCAAAATATCACTGTAACCGGCCGCGTGCTCGACGCCACCGGCCAGACCCAGCCCGGCGTGACCGTGCTGGAGCAAGGCACTACCAACGGCACCAGCACCGACGGCGACGGCCGTTTCAGCCTCAATAACGTGCCGGGCGCGGCCACGCTGGTCTTTTCCGCCGTGGGCTCGCTCACCCAAACCGTGCCACTGAACGGCCGCACGACCCTCGAAATTCGCCTCGCCGCCAACCAGACCGAACTGAACGAAGTGGTGGTCACCGGCTCGCGCGCCACCGAGGGCCGCTCCAACATACTCACTACCGCGCCGGTGGACGTGATTTCGGCCCGCGAAATAAAGGCTTACGCCCAGACCGACGTTACCCAGATTCTGACCTACATCGCGCCCTCGTTCCAAAGCACGCGCCAGACCGTGACCGACGGCACCGATTTCGTGGACCCCGCCACCCTGCGCGGCCTCGGCCCCGACCAAGTGCTGGTGCTCGTGAACGGCAAGCGCCGCCACACCTCGGCCCTCGTCAACATCAACGGCACGCCCGGGCGCGGCTCGGTGGGCACCGATATGAACGTGATTCCGCCCGCCGCCATCAAGCGGATTGAGGTGCTGCGCGACGGCGCGGCGGCCCAGTACGGCTCCGACGCCATTGCCGGCGTCATCAACATTCAGTTGAAGGACGACACCACCGGCATCAGCGTGAGCAGCACCACCGGCCAGACTGCCAAGAGCGACGGCCAGCTGTTTCAGGCCGATGCCAACCTGGGCTTCGGCCTCAATCACCGGGGTTTTGTGAACGTGAGCGGCCAGTTCTCGAACCGCAGCTACGTGGACCGCAGCGGGCTCGATACGGCCCCGCTCATTTACCTGGGCACCAGCGGCGGAGCCTACCCCGCGGGTCTCACCGACCAGCAGAAAATCGACCTGAAAACCCGCGACAATGCCTTGGTGGCTCAGAACGGCTTCAACCGCCGCGATATCCGCGTCGGCAGTTCCGATACCCGCACCTACGGCAGCTTTGTGAACGCGGCCTACACGCTGGCCCCCAGCATTGGGCTCGAAGCGTATTTTGCGGGCGGCCTCACGCGCCGCACGGGCTCGTCGGGGGCGCTCTACCGCCTGCCCACGGCCGTTTCGCAGACCTATGCCAGCCTGTACCCCAACGGCTTTCTGCCCTTCATCAACAGCACCGTGAACGATGGTTCGGCCATCGTGGGCCTGCGCGGCAAGGTGTTCGGCTTCGCCGCCGACCTTAGCAACACCTACGGCCGCAACGCCCTTAAATACAACATTAACAATACCCTGAACGCCTCGCTGCCGGCCGGCACCAGCCCCACGAGCTTCTACGCCGGCGAGCTGGCTTTCCAGCAGAACACCACCAACCTGGGCTTCACCCGCAAGTTTATCGAAGCCGGCCCGCTGGCCACGCTGAACGTGGCGTTTGGCGGCGAGTTTCGGGTGGATAATTTCCAGATTAATGCCGGCGAAACCGGTTCCTACATTCTCGGCGACCGCAAGGTGAACGGCAGCCCCGCTGCCGCCGGCTCGCAGGGTTTTGCCGGCTACCGGCCGACTGATGCGCTGAACCAGAGCCGCAACAACGTGTCGGGCTACGTCGATTTGGAGAGCGACCTGACCGACAAGCTGCTGGTGGACGTGGCCGGCCGCGCCGAGCGCTACAGCGACTTCGGCTCCAACGTGAGCGGCAAAGTGGCCGCCCGCTACAGCATTCTCGATGGCCTGGCCCTGCGTGGGGCGCTCAGCAACGGCTTCCGGGCACCCTCGCTCCAGCAGCGCTACTTCACCAACTCCAGCACCCAGTTCACCAGCGGCGAGCTGCGTGAAGTGCTGACTACCAACAACGACGATGCCATCACCAAAGCCTTCGGCATTGGCTCGCTGAAGCAGGAAAAATCGACCAACTACAGCCTCGGCCTCACGGCCCGCGTGCTGAAAACCATTACGTTGACCGTGGATGCGTATCAGATTGACATCCGCGACCGCATCGTGCTCTCGTCGCAGTTCAGCCGGAATAATCCGGTGGTGGCCGCCATCCTCACGGCCAACCCGCGCCCCGGCCAGAACCCGGTGCAGGGCGTGCAGTTCTTCGCCAATGCCGTGAATACCCGCACCCAGGGCATCGACATTGTGGCGAACGACCGCCTCACCCTGGGTCCCGACAGCCGCCTGACCCTGACGGCCGCCGCCAACTTCAACGAAACCGTGGTGCGCAGCTTCAACAGCTCCAGTACCATCGACAATAACCCCAGCCTGCAAAACACGCTGTTTGACCGCTCCCAGCGCGCCCGCCTCGAAAACGGCCAGCCCCGCAGCAAAATCAACCTCAGCGCCGATTACACTTACAAAATCTTCGGCCTGAACCTGCGCACCGTGCGCTTTGGTGAAGTGCAGACCAAGGACGCCGACCCCACTCGCTCGTTCATCGACCAGACATTCTCGGCCAAATGGGTAACGGATTTGACCATCAGTGCCCAGGTTATCAAGAACATCGGCCTGAGCGTGGGCGTGAACAACCTGTTCAACGTCTACCCCGACCGCCTCTACCAGGACCCTAACAACAACGAGCAAAGCTTGGCCTACTCCACTCTGGACGGCACCAACCGCGGCCGTTTCCCCTACGGCTCCAACCAGTTCGGCTTCAACGGCTCGTTCTACTTCGGCCGCGTCAACGTGTCGTTCTAGGTAGTCGGGCATACGTAAGTTTTCTGACCGACTAAACCAATTATCAAAAAAGCCCGGGCTGATTCAGCCCGGGCTTTTTTTGAGTTGAAGCGCACGGGTTTATTTCCCGGCCGGAGCCGGCGTGCTGGAGTTCCCATCCAGAATCTGAAACAGGTCGTTGAGCTTGGGCGTGAGGATGATTTCGGTGCGGCGGTTCATGGCTTTGTTCTGGGGCGAGTCGTTGGGGGCCACGGGCACGTACTGGCTGCGGCCCGAGGCCGTGACGCGCTCCGGCGACACGCCCGCTGTGGTAAGCAGGCGTGCGATTTCGGTGGCGCGCAGGGCGCTCAGGTCCCAGTTATCGGTCATGCCGGCCGTGCCGCGCAGAATGGGCACGTTATCGGTGTGGCCTTCCACCACCACGTTCACGTCTTTCTGCTCCTGGAGCACGGTGGCCAACTTTTTCAGTGCCTCCTGGCCCTTGGGGTCCACTTTAGTGGAGCCTGATTTGAACAGTAATTGTTCCGAAAGCGACACGTACACTTTGCCATCTTTCAGCTTCACTTGCAGGTCGCTGCTGTTGAAACTGAGCAGGGCCTTGCTCACGCGGGCCTTCAGGTCGGCCACGGCCTGGTCCTTGTCGGCCAGGGCTTTGGTGAGCTCGGTGAGGCGGACTTCGCGGGTTTGCAGGTCGGCGGCGAGGCGGTCGTTGTTGGCTTTGCTTTTCTGGAGGGTGGTTTCGAGGTCGCCCAGCTCGGCTTCGCGGCGGGCCAGGTCTTTGGCTACCTTATTATAGTCGGAGGACTTATTGGCCAGCTCCCGGTCGCTGTTTTTGAGGAGCTTATCGTAGCTGTTATTCAGCTCGTTGTAGAGGCTACGGGTTTTGCGGTAGGCATTGCCGGTTTCGGCCGAGTCGGTCACGAGGCGCTTCTGGGTGAGGCGGAGTTGGGCCAGCTCGTCGCTGGCTTTTTGCAGCTCGGCGGTGGCGCCACGGTACTGGCGCTCGACGGCGGCTTTGCCCTCAGCATCGGCCTTTTGACGGGCGCTGAGGTCGTCGTATTTCTTGGCCGTTACGCAGCTGTTCAGCACCGGAGCGGCCAGCAGGCAGAGGCCCAGCAGGGCGGGGGAGAAGGTTTTCACGGGGATAAAAAGGCGCAACGCCGGGCCATCGGCGGCCGGACTGCCCGGCCGCGTTGGCGAGGCAAGGTAGCGCCTAACCCGCGTCTGGCCCAGTACAGGGGCCTTCCGGGTGGGTTTTGGAACCTGCGCAAAGGGGAATGCGAACGAACCGCCTGGCCGCACCGTTTGAACACACCCGTTGCTCCGCCCGCCGGCCGCCGGCCGATGCACCGTGCGCCAGGCTGCTGCCGCAAAGCAATTTGCAAAACAAGGCCGCAGTTATGGCTTATCTTTGGCACCCCCCAAATGGCCGCCGTATGCCCGAAGCCGGCGGCTTTCCTACCTAAAAATTCAAGCCGATAGCCTCTCGCTAGCAGCTACTAGTTAACTAAATATGGCCTGGTTCAAGCGCGTAGAAAAGGGTATTGTGACCCCCACCGACCAGAAAAAAGAGACTCCCGACGGCCTCTGGTACAAGTGCCCCGAATGTAAAACCGTGGCCACCATGGCCGAGCACAAGCGCCTGCTGTACGTGTGCGGCAACTGCAACCACCACGACCGCATCGATGCGGCCGACTACTTCGAGTTTCTCTTCGACCAAGGCGAATTCACGGAGCTTGATGCCAACCTCACCTCCGGCGACCCGCTGCACTTTGTGGACACCAAGGAGTACCCCAAGCGCGTGGCGGCTACCGAGCGCAACACAGGCCTGAAAGACGCCGTGCGGACCGCCCACGGACTAAGCGCCGGCCAGCCGCTGGTGGTAGCAGCCATGGATTTCAAGTTCATCGGCGGCTCCATGGGCTCGGTGGTGGGCGAGAAAATTGCCCGCGCCATCGACTACGCCCGCCAAACCCGCACGCCGTTCCTCATGATTTCGCGCTCCGGCGGGGCGCGCATGATGGAGGCCGGCTACTCGCTGATGCAAATGGCCAAAACATCGGCCAAGCTCGCCCTGCTGAGCGAAGCCGGCGTTCCGTACGTGTCGCTACTGACTGACCCCACCACGGGCGGCGTCACGGCCTCGTTTGCCATGCTGGGCGATTTTAACATTGCCGAGCCCGGCGCGCTCATTGGCTTTGCCGGCCCGCGCGTTATCAAGGAAACCATCGGCAAGGACCTACCCAAGGGTTTCCAGAGCGCCGAATTTGTGCTGGAGCACGGCTTTCTCGATTTCATCGTGGACCGCCGCGAGCTGAAGCAGCGCCTGGCCGATTTGCTGGGCATGCTGCAGCCCGCGCCAGCGGCGGTCGCCAGCGCCCCCGCGCCGCGCCGCGCCACCACCAAGGCGCACCAGCAATAAAGCACAGCCCTTTTTCATTTTCGGCACACTTCTTGAAAATCCCGTTTCCGGCCCCGGAGCGG
Organism: Hymenobacter sp. UYAg731; assembly: GCF_054061335.1. Lineage (NCBI taxonomy): Bacteria > Pseudomonadati > Bacteroidota > Cytophagia > Cytophagales > Hymenobacteraceae > Hymenobacter > Hymenobacter sp. UYAg731. The sequence continues at coordinate 476,484 of NZ_JBSSEC010000003.1, read as the reverse complement.
GTTTTTCCGTATAAGGGCCGAAAACAACCTCACCAATTCCTCATTTTCACATGAACACCTCCAAATCCCTTCTTTCTGTTCTGATGGCTTTCGTACTGCTGTTCAGCTCCTGCGCCACTTCGCAGCAAGCCAGCTCCACGCAGCCCGACCTCTCGACTAACAACGGAACCGGAGCCCGTAAAACCGGTATGAGCAAAACGGCCAAGGGCGGCCTGCTGGGCGCGGGCGGCGGGGCTATACTGGGCGGCGTGGTAGGCGGCCTGCTGGGCGGCGGCAAAGGCACGGCCATCGGCGCTATCGTAGGGGCTGCTGCGGGTGGTACCACCGGCGCTATCATCGGCCGCAAAATGGACAAGCAGGCCGAAGATTTGCAAAAGGACATGCAGAACGCCAAAGTTGAGCGCGTAGGCGAAGGCATCAAAATCACCTTCGACTCGGGCATCCTCTTCGATACCAACTCGGCCACGCTGCGTCCGGCTTCGGAGTCGGACATCACCAAAATGGCTGCCATTCTGCAGAAGTACCCCGACACTAACGTGCTGGTGGAAGGCCACACCGACAACTCAGGTTCGGATGCTATCAACCAGCCCCTGTCCGAGCGCCGGGCCCAGGCCGTGGCTAACTCGACCATCGCCAAAGGGGTTTCGTCGAGCCGCATAACCACCCAGGGCTACGGTTCGAGCCAGCCCGTGGGCGACAACACCACGATGGAAGGCAAGCAGGCCAACCGTCGCGTAGAAATTGCCATCTACGCCAACGATAAGATGAAAAAGGCTGCCGAGCAAGGCCGTCTGTAAGCTTCAATGTTGGTGCTATAGCCAGCTGTTTAACGGAACAAATGCCCGTAACAGGGTTTGAAAAAGGCCGCCTTTTTTGGCGGCTTTTTTTATTTATTTCATTGACGTTTTGTGCCTTGGAATAATCTTGCCGGCGGCACAACCCCGGCGAATTAGCCCTCGTTTAAACCTTGTAATTCGTTTTCATTTTCTAATTGATTTCGTCATGAAAACCTTCAAATCGTATTTCCTGCTGATTATTGCGCTGTTCATGTTGGCTGGTAGCGCCCAGGCCCAAACGCCCAAAAAGGGCTGGAGCAACAAGGCCAAAGGGGCCGCCATTGGTGGCGGCGCGGGTGCCGTGACCGGAGCCGTGATTGGCGGCGGCAAGGGGGCCCTGATTGGTGGAGCGGCCGGCGTCATCGGTGGGGGCCTGATTGGCCGCAATAAGGACAAGAAAAAGGACCCGGCCCGTTACAATGCTTACCACAACAAGAAGTAGCCGTTGGGCCGGCGCCGCCGGTGCATATGGCTCAGGGAACGGCGCTGCCTTGGTGGTAGAGCCGTTTTTTTGTGGCCCATGGGCTGCGCCGGGTAGTTGGTCGGGCAGGGGCTTTGGTTGGGCCTGAATAGTTTGGCAAGGTGGTTGCAAATAGCGTACTTGCCGGCCTATTCACAAGCCACGACTTTTCGCCGGCCTTTTTTATCCAAACCCTTTTTTAAACATGAAATTTCTTCGTTCTTCCCTCACGTTCCTGCTGGCCCTGCTGCTGTTGGTAAACAACTTTGCCCAGGCCCAGTCTACCACCGTTTCGACGGATAAGCCGAAAGGCATGAGCAAAACCCTCAAAGGCGGCCTCATTGGCGGTTTGGGTGGCGCGGTGGCTGGCGGCGTTGCCGGTCGTTTGATTGGCGGTAAGTCGGGCACGGCCAAAGGTGCCATCATCGGAGCTGTGGTAGGTGGCACGGCGGGTGCCCTCATCGGCCGCAAAATGGACAAGCAAGCTGCTGAGCTGCGTCGTGACCTAGAAGGTGCTAAAGTTGAGCGCGTAGGCGAAGGCATCAAAATTACCTTCGCTTCGGGCATCCTGTTCGGCACCAACTCGTCGAGCCTGACCCCAGAAGCTGCTGGCAACATTGACCAGCTGGCTACCACGCTGAAAAAATACGCTGATACCAATGTTGTAATCGAAGGCCACACCGACAGCTCGGGTTCGGATGCCATCAACCAGCCCCTCTCGGAGCGTCGCGCCCAAGCGGTGTCGAACGAAATCCAGGGCCAGGGCGTGGATGCGGCCCGCATCACGGCCACCGGCTACGGTGCCACCCAGCCCGTGGGCGACAACGCTACCGCCGCTGGCAAAGCCGCTAACCGTCGCGTAGAAGTAGCCATCTTCGCCAACGACAAAATGCAGAAGGCCGCCAAAAAAGGCCAGCTGTAATCGTCTTGCTTCACAGCAAAAATTGAAAAACCGGCAGCCTGTGGTTGCCGGTTTTTTTGTGCCTGACTGGGAGCAAAGCGCCACCGTAGCAACCCTGGCCCGTGCTAACCGGTACACCCTGCCATGCCTTCTCCCGACGCTACCTACGCCTCGCCCGCCGCCGAAAAAGCCTGGGCCGACCATCAGATTCTAGACTATTTCTACGGCCACCTGCCGCCCGAACCGCGCCGCACACCCATGCGGGAGCTCATTTCCACGGTGCTCTCGCACCGCACCACTCACGCCGACGAGGAACTGGCCTACGACCGTATGCTGGAAGCCTTTGGCGATTGGTCCGGCGTGGAGGCCGCGCCCACCGCCGACCTGGCCCACGCCATCCGGACTACGCGCTGGCCCGATACCCAGGCCCCGCGCATTCAGGAAATCCTGCGCCGCATCCGGGCCGAAACGGGCGGGCCGTTCGACCTTGATTTTCTGGCCGACTGGCCCACGGAAAAAGGCATGGCCTGGCTGACGGAAATGCCCGGCATCGGACTGAAAACGGCTTCGCTGTTGCTGTTATTCAATTACCACAAGCCGGTACTGCCTGTTGATACCCATGTGCATCGGGTGGCGCAGCGGGTAGGTTTTCTGGGGCCGAAAGTATCGGTGGAGAAGGCGCATAGCGTGCTGCTGGCCCTGTTGCCGGCCGATGCCGAAACGCTGTTCAACTTCCACAAGCACAACTACTGGCACGGGCAGCAGATTTGCTTTTTTCTGAAGCCGAACTGCGCCCGCTGCCCGCTGAAAGGCTTTTGCAACTACTACCAGGAGCATTTCGGGGCAGCTACGGCTGAGGCGCTGGCGGCCACGCCCACGGAGTGGGACCCCGCCGCCTGGGGCAAGCTACCGCATTAGTAGCGCGAACTTTTAGTTCGCGTCCCCGCGCCGTTAAAGCCATTCGAATGGCGCGGGGACGCGAGCTAAAAGTTCGCGCTACGGCCCGCGTGTACCTTTGCGCCATGCGCCTCGTCAAGCACCCCGTCCTCTGCAACTACTACGTCACGTACCGCTGCAATGCGAAGTGCGCGTTTTGCGACATTTGGGAGAAGCCTTCGCCCTACATCACGCTCGAAGACGTGGACCGCAACCTGCGCGACCTCAAGCGGCTGGGCGTGTCCGTTATCGACTTCACCGGCGGCGAGCCGCTGCTGCACCGGCAAATGCCCGAGTTTCTGGCCTTGGCGCGGGAGCTGGGCTTCATTACCACCGTCACGACCAATGGCCTGCTTTATCCCAAAAACGCGGAGAAGCTGCGCGGGCTGGTCGATATGCTGCACTTCTCGCTCGACTCGGCCGACCGCGACACGCACGACCTGGGCCGGGGCGTGGCCTGCTATGATTTCGTGCTCGAAAGCATTCGCGTAGCCAAGGAACTGGGCGAACGGCCGGATATCCTCTTCACCGTCTTTCGCAAAAACCTGGCGGATTTGGAAGCCGTGTACCGCGACATCACCCAGCCCAACGGCCTCGTCCTCATCCTCAATCCCGCCTTCGAATACGGCGATGTGGAAACCGGCGAACAGCTCACCCCCGAGGAACTGGACTACCTCTCCGCTTTCGGCAAGCGCAAGGGCGTGTACCTGAACGAAGCCTTCATCGAGCTGCGGCGCGACGGCGGCAACCACGTGGCCGCGCCGGTGTGCCGGGCCGCCAGCACCACGCTGGTCATCTCGCCCAGCAACGAATTGGTGCTGCCCTGCTACCACCTCGGCGAGCAGAAATTCCCCATCGACGGCAAGTTGTACGACCTTTACAACGCGCCCGAAACCCAGCGCCTGGCCGCCCTCGAAGGCCGCCTGCCGGCCTGCGAGGGCTGCACCATCAATTGCTACATGCAGCCCAGCTTCGCGGTGGAAACCAGCAAGTATTTCTGGCAGGCGCTGCCCAGCACCCTCAAGTATAACTGGGAAAAGGGGACCTGGAAGCGCCTGATTGGGGTGTAGAGACGCATATTTGCGTCTCGTCGTCCGCGCCATTTGGGTGTGGTCCGTCCGTCACCGCTCAACGACAAGACGCAAATATGCGTCTCTACCCCGCCCTTAACACTCTGTTCTATGCCCGCCCTCATCCTCCCCGTTCACGGCATCGCGCCCACCATTCCCGCCGACTGTTTCATCGCCGACAACGCCACCATCATCGGCGATGTGGTGTTGGGGAATAACTGCACCGTCTGGTTCACGGCTGTCATTCGTGGTGATGTGCATAGCATCCGCATCGGCGACGAAACCAATATCCAGGACGGGGCCGTGCTGCACTGCACCTATCAGCAGGCCCCGCTGAGCATCGGCAGCCGCGTCAGCATCGGACACCGGGCGCTGGTGCATGGCTGCACCGTGGAGGACGACGTGCTCATCGGCATGGGAGCCATCGTGATGGACCACGCCGTGGTGGGTACCGGCTGCATCATCGCGGCCGGGGCCGTAGTGCTGGAAAATTTCGTGTGCGAGCCGGGCTTTCTCTACGCCGGTGTGCCCGCCAAAAAAATCAAGCCCGTGACGGAAACCCAGCGGGAAGGCTTGAAGCGCACCGCCGCCAATTATCAAACCTACGCCAGTTGGCTTCAGGGTTAAAAGCAAAAAGCCCGTTTGAGTAATCAAACGGGCTTTTTGCTTTTAAATTTATAACGGAATTACACCTCGTCGCTCAGCTCGCCGCGTGGCCCTTCGCGCTCGGCCGGGGTGGTGATGCGAAGCTGCACCAGCTCCACGGCGCGGCGGGAGCGTTGGAGCACGCGGAATTCGTAGGGGTCGAGCACGGCCACGTCGCCCACTTCCGGAATGCTGCCGTAGATGACGTTGAGCAGGCCGCCCACGGTTTCGTAGTCCTCGCCCTCGGGCAGGGGGTAGGGGAGGTACTCGTTGGCATCGGAGATGGGCGTGGCGGGATTCACGCGGTATTCGTCCTCGGCCACTTTCTCCACCACGGGCACCTCGTTGTCGTACTCGTCCTGGATTTCGCCCACCAACTCCTCCATGATGTCCTCCATGGTCACAATGCCCGACACGCCGCCAAACTCGTCGCTCACGATGGCCATGATGATGTGCTTGCGCTGAAACTGGCGCAGCAGGCGGTTGATTTTCTTGGTTTCGGGTACGAAGTAGGGCGGGCGCATGATGCGGGCCAGGTCCACGGCCTCGCCGCGCCGGATGATGGGCAGCAGGTCCTTCACGTTGAGCACACCCACGATATTGTCGATGTTGCCCTCGTAAACTGGCATCCGCGAAAAGCCTTCGCTGAAAATAACGTCGAGCAGCTGCTCAGCGGGCGCGTTCAAATCGAGGGCGGAGAGCTTGGTACGAGGCACCATAATCTGCTTCACCATACGGTCGTTGAACTGGAACACGTTCTCAATGAGCTCGTGCTCAGAGTCCTGAATCTCCCCGCTCTCCTTGCTCTGGTCGAGCAGCAGGCGCAGTTCGTCCGACGTGTGCGCCTCCGTGCCATGCACATTCTGGATGCCCACCGCGCCCAACAGCAGGTTGCTGGCTTTGGAGAGAAACCAAGTGAGAGGCCGGGTGATGAAATAAAAGCCCCGCAACGGCAGCACCAGGGCCAGGCTCACCGCCTCGGGCCGCTGAATGGCCAGCGCCTTGGGGAACAGCTCGCCAAACAAAACGTGCATGAACGTGAGGACAATCAGCCCCATGCCCACGGCCAGGCTGTGCGCCGTGAGGGCCGAAATGGGCAGGCCTAAGCGCGGCAGGAAGCCCAGAAAAATCTCGGTGAACAGCTCTTCGCCCACCGCGCCCAGCAGCAGCGATGCAATGGTGACACCCAATTGCGTGGCCGAAAGATAATCGTAGAGCTTGTGCAGCACGCCCAGGGCCTGGCCGGCCAGCCGGCTGCCCTCCTTGGCTTTAATCTCCAACTGCGAAAGGCGCACGCGAATTAGCGAGAATTCGGCGGCCACGAAAAAGCCGTTCACCAAAACCAGGAAAACGGTCAAAAGTATTTTTAAACCCATGTCGGCGGCCCCGCGACGCGGTCGGTCTGGGAGCCTTTGTAGGTCAAAAGTACGCAGTTTGGCGCAGGTGGTTGGCGTGCTGAACTTTTAACTCACCGGTTTGTCATTCACCGGGGCGTAATTTTGTGCCCTGAAGCGGGTGTAAGAAATAGCAGGTCGCGGCGACTACCCAACCAGTGTAACCGCTGCAACTGCCCCAAAAGCGGCCCTTTGCCGCTTAGGAAGAAGCCAGGCGTGGCAAATAATAACGCGTCATTCAACTACTAATGAAGAATTTTCGGATACTGCCTGTGGTGCTGCTCTGGCTGGGCCTGATGGGCTCAGCTACCGCCCAGATTCTCACGCCCACCCACCTAAGCACCGCCCTAAGCAAGCCCACCGCTAAAGTGGGCGAGGAAGTCGAGCTCATCATCAACGCCCGCATCGACGATAAGTGGCACCTCTATGCCTCGGATTTCAGCGATGAGGTCGGCCCTGTGGTGTTCACCCTCAAGTTCAAGCCCAGCCCGGCCTATGAATTGGTGGGCAAGTTGCAAGCCATCAAATCGCACCACGAGCAGGACGAAGTTTTCAAGGGCGAAGTAGCCTTTTGGGAAAAAACCGGCCAGATGCGCCAGCGCATCAAAATCCTCCAGCCCGGCCCGCTCACCATCGCGGCCGATGCCGACTACCAAAGCTGCACTACCGTCGACGGCAAGTGCGTGCCCGGCAGCGAAACTCTAAAATTCGGCCCGCTGACCGTGACCGGCACAGCCGCTGCACCGGCCAAAGCCACCGGGGCTGTATCGCCCGCTGCTTCGGTTTCTGCTGCCCCGTCCATCGCCGCCGCTCCGGCTGCCGCGACCACGCCCGCCGCTACGGCCGCAACGGTTGCTACTCCCGCCGCAACCGCTGCTGTTCCCGTCGCCGTAACTGGTCCTGATACTGCGCCAGCCCTGGCCGCCGCACCAGCTGCCGCTGCCCCGGCCGAAGCCAACGCTGTCAAAGTAGCGCCTGCCCCCGCCGTGGCCAGCGTTGCCACTGCTGTCGACCCCGTGAACAAAGCCGGCGGCCTGTGGGCTTTCGCGCTGCTGGCCTTCACCTTCGGACTGGCCGCGCTGGTCACGCCCTGCGTGTTTCCAATGGTGCCGATGACGGTTTCGCTCTTCACAAGCGGCAACGACAGCCGCCAGCGCGGCATCCTTAAGGCACTGGTGTATGGGGCCAGCATTATCGGTATTTACGTGCTGATGGGCGTGCTCGTGTCGGTGTTGCTAGGCGAGGATGGCCCCAATCTTATTGCCACGCACTGGATTCCGAACCTGATTTTCTTCGTGGTTTTCGTGGTGTTCGGCCTCTCGTTCCTGGGCTTGTTCGAAATTACTCTGCCCCACCAGATTGTGAATTCGGTGGATGCGCAGGCCGATAAAGGCGGCTGGGCCGGCATCTTCTTCATGGCCCTCACGCTGGTGGTGGTGTCGTTTTCGTGCACCGCGCCCATCGTGGGCAGCATTCTGAGCATGGCCGCGCGCGGCGAGCGGATTACGCCTATCGTGGGCATGCTGGGCTTCTCGCTGGCGTTTGCGCTGCCGTTCACGCTGTTCGCCATCTTCCCGTCGTGGCTGAAAAGCCTGCCCCGCTCCGGCGGCTGGCTGAACACGGTGAAAGTCGTGCTCGGCTTCATCGAGTTGATGCTGGCCCTGAAATTTCTGAGCACCGCCGACCTGGCCTACCACTGGCACCTGCTCAACCGCGACGTATACATTGTGCTCTGGATTGTGCTTTCGGCGCTGCTGGGCTTCTACCTGCTGGGCAAGTTTCGCCTCTCGCACGACTCACCCCTCGACCACCTCAGCGTGGGCCGCCTGCTGATGGCCGTGCTGGCCTTCGCCTTCACCGTGTACCTAGTGCCGGGCCTGTTTGGCGCGCCGTTGCCGCTGCTGGCCGGCTACCTGCCGCCCCAGAGCAAGCACGATTTCTCGGTGGCATCGGCTGAAGGCGGTACCGCGCCCGCCGTGGCCACCAGCGCCAGCGCTGCCCGCGAAATGCCCCGCTTCGGCGACTTCCTGGAACTGCCCCACAACCTCGACGGCTACTTCGACCTGGAGCAGGCCAAGCGCGTGGCCCGGCTCCAGCACAAACCCATTTTTGTCGATTTCACCGGCCACGCCTGCGTGAACTGCCGCAAGATGGAAGCCACCGTGTGGAGCGACCCGCAAGTGCTCACCCAACTCCGCAACGATTACGTGGTGGTGGCCCTGTACGTGGACGATAAAACCGAGTTGCCGCAAAATGAGTGGTACACCTCCACCCACGATAACCAGCTGAAAACCACCCTCGGCAAGCAGAACGCCGACCTCCAGATAACGCAGTACGGCATCAATGCGCAGCCCTACTATGTGATTCTGGATGCCGACGATGCAACCAATAAGCCCTTGGTCACGCCTATTGCCTATGAGCCCGACGTGGCGCAATTCAGCGCCTTCCTGCAAACTGGCTCGAAGCAGTTTCGCAATCAGCGCGGCCCGGTGGCGGCGCGCTGAAAATCAGTTGGATAGTCCTGTGGCGGTAGCAGCAACAAACCCCAAACGATTGAAAACACGAAGAGGCGGCCCCCACCCAGAGGCCGCCTCTCACAAGTGTGAGGAGCGCACCCACCCAGATGCGCGGCCTCGTTTTCCCCTCTTCTCCTCCGTATCCAACCACGGCCATAACAAAAGGAGGTTTCCTTTTGTGAAGAACTTAGCGTGTAACATTACCGAAATATCAGCCCTGTTTCAAGCACTAGTAGGTTCTTACTTAGCACCGTGGCCTTCTGCCTAGGATTATGACAAATGTAAGTTGATTGGTTAGATGATGCAAATAATTCTTTCATTTAACGGGAACTTTGCAATAAATTTAATTTTTAGCGTTTAATTCGACACACTCTCCAACTCCTTTCCGCAAAAAATGGCCAGAAATTACGAACTTGATGACACCGACCGGAACATCCTGAACTTATTGATTCAGGATGCGAAAATGCCGTATACCGAAATCGCCCGCAAAGTCAACGTTTCGGGCGGCACGGTACACGTACGAATGGCCCGGCTGGAGGAGCTGGGCATCGTGCAGGGTGCCACCCTGCGCATTGATTACCAAAAGCTTGGCTACGGTGTGAGCGCCTTCCTGGGGATTTACCTGCTGAAAAGCTCGGTCTACACCAGCGTAGTGCAGCAGCTGCGTGAAATACCGGAGGTGGTGAGTATTCACTTCACTACCGGCGCTTATGGTGTGTTCGCCCGCTTGGTGTGCCGCGATACCCAGCACCTGCGCGACGTGCTTCACGACCGCATTCAGCCGATTGACGGCATAGAGCGCACCGAAACCCTGATTTCATTGGAAGAAGTGGTGAACCGGCCCACGCAGTTGACCTAGCTGTACCGGCAGGATTATAAAACAGCCCCCAACGCTGCTCCCAATAAGGATTGGGGCAGCGCTGGGGGCTGTTTTGTATAATTGGATTTTATTCGGAAGGAGGTGTTGGCTTTTCGGCGTTGGCTGGTGCCCCGGCGGGGGCGGCCGTGGTGGGGTTGCTCAATTGGGCCGTTTGCTGCTGGGCCAGCAGGCCGATGAGGGCTTCGACCAGGCCGCCGCCCGCGCCGGTACCGCCGCCGTTGGCCTGCACTTCGGGCACTATTTTCACCTTGTTGTCGCCGATAATCTGCATCAGCTGCAGGCCGGTGAACTCGCGGGTGCCGAGGCTTTCGACGCCCACGCGGTAGGCTTCGGCCTTGGCATTGCCGATGGCGCGGATGGCTTCGGCCTCGCCCACGCCGCGCAGGCGGGTGGCTTCGGAGTCGGCGATGGCGCGGAGGCGGGTGCTTTCGGCTTCGCCGCCGGCGCGGAGCTTGGCGGCTTCAGCTTCGCCGCGCACTTTTTTCACCTGGGCATTGGCCTGGAGCTCGGCAATGTTCACGCCTTGCTCGCTTTGCACGAGGGAATTTTGAATGTCGGCGATGCTGGTTTCGCGCACCAGGGCCTGGCGCTGGGTTTGGGCGGCCTGCTGCACTTCGTAGGTTTTGCGCTGCTCCTCAGCCAGCTTCCGGTCAGTTTGGGTGGTCATGAGCTGAGCCGGCGGCACGATGTCGCCAATGAGCGTGTCGACGGCCTGCACGTTATAGTCGAGCAGCGCGGCGCGGATGAATGACGACGCCTCGCGCTGGCGCTCGGCCCGGTTGGTGAGGTAGTCGAGCACGGTGAATTCTTGGCTGGAATTGCGGAAATAGTTGCCCACAATGGGCTCCAGCACATGGTCGACCAGGTTTTTCATCGAGCCTACCCGGGAGATGACGCGGGGCGCATCGAGCGCGGCAACGTGGATAATCTGGGCCACGTCGAGGTTGAAGGAGAAGCCATCGCGCGAGCGCACGGTGATGCTGCTCAGGTGGTCGTCGTAGTGGTGAGCTTCGGTCCGCACGGCCCAGTTGAGCACGATGTTGGTGGTCGGAATCAATTCCACCTTCATAATGTGGGTGTTGAGCGGCTGGCGGCCGGGGTAGAGCGGCGTGGCCCAGATGCCTTTATGACCCACTTCGACGAGGTTGCCGTGGGTGAAATCGGCCCCACTCACATCAATGGCCGGCTTGCCCACAAAGGAAATGACCACGCCGACGTGGCCGATGGGAATCTCGGTCATGGGCACCTGCTCGACGCGGGCAAACCACGGATTTAGGTTCCAGGAGCCGGAGAGGAGAATTTGCTCCTGCAAACCACGGCTGCCGCCGGCGGAGAGGAAAGCCTGGGCATCCTGAAAATTGTTGTGGCTGGGAATGACGGGACCAGCAATTTCGCCGGGCGTGATGGGCACGCCGTCGAGCGTGGTGACGATGCCCACCGCGTCGGGGGCCACGCGGTAAATGAACAGCTCCTCGGGGCGCATGCCCATGGTGGCCGCGTTGCGCTGGGTGATAACCGAGAAAAGGGCCGTGTTGATGCGGTAGGTGCCGGCCGTGAGCATGCCGATTTGCCGGCCTTTTTCGCCGCCTTTGGTGAGGAAGGCGCGGGCATCCTGGTAGTTGTCGCAGTCGATTTCGCGGGCCAGAATGTGGCTGGGTGGGATGGGCTCGCCGCCGTTGGCCACCACGAGGCCGATTTCGCCCTGCGGCACAATCACCACGAATTCTTTGGTGACCGAATATTGCCAGGGCCACAGGAAAAAGTGCCAGCCAGGGGCCAGCGTATCGGCCTGGAAGCCGGCCTCGCCCTCCAAGGCCACGAGGCGGCCGGGAGCCAGGTTGCGGCGCGAGAATTTTTTGGCCACCACGCCCACCTGTAACTCGCCGATAACGACGATGCCGAGCAGGGACTTGGCCAGTAAGAGGATGAACACCAGGGCTGCCAGCACGCCCAGAATGCCGTAGAAAAGAGAAACGGTAACCGCTAAAAACATACAAACAAATGAAAGGGTGGAAAGGAAAAATGGTGGCTGGTTAGGGTTGTAGTAGCTGAATCGGCGAACCTGACCGGTCATTACAGCCCGAGACGGAAAAACCAATGAGCTGGTTTGCCAGCGGAAAGGTAGCGGCTGGGCCGCGTAGCGCCGGGCTGCCCGGAACCGCCGTAATTTCGTGCCGTGCCCACGACTCCTGCCCCGCCCGCCACGCTGCTCATCCAAACCGCTTTCATCGGCGACGTTATTCTGATGACGGCGCTGCTGGAATACCTGCACCAGACCGCGCCCGCCACGCCCGTCGACGTGCTGGTGCGGCGCGGCAACGAAGGCCTGCTGGCTGGCCACCCGCATGTGCGCAACGTGTTGATTTGGAACAAGAAGCATCGCAAATACGCCGCCCTCTGGGACTTGCTGGGCCAGATTCGGGCCGCGCAATACGGCCGCGTGGTCACGTTGCAGCGCTTTGCCAGCACGGGCTTCCTCACGGCGTTTTCCAAAGCCCAGGAGCGCATCGGCTTTGCCAAAAACCCATTGAGCCGGTTCTTTACGCGTCGTGTGCCCCACCACATCGGCGACGGTACCCACGAGGTGACGCGCAACCTGCGCTTGCTCACCGATGTCGTGCCCACGCCGTTGGTGCCGCCCCGGCTCTATCCTTCAACCGCTGATGAAGCGGCGGTAGCGCTATACACCACGGCCGGCCCGTACATCTGCCTGGCCCCGACTTCGGTCTGGTTTACGAAGCAATACCCGGAAGCTAAGTGGCTGGAATTGCTGGCCGCCCTGCCCCAAAATGTGCGGGTGTACCTGCTGGGTGGCCCGCCCGACGTGGCCGCCTGCGAGCGCCTAGCGGTAGCCAGCGGCCGCGCCAACGTGACCAATATTGCCGGCGAAATTGGCCTGCTGGCTTCGGCCGCGCTCATGCGCGGAGCACTGATGAACTACGTGAACGATTCGGCCCCGATGCACCTCTGCTCGGCCGTGGGCGCACCGGTGACGGCGGTTTTTTGCAGCACCGTGCCTGCGTTTGGGTTTGGGCCGCTAAGCCCCGTTTCGGTTGTGGTGGAGACCACGGAGGCGCTGGCCTGCCGGCCGTGCGGACTGCACGGGCACGCGGCCTGCCCGCTGGGGCACTTTCGCTGCGCCTACGGCATTGAGGTGGGGCAACTACTGGCCACGTTGCCGGTTGATGTAGCGCGGACTTTGTAGTCCGCGTCCCGCGCCATTCGTCCCGCGCCATTTATAATAACATTGTTCTGGGACGCGGACTACAAAGTCCGCGCTACGGTACCTTTGCCCTACTTATGCTTGATTATCACATCCACGAATATCCCAACGGTATCCGCCTCTTACACAAGCAGGTACTGCACACTAAAATAGCGCATTGCGGGTTTTTGCTCGATATTGGCTCGCGCGATGAGGCCCCGCACCAGCAGGGCCTGGCCCACTTCTGGGAGCACATGGCCTTCAAGGGCACCGAAAAGCGCAAGTCGTTCCATATCCTCAACCGCCTCGAAACCGTGGGCGGCGAGCTGAACGCCTACACCACCAAGGAGAAAATCTGCTTCTACGCCGCATTACTAAGCACGCACTTTGAGCGGGCGTTTGAGCTGCTGACCGATTTAACGTTCAACTCCGTGTTTCCCGGCCGCGAGGTGGAGAAGGAGCGGGGCGTGATTCTGGAGGAAATGAGCATGTACCAAGACGCTCCGGAAGATGCCATCATCGATGATTTTGACACCGTCGTGTTCGGCGACCACCCGCTGGGCGTGAACATATTGGGCACCCGCGAGAGCGTGAGCCGCTTCCAGACGGCTGATTTCCATGCCTTTTTGCAGGAGCAGCTGCGGACCGACCGGCTGGTGTTCAGTTCGGTGAGCAACCTGTCATTTGAGGTGGTGAAGAAGCTGGCCGATAAATTCCTGGCCCCGCTGCCGGCCCGGTTAGGCCCGCGCACCCGCCGCCCGGTGGGCGGCTACGAGCGCAAGTCGCAGACCGAAACCCGGCCCATCTCGCAGGCACACTGCCTGTTGGGCGGCCCGGCCTACTCGCTGAACGATGCCCGCCGCATCCCGTTTTTCATGCTGAACAACATCCTCGGCGGCCCGGGCATGAACTCGCGCCTCAACCTGGCCGTGCGCGAGAAATACGGCCTCGTGTATACCATCGACAGCACGTATTCGCCCTACACCGATACTGGCCTTTTCGGCATCTACTTCGGCACCGAGGGCAAGCAGTTGAATCGCACGCTGGGCCTGGTGCAGAAGGAGCTGAAGCTGCTGCGCGAAAAGTCCTTGACCACCAACCAGCTCCACATTGCCAAGCACCAGCTAATGGGCCAGCTCGCCATGAGCGAGGAAAGCAACGGCGGCCTCATGCAGCTCCTCGGCAAAAGCACGCTGGACTTGGGTCGCGTGGAGCCGCTGAGCGAGATTTTTGGCAAAATCGAGCAGGTTTCGGCCGCTGAATTGCAGGAAATGGCCAACGAAGTGCTGACTGAGGAGCACTTGAGCGTGCTGCAATACGTGCCGGAAGGGAAGTAATGCGGCAGCCGGTTTTTGGCCACGTAGGCAGCTACCGGCCGGGCGACACCTTTCGCAACCGCATCGAGCTGGCTTTTAGTGGCGTACACCGGCCGCGCCGGGCGGGCGTGTGCGGCACGCAGGCGCTGGGAGCCGAAAGCATTGTACTGGCCGGCCAGTACGAGGACGACGAATTTGGCGAGCCCGAAATCCGCTACTCCGGCAACGGCGGCCGCGACCCCAAAACCGGCCGGCAGGTGACGGACCAGCTTGCATCCGGCACCAACCTGGCCTTGCTGAAAAGTGAGGAAACCGACCAGCCTGTGCGCGTACTACGCAAAGTGCCGGCCGAGGACGGCGGGCCCGATGTGTATCGGTACGAAGGATTGTACCGGGTAGTGGGTTCCAGCTATGGGCCGGGCAAGTCGGGCTTTCAGGTTTTCATATTCCGGCTGCGGTATTATGCCTGAGTTTTTTTTCACCGCAGAGGCCGCAGATGCTTGCGCAGAAGAGCCGCAGAGGGCTTTCTTCTGCGGCCCTTCTGCGCAAGCCTCTGCGGTAAAGCCAAACCACCAGTAATGACTGACCCCATTCAACGCTACGCCGAGTTGCACACCGCGCACGAGCCGCCGCTCCTCGCCCAACTCACCCGCGAAACCCACCTGCAGCTCCTGATGCCGCGCATGAGCAGCGGCCCGGTGCAGGGCCGTTTCCTGAGCATGCTCAGCCATCTGGCCCGCCCGCGCCGCATCCTCGAAATCGGCACGTTTTGCGGGTACGCCACGCTGTGCCTGGCCGAGGGGTTGGTCGATAACGGCCTGCTGCACACCATCGAAATCGACCCGGAGAAGGAGGCGCGCATCCGACGCTACGTGGCGGCGGCCGGCCGCACGGAGCAGGTGCGGCTACACATCGGCGCGGCGCTCGATGTTTTGGCCGGCCTGGTCGATGAAGTGTGGGATTTGGTCTTTATTGATGCCGACAAGCGGAATAACGACGCTTATTTTGAAGCGGTGATTGACCAGGTGCGGCCCGGTGGGCTGCTCATCGTCGATAATGTGCTGTGGGGCGGCAAGGTGCTGCCCGCGCACACATTGAAAGCCGGCGACAAGGACACGCCGCTGGTGCGGGCTTTCAACGACAAGATGGCCCGGGACGCGCGGGTAGAGCCGGTTTTTCTGCCCCTGCGCGATGGCCTGCTGCTGTTGCGCAAGAAGTAGCAGCCGCTTGCAGTAACTGGCCAGCTCAACCTTCGGCCCCGGAATACCGTCAGACACCTCTATCTCGTTTTAACCAAGTCTATGCGGCATTTTACGGTCTTGTTTTTCCTGCTGATTGGCTGGCAGGCAGCCCGGGCGCAGGCCCCCACCACGGTGAGCGGCCGCGTGACGGACGGCAAGGACCAGTCGGCCCTCATCGGGGCCAACGTGCTGTTGATTCACCTGCCCGACTCGGCCAAAAGCGGCGCGGCGGCCGATGCCGAGGGCCGGTTTCAGTTCGATAACGTGGCCGCCGGGCGCTACGTGGTTGATGCCTCTTTTGTGGGCTACCAGAAAATCCGGCAGACGGTGACGGTGGCCGGCGCGCCCGTGCAGTTGGGCACCCTGGCCCTGCAAACGGGTGGCATCCAACTGAAAGGCGTGGTGGTGACGGGCGCGGCCGCGCAATCGGTGCAGAAGGGCGATACCACCCAATTCAACGCCCGCGCCTTCAAAACCAACCCCGACGCCACTACCGGCGACCTCATTGACAAGCTGCCCGGCGTGAGCCGCGGGGCCGACGGCAAGGTGCAGGCCCAGGGCGAAAACGTGCAGCAGGTGCTGGTCGATGGCAAGCCCTTTTTCGGCAATGACCCCGACGCGGTGCTCAAAAACCTGCCCGCCGAAATGGTGGACAAGATTGAGGTGTTCGACCAGCGCAGCGAGCAGAGCCGCTTTTCGGGCTTCGATGACGGGAATACGACCAAGACCATCAACATCGTGACCAAGGTGGAATTTCGCAACGGCACCTTCGGGCGGGTGGTGGCCGGCGCGGGGCCGGACCGCTATAAGGCCAGTGGCAACGTGAACAAGTTTAAGGGCAACGAGCGGATGTCGGTGCTGGCCCAGAGCAACAACGTGAACGAGCAGAACTTCGGCACCGAAGACCTGCTGGGGGTGGTGGGCAACTCGAACCAGGGCGGCGGCGGGCGCGGCGGCCAGCGCGGCGGCGGGGGCCAGGGCGGCGGCGGCAACGGCGGCAATGCCGGCGACTTCTTGGTGAACCAGAGCGGCGGCATCACCAAAACCAATGCCGTGGGCCTGAACTACTCGAATTCCTGGAACAAGAAAACCGACCTCGCGGCCAGCTATTTCTTCAACCGGGCCGATAACACAATCAATAGCAACACCAACCGGCAGTACGTGCTGCCGGCCGGTACCAGCTACACCCAGAACGCCTTTACCAACAGCCTCAACACCAACCAGCGCTTCAACCTGCGCCTAGAGCACAAGATTGACTCGGCCAACTCCATCCTGTTTCGCCCCCGTTTCAGCTATCAACTGAACGATGCCAACAGCACCGTGGACGGCCTTACGCGCCGCGCCGACACCACGCAGAGCAAAATCAACAGTCTCTACGGCTCCAACAACAAGGGGTTAAATACGGGCGGCGACCTGCTGCTGCGCCACCGCTTCGCCAAGGCCGGCCGCACGGCCAGCCTCACCATTGGCGGCACCTACACCCAGCGCAACAGCAACACTACGCTGCAAACCACCGATACTGGCTCGCGCCTCAACAACCTCAACCAGGCCAGCGACCTTACCCAGCACGGCGGCAGCATCAACGCCAACCTCGCTCTCACGGAGGCCCTTACCAAACAGGACGTGCTGCAGGGCAACTACGCCATCAACTACGCGCCCAACAACTCCAGCAAATACACTTACGACATCCTCACCGGCGACACCCGCCAGCAGAATGATGGCCTGAGCAACGTGTTCCAGAACTATTATCTGACGCAGTCGGGCGGGCTTACCTACCGGCACATCACACCCAAGTACCAGGCTAGTTTCGGGCTGGCCGGGCAGTACTCGGAGCTGTACAGCGACGCGCAGTTCCCGCGTCCCAGCATCGGGCGCTACTACTTCGTGAACGTGCTGCCCAACGCCATGTTCAACTACCGCTTCACGAAGCAGAAAAACCTGCGCCTGTTCTATCGCACCAACACCAACGCGCCCAGCGTGAACCAGTTGCAGGCCGTGGTGAACAACTCCAACCCCCTGCAGCTCACCATTGGCAACCCCACACTGCGGCAGGAATTTCAGCATTCGCTCAACATCCGCTACTCGGCCTCCAACCCTGAAGTGTCGAGCAATTTCTTCGCGCTGCTGTCGGGGGCTTACACCCAGAACCCGATTTCGAACCGCACCATCGTGGCCGCCCGCGACACCATCGTGACGCCCGAGGGCTCCCCCGCCGTGCGCCTGCCCGCCGGCGGCCAGCTCATCCAGCCCACCAACCTTAGCCAGCAGTACACGGTGCGCTCGCTGGTGAGCTACGGCCAACCCATCAAGGCCATCAAAACCAACGTGAACCTGAGCGCCAACGCCGGCTTCACCCAAACCCCGGGCCTGGTAAACGGCGGCCTGAACTACGCCCGCGTGCCCACTTTCGGGGCCGGCCTCACGCTGAGCTCCAACATCAGCGCCAACCTCGATTTCACGGCCTCCACCACCTCAAATCAGAATTACGTCATCAACACGCTGCAAACGCGGCTCAACACCAACTACTTCTCGCAGGTGTCGCGCTTCCGCCTGAACTGGATTGTGGGCCCCGGCATCAACATTGCCACCGACTTACTGCACCAGGCCTACTCGGGCCTTTCGGCCGGCTACAACCAGCAGTACCTGCTCTGGAATGCGAGTATTGGCAAGAAGCTCTTTCCCGGCCAGCGCGGCGAAATCCGGGTGTACGCTTTCGACCTGCTGGGCCAGAACCGCTCCATTCAGCGCAACGTGACCGACGCCTATTACGAAGACGTGCAAACCAATATTCTGCAGCGCTATTTCATGCTGATGTTTACCTATAACATCCGCAGCGGCAACGTGATAGCACCCACACAAGGCGAAGGTGGCGGGCGCGGCGAAGGCCGGGGCTTCGGCCGTCCGGATGGCGGCGGCGGCCGGCCCGGTGGGGGCGGTGGCCCGCCGCCCGGCGGTGGGGGCGGCCCGCAGTAGGCGAGTTGGTTTTGAATGTCGAAAAAGACAAAGGGAACATCATGCTGAGCGCAGCCGAAGCATCTCTACCGCAATAGTAAATGATTACTGCTGCGGTAGAGATGCTTCGGCTGCGCTCAGCATGACGGCCTTTTTTTATTTGTTCAAAAGCAGCTAACCGCCGCTCGCTACCACGGGCTAATGCCCGTCTCCGGCGCATTGTCATCGCTGAAAAACTGGCTGGTAGGGCCATCTGGACCCAGCACGGCGGCTTTCACGACGCGGGCGGCGGCATCGGCCACGCTGCCGGGGCCGCTGTGGTGGTTGAAATCGGTGGCGGTGTAGCCGGGGTCCACGGCATTCACTTTGAAGGGTGAGTCGCGCAGCTCGTAGGCCAGCATGATGGTGTAGGCATTCAGGGCGGCTTTAGAGGGCTGGTAGGCCGCGCCCTTTACGGCGTAGTATTTCCACGACGGGTCGTTGTGCAGCGTCAGCGAGCCCAGGCCCGAGGTCACGTTCACGATGCGGGGCGCGGGCGACTGCCGCAGTAGGTCGAGAAAGGCCTGCGTCACGGCAATCACCCCGAACACATTGGTCTCGAATACCTCTTTAATCATGCTGATGTCACTGCTGACCGCCGGCTGCGACATGGCCCCGAGAATGCCGGCGTTGTTGATGAGCACGTCCAGAACGGACGTTTTCCGACCCAACGTTTCGCGGGCGGCTTTGATGGAAGCGCCGTCGGTTACATCGATTTGCAGGGGCTCTACCTGAGTGAAGCCTTCGGCCTTTAACTGGTTGGCGGCCTGCTGGCCTTTGTCAAGGTCGCGGCTGCCGAGGTACACGTAGTAGCCCTGCTGCAGGAGCTGCCGGGCGGTTTCGAAGCCAATGCTTTTGTTGGCCCCAGTAATGAGTGCGGTTTTCATGGTCAATGATTTTCAGTTGATTAACAGCACAAAATTACCGGGCCCAATTGGCGGGGCTGGCACCCATTCCGCGGTATTACTGGTACATTTTGCGGATGGTGACGCGGTACTCGGCCGGGGTGACGCCGGTTTCGCGCTTGAAGAAGCGGTTGAAGTAGGAAGCGTCCGAAAACCCGAGGTCAAAGGCAATTTCCTTGAGCGAATGCTGGGTGTAAAAAAGCAGCCGCCGGGCCTCAAGCACCAGCCGCTCGTGGACGTGCTTGATGGCTGGCTTCCCACTCTGGGCCTTCACCACCTCGCTCAAATGGCCCGCCGAAATATGGAGCAGGGAGGCATACGCGCCCACCTCATGCAGCTCCCGGTAGCTTTCCTCAATTCGGGCCTGGAAAGTCCTCAGCAGTTGCTGGTCGGCCGAGAGTTCTTCGCCCGTAAACTGCTCCGTGTACAAGCGACTTAAGTGCGTGAGCAGCACCGTGAGGTAGGCGCTCAGCATGCGGTGCTGCCATTCGCCGGGGCGGCCGTACTCGGCCTCCAGTTTGGCCAGCATCTCTTCCACAAAAGCCCCGTCGGCTTCGGTGAGCAGTAGTTCGTGCCCATTGTAAGGATTCTGAATGAGCGGCAACTCGCGCAACGCCGCGTTGTGCTGCAAGGCCAGAAACTCTTTCGTAAACGTGAAGTGAGTGCCCCAGAAGGGTGTGGGAGCCTCTTTTACCAGCACCTGGTTCGGGGTGGAGAAGTACAGTGTATTGTCTTTGCGGTCGTAGGATTTCATATCCACCCAATGACGGCCGCGGTTATGCTTTACAAACACCAGCAGATAATACGCCTTGCGATGCGGAATAAGCAGGTTTTCCTCGTAAGTCAGCTCGCCCTCCGAGCGCAGCAGGGTGAATAGTTTGCTCCCGGTCACCTCGTCCCGCTCGAACGGGTATGTCGGGACCGGCTGCTGGCTGCTGAGCGTGTACATGGGCTGAAACTGTTTTTTGCAGCTACAACTACGGTGCTGAGGCAGAGTTTGCCGCCCAATAGCTTGCAAAGCGCCGCTGGAGCGACCCGATAGTGGGGGACGGGCTGGATTTCCCCCGAAAATCAGGTTCTTTGTAGCTTCCGGGTCGAACGCTGCTGCGGTAGCTGCTGCCGGCCTGGGGTTGTTTATGCGAAATTCGATTCTGCTGCTGGGGCTTTTATTGACGTTTACGGGCGCATTGGCCGCCCAGCCGCTGGCCCCCCGCCCGCACCCCGACGTGCCCGCCGCCATGGACGTGGCCGGCATCCACCTCGTCCTGAGTGAGGAAGCGCAGCGCCTGGTGCAGCAAAAGGCCGACGGCCTGTGCC
Source organism: Hymenobacter sp. UYAg731 (assembly GCF_054061335.1). NCBI lineage: Bacteria > Pseudomonadati > Bacteroidota > Cytophagia > Cytophagales > Hymenobacteraceae > Hymenobacter > Hymenobacter sp. UYAg731. The sequence continues at coordinate 455,874 of NZ_JBSSEC010000003.1, read as the reverse complement.
GCCACCAGCCCTCGTTTCAGGCGCGGGTCGATTTGGCCGATGCCTCGTTTCCCATCATCGATAGAGTGTTGAAGGAGCAGGGCGTGCCGCTCGATTTCCGCTACCTCGCCCTCCAGGAAAGCGCCCTGCTGGGCAATGCCCGCAGCAACCACGAAGCCGTGGGCTACTGGCAGCTCAAGCAGGAAACTGCCACCGGCCTGGGCCTGGCGGTAAACGAGGCCGTAGACGAGCGCCAGCACCTCACGGCCAGCACCCGCGCCGCCGCCCGCTACCTCACGCGCAGCAACGCCAGCCTGCACAACTGGATGAACGCCCTGCTAAGCTACTACACCGGCCTGGGCGGCGTGAAGCCCTACACCCTGCCCACCGACGCGGATGCCACCGAAATGGCCATCACCGAAGCCACGTCGCCCTACGTGCTGATGTTTCTGGCCCAGAAAGTGGCCTTCGAGCCCGCCTGCGGCCTCAACCCCAAGCCGAAACTGCTGCTCCAGGAATTTCCCGCCGTGGCCGGCCAAACGCTTTACGCCCAAGCCCTCACGCTGCACGTCGACTCGGCCGCGCTGGCCACGCACAACCACTGGCTGCTGGCCGCCGCCGTGCCCGCCGATAAAGCCTACACGCTCATCGTGCCGGTGGGCGACATCACGCAGGCCGCCGGCATCGTGGCCAACCAGCGCCTGCAAAGCCGGGGCCAGCTCCTGAGTGCGCCCGCCGTAGCTACTAACGCCGCCGAAGTACGCCTCAATAACCTGCGCGCCCTCATCGCCCTGCCCGGCGAAACCATGGCCGACCTGGCCCAGCGGGGCCACCAGCGCCTGGGCGAATTCCTGAAACACAACGAATTGTCGGCCTTCGACCAGGTGGTGACCGGCCGGCCCTATTTCCTGGAGAAAAAGCGCGACGTAGCCGCCGTGGAATACCACGTCCTCCAGCCCGGCGAGCGGATTTTCGACGTGGCCCAGAAGTACGGCATCCGCCAGAAAGCCATCTACAGCAAAAACCGCATGGCCCGCGTCGAGGAGCTGCGGCCTGGCCGCGTGCTGTGGCTCCAGCACACCCGCCCCCGCGAAACCGCCATCGAGTACCGTACCCAGCCCGAGGGCGCGGCCCTGGAGCGCCCCAGCGTAGCCACCACGGCCGCCGAAACCGAAACGGATATCCTGGTAGACCAGGCCAATGAGGCCATCGCCGCCCGCCGCACCGAATCGGGCAATGACGGCAAAGTCAAGGTTAAAATCAAAGTCAAAAACGAGTCCGGCAAAACTAAGCGCGTCACCACCGAAAGCACCGATGGCTGGGGCGAGGCGCTGGAAACGGCTACTGCGACTGCCGCAGTGGTGCCGCCGGTAGCCCCCGCTCCCATAGTACCCGCGCCGATGGTGGCGGCCCCCGTGCGTGTAGCCCCAGCCCCAGCCCCTCCGCGTCCGGCCCCGGCAGCGGCCCCCACGCAGCCGTCGTTTGCCAAAAGAACCTACCTGCCCCCGCCCGCTGCCGCCCCGGCCCCCGCACCCCTCACCGATGAGCTACGCCAGCCGGATTCGACCCTGGCAGCACCGGTAGCCAGCCGCCCGGCGCTGGTGGCCAATGCCCCAACAGCGCCGGTATATGCGCCAAAGCCGGCCCCTGCGAGGGTGGCCACGCCGGTAGCTGCTGCTCCAATTGCCGTCGCGCCGGCCCCGGTGCCCGCCGCAACCATATTGAAGCCCGCCACTGTGGTCGTGCGCGCCATTCCCGCCGATGCTACCCACCGCGTGGAAGCCCGCGAAACGGTGTATTCCGTGGGGCGGCTCTACAATGTTCCTCCCGCCACGCTGATTGCCATCAACCACTTGGCTGCGCCTTATGGCCTGGTTACGGGCCAGGTGCTCACGTTGCGGGCCACTGAGCAACAGCCCGCGCCCGCCGCCAAAGCTGCACCCGCTACCGCACCCACGTCAGCGCCGGCGGTGCATGCTGCCGGGCAAATCAATCCGGCGCTGCTATATGTGCCCAAAAAAGCTGCTCCGGCCGCCCAAGCTGCTGTAATGCAATCTGCACCGGTTGTGCAAGTGCTTGCCCAACATACTGTTGTGAAAGGCGAAACCCTGTACAGCATCGCCAAACGCTATCAGGTAACCATTGCCGACCTGCAAGCCTGGAATAACAAATCTGATGCCTCGGTAAAGCTGGGCGAAGTGCTGCGTGTGCAGGCGGATACGAAATAAAATAGTGCGAAAAGGCGGCTGACTGCCGGCTTGCAAGCCGAAGAAAATGCAGTAGTCAGGGAATCAGGCCGCAGGGAAATGGGTTTTGGAAGGCCTTGAAATCGGGGGTATCTTTGGTAGTGTTGAGGGTTGAGTTTTGAATGTTGAGTTAAATCAGCGGGAAACCCAACCCTCAGCCTTCAAAACTCAGCCCTCCCCCGATGCCCGTTTTCTCGCACCTCCACAGCCACACGCAATACTCGCTGCTCGACGGTCAGGCCAGCATTTCGGCCCTGATGAAGAAGGCCCAGAAGGACGGCATGCCCGCCGTGGCCCTCACCGACCACGGCAACATGTTTGGCGCGTTCAACTTCGTGGCCGAGGCCAACAAGTACAACGTGAAGCCCATCGTGGGCTGCGAGTTCTATTTGGTGGAGGACCGCCACAAAAAGGCCTTCAGCCGCGAGAAAGGGGAGCGCGACGTGCGCCACCACCAGCTGCTGCTGGCCAAGGACCAAGCCGGCTACCACAACCTGAGCAAGCTCTGCTCGATGAGCTTCATCGAAGGCGTGTACTCCAAGTTCCCGCGCATCGACCGCGAGCTGCTCGAACAATACCACGAAGGCCTGATTGCCACCAGCTGCTGCATCGGGGCCGAAATTCCGCAAACTATCCTCTTCAAAACCGAAGCCGAAGCCGAGGAAAAGCTGAAGTGGTGGCTCGATATGTTCGGCGAGGATTACTACATCGAAATCCAGCGCCACGGCCTGATGAATTTTGACGGCACCGGTAAAAGCCAGGAGGACGTGAACCAGGTGCTGCTCGGCTTCGCCCGGAAACACAACGTCAAAGTCATCTGTACCAACGACTCGCACTACGTCGACCAGACCGACTACGCCGCCCACGACCTGCTGCTGTGCGTGAACACCGGCGAGGAGCACAGCATCCCGGTCGGCGACATGCGTACCAACTATTACACCCTGATGACCAGCGGGGGCGAAGTAAAATACGACCTGCTCGACAACCTGCGCCGCGACCACGGCCGCGATGAGCGCGCCCAGAAGCAGTTGCGCCGCATCGACGAGGAGCTGCAGAAGCCCAAGCCGCACACCCGCTTCGGCTTCGCCAACGACCAGTTCTTCTTCAAAACCCAGGCCCAGATGAACGAGCTGTTCATCGACGTGCCCGAAAGCATCGACAACACCAACGAGATTGTCGACAAAATCACGCCCCCGAAGCTGGCGCGCGACATCCTGTTGCCCAACTTTCCCATTCCCGCGCCCTTCGCCAACGCCGACGAATTTCTGCGCGAGCTGACCTACGTGGGTGCTTTCGGCCCGAGCGCCGGCAACGGCACCGTGACGATGACCAAGCCGCCGCGCTACTCCGACCGCACCCCCGAAGTGGAGGAACGGCTTGACTATGAGTTGCGTATTATCCAGACGATGGGCTTCGCGGGCTACTTCCTCATCACTCAGGACTTCATCAACCACGGCCGCAACATTGGCGTGGCCGTGGGGCCGGGCCGGGGCTCGGCCGCCGGCTCGGCGGTGGCCTACTGCGTGGGCATCACCAACATCGACCCTATCAAGTACTCGCTGCTGTTCGAGCGTTTCCTGAACCCCGAGCGCGTGTCGATGCCCGATATCGACATTGACTTTGACGACGTGAACCGTCAGAAAGTCATTGACTACGTGGTGAATAAGTACGGCAAAACCCAGGTAGCCCAGATTATCACCTTCGGCACCATGGCCGCCAAGTCGTCCATCAAGGATGTGGCGCGGGCCATGGAGCTTCCGCTGCCGCACACCAACGACCTCACCAAGATGGTGCCCGACAAGCCCGGTACCACCCTGGCCGGCGCTTTCGCCGAAAATCAGGAATTGGAGTACATCCTGCGCGACACTTCGCCGGACAACCTCAAGGGCCAGATTCTGCGCCTCGCCGTGCAGCTCGAAGGCTCGGTGCGCAACACCGGCATCCACGCGGCCGGCGTCATTATCGCCCCGGACGACATCACCAAGTACATTCCCGTTTCGACCTCCAAGGATTCGGACCTGCTCATCACGCAGTTCGATGGCAAGGTGATTGAATCGGCCGGAATGCTAAAAATGGACTTTCTGGGCCTCAAAACCCTGACGGTTATTGTGGATGCCATGCGTTTGATTGAGCGCAACCACGGCGTAAAAATCGACATCGACGAGATTCCGCTCGATGATGAGAAGACCTACGCGCTGTACCAGCGCGGCGATACCATCGGCACGTTCCAGTTCGAGTCGGAAGGCATGCGCCAGTACCTCAAGGACCTGAAGCCAACGAACATTGAGGACCTGATTGCCATGAATGCCCTGTACCGGCCCGGACCGATGCAGTTTATCCCAAACTTCATCAACCGCAAGCACGGCCGCGAGGAAGTGGTGTACCCGCACGAACTGCTGAAACCCATCCTGGAATACAGTCAGGGCATCATGGTGTACCAGGAGCAGATTATGCAGACGGCCCAGATTCTGGCCGGCTACTCGCTCGGCGGAGCCGACCTGCTGCGCCGCGCCATGGGCAAGAAGGACATGAAAAAGATGGCCCTGGAGCGCGAGAAGTTCATCGAAGGGGCAAAAAACCTGCACGGCATCCTGGCCAAAAAGGCCAACGACGTGTTCGACGTGATGGAGAAGTTTGCCGAGTACGGCTTCAACCGCTCGCACTCCGCCGCTTACTCCGTGGTAGCATACCAGACTGGTTATCTGAAGGCTAACTATCCGGCCGAGTACATGGCCGCCGTGCTCACCAACAACATGGGCGACATTAAGAAGGTGACCTTCTTCATTGAGGAAGCCCGCAAGCAGGGCGTGCCCGTGCTGGGGCCGGATGTGAATGAAAGCCTCCTGAAATTCAACGTGAACCAGGAAGGAGCCATTCGCTTCGGCATGGGCGCGGTAAAGGGCGCGGGCGAGCTGGCCGTGGAAAGCATGGTGCAGGAACGCGAAAAGACGGGCAACTACTCCGATATTTTCGACTTTGCCAAGCGCGTGAACCTGCGCACCGTGAATAAGAAAACCTTCGAAAGCCTGGCCCAGGCCGGGGCCTTCGACGGCTTCGACAAGCACCGCCGCCTCTACCTTGATGCGCCCGCCGGCGACCAGAACCTCATCGAAAAGGCCATGAAAGTGGGGCAGCAGTACGCTGCGGCCAAGGAATCAGCGCAGCATAGCCTGTTCGGCGCGGGAGCCTTTGGGGCCGTGGCCGCGCCGCTGCCCAAAATGCACGAGATGGAGCCCTGGAGTAAAACCGAGCAGCTGCGCCGCGAAAAGGAAGTAGTGGGCTTCTACCTCTCGGGCCACCCGCTCGATGCCTACAAGCTGGAACTGGATGCCTACTGCACCTGTGGCCTGGAAAAAGTTGACGAGATAAAGAACAAGGAAATTGCCGTGGCAGGTCTGATTAACAACGTGTTATTCAAGACTACCAAAACCGGCCAGCCCTTCTGCACCTTCACCCTGGAGGACTACGAGACGAGCATCAACCCGGCCCTGTTCCGCGACGACTACACCAAGTTTGCCCCCCTTATCAACCCGCGCAACTACCCCAACGAGCAGGTGCCGCCCATGTACGTCAAGCTCAAGCAGGAGCTGCGCCGCCACACCCAGGACCAGTGGGACCTGCGCATCCTGACCATGGAGCCGCTGGCCGACGTGGCCGAAAAGCGCAGCAAAGGCGTCCGCGTGCGCCTCGACCTGCGCACCGTAACCGCCCCCATGCTCGACCGTCTGGAGGAAGCCATCGAGCACGCGCCGGGCGGCAAGCGGCTCGAAATCCAGTTCGTGGAGCCGCACGAGCATCTGGCGGTAGATATGTTCTCGCGCCGCTTTCAGATTGAGCCCAAAGCCTTTATCGAGAAGATGCGGGAATTGGACATGGAGGTTTGCACGCTGATTTAGGAGTCACTCTACTAACGAATAAACCCGAATGCCTGTCAGCAGGCATTCGGGTTTATTCGTTGTCAGAATAACCATTTTACTGGCATCAGTCGGGATTTCGGCTATTGGCGTAGCCTACTTGGGGAGTGGGGCAGCGGGATAAATGCGCTTCAGAATCTGGCGGCCAACGAGGGGGCGGTAGTGCGATTCTTCGTAATAGTTGCTTGGTGAGGCCGTAAACTCATTGACGCCGCTGAAATCATGAATCTGATTCGCGCCGAAGGTGCGCTGCAGAATGGCGAGGTCGGCCGGGTTTAGCTGCTGCTGCTGGAAGAGCGGGCTAATGACGAATTGAAAGTTGGTGCGGTGCCGTTTGAAAATGTTGCTGATGGCCACCAGCTGCTGCAACTGGGCGGCCCCAATCACCGCCGGAGAGATGCCGGGCTTGCGAACCGTGCGCAGCCGGTCATTCTGAGCGTAGAAGCCGAGGGAATCGTGCTTGATTTTTTCGTCAACATCGGGCACCGACATATCGTTGGTTACCGGGTCGTAGTAGAAATGGCGGCTCTCGAACATGCCCTCCATTTCCGGGGTGAAGGTGCCCGTGGCCCGGTACTTCAAATACCGATAGAAGAACAGATTCGAGAAGTAAGCCTTTACAAACGACAGCTGGAAGCTTAAGGGAAAGGCGTTCATGATGCGAGGGTCCTTGCGGGTCAGGTGGCCTTCTTCGTTGTTGCTTACCTGTTTCAGCAGGTCCTTATCGCCAATCAAGAGCACATTTTTCAGGCTCGAACCGTGCTGCTCCAGAAATTCGAGCTTCTGCCAGACGCCGTAAAGCGACTCCCCGGCAGCATCGTAATGAAAGGCCAGGGTATCGCCGATATACGGCGTCCAATCCCGTACGAGGAACGCCACCGTGCGCGAGTTGCCAACAATGAAGCTGCTGTACGGGTGCTGGCGGTAAGTATTCAGGTACATCTGCGTACTTACATAGTCCCGGTTGGGAATAACGGAATAGCGGTTGTCAAAGCGCTGGTAGTGATAGAGCGCCGAGAAGGGGTCAAAAATAAAATAGCTGATGAGGAGGACGATAAAAGGCGTGCTGATGAGCAGAACCTTCAGCAAGAGGCGTCCCGCACTGCTTGGTTGAGCCGTTGCGTACATGCTAAAACTGGAAATAAATAAACTGAACGTGGTCGAACGCGCCCAATAGTGCGATGTACAAAACGACCCCGTAGTACAGCGCCCAGCGCACCGGGGCGGCCTGTTGCGCAAGCCGGCTGGTTATGGCAAAGCGGAACTGGGCTTTCTCCACCACAAGCAGGATGAGGACGGCACCCACCAATGCGAGCCACTGTTGGGCACTGTAAAAGGCTTTAACCGTGGCCAGGCCGGTGAACGTGGTGTCATGTAAAATGCCCGAGCTGCGCTCGAAAAGGTGCGCGATGATATAAAAGGCATCGGGCAGCGTGTTGGCGCGGAAAAAAATCCAGGCAAATGCCACCAGCCCACCGGTAAGCACCGTGTTGAGCAGCGAATTATTCAGAAATGCCAGCCCCGTGCGTTCAATAAAACGGGTACGGCCGGGCTTGGTGAGCATGCCAACTACTAGGAAAAAGCCGTGCAGCGCGCCCCAGGCAATGAACGTCCAGTTGGCCCCGTGCCAAAGGCCGCTCACCAGGAACACGAAAAACAAATTGAAACAAGCCCGGGGCAGCGCTACCCGGTTGCCCCCCAGGCTAATGTACAGGTAATCGCGGAACCAAGTAGAGAGCGAGATGTGCCACCGCCGCCAAAATTCAGCAATGTTTTGGGAAAAGTAAGGGCGGTCAAAGTTCTTCATCAGTTCGAAGCCCATCACGCGGGCGGCGCCCAACGCCATGTCCGAGTAGCCCGAGAAGTCACAGTAAATCTGAATAGCGAAAAAGATGGTTGCCACCAGCAGCGGCAGGCCATGAAAATCGTGTGGCCGGGTATACACCTCGTTGACCAGCGTGGCCATTCGGTCGGCAATCACCACTTTTTTGAACAGGCCCCAGGCCATCAGCCGCAAGCCACTGGCGGCCTTATCGTAGCTGAACCGCTTCTCTTCGTGGAACTGGGGCAGCATATTTTGGGGGCGCTCAATGGGCCCGGCCACCAGCTGCGGGTAAAACATCACGTACAGCGCATAAATCCCAAAGTGCCGTTCGGCGGGTTGGTTGCCACGGTACACCTCAATGGTATAGCTCATGGCTTGAAACGTGTGAAACGAAAGGCCAATGGGCAAAATGATGTTTAGCAGCGGCAGCGAAGCCGCCGGGCTGCTCAGGTGCAATAGGGCATTGACGTTGTCAATGAAGAAGTTGTAGTACTTGAAAACGGCCAATACGCCAATGTTGGCAACTAGGCTCATGGCCAGGTAAAACTTGCGCTGGCTGCCGCTTGCCTGCTCAATCAGGATGCCAGCGAAGTAGTCAATGACAATGGTTAGTAATAATATAAATATATAAACCGGTATAAAAGCCATGTAAAAGGCGCAGCTGGCCACCAACAAGTGAAGCCATCGGTACCGATGCGGCAACAGGAAGAACAGAACCGTTACGACCGGAAAGAAAATCAGGAACTCAAGAGAATTAAAAAGCATAAAGCCAAGGGAATTGAAGCGCAAAATAAGGCCTTTATGCCTCATGCACCCCATTGCGTAGAACCTGCCGGAATCCAGCACCGCCGGCGACCCTTCCTTGCCGCTGAACTTTCCCCCGGCCCTGCTGTTTTACCAGCCAATCTGCTACCTTGCGACCCCGTTGGCCGTATACGCCAGACTATTTTTAACCCCAACCCAAATTGAAATGGGACACAAAGCAATTGAGATAACCGACGCCAACTTTGACGAAATCATCAGCGGCGACAAGCCCGTACTGGTCGATTTCTGGGCCGAATGGTGCGGCCCCTGCCGCATGGTAGGCCCCGTGGTAGAGGAACTGGCCGGCGAATACGAAGGCAAGGTCATCGTGGGCAAAGTTGACGTGGATGCCAACCCCCAGACTTCCATGAAGTTCGGTATCCGTAGCATTCCTACGCTGCTGGTCTTCAAGAATGGCCAAATCGTTGATAAACAAGTAGGTGCCGTGCCTAAGCACGTGCTCGCCCAGAAGCTCGAAGCCCAGGTTACGGCGTAATCACCGGGCTTTGGTGCTGCAAAAAGCCCCTTGTCGTATTGGCAAGGGGCTTTTTTAGTGCCGAACAATTCGCCGGGGGCTACTTAAGGGCGCGGGTGCAGCGGCGCTTGCGGGCCTGCGAGGCGTGCAGGGCCTGCCGCTTGAGTTGCTGCTGATGCTGATGCAACTGCCAATCCAACTTGCCGGGGGAAGTGACTTTGCGACTAGCCTCCAGGCCCAGCAACACGAGCATGGCCCGGCTGAGCTTGGTGCTCGATTTGCGGGTAGTGCGGGCGTTGGTGCGGGTGACCAGGGCTGTTTTTTTGGCCGCTGCGGCACGCTCCCGCGCCGCCTTGCGCTGAATTTCGGTCGGGTTATCGGCGGAGTAGGAAGCCGGGCGCGGCGCGGCGGGGGCCATGTCTGGCAGCAGCAGCAGCCCTCCGGCCGCCAGTAGCGTGTAGCAGTACGTTTTCATAAGGTACAGCAAAAAGTGAATAAATCAGGGGATGGTCACCGGCCAACTCGCTGCTCGTGCTCCCAGAGCCGGGCGGTGCATCATTCTCTGTTAATTATATACTAAAATATATATTTTTAAATAAAATAGCAAATTATTTCAATAAGTAGGGGGTTATAACTAGCCTTTTAAGGCAACCGCTTGGTCTAATGGACAGCAAAAAGCCCCTTATCGATGGCGAAAAGGGGCTTTTTAAAACGGTAAGCGTAGCGAGGGCTACTCGTGGGTGCGGTGGCGATGGGCGCGGGCGGCCATGCGCGCTTGGGATTTCAGTTGTTTCTGGTGGGTGTGGAGCTGGCGGTGGAGGCGAGCAGGGGAGGTGACAGCTTTGCTGGCTTCCATGCCGAGAATGACGAGCATGGCCCGCTGGAGCTTATTGGTGACTTTGCGGGACTTGACGGCCAGGCGCTGCATTTTGGAGGCTTTCTTGGCTGCGACAACTTTTTCGCGGGCGGCGGCCTTTTGCTCGCGGGCGGCGGCTTTGCGTTGCACATCGGCGGGCGTGTCGTTCAGGCTGCGGCGGGCCGGAGCCGCGTTGGTCGATGCCGGACCAAGTAGCACCAAAGAACTGATAGTTAGGACAGCGTAAAGAAGATGCTTCATATGGCAGGCAACAAGAGGTGGAGAGATGAACCAGCAGATTCCCGCCGGTAGTGCGTTTGATTGCACTAAAGTAGTATTAAATTTAAAATATAAGCTATACTTCATAAAAAATCCCTGCATCTGATAAGAGATGCAGGGATTTTTGCAATGTGACAAGAACCGATAGGATGGCTGCTTAGCGCACAGCGCGGGGCCGGTCTTGGCCGTCGTGCTTCTGGCGGTATATGGCGCGGCTGGCCTGGCTTTCATCTTTGCGGATGTCGTGGCGCTCGTCGCGCGTCACCACGCCGTCGGCGCGGGCGGCGCGCTTGTCCTGCCGGATGTCGGCTTCGCGGCCCTTGAGGCGGGCGGCTTCGGGCCGGGTGAGCTCGCCGGTGGCTACGCCCTGGCGAATACGGGCGCGCTCATTGCGCTGGCGGGTATTGATGCCGGGCGTGACTACCTGGGCCACGGAAGTGTAGGAAACGGCCAGAAAACCAACGGCGGCCAGCAGCGAAAACAGAGACTTTTTCATGGATATCAGGAATAATGATGAGGGGAAAGATGTGCGTTGGAGGGCGGGCCGCCGGAAAGGTTTAACCCGTGTCGCAAAGGCAAAACGAAGTTGGCACGAGATATGAGAAAATAGCTACATTGCCATCCAACCACGCGGCCCGAAACCGCGTAGGAGGCGCATTCTCTCACTCTTCAGCTTACGCTCATTTCCATGAAACGCATTCTCGGATTCCTCGTTTCCCTCAGCCTGCTTGGCGGCCCGATGGCCCAGGCCCAAACCGCTGCGCCAGCCAGCACCCAGATGAGCACCAGCTCGTCGAAAATGACGACGACCAAAACCATGCAGGCCCCGGCCACGAAGACGACGGTGAAGTCGTCGACGATGACCAACCCGGCGGGCATGACCAAGTCGAGCACCATGACCAAGGGCGCGACTGCGACCAGCAAATCGAGCACCATGACCACGCCCTCGGGCATGAGCAAGTCATCGACGTCGACCAGCAGCACCAAAATGAAGGCCGACGGCACGCCCGATATGCGCTACTCGGAGAACAAATCGACCAAAACCACCAAGATGAGCACCGGCCCAATGAAGGCCGACGGCACGCCCGATATGCGCTACAAAGGCAACAAAACGACCGTAAAAAAGACTTCAACCAAAATGTAAGGTCTGCCGGTTAACCATTCAAAAAGCCCTTGCTTATGATAAGCAAGGGCTTTTTGGTTTTTTGCACAGGCTGCAGCCATCTTCTGACGCTGGTCGGTGCCGGCTGCGGGCTACTTAACTTGCGCCCGCATTCCAACCCAACTCCTGCCCATGCGCTACGCTCCCCTTGCCCCCGAGCTTTTTATTGAAAATCGCCGCCGCTTCCGCGAGCTGCTGCCGCCGGCCTCGCTGGCCATTTTCCAGAGCAACGACGTGATGCCGACCAATGCCGACGGCACCATGGCCTTCCGCCAGAGCAACGACCTGTTCTACCTGTCCGGTGTGGACCAGGAGGAAAGCATCCTCGTCATCTTCCCGGATGCGCGGCTGCCGCAGCACCGCGAAATCCTGTTTTTGAAGGAAACTTCCGAGCACATTCTCATCTGGGAAGGCTACAAGCTGACCAAGGAGGAAGCCCGCGCCAACTCCGGCATCCCAACCATTATGTGGCTGGAGAGCTTCAAATCGGTGCTGCCCGCGCTCATGAATGAGGCTGAGAATGTCTATCTGACCTCTAACGAGCACATCCGAGCCGTGGTGGAGGTAGAAACGCGCGATGCCCGCTTCATCAAAATGCTGCAAAGCCAGTACCCGCTGCACACCTACCGCCGGGCGGCGCGCCTGCTGCATCAGCTGCGCGCCATCAAGAGCCCCGAGGAAATCCGGGTGATGCGCCAGGCTTGTGACATCACGGGCAAGGCGTTTCGGCGCTTGCTGGGCTTCGTGAAGCCAGGCGTGTGGGAGTTTGAGATTGAGGCCGAAATCGTGCATGAGTTCATGCGCAACCGCAGCCGGGGACCGGCCTACGGCAGCATTGTGGCCAGCGGCAACAACGCCAACGTGCTGCACTACACCACCAACGACAACCAGTGCCAGGACGGCGACGTGATTCTGATGGACTTCGGGGCCGAATACGCCAACTACGCCGCCGACCTTTCGCGCTCAATCCCCGTCAACGGCAAGTTCACCCCGCGCCAGCGCCAAGTGTATGATGCCGTGCTGGCCGTGATGGATTTTGCTAAAACGCGCCTCATTCCCGGCACCGAAATCGAAGCTTACCACCAGGCCGTGGGCGAGGCCATGGAGCAGCAGCTCATCAAACTCGACCTGCTGAACGCCGCCGACGTGAAGAACCAGGACCCTGCCGCGCCGCTCTACAAGAAGTATTTCATGCACGGCACCAGCCACTACCTCGGCCTTGATGTGCATGACGTGGGCTACAAATACCGCACCTTCGAGGCCGGCATGGTGTACACCGTGGAGCCGGGTATCTACATTCCCGCCGAAGGCCTGGGCATTCGGTTGGAGAACGATATCCTGCTCACAGCCAATGGCAACGAGGATTTGATGGCCAATATTCCGATTCAGGCCGAGGAGATTGAGGCGCTGATGGCAGGCCGTTGAGAATACCCGAAAAATAAAAAGAACGTCATGCTGAGCTTGTCGAAGCATCTCTACCGGGGAAGTAATCCAATCGAAAGGTTTACTTCCCCGGTAGAGATGCTTCGACAAGCTCAGCATGACGTTCTGCTTTTTGCGGCATTACTGCCAAATAGCTAACCTAACCCGGCTTACTTGCTGGTCGCCTGCACAATCTGCGGCAGGTACTTGCTCAGCGCCGCCACCTGAGCGCTGGTGAAATTGCCCTGCACCGATACCAGCACGAAGGAATCAGCCATGTCGGGCAGGGTGCCGAGGGCGGCAAACTCCGATATTTTATCGCCCGAGCCGCGCGTGGACACGGCGTAGTTGCTGCCGCCGAAGCCAGCGGTAGTCAGTGGGTCGTACTTGTTGTTTTGCAGAATGCCGGCGGCTTCGCTGCGCAAGCCCTGGCTGGCCAGCTCTTTGGCTGAGGTAGTGGTGGGCGTAAAGCTGATGACCTTGGCCGAGCGGATGCCGGTGATGGCGTTGGTAAGGTCGGAGCCGCCGAGGAACTTGGCGGCTTTCACCAGGGCCAGGCGCTGGAGCAGGTCGGCCGACCAGTCGGTGGTTTTGAAGCCTTCGCGGCCTTCGTACTTCGAGAAAAACGAAGAAACGGTGCGGGAAGGGGTGCCGGGGCCACCGGCGCGGCAACCGGCCAGCAGCAAAAACAGGATGAGAACGGGGAAGCGAAGTTTAGTAATCATGCGGCAAAGGTGGCGAGAAGATTGGCGCATTGTACGCGCCCAACCCGCCCCACGGTTATTCGCAGGCCGAATAAACCGGATGCCTCAACCTTAAAAAACTACCGAATTCAGAAAAAAAACGTCCCGGTCCTTGCCGTGCTCCACGCGGACGTGCTGGTAGCCGGTGGCCACGAAGCGGCTGCCGAACCAGGGCAACAGGTCGGCCTGATAGGTGTCGGTGGCGTGTTCAACGCCGTTGTCGTTCGGGCCGGCCCCAAGTTGGATGGGTACGTGCTGGTCGTTGGGCGACGACTCAGCGCCTTTCACCAGCTTGTAGCGCAGCTTGTCTTCGTCGAGGTAAGCCAGCACGAGGCGGCCATCGGGCAAGGCTTGCAGGCGCACGGCTTCTTCGAGCTCGGAGCGGCGCAGGTTTTCCACCACGAAGGTATTGTCCCAGATGAGGTTGCCGGTGCGGTCGAACCCGCACACCAGGGCGTGGGTGGTTTCGTAGCCATCGAAAATCCTGGAACTGCCGTAGGGCGAACCGTATTGGTTGCCGATGCCGCTGTTGAGCGGGCCGGTGTAGCTGCCGTAGCTGTTGTAGCGGTAGTGCGGGTAATACACTTCGGCCACCAGCACGTAGCCGCCGTCGGGCTGGAGTAATAATTCGTGCAGCAGCAGCCGGTAGTGCCAGCGCAGAGGCGGCACCGCGCGGGCAGTGCGCCGGTCGGTGCGCAGCCGCAGCCGGGCCTGGCGGCTGGGCTTGAGATAGTCGAAGAAGTGCTTGAGGTGCAGGAAATCGTAGAACCGCAGCGGCGGCTTGATGCCGGTATTGGCCCCCAGGCGCAGGTCGGTGGCAAACAGGCCCTGTGCGTAGGTGGGGTCGCGGAGCGAGTAGGTGCCCATGAGCAGGCGAGCCGTGGTGTCCTGCGGGGGCGTGACCTGGGCCGTGATGAGGCTGCGCTCGCTCTCAGCCTGCACAAACTCGGAACTCACGAGCTGGCCTTTGTTGGTGAGCTGCTTGAGGAGCAGGCGGCTTTTGCGGCCGTTGGTCTGGCTTAGCACGTACTCGGCGCGGCGGGTGGCGGCATCGGCCACGAAGGTGAGCTGGGTGGGCAGCGGCTCGTATACGGAGGGCAGGAACTGCATCTGGCCGGTGGCCACGTCGAGCAGTAGGGCCGTAACATGCTGCTGGTCATTGAGCAGTACCGTGGCGAACAAGCGGCCGTCGAGGGCCTTCAGCTCCACCACCTCGCGGCTGAGCTTGGTGTCGAAAGTCTGGAGGCGGGTCTGGCCCACCCGGCCATCGAAGGCGGCCACCAGCAGCCGGCCCGCGGTGTTGTGCGACGTGAACAGAGCGTACACCGTGGTGCCCTCGGCGCATATGCGGGCAAAATCAAATTCCTCATCAATTTCCAGCGGCAGCTCCTGCCGCAGGTGCAGGTCGCGGTCATACTGCTGAAACGAAAACTTGGTTTTGTTCGACAGCGGCCGGTCGCGGCCCAGCAGCACCACCACGGTGCTGTCGGTGGCCAGGGGCTGCACGTGTACCTCGCTTTCGTGGCGCTCCAGCGGCAGCTCGGTGCGGGCCGGCTGGCGGGGCGCGTTGGCGGGGGGCGGCGGCGGGGACTTTGGCTGGGCGAGCGCCGGTGCCGGGTCGGCCAGTGTTGCCAACGAAATCAACAGCAAAAGGTAGCGAAGTTTCATGCCCGAGCGCCGTAAAAAGCAACCGTAAATACCCGTTCCGAACGGGTGGCTACTGCTTTAAAGTTACAACCGAATTCTGCGTTTCGTCTGGTGGTTCAACCCGTTATTCGGCCCCCAGCTCCAGGATGGCGTCAAACTCCTCGGGCCGCACCGGCAGCACCGACAGCCGCGACTGCCGGATGAGGGCCAGCTCGCCCAGCCGCGCATCGGCCTTGAGCCGGGCCAGGCCCACGGGGCGGGCCAGCAGCTGCACCGGCCGCAGCGGCACGGCCACCCAGGGCGAGCCGGCCTCGGCGGTGGCATCGGGGTGGGCCAGGGCGGCTACTTCGGCCAGGCCAACCACGGCTTTTTCGCTCACGCTGTGGTAGAAGAGCACGAGGTCGCCGGGCTGCATCAGGTTGAGGTTGTTGCGGGCCTGGTAGTTGCGCACGCCGGTCCAGGCGGTGCCGTCTTCCTGCACGAAGGTGGCCCAGGAGTAGGCTTCGGGTTCCGATTTAACGAGCCAGTGTTTCAAGCTAGTGGATTGGTGGGGTGGTGGATGGGTGGGTGATTGGGGCAAACATAGCAACGGCCGGTACTGGCATTGATGCCGGCCGGCCGCTGGTTTACACACCGCAAAGAAAAGAAAGCCGGGCCGTCCGGCCTTACTTGGCGGCGGTACGGGACTCCACCAACCCACCAGACCCCATGCTCCAGCTTACAGGGCAAAGCCCAAATCGAAGCTGATGATGTTGGCTTTCAGGTCGGCCCGATTGGCGGCGGTGTAGATGGAGGAACCGGTTTGCCGGTAGTTGGCGTAGCGCACATCCAAGGATTTGAAGCGCATGACGCGGGGCAGGCCCTGCGCATTCTTGCCCGGCACATGGAAGCGCCCAATGCCATACACCGGCGAGTAGCGCAGGCCCAGGCCTATTTTATTGGCCGAAAAGGCTGCCAGGTCGTAGTCGGACGTGTAGTACGGGTCGCTCACCGAGTGCTCCATGAAGGGCGCGAAATACTTGGCGGCCGTCTGGGTATGGTAGCGGTAGAAGGGGTAGGCCACGAAAAACGGCGTAATTTTCACGGGCAGCTCCAGTTCAAACGTGTGCGCCGTGATGCCAAAATTGTCGTTATAGAAGCGGTAGAACCCGCGAATCTGCACCAGGTCCGTGGCGTAGTAGTTCAGCCGCAGGCTCACCGGATACTTGAAGCGGGCGCGGGGCAGATTCTCAATACGGGCCGCTTTGGCTACGCGGGGCGAGAAATTATCGCCTGTACTGGTGGGGGCCGTGTTGTCGGTTGGGTTGTCCCGGAAATACACCCGGTGAAATGGTGTACTCAGCAAGCCATTCTGCGACACCAGCTCGGTGCTGATGGCCGCCTGCAAGCGCTTGGTGAGTACCTGCGAGTAGGTGGCCGTGAAGTTGTAGGTCTGGCGCGTGTCGGAGCCGTAGTTTTTATCGACGCGGGCATTGGGATTGGCCGGGTCGTAATTATCCCGCAGCTCAAGGGGCTGAATCAGCGTCACGCGGTCGAAAAACACCTGCCCGGCCACGCTCAGCTGGCGGTTGCCGTCCTGCGAGGTTTTGGCGAAGGAGCCGGCCAGATTGAACGACAGGTAGTCGTATTCTTTCGACACGCCCGTGCCCACGCCCCAGATGGTGCCTTTGGCCTTCTGCTCGCGGCTATACCCGAAATCGCCGTGGATGCGGACATCGTGCGCCGAGGGCGTGCTCAGCGCAAAGTCGATGCGGTCGGTCGAAGCCGAGGCGTAAAAATCGGCCCCCACGTTCACGCTCAGCCGGCTCACGGTGTCCAGCGGCACGTTCACAATGATGGCCGGGGGCACATCAGTGAGCTGCTGGGTGCCCCGGCCACCTTCCACCGCGCCGTGGCTGCCGGTCTGCTGGTAGTAGCCGCCGATGATGTCGATGGTGGTTTCGTCGGCCGCGCGGCTCACCGGCACCGAGGGGCTCACGGGCGCGCCGTAGCCGTCGATGCGGTTGGGGTTTTGCGTGGTGCCGGTCTGGGCCAGGGCCGGAATAGCCAAGGCACTCAGGGCCAGTAAGAGGGGGAGTAGCTTTTTCAAAGGAAAGAATAGGTTAGCAGCATAGAACGTCATGCAGAGCGCAGCGAAGCATCTTGCGTGTGGTGGTAACTCAATCGTGAAAACGCCATTGTTTAGTGAACCGAGCGAGATGCTTCGCTGCGCTCCGCATGACGTTCCTGCGGGTTCCACAGCATTGCTCAGTTACAGCCGCAGCCGCCGCCTACTTTGCCGCCATTGGCCCCGCCGGCCCCTTCGCGGTAGCTTTCGAAATTGGTTTCGGGCGTTTCCACGGTTTTGCTGGCCAGCTTCATGTCCTCGTCGTTGAGGTACACTTTCTGGTAGGCTTTCACCGACACGCAGCTCGGCAGTGCCGCCCCCAAGGGCAGCAACAGCAGCCCCAGCGCCAGGCGGGGATGTGCAGATAAGGATAGTTTTTTCACGGTTAATGGGTTACGGAAAATCAGGGACGGGCGGCCGGAGTCGCGCCGTGGTAGTAGTTCAGCGTCATGCCCCGCGAGGCCATCGTACGGTTGTCGTCTGTTATCAACGTGCAATCAATCCCCTTCAGGCTGTTGATAAAAGCCAAACCGGCGGTTGGGCCTTTCACGAAGACGACTTCGTCTAATCCATCGGCGAGCTCCACATCGGGGCAGAGGATGGTGACCGAGCGCAGCCCGATGGACGGGTAGCCGGTGTGCGGGTTGATGATGTGCCCGTACACCTGCTGGCCCACCGTGAAATACTGCTCGTAGTTGCCAGCCGTCACTACGGCCATGTCCGTCACATCCACCCAGGCCGCCACGCTATTCGGGTGGTCGGGGTCGCCGATGGCCACGCGCCAGAGCGAGCCGTCGGCCTGCCGCCCCCAGCAGTAAATGTCGCCCGAGCCGTTCATCAGCCCGCCCTTGATGTCCATTTTGTCGAGCACCTGCTTGGCCCGGCGCAGCCCATAGCCCTGCAGAATGCCCGCCAGATTAATCCGCATGCCCTTTTCTGGCAGAAAAACCGTGTGTTTCGCGGCATCCAGCTGAATTTTCTGCCAGCCGATGCGCCGCACCGACGCCCGAACGGCCGCCGAATCGGGCAGGGCCGGGTGGGCCTGCCGGTCAAACTTATACAGCTTGTCGGCGCTGGCGAAGGTGATATCGAAGGCTCCGCCGCTGAGCCGGGATAGGTTCAGGGTGCGGGTAATCAGGTCAAAGGTTTCGGGCGACACGGCTACCGGCCGCAGGCCCGCCGCCCGGTTTATCCGCACCACTTCCGACGTGGAATCCCAGAACGACATCAGCCGGTCAATGCGCCTCACTTCGCCCAACCCCGCCCGCAAGGCTCGCTGCCCGGCCGAATCATCGGCGGCCACCACCGTGAAGGTGAAGTGCGACCCCATGAGGTGGGCGCTGCGCGTGAAGGTGTGGCGCGGGGCCGCAACCGGTTGTGCGCTGGCCGCCCGCGCCGATAACAGCATGGCCAGCAGCGCCCAAACGGTAATTCCAGGTTTTAAACTCATGTGCATGCTACTGGCAAAACCCAAATGGCCGGCATTGGTTCGGAACTGGCCGGTCCATCGGCCTAAAGCGTGGGCACCACCTTTTTCAGGTAGGCCTCGAAGGCGGCCGGACCGCCGGCGATGTAGCCGGTTTTGGCCAGCACCTGGCCATCGGGCGCGATGATGACGGCCAGCGGGAAGTCGCCCTCCTTATTAAGCTGGGCGGCGGCGGCTTCGTTCAGCTTAAGCTGCGCGGCGGTGGGCTGGTTCTTTTTCATCCGCGGAAAATCGAAATGGGCCAGCACCAGCTTGTCCTTGGCGTAGGCCGTAAACTCAGGTTTGGCAAACACCTCCTGCTCGTACATGATGCAGGGCTTGCACCAGTCAGAGCCCGAAAAAACGGCCACAATGGGCCGGTTGGTGGCTTTGGCCTGGGCCTGGGCCGCGCCGAGGTCCGAAATCCAGCCGGCGGGCAGCTCGGCCTTCACCACCTGCGGGGCCGAAATGCCGGGCGTAGTCGGGATGGGCTCCAGGGGCACGGCGGCAGCGGCCACCTCTTTGGGTTCGCCCACGGTGGTGCCGGCTGCGCTGCTGGCTTTGGTTTTAACCTGGCTGGTTTTGGTTTTGACAGTGGTTTTCTGAGCGCATGCCGGGGCCAGGCTAACGAGGGCCAGGCCGAGGGCAAAGGCCCGCACAGGGCCAAAAGAAGGGACGAATGACATGAGGCGAAGAAATGAGAAGTGAGAGACTGCGACAACGTGGCCCGGGCTTTCCTTGTTTCCACGCCGTTCGATGCGGGAGGCTGAAATAGGGTGCCGGGGCCGTTTCGCTCACGGCGCTATGCCAAAACTCCTGCCAGGAAATGAAAATGCCGTGAAACGCCGGTAGCGGCAGCAGCTGTTGGGCTGCAAAATCCTTCTGTGAGGACAACTATTTTATTTCAAGCGCTTTATTTTCAGCACCTGTTTTTTGTCAATAGACAGGATTTCGAGGGTGTAATCCGGCTGCTGCCCATCGGTGAGGTGAATGCGCAGGCGGGTGTCGCCGTCGGTGGTCCAAGTGCCCGGGTGGCCGGCGAGGCCGTCGGTGGGCGCGATGTCAAACTCCTCGAACCGGCCGAAAGGCCTGATGGCGAAGCCCGTGCGGCCCCGCGCCGGTGGAAATTTGTAGGTGTTGGGGCGGTAAACCAGCGTATCGCCCCGGTTTTCTTCGTGCGCGGCCAGCCAGGTGCCTTCCAGCTGTTTCATAGAAGTGGGGGAGGACGTGACGACGGCCGGCTTGCGCTGCTGGCACGCAGGGGCCAGCAGGAGCAGAGCCAGCAGCAGCCGGGCCGAAAAAGGCGGTTTGAACATGGCAGTGGAGCCGGCTGAGCGGGGTGTTTCGCGCTCCCGGCCCGGTGGCCAAGGTACGGCCGCCGGGCCGGGTACCACCGGACCGGGCCGGTTGGCCGCCTGCTGCTGCGCCGCGTAAGCCTCGGGATAAACTACCTTCGTGCCCCTCAAAGCCCCTTCCCCGTGGATAACCGCGCCCTGACCCGTGCCTTTAAGCTGGCCGCCCAGCTCATGGAGCTGCACGACGAAAACCCGTTCAAAATCCGCGCCATCGAAGGCACGGCCAGCGCCCTCGATGCCCTGAGCTTCCCGGTGGCGGAAGTGGAGCGCTCCGGCCTGCCCGACCGCACCGGCCTGAGCAAAACCGCCGCCGCCAAAGTGGCCGAGCTGCTCGATACCGGCACCTTCTCCGACTTGCAGCGCCTGCTGGAGGTCACGCCGCCCGGCGTGGTCGAGATGCTGGGCATCAAAGGCATTGGCCCGAAGAAAATCCGCAGCCTTTGGCGCGAGCTGGGCCTCGAAACTATCGAGCAGCTGCGCGAAGCCGCCGAAACCGACCAGGTGAGCAAGCTCAAAGGCTTCGGCAAAAAGACCCAGGACAGTATCCTCGAAGCGCTGGAATTTGCGGGCCAGAGCAAGGGCAAACTCCTTTACCCGCAGGCCGAAAAGCTGGGCAATGAGCTGGCCCAGCTGCTGCGCGATGGCCTGAAAACGGAGCAGGTGGCCGTGGCCGGCGAAATCCGCCGCCGCCTCGAAACCGTGGAAACGGTGAGCCTAGTGGCCGCCACCGAGCAGCCGGCCGCCGCGCATGCGCTGCTGAACACCACGGCCGGCCTCACGCCCGACCCGCGCCGCTCGGGGCCGTTCGCCTGGCGCGGCACGGCCACCGAGTCGGGCACGCAGGTGGAAGTGCTCTTGGTGAAGCCCGAGGATTTCACCACCGAAGTTTTCCTGAATTCCGCCGCCGAAGCCCATTTGAGCGAGCTTATTCCTCAACCCGCCAACCCACAACTCCACAACTCTACCCTGCGCCAGCTGGCGCGGCGCGAGAAATTTCAGCAGGAAGAAGCCCTCTACGAGCGTGCCGGCCTGCAATTCATCGTGCCCGAGTTGCGCGAAGGCCTGGGTGAAATTGCCCTCGCCGCCGAGAAAAAACTGCCCCAGCTGCTGGAAGACGGTGACCTGCGCGGCTCCCTGCATAACCACAGCACTTACTCGGATGGCAACCACAGCATCCGCGAGATGGCCACTTGGCTGCGCGACCACAACTACCAATATCTGGGCTTGTGCGACCACAGCCAGGCCGCTCACTACGCCAATGGCCTGAGCGTGGAGCGCGTGCGCCAGCAGCACCACGAAATCGACCAGCTGAATGCTGAGCTGGCCCCTTTCCGCATCTTCAAAGGCATCGAAAGCGACATCCTCAGCGACGGTGCCCTTGACTACCCGAACGACGTGCTGGCCAGCTTCGATTTTATCGTCGCCAGCATCCACTCCAACCTGAAAATGGACGAAGCCAAAGCCACTAACCGCCTGCTCCGCGCCATCGAAAACCCCTACACGACCATGCTGGGCCACCCCACCGGCCGCCTGCTGCTGCGCCGCCAAGGCTACCCCATCAACTACAAAGCCGTGATTGACGCCTGCGCCCAGCACAACGTCATCATCGAAATCAACGCCAACCCCTGGCGGCTCGACCTCGACTGGCGCTGGGTGCGCTACGCCCTAGACCAGGGCGTACAACTTAGCATCAACCCCGATGCCCACCACACCAACGGCTACGAGGACATGCGCTACGGCGTACTGATGGGCCGCAAAGGCCATTTGACCAAGGAGATGACGTTCAACGCCAAGTCGGTGGAGGAAGTGGCGGCCTATTTTGAGGCCCGCAAAGCCGCTATCACACCGCCGCTGGAATATAAAAAGTCGTTGTTCGAGTAGCGTGAAAATCCTCGTTCTCCGCTTTTCTTCCATTGGCGACATCGTCCTGACCACGCCCGTGGTGCGGGCGCTGGCGCAGCAGGTCCCGGGCGCGGAGGTGCATTTCGCCACCAAGCCCGGCTACCGCAGCCTGCTGGAAACCAACCCTTACATCACCAAAATTCATTGCCTCACCGGCAGCCTGGGCGAGCTGGTGGAAGCGCTGAAAGCCGAGCGGTTCGACTACATCATCGACCTGCACAACAACCTGCGCACCCGACTCATCAAGCTGCGGTTGGGCGTGAAATCCAGCAGTTTCGATAAGCTGAACTGGCAGAAGTGGCTGCTGGTCAATTTCAAGATTGATAAGCTGCCGCGCATCCACATCGTGCAGCGTTATCTGGCCGCCGCCGCGCCGCTGGGCGTGCATGATGACGGCCAGGGCCTTGATTACTTCATTCCCGCCGGCCAGGAAGTGGACCCTTCCACGCTGCCCCCCGCTTTCGCCAGCGGCTACGTGGCCGTGGCCATTGGCGCGCAGCACGCCACCAAGCGCCTGCCCGTAGACAAGCTGATTGAGCTGTGCGCTAAACTGGCTCGGCCCATCGTGCTGCTCGGCGGGCCGGAGGACGAGAGCGTAGCCCACGTCATCGAGCAGGCATTTGAGACGCAAGCCGTCGCGGCCCTGCCATCCGTTGGCATTCCCGACAGCCCGTATTATTTCCCCTCCAAGTCCCCAAATCTCCAGGTCCCCAAGTCCTTAATCCACAATGGTTGCGGGCGCTACTCGCTGCACCAGTCGGCCTCGCTGCTGCGGCAGGCCGATTTCGTGGTGAGCCACGACACCGGCCTGATGCACATTGCGGCCGCTTTCGGCAAGGAGATTTTCAGCGTGTGGGGCAATACCGTGCCCGCGTTCGGCATGTACCCGTACCGCACCGAGTTCCGGGTGCTGGAAGTGCCGGGCCTGAGCTGCCGGCCCTGCTCCAAAATCGGCTTTGCCAAGTGCCCGCAGGGTCATTTCAAGTGCATGCGCGAGCAAACCCTGAACCTGGAATTGCCCCCGGCCCGCGACGGGCGCTAGCTTAGACCACCAGCGGGGCCAGTTCCAGCACGAGTACCAGCGCGTCGTTGCTCAGGGCTTCGAGTTCGATTACGGGCACGTTCCAGAGCGCCAGACCGTCTTTTTCGTGCAGCAGCCGGCTTTCCACTTCAAAAGCTCCGGCCAGTACAAACACAAACACGCTCGCGGCCGGATTGTGCAGCGCGTATGCGGCCTCGTACCGTCCGGCAAACCGGCCCAGGCTGACGGTGATGGGCGCGTCCAGGGCTGCGGGACGCAGGGGCAACAGGCGGTTTTGCAATTGGCCAAAGTCGAACCCAATGGGTTGCGCGGGACCCGTGCCCGTGCCCGCATCAGCCTGCAGCCAGAGGTGCAGGAAGCTCACCAGCTCGTCGCCGAAGGGGTTGCGTAGCCGCAACGCGCCGCCAGCGGGCAGCATCAGGAGCAAGGTTTCGCCGGCTTCGGCCACTACCTCGTCAGCCCCGGAGCCGAAGCCGCTGGCCGCCACGGCCCCGGTGATGGGCAGCAGCAGAACCTGCGCGGCCTCGGCCACGATGAATTCGACGGTGTGGCCGCCGACCAGGGTTTCCTCATTCAGCCCGAACAGCCGGCCAAACGGCCCTTTGTGCGGATGCGCAAACGTGCCGAAGCCGAACGTGCTGAACCGCCGGTATTGGTCCGACTCGGCCAGCCCGCGCTCGTCGGCCAGAAAGATTTTGCCCGGCGTTTGCGAAATCATGGGTGGAAGTGAACAGTGGAAAAAGGCTCGTCTACGCCGGCACACCCATCGAAAACGCCAACTGGAAACCCGCCGTGGTGCTGCCCGATACGGTTGCCAGCTCGTTGGCCACGCCGTCGCTGAACACGTTGTCGCTGGCGTTGGTGGTGTAGCCGGTCAGGCCCTTGGCATAGCCGTCCACGGCCGCCACGGCCGTGCCGGTGCCCTCGGGGAAGGCAATTTGTGTCACTTTGAAAGAGGTGCCGGTGGCCGAATACACATGCACGTGGATGTGGGTGGCGCGGCCCGAGTACCAGCCTGGGAAAATGCTCGTGAACTTCACCTGCCCGCTGGCATCGGTGATTTGCCGGCCGCGCAGAAAATGCACCGACTGGTAGTTGGTGGCCTGCATGCCCGAGCCGCCATACTCCGAATAATTGCCCTCGGCATCGCAATGCCAGATATCAACAATGGCCCCGGCCAGCGCCGTACAGCCGGCGCTGCTATTGCTTAGGGCGATGGTGATGTCGAGCTGATAGCCGGTTTTGCCGTCGCGGATGTCGCTGCGCAGGTAGGTCGACGGTACCTTGGTAGGGAAGGGGCCTTCGGTTTCGGTGGGGGCCACCGCGCAACTGCCCGCGCTGGTGCCGGTGGTGCCGGTTGTGCCCGTGCTGGTCGTGGGCGACACGGAGGTTTTGCTGCACGCCGAGAGCAGGGCCGGCAACGAGGCGGAACCGAGCAGCAGGCTTTTCAAAAAGTGTTTTCTTTCCATGACAATAAAGGCTGGGCGGTGAGGGGAAACGGCGTCAGTGCCTAGTTCGAATACCCAAAGCTGCCTGGTCGCGTTCGCGCGGCGGCCATGCAATCGCCGGTTTCGGCCCTGGCCTCGACGGTTGCCCGGTTCGACTCGTAAAAACAATGGCTACATTTCCGGCCCGGCCCGCGTCGGACCGGTTATTTCCCGTCACCGCTTTTTCGTCCCCGCCATGTCCGAAACCGAACCCTGCCAGCACCTCACGGCCCTGACCAAACTCAAAACTGCTCCCGAATACGCCTGCCCCGAGTGCGTAGCCCTCGGCGACACCTGGGTACACTTGCGCGTGTGCCAGGCGTGCGGCCATGTTGGCTGCTGCGATTCTTCCATAAATAAGCACGCCACCAAGCACTTTCATGCCAGCCAGCACCCGGTCGTATCATCGGCCGAGCCGGGCGAGCAATGGCTCTGGTGCTACGTGGATGAGGAAATGGCGGAATATTAGGTCACAGGTCATAAAGCGAGAGGCTCAGTGGCCAGCCGAATTTTGGCTGGCCACTGAGCCTCTCGCTTTATGTGGCAAAACCAATCGGGTAGCTGGCGCTACTTGACCGGTATCTGATGAGTAGCCAATAAAGTCAGAAAATCGGATTTAATGGCAGGTAACAGTAATGCCTCAAAGTCAAGAAAAAAGCCGGAAGCCTCACTGCTCATTAAAACGCCGTACCGACCAAAGTCATAAAATGAATGAAAGGCAGGCCAAACCATCTGGATTTGGGTTAGCGGGGAGTTCATGTCCATTCCTGCCTCCGAAAACTGGTAGTCAACCGGGTGTTGCATGAAGCGAGCTGCTGCATAGGTTTTCTTGAGCCCGCGCCAGGTCGAAAAAGGTATCGACAACAGCAGAACGGTCATGAAGCAGACATAGAAGCCGGTGCTATCCCAAAAACTAGCGAACGAGGCCTCTTTCCAAGGAAATTGAACCCAGAAATACAGCACCGAGAGCAACGGCAGCAGCAGCACGAGGGTAAGCGGTTTGGCCTTCGCCGTGAAGCGAAGGCTTACTTTGGCATATTCCTGGAAAGTCAGGAAGTTGTTCTTGAAGGTCAGGGTAGAATCCATCAATTCAAGTGCTTACTCAATCATCCCAAACCCGCAGTAGCTGTGCAGCACCGCTGGCAGCCTGATGCCCTCTGCCGTCTGGTTGTTCTCCAGAAGCGCGGCCACGATGCGGGGCAGCGCCAGCGCCGAGCCGTTGAGCGTGTGCAGCAGCTGGGTTTTGCCGTCCACTTTGTAGCGGCACTTGAGGCGGTTGGCCTGGTAGATTTCAAAGTTTGAAGCCGAACTCACCTCCAGCCAGCGGCCCTGGGCGGCGCTCCACACCTCCAAATCAAACGTCAGGGCGCTGGTGAAGCCCATGTCGCCGCCGCAGAGGCGCAGCACGCGGTAGGGCAGCTCCAGCTTTTGCAGCAAGCCTTCGATGTGGGCCACCATGGTATCGAGGGCCGCGTAGCTGTGCTCCGGCTCCGTGATTTGCACGATTTCCACCTTGTCGAACTGGTGCAGGCGGTTGAGGCCGCGCACATCGGCCCCCCACGAGCCGGCCTCGCGGCGGAAGCAGGGCGTGTGGCCGGTGATGCGCACTGGCAATTTCTCAACCGGAATAATCTCGTCGCGGTAAATATTCGTCAGCGGCACCTCGGCCGTGGGGATGAGGTAAAGGTCATCCTTGGCATCGTGGTACATCTGGCCCTCCTTATCCGGGAGCTGGCCGGTGCCGTAGCCGCTGGCCTCGTTCACCAGAATGGGCGGCTGCATCTCGGTGTAGCCGGCGGCGCGGGCTTCATCTAGGAAAAAGTTGATGAGCGCGCGCTGCAGGCGGGCTCCCTGACCCTTATAAACGGGAAAGCCAGCGCCGGTGATTTTCACGCCCAGCTCGAAGTCAATGATGTCGTACTTCTTAATTAGGTCCCAGTGCGGCACGGCGTCGGGGCCGAGTTCGGGCTTGGCGCCGTGCTCACGCACGATTTCGTTGTCGGCGGCGGCGCGGCCTTCGGGTACGCTGGCGTGGGGCAGGTTGGGGAGCTTATAGAGAAGCTGCTGCTGCTCTTTTTCCACCTGGGCCAGCTCGGCGGCGGCACTCTGGGTGTGCTGCTTGAGCTCGGCGGTGCGGATTTTTAGGGTTTCGGCCCCGACTTTGTCGCCGGATTTCATGAGGCCGCCGATTTGGCGGGCCAGCTCGTTGGCTTCGGCCTGGGCCGAGTCGTGGCTGGTCTGGAGCTGGCGGCGGCGCTGGTCGAGGTCGAGGATGGCGGCCACGTCGGCGGGGCCGGTGGCGTAGCGTTTTTTGGCGAGGCCGGCCAGCACATAGTCTGTCTGGTCGCGGAGAACGGAAAGTTGTAGCATGGGGCAGGTTGGGGGTAAGCCGGGCAAAGGTCGTAAGTAAAAACCGACCTCACCACCGCCTTGGCTGCGAAAGCTTTGGCGCGGCGCGCAACTTATTTTGCCTCGTCCCGCGTTCCAACGCCATTCGGAAGGCATCCGATTTGGCAGTTTGTCCGTAATGCGCTAACATTGCGAAAGCAACCGGCCGCCTTGGTCGGGCCAGCGGGCCGCAGTGCCCGTCGTTGGTTCGTCCGTTTGCTGGATTTCCAGCGGCCCGTTCTGCACCTCATTTTCTTGCGTATTCATCCCGCGCCGTGCGTTGCTACTCCGTAGTTCGTTCGAACCCCGCGAATTACTGTTTCCAGCGGCCCCGCCGCCGTGCCGTAGCTGGCTTTTTTGTGCCCCCAGTGGGCCGTAGCGGGCAGCCAGCCCCCCGCGCTATTACAGCCAGATGTTCCCCCCTTATTCCCATTATGCACACCATTAACGAGTTGAAGGACCGGCTGCTGTCCGACCTCAAGGAAATTGCCGAAAAACTAAACGTTGGCAACTTTAAACGGCTCAGCAAGCAGGATTTGATTTATAAAATCCTCGACCAGCAGGCCCTCACCCCCGGCTCGGCCGAAGCTGCTCCCGCCCCGGCTACCGCTGCCCCAGTTGCCGTCCCGGCGGCGGCCACATCGGCAGCCGTAGTGTCCGCTGCCAGCTCCGCCCGTCCGGCCCGTACAGCCACTCGCCGCGCCGCGCCCAGCACGGCCGAACAACCTTTTTCCGATGTAGCACCGCCCACAGCTAAAGCTCAAAATGCCCGCCCGGCCCGCCAGCCGCGCCGCGAAGCCGCCGTTTCGGTAGCCGAGGAGCCGGCTCCGGTGGTTGTTGCCGCGCCCGCCCCCACGGTCGAAATATTGGATTCCATTGAGGGCCTGGCTTTGGTTGCGCCTTCCGAAGCCACCGGGGCCACCCTGGCCCAGGTTCCCGCCGCTACTACCGAAGAAACGGCCGCCAGCGCCGATGAGCAGAATGCTGCCCCCGCCCCGCGTACCGACCGCCCTCGCCGGGAGCGCGTCGACCGCGCCGGCCGGCCCATCACCGAAGAGCGTGCCGCCGAAATGGCCGCCGAAAAAGCGGCTAATGAAGCCGCTGCCGCCGCCGCGCCCCCTGCCGAACCCAATGCCGATACCCGCGACGGCAATGCCAACGGCCGCCGCGAATCCGGGGGCAACGGCTTTGCCGACCGCCGTGAAAACCGCGCCGACCGCTTCGAGCGCGACAACCGTGAGGTGCGCGAGCCCCGCCAAGACCAGCCGCGTGGCCCCCGCCAGGACCAGCAGCCCCGCGAAAACCGCGAAAACCAGCAGCCCCGCAACGACCAGCCCCGGCAAGACCGTGAGCCCCGCCAGGACCAGCCGCGCAACGACCAGCCCCGTGGCGAAGGCAACAACAACCGCAACCAGACCCGCGAGGAGCGCTACGCCCAACGCGACCTGCAACGCCAGCAGCGCCAGCAAAACCCCGACGGCTCGCCCCGCCCCGACCAGCCCCAGGGCCAGAATCAAAACCAGAACCAGAACCAGCAGCAAAACCAGCGCCCCCAGCGCCAGGAGTTAGATTTGGTGGTGCCCGGCGGCGGCACGTTTGAGTTGATGCCCGATGGCGGCTACGGTTTCCTGCGCTCGCCTTACTATAACTACCTCAGCTCGCCCGACGACGTGTATGTGTCGCCGCAGCAGGTGAAGCAGTTCGCCATGAAGCCCGGCGATACGGTGGTGGCCACCATCAGGCCGCCGCGCGAGGGCGAGAAATACTTCGCCCTGGTAGGCGTGGAAAGCATGAACGGCCGCACCGTGGAGGAAGTCCGCGACCGGGTGCCGTTCAGCCACCTCACCCCGCTTTTTGCCGACCACCGCATGAAGCTGACCACCAAGCCCAGCCAAATCAGCACCCGCGTGCTTGATTTGTTTGCGCCCATCGGCAAGGGCCAGCGCGGCCTCATTGTGGCCCAGCCCAAAACCGGTAAAACGGTGCTGCTCCAGGAAATAGCCAACGCCATTGCCGAAAACCACCCCGAAGTTTACCTCATGGTGCTGCTCATCGACGAGCGCCCCGAGGAAGTGACCGACATGGCCCGCACCGTGAAAGCCGAAGTGCTGAGCTCTACCTTCGACGAAACGGCCGACCGCCACGTGAAAATCGCCGAAATGGCGCTGGACAAAGCGCGTCGTTTGGTCGAATGCGGCCACGACGTGGTGATTCTGCTCGACTCCATCACCCGCCTGGCCCGCGCCTATAACACGGTGCAGCCCAGCTCATCGCGCATCCTCTCGGGTGGTATCGACGCCGGCGCGCTGCAAAAGCCCAAGCGCTTCTTCGGCGCGGCCCGCAATGTGGAAGGCGGCGGCTCGCTCACCATTATCGCCACGGCCCTTATCGAAACCGGCTCCAAAATGGACGAGGTTATCTTCGAAGAATTCAAGGGCACCGGCAACATGGAACTGCAGCTGGACCGTAAGCTGGCCAACAAGCGCGTGTTCCCGGCCATCGACATCCCGGCTTCCGGCACCCGCCGCGAAGACCTGCTGATGAGCAAGGACGAGTTGAACCGCGTGTGGGTGCTCCGCAAGTTCATGTCGGACATGACGGCCACCGAGGCCATGGAATTCCTCAAGGACCGCATCAAAGGCACCAAGGACAACGAAGAATTCCTGCTGGCCATGAACGGTTAGTGAAGCCCGGTTATCAATAGCGAAAAGGCCCGTTGCAGCAATGCAGCGGGCCTTTTTTAATGGGTCAGAATAATGGCTTGCTGTTTGGATTATTCTATTTGTGGGAATAGTATAAACAGTCGGGCTTAGGACCAAAAAAGCCCGTTACATTGCTGCAACGGGCCATCGGTAGAATATCAATCGTCAATAACAATAAATGGACTTATAAAAATTATCTACTTGAATAACGCTAGGTATCACGGAGCAAACTGTGGTCCGAAAGAATAAATTCATCATCGTCGGAAATAAATTTTACCTACCCCACGTAAGCTGCCCGGCGAGCAATAGGGCGCTATTTTTGGCGGAAAATAAATTGCGTATGAATCCCGAACTCATCGTCCCGCTCCTCGAATTACTCTATGTTCACGACCCGCTGTGCGGCTGGTGTTACGGCATGAGCCCGGTCATCAACCAGGTGCAGCGGGAGTTTGCGGGCCGCGTCGACGTATCGGTGCTGTGCGGTGGCATGGTGCGGGGCGACGATGCCGGGCCGATTGGCGAAACCTGGGACTACATCCGCCAGGCCCTGGGGCAGGTGGAAGATGTGACCGGCGTGGCGTTTGGCGAACCATTCAAAGCACTGGGCGAGGCCGGGACTTACCACTACGACTCGGAGCCGCCGAGCCGGGCCATCGTGGCATTTCGGCAACTCACGCAGGACCCCGCCCGCGCCGTGGCTTTTGCCCACGCCGTGCAAACGGCCTTTTTTCGGGACGGTCAGGATTTGAATGCCGCCGTTACTTATGAGCCGCTGCTCGCCCCTTTTGGGGTGGATGAGGCCGAATTCCTGCGGCGCTGGGCGGCCCCCGAAACGGCTACGGCTGCCCGGCAGGAGTTTGCGGCCGTGGCCCGAATCGGCGTGCAGGGCTTTCCCACGGCGGTGGTTCGGATTGGGGAGCAGGGCTACGTACTGGCTCGTGGCTACCAGCCGTTTGAGCAGTTACAGGCCGGGCTTGAGCAGCTGTTGCGCGAGGAAGCGGGCCGCTAGCGCACCCGCACAGTCTGCTTCTTTAGGGGCGACCACGCTATCTGGCGGCGGTCTTCCTTGCCCTTCAGGTATTCGAAGCCGATGGCGTCGGGTCGCTTCTGGAGGTCGGTCCAAGTTGCGCGGTCGAGGTTTTCGATGCCGCCCGGAAAGGCGGTTTTAGCTCCCACGGCGGGCGTATGAAACTGCGCGGGCAGGAAAAACCGGTCGATGCGCCGGAGCACGAAGGTTTCGCGCTCGGCGCGGGTGGCGGTGGGGCCTTTCATCTCATACACCAAGGCGGCTTCGAGGTCGGGCTCGGTCAGCATTTCACGGAAAATAACCTGGCCTTCGGGGTCGGTGATGGTGAATTCGCCGGTGCCTTCGAGGATGGATGGGCCGCGAAATACGAGCTGGAATTTATCGGCCGGGCCTTTGGGGCGGCTGAAATTGTGCGCCAGCCGCGCCACGCGCAGCGTGTCGCTCACGACTGAAACGGCTTTGGTGCGGGCGGTATCGGGGGCGGGCAAAGCAGCGGTAGTATCAGGTGCCTGACGGTCGGCCATCTTCGAAACTGAACCCTCGTTCACGGCCGAAGGAGTGGAGTTGCAGGCCGCCAGAAGCGGCAGTAGCAGGAAGAGGCGGGTGGTACGCATGACAGTGGCAGGTGAAGTGAAATAAGTCATTGATACGCGCCGAAGGGCCATGTGAGTTACCGTCAGTCATAGTTCCGGCGCTCAACGCCAGAGCAGCATGGCAATAAAGGCTGCGCTTAAGCACAACGATGATACCTGATTCATCCGCATGGTGTGCTCGAAATTGGCGGCGCTTTCATCATGCCACACGGCCCAGGCCCAGCGGCTGAACAGCGCCACCACCGGCCCGGTGGCCACCAGAAAAATCAGCAGCGGGCGCATTTCCTGGCGCAGCCAGTAGGCCAGTCCCAGCGCCGCCGCGCCCGCCAGCAGTCCCACCGCCGCGAAAATGAACGTGCCCCGAATGCCCAGCCGCAGGCTCAGGGTGCGGTCGCCGCGCCGGGCATCTTCCTCGTGCTGGTACACCTGCGTGAGCGGGTAGGAGCCGCACAAAAACAGCGTGCTCACCAACGCCAGCAGCAGATTGGTTTTCTCAAAAAGCTGCCCCGGCGTGGCCCCCACGCCCACCTGCGTCATCAGCAGGGTGAAAGCGCCCTGGAAAACCACCACCACCAGCGTGCTCAGTAGCGGATACTTCTTCAGCCGAATTCCTTCGTAGCTGTAGGCTTTCGACACCAGCAGATACACCACCACCAGCGCCGCAAAGGATAGCGAGAGCAGTGCCGCGCCCGCCACGGCCAGCGCATCGAATAGCCAGACCAGGTGCAGCAGCTCGGGCGTGACTTTGGGCGGCGCTTTGAGGCCGCCGATGCTGCCTTCGTCCTTATCGTAATAGGAATTGTAGCCGTTGGAGGCCGGGTAGGCCAGCAGGTGTAGCACCACGAACACGCCCACGGCCCGCCCGCCGCTCCACGGCCCGCATAACGCACTCAGCCCAAACCAGAATACGGGCATGAGGTAAACGGAAAACGGGATGCGCAGCAGTGGCAGCGCCCGCCGATAATTTTCAATTCTCAATGAAGCGTGAAAAATAAGGAATGAAGAATGGGGCAAAGGTCGTTCTGGCAATTCTTCATTCCTCATTCTTCCCTATCAATTGAGCGAAGCATTCGGCCAGCCCACCAAATACGTGACCTGTGGCCCCCACCAGTGGCGCTTTTTGCCGGCCTGCCAGGCGAAAGTACCGGCGGGGTCGGCCGCGTGGGCCAGGGCCAGCAGCTCAGCCGTGGAGTACATCCGCAGCAGCGACACCGACCCATCCCAGATGGTGCAGAGCGGAATGAGCGGAATGAGGTAGGTAAACACCAGCCGGCTAAACCGGAACGGCCGGAAAAATGGCGTGAGCAGCAGTTGCGCCACCGGCAGCACCGTGACGGCCAGCAGCAGCTCGGCCCAGTGCTTGCCCGCGCCCTCAAACACGCCGATGCCGGTGCCGGCCCGCACGGCATCGCGCAGCATGGCGGTGGCAGCCTTGGGCGGGAAGTGGTGGAACGCCGAAAAGATGGTGCGGAAACCCGCTAGTTGCGCGGGCACGGCCAGCGCATTCACCGATGCGGGCTCGAACCTAACGGCCCCATTGGTACGCCGGGCGATATCGGCCCAGGCGGCGGGCTGGGGGTAGAGGTCGGTGAGGGTGATAGTGGCCGGCTGGCCCAAGGCGTGCAGGGCGGCCAGCACGGTTTCGGTGCCGCCACCGGCCCCGGCCCCCAGCTCCAGCACACGAGTTTGGGCGGTGCGGGCGAGGCCCTCGGCCAGCAGCGGCGCAATGGGCCGGTAGGTGCCCAGCGCCGAAATCATGAACCGCAGGTAGTCCATCATCCCGGCCCGGATGGTGGCCGGAAACCAGGAGAGGTCTTCAAACTCGAACAGACGCAGGCGGAGACGCATATATATGCGGTTCTACGTGAGGTAAGAGTGATTCGGTGGCTTCGCTTTATTTACCAACCAGCGGAGTTGAGGTTTCATCAGAATAGATAAGCCAGCGGCGGTAGACTACTGCTGATGCTAGAAGCAGGGCCGCTAGGTAAGCGCATGCGCTCAATGTCAGAGCCTTCCAGTGTATTATGTTCTTATATAATAGTAGGCCACAGCAGGCTGCCAGCCATAAACCAACGCACAGCATTGCCACTGCTAGTAAGCGCGTTGGCACTTTATTGAATGCCAACGCTTTATTGAAGAAATAGCCAGCTATTGGAATGATGACCAATGATTGGATACCAATGAGGAAAACGATGAGTACCGGGGCAAGCATTTCTTCGTCTCCCCAGGAAAAAGGCCACCATGCATACATCGCCGTCCAGCTTAACGTTGAACCAAAAGCATTGGTCAGAAGCCACAGTGCAATAGCTTCATTTACCGGGCTGGTTGGTGATGAAGCTGCTGATTTAGGCATTTTTGGAAAAAATAAAAGCGGATAATAGCAAACATACCGTTTTTTCATCAACTTTGCATCACAAAGCACTTCGATAAATATGAAGCCCGCCGCTGCTCCCGACCCGCTTGCCCAGCTCACCGAAATCCGCGCCATCATGGAGCGCAGCTCGCGCTTTTTGTCGCTTTCCGGCCTGAGTGGGGTAGGGGCGGGCGTGGTGGCGCTGCTGGGCGCGGCGGCCGGCCATTTCTACCTGCAAAGCGAATTTCCCGACGGCTACTTGCGGCTGATGCAGGCTTCGGAGCCGGAACGGCGGGCGGCGCTGCCGTTTCTGCTGCTGCTCTCGGGGGGCATGATTGCGGCGGCGCTGCTGGTGGCGTTTTTCTTTACCCAGCGCCGCACCCGCCGCAGCGGCCAGACGCTGTGGGGCGGTCCGGCGCGCCGGGTGGCTATGGCCCTGGCGGTGCCGCTGGTGGCGGGCGGGCTGTTTTGCCTGCGGCTGTACCTGGGCGGCGATGCGGGCATGGTAGTGCCGGGCCTGCTGGTGTTCTACGGCTTGGCGCTGCTCAACGCCAGCAAGTACACGCTGGACGAAATCCGGTGGCTGGGGCTCACGCAGATTGGGCTGGGCTTGCTGGCCATGCTGCAACCCGGCTGGGGCCTGCTTTACTTTGCGCTTGGCTTTGGCCTGGGCCACATTGGCTACGGCCTGCTGATGTATAACCGCTACGAGCGGCCGGGCGCGGCCGGCGCAACGGTCCAATAACCAGTAGTACCCCGGTGAAGCACCTCATCCATACCCTCAACAAGGCATTTGACCACCGTGTGCGGCTGGGCGTAATGGCCGTGCTGCTGGCCAATGATTCGGTGAGCTTCAACGACTTGAAAGAAGTGCTCGACCTGACCGATGGCAACCTCGCCAGCCACGTCGCCGCCCTCGAAAAAGCCGAATACGTCCTCGTCAGCAAGCAGTTCATCGGCAAAAAGCCCAACACCACCTATACCGCCACCGCCGCCGGCAAGGCCGCGTTTCAGCAGCACCTGGCCACGCTGGAGAAGCTATTGCGGCCCTGATTTTTAAGAATTAAGCTACGTAGGCTCTTTTTTTTGCCTTTGTACTTTGTAATTCAAAGCTCTTTAGATAAAAATAGCAAGCCTGCTAAAAGCTGATTGCCTGGCTTATCTGCTCCATTTTCTTCATTCCAATCCGTCCATCATCTAACTCATTTCCAATGAATCCTGTCCTTCCATTGTCCCAAGATTCAGACGCGGTGCCGCTGCAATACGCTGCTGCCACGCCTCTTTCCCTTGCCCAAAAACTGTTTATGCCGCTGGGTGTGGTGCTGTTCGACTGGCTGTTCTGGCGCGAGGGCGGTGGGGTGAACATGCTGGTGTTCACGGCATTTATCCTCACCGTGCAGTTTGTGCTGCTGCCGCGCCACGCAGCCGTGCGCCGCTCCGGCTACTTCTGGCTGATGGTGGGCGGCTGCCTGTTTGGGGCCGCCATGATGGCGGTGTACGGCTCGGCCGTGGCGGCGCTGGCCTGCATGGCCTCGGTGCTGATGCTGCTGGGCTACGTGAACCAGCCGCACCTGAAACTGGTGCTTTACGCCCTGCTCACGGCGGCCAATAGTGTGGCGCAGGCCTGGTTGCGCGTACTATCCAGTGTGCGGACCCCGCGCAATACCGGGGCCGGCGTGCGCCGAAGCTGGTTCTACGGGCGGTTGTTTCTGGTGCCGCTGGGCATTCTGGGGACCTTTCACCTGCTCTTCGCGGTGGCCAACCCCCGCTACGACGCCCTGAGCAGCCAGGTGCTAGCGCAGCTCGGCGAATGGCTGGCGCGGCTGCTACCCGATATTTCCATCGGCCATCTGCTGTTTATCGCGCTGGGCTTTCTGGTGACGGCCGGCGTAGTGGTAGCAGTGCCGGTGTACTACTTCGCCGACCACGAATCGCGCTTCGGGGAATTCATTCGGCGGCAGCGCGACCGGGTGGCCTCCTTCGGCGTGCGCCGGCCCGATTTCGGCTTCCGCACTAGCCGGATGCTCGATTTGCGCAAGGAGTTTCTGGCCGCCGCCGCCGTTTTCGGGCTGGTCAATGTGCTGCTGCTGGCGGTGAATGCCATCGACATCAACTGGCTCTGGTTTGGGTTTGAGCCCGCGCCGGGCTTCGACCTCGCCCAGTTCGTACACGAAGGCACGTACGTGCTCATCTTCAGCATCCTGCTCGCTATGGGCATTGTGCTGTGGTTCTTCCGCCGCAACCTCAATTTTTACGCGCCCGGCCTGCCGTGGCTGCGCTGGGGCGCTACGGTTTGGGTGGTGCAGAATGCCGTGCTGGCCACCTCGGTGGGCTTGCGCAACTACTACTACATTCTGAATAGCGGCATTGCCTACAAGCGCATTGGGGTGTGCTTCTTCCTGCTGCTGGTGTTTTTCGGGCTGGCCACGGTGCTGCTCAAAATCTGGCAGCGCCGCTCGGCCTACAGCCTCGTGCGCCTCAATTCGCTGGCCGCGTATGCGGTGCTGCTGCTGCTGGCCGCCGGCAACTGGGAGGTCTGGATTGCCGAGTACAACCTCCAGGCCCGTTTCCGCAGCGTCGACATCGGTTTTCTGCTGGCCATGCCCGGCCGCACGCTGCCCACGCTGGTGGCCCACCGCGGCCGGCTCGATGCCGCCGCCCATCTCACCACCGAGGATGAATACGGCAACGCCACCACCATTACGGCCACCGCCGCGCAGCAACAACTCAACGTTGCCGTGGTCAACTGGCGGGCGCACCACCAGGCCCAAACTGGCTGGCAGGGTTTCACCTACGCCGACTGGCAGGCTTACCAGCATTTGAAAAATCAATAGTTACTACCTGTCAATAAGAGCATAAAATGACTTCCATTTCCCAATTTGCCCTCACGTTTTTCGGCATCCTATTCTGCATCGGCGATGTGGCCGCGCTGGGCCTGCTGCTGGCCTGGCAGGAACGCGCCGCCTCGCCCGATGCCCGCTGGCGCCGGCTGATACGCGGCGTGCTGCCGGCCACCATTGTGCTGCTGGGCCTGCTGCTGCTGGCCTTCACCCAACTCATGCTGCTGTGGTCGCGGCAGTAGGGCCGGCTTTTTCCCTCGTAACCATGAGCTTATACAATCGCAATTGGCTGCCGCCGTGGCCCGTGGTGCCATCGCGGCTGTGGCTCACGGCGGCCGCCACCGTCATGGTAGGCCTGAGTATCGTTTTTCGGATGGAAATATGGCCGCACCATCCCAAGGCCCACCTGGGGAGCTGGATTGTGTTGGGACTCCTGATGCAGGCCGGCGGTATTCAGGTAATCAGGATGTTGAGGGTTTGGCTGCGGGAGTATCGCGGCCCTATCTGGGTGCGGCTATTGATGTGGGGAACGGTACTTCCCGTTTATGGGGCGGTGGTGCTGCTAATAGTGGGGTTTATCCTGTTCACCTGCTTTAGCTTAGGAAGCGTTGCAATGGATTAGCCGCAGCTCGGAAGGCGCGACCTACTTATGGGAATCGTTTTCGGGTATTGCTCAATCAGGGGATTATGTAAAATGCCGGATTCGACAAACTGGCCATCTGCCTCGACAAAAGCTGTTTTTAAACCCTAATTAAGCAATTATTGCCGTTGGTTCCGATTTCATGTTCGAACCTTAGAACTTGAAATAATGATTTATTAGAGAATATTGTTTAGCTTGGCAGCCCGTTGGGCTTCCCATCCTGAGAATAGCCCGCTACGGCACTATCATCGTCTCTACTACATGGCCCGTAAGCTGCTTCTGACTGTGCTCATCATCGCCCTGCTCATCGAGCTGGCGCTGACGGGGGGCGCGTTTTTCGCACCGGTGTTCACCCTGGCGCAGTTTGGGGTGAAATATGGCCCCGCCACCACGTTCCTTGCCTACATCGTGGCGTGGCTGCTGCTGTTTGTGTCGCTGGTGGCGGCCGTGGCCGTGGTGCAGGTGTGGAAGCGCCGTCCCGGCTTTGCTACCTGGTGCTACCTGCTGGGCGTGTGGTGGATAGGCATCGGCGCGGGCATCTACTTCGCCTTCGGCAAGCCCGACAACTTGTTGCTCGATTCCGTAAAAGGCCTGCTGATTATCATCCTGACGTGGCGCTGCCAGGCTTCGCGCACCATGGCGCGGCGTTACTAGCCGAAGCTCAGTATCTTGGGGGCCAATTAGCCGCTCTGCATTGTCCCGCCCTATGCCTACTTCTCACTTGCACCCGCTGGCCGTCGTTCCGAAACTCTCGCGCTTTGGCCGGGCCCTGGCCGGCGCGCAGGTTCTCAAGGAAACGCTGAGCATCATCTTCCTGGGCCTGCCCTTGGTGAAGGCCGCGCCGCTGGTGCTGTTATCGGCGCTGCCGGGTGTGGCCCTGTACCTGCTGCACTGGCAGCTGGCGCTGGGGCGCGTGGGGCGCGTGTTTGCGGCGGCGGTGTGGGGTTTCACTTTGCTCGATGAGCTGTGGGGCCTGTTTCTGTTTCAGGAATTGGACTCGCCCACGCGGGGCCAGATTCGCCTGCTGCACTGGAGCTATTTCCTGGGGCTGGGCATTATCCTGCTGGCCCTGGGCGAGTTGGGCTGGCGCTGGCAGCGGCGCAGGGCCAAGGCCCAGCGCAACGTACACCACAAAGCCATTCTGACGGCCCGGCAGCGCCACTAGGCTCCCGGCCGGAGCGCACGCCCGATTTGCTTTCCCGGGCGCTTACTCCTGACTATTGGGGCGGGGGTCTGGTATATTTGCCGTTCTTCGCGGCGGGACTTAGGCCCCGTCATCCACTTGCCGCCTCGCATGGCCGACCTCAAAACGTCTCCTTCCGCTTCTTCTTCCGGTGCCAAGTCAAAGGCCCCGCGCCGCCGCTGGCCGCTGCGGGTGGCCAGTTGGGCCTGGGTACTGTTCGGCCTGGTGGTTATCCTGTTCCTGGTGTACCCGTTTCTAGTGAGCACCAATTTCATGTTCCTCTTCGGTAAATCGCCTAGCTTGGCCGATTTGGAGAACCCCAAAGTAGAGCAGGCCTCAGAAATATATACCTCGGATGGGGTCTTGATTGGCAAATACTTCCGCGAAAATCGCTCGCCGGTGCCGCTCAATAAGATGTCACCCGTGCTCATCAAAGCGCTCATTGCCACCGAGGACGTGCGCTTCTACAAGCACTCGGGCATCGACCTGGAGGCCGTGCTTGGCGGGGCCTTCTCGGCCTTGCGGGGCGAGAAGCGCGGCGGCTCCACCATCACCCAGCAGCTCGCCAAAAACCTTTACAAAATCCGCCGCCAGCAGAGCCGGGGTGCGCTGGGCTACATCCCGGTGGTGAGCACCATCGTGGCCAAAACTAAGGAGTGGCTCACGGCCGTGGACCTGGAGCAACGCTACACCAAGGAGGAAATTCTGCGGATGTACCTCAACACTGTGGAGTACGGCTCCAGCGCCTTCGGCATCAAAGTGGCGGCCAAAACCTTCTTCAATACCTCGCCCGACAGCCTCCGGCCCGAGCAGGCGGCCATGCTGGTGGGCGTGCTCAACAACCCCACGGCCTATAATCCCAAGTTCCACCCGGCCGCCGCCCTGCGCCGCCGCAACGTAGTGCTCGACCGCATGGCTCAGGCCGGCGTGCTGCCCAAGGCCGAAATTACGGCCCTCAAGGCCACGCCTATCGTGCTCGATTACCACGTCGAAAAGCACATTGATGGGCCCGATACCTACTTCCGCAGCGCCATCAGCCAGTTTGTGGATGCGTGGTGCGACAGCACGGGCCACGACATGTACCGCGACGGCCTCAAAATCTACCTCAGCATCGACTCGCGGATGCAGGCCCACGCCGAAGAGGCCCTGCACGACCGCATGAAAGCCTTGCAGCGCCAGTTCGATAACTTCTGGCGCAACCGGGATTCCAACCCCTGGGTGGACGACGAAGGCCACGAGATTCCGGACTTCGTCCTGACCCAGATGAAGCGTACCGAGAGTTACAAAACCCTCGCCAACCATTACAAAAACCAGCCCCAGCGCCTGGATTCAGCCCTGAATGCCAAGCGGCCGATGAAGGTGTTCACCTGGAAGCATGACGACAACGACACTACGCTAGTGATGTCGCCGCTCGATTCGCTGGCCTACTACAAGCACTTCCTGCAATCGGGTATGATGTGCATGGACCCCTTCACCGGCCACATCAAGGCCTGGGTGGGCGGGCTCGACTACCGCTTTTTCCAATACGACCACGTCAAACAAGGCAAGCGCCAGGCCGGCTCTACGTTCAAGCCCTTCGTGTACCTCACGGCCCTCGACAACGGCTACACCCCCTGCGACCGCATCCGCGACCAGCGCGTGACCATCAACTACGTCGAAAACGGCAAGCCCATGGAGTGGAAGCCCGACAACGTGACCCGCGAATACACCGGCATCAACATGACGCTGCGCCACGCCATGGCCCGCTCCGTAAACTCCGTGACGGCCCAGCTGACCGAGAAGGTGGGCTGGGACAACGTGGCCAAATACGCCCACAAAGTCGGCATCACCAGCCCGTTGTTGGCCGTGCCCAGCATCGGCCTCGGCTCGGGGGGCGACGTGAGCGTGTACGAAATGGTGGACGCCTATAGCACGTTCATGAACACCGGCTTCCGTTCCGACCCGCGCCTCGTCACCCGCATTGAGGACCGTAACGGCAACGTCATCAAGCAATTCGACCCCGTGCAGCACCGCGCCATCCCGGCCGAAACCGCTTGGCTGATGACCTACATGCTGCGCGGCGGCATGGAAGAGCCCGGCGGCACCTCTCAGGCCCTGTGGGACTACGATCTCTGGCACAACGACAACCAAATCGGTGGCAAAACCGGCACCACCTCCAACTACTCCGACGGCTGGTACATGGGCATGACCAAGGACCTGATGACCGGCGTGTGGGTGGGCGGCGAAGACCGCAGCATCCACTTCGTTGGCTCGCAGCAGGGCGAAGGCGGCCGCACGGCCCTGCCCATCTTCGGCAAGTTCATGGAGCAGATTTACAAGGACAAGGACCTCGGCTACACGCCCGGCCACTTCCCGGCCGCCTCCGTCAAAATCGTCAAGAAATATAACTGCATCTCTGAAGCGGAGCCCACCCGCCGCCGCGCCGAGGCCGTGGACACCATCGCCGCCGACAATCTGCTGGAGCAGATGAACAGCGGGGGCGGCATACCGGATAGCGTGAAGGGCGGGCGCTAAGTGTAAAGGCGTTTTTTAGCCTTGTAACTCACGCCATATCTGCAGGTACTTAGGTTGCAGAAACTTCCGAGCAGCTTTTGACTTCTCATCATCTCCATTCATTTCTACGTGTTCCAAAAACGAAACGTAGAGCGCATTTTCCGTCGAGCTATCCACTTTATCCACGGTGTTTTGGAAAAAGCTAAAAAGCCTTTCCAGTGTATCGAACCTTGCCTGTTTGAGGAGTTGGTTCGCATACCTCGCCATACAGCCAATCTGTAGGTGAATCAAGCCAGCATAGTCCTCGTCTAGTACGTCTGAGGCAAGTTCAGGAAATTGCTCGACCAAGGATTGCAGAAATGCAGCTTGAGAAAGTGGCGGTTTCACGATGATAAAGTTTGATTTAGAAGCCATAGGGAGGCAAGCTAGCACTATGTAGTTAATGCATCGGATGCGTTTCCGGAGCCATCGGCTGGCTTGCGGAACCATC
This sequence comes from Hymenobacter sp. UYAg731, assembly GCF_054061335.1. NCBI lineage: Bacteria > Pseudomonadati > Bacteroidota > Cytophagia > Cytophagales > Hymenobacteraceae > Hymenobacter > Hymenobacter sp. UYAg731. Next base: position 414,455 of record NZ_JBSSEC010000003.1, on the reverse strand, counting down.
GGAACGGTTTTCAGATGCGTCGGCTGGCTTGCGGGGCCATCGGACGGCTTTCCGGATACATCGTGCGGGTGCATCGGACGAGCTTCCGGAGCCATCGGAACGGTTTACGGATGCGTTGGAAGCCTTTCCAGAGCCGTTGACTGGCTTGCGGAGCCGTTGGAACGGTTTCCGGGACCGTTGAATGATTTGCGGAGGCGTTGGAAGCCTTTCCGGAACCGTTGATTGACCGACAGTGGCCGTTTTACTCCGCCCCGTACAGCGCCCCCAGCGCCCCGCGCAGCTGCGGATACTCAAACGTGAAACCCTGCGCTAGCACCTTGGCCGCGCTCACGTTCTGCGAGGCCAGCACGATTTCACTCATCTCGCCCATGGCCAGCTTCAGGCCGAAGGCCGGCACCTTGGGCAGAATCAGCGGGCGGTGCAGCACCTCGGCCAGCACTTCGGTGAAGGCCTGATTGGTGGCGGGGTAGGGGGCCACCGCGTTGTAAGTGCCGTGCCAGGCCGGGTCCTCCAGCATGGCGATGAACAGGCGGCACAAGTCGTCGAGGTGAATCCAGGACATATACTGCCGGCCGCTGCCCAGCGCCGCCCCCGCGCCCAGCTTCACCGGACGGGCAATCTGGGGCAGTGCCCCGCCATCCGTGCTCAGCACCACGCCAATGCGCGGAATCACCGTCCGGATGCCCAGTGCCGCGATGGGCGCGGCCGCCAGCTCCCACTGGTTCGACACATCGACCAAAAAGTCGTTAGTTGCCAGCGCCGGAGGTGTCTCTTCGGTTACCAGCTTGTCGCCGGCATCGCCATAAATTCCTACTGCCGACGCCGAAATCACGGCCTGGACATGGTGGCCGGGCTTGGCCAGCTCGCGGACCAGCAGGGCGAGGCCGCCCAGCCGGCTGGTCATAATCTCGCGCTTGCGCTCGTCGGTCCACTTGCCATCGGCCACGCTGGCCCCGGCCAGGCTCACGATGTAGTCGGCGTAGGGCACGGCCGCCTCGTCAATCGTCCCGGCCTCCACGTCCCACCGGAAACTATGGTAGTGGTTGCTCTTGGCGGGCTCGCGGCTCAGCAGGGCCACTTCGTAGCCGCTGTCAATCAGCATTTCGGCCAGGCGCGTGCCAATCATGCCGGTGCCGCCGGTGATGAGGACTTTACGAGGGGAGGTATCGGTCATGGCTAGTATTTCGAACAAAAGTAAACCCGTCATTCTTCATCGCCGCTACCCCGGCCCTCCGGCCCGAATAGCAGCCTCCACGCCCCATCCGTCTATTTCCCAATCTGCCGCAGAAACTCCCGCCGCAGCGCTTCGTCTTCCGCAAACCGGCCGCCGTATTCGCTGGTGAGCGTCGAGCTGCTGGTATCGTTCACGCCCCGGCTCATCACGCAGAGGTGGTCGGCTTCGATGAGCACGGCCACGTCGTCGGTGCCCAGGCTCTGCTTCAACTCCTCCGCAATCTGGCGCGTCAGGCGCTCCTGCACCTGCGGCCGGCGGGCGTAGTACTGCACCACGCGATTAAGCTTGCTCAATCCTACCACATTAGCTCCTGGTAGGTAGGCCACATGGGCTTTCCCAATAATGGGCACGAAATGGTGCTCACAGCACGAAAACAGCGTGATGTCGCGCTCCACCAGCAACTGGTGGTACTCGTAGCGGTTGTCGAACATTCGCACCTCGGGCCGATTCTTCGGGTCGAGGCCCTTGAACCATTCCTGCACGTACATCTTGGCCACTCGGCGTGGCGTACCGGCTAGGCTGTCGTCGGTCAGGTCGAGGCCCAGCTCGCGCATAATGGCTTCAAAATGGCCACTGATAGCCGTTATTTTATCCTCGTCAGAGTGTACGAAGGCATCATCGCGCAGCGGCGTACGCAAGCCCGTGGGTAAGTGCGTGTCGGGGACCGGAAGCGGGCCGGAAGGGTTATCCATGGTATTCTACAAAGTTACGGTCCGTCTCATAGAGCGTGACCGACAAGGCCAGGGCCGCGTCCAGGTGTGGGCGCAGGCGCTGCCAAATTACCACGGCAATATTTTCGGCCGTGGGGTTCAGATGTCGGAATTCTTCCGTATCCAGGTTCAGGTTGCGGTGGTCGTAGCGGTTCAGGACCTCGTCCTTGATGAGGTCGCTCAGGCGCTTCAGGTCGTACACATAGCCGGTTTCCGGGTCGATTTTGCCGGTTAGGCGCACGGTCAGGTTGTAGTTGTGGCCGTGAAAATTTGGGTTATTGCACTTGCCAAACACCCGCTGGTTGTGGGCATCGTCCCAGGCGGGGTTGTGCAGGCGGTGGGCAGCGTTGAAATGCTCGGTGCGGCAAACGGTTATCAGCATAGGGGTTTACAACCTCCGATTCCAATGTTTTGTTGCGACACACGGCTCCGCACTGGTAGTATTCTGAGGTGGCGGAGTAGCAATAATAAACTTTTGTAGAATTTAATATGGCCCTGATATGAATAAATCAACAAAAACAGCATTATTCTGAAAAAAGTAAGGGTTGGCAGAAGTTGCATAGAATAAAGGTCCTAAATTTGAAAAGCCGGACAACGGTACCTCTAGCAGCGGCTTTCTGACCGACCATTTTTAATGCTTTCATAAGTTTTTATTCCCATGAAACGAAGCGTACTCATTCTAATCCTGATATGCCTGGCTACGCTGGGCAGCTATGCCCAGAAATCCCCTGTGGATGAAGCAGATAAGTCAATCAACAGCATCCCCCGCAAGGGCCAGCAGGTAAGCATGCAGCTCGATAACCGCCGCGTAGAAGCCGCCTGGCTCAAGCAGTTAGGTGATAAGTTCGGTAGCAAGCTGAAGAACAACAAAGGCGTGCTCACGCTGGACGGGGTGGTTATCGAAGAAATTGCACCCAACCCGATTCGCGTTATCAGCAAGGTTGATGCCACGCCCACCGGTACCACCGTGTGGTGGAGCATTGACCTGGGCAATGCCTATCTCGGCAAAGAGTCGACGCCCGTGCAGTGGAAATCGTCTGAGAAGTATCTGAAAGACTTCGCCCGCATGATGTACCGCGAAGACCTGGTTTCGCAGATTTCGGAAGCCGAGCGGGCGCTCGTTGCCTCGCAGAACAACCACATGGCCGTCATCGAAAAGGCCAACACCATCAAGAAAGACATTGAAAAGAACAAGGCGCGCAAGCTTGAAATCCAGCAGATGCTGGCCACCAACGCCGCCGAGCTCCAGCAGTTCAACAACCTCATCGACGCCAACCTGAAAGAGCAGGAGGCCGCCCGTGGCGACATTGTGAACATGCGCGTGGCCCTTGAAGCCGTGAAAGACCGCCTGAATAAAATTGAGTAGGGCCTAGCCGGCTCCGGCCGCCAGATGCCCCTGAAGCAAAAAGCCTCGCCCTCATCGGCGGGGCTTTTGTTTGCAGTAATTTTTCCAACCTCGCGGGCCAAAACTGCGTTGGGACTAAAGACCGTAACCATCACGGTTCATCATACCAACAACACCCATCCATGGAAAAGACCGAAGTTCAACACCAAGTCCACCTCGATAGCACCACCGAACTCCTCGGCGGCGACCTTGCAGAAGCCCTATCCCGCTCCGGCCTCGATAACAACCTGCAGAAGTGGATTGAGGACATCAAAGCCCTGAATAATTCCGAGCTTCACCAAGTAGTGGTCGATTTGCAGGACCTCAAAGCCCATTTTGGTGGTACTACCAACCCCGACCTACAGCTGGTGCGCAAGCTCCTGCACCGCATGGGTACCAACACTGACCGCGCCGCCGTATTTGCCGATGGCAACACCCAGCCCCGCGTAGCCAAGTTGAGTGAAGCCCTGCTGGCCGCTGCCAAGCAACTGGGCCAAGATGACGAAAACTCTCCCGCTGATGATTTAAAAGCCGATTCAGCTTCGAAGTAAGCAGCCTCATGATTGGAGGAGCCGGCTACGAAGTAAATCGTCTGCTCTGAAATCAGATTAAACCCAAAAAAGCCGGTTCCACTTGTGGGACCGGCTTTTTATGTATTACAAGCAACCGAAGTTGTTGCTGTGCGGGCGTTAGGCTGCGGCAGTCTTGGCTACCGGGTTCAAGCGACGCTCTTTGATACGAGCTTGCTTGCCCGAGAGGCCACGCAGGTAGAACAGACGAGCGCGACGTACTTTACCGCGACGGACAACTTCGATTTTCTCGATGTTAGGCGACAGCAGGGGGAAGATACGCTCGGTACCGATTTGGTTCGAAATCTTACGAACGGTGAATGTTTCGCCGTTGGAGCTAGGGTTACGACGCTGAAGAACAACGCCCTGGAACTGCTGAATGCGTTCCTTGGCACCTTCGCGGATTTTTACGTGCACGTTCACGGTGTCGCCGGCGGCGAACAGAGGGAAGCTGGCGCGGCGCTCCTGCGATTCGGCCTGGATAAAGTCAAGTAGTACGCTCATGGCTGAGAAAATTGCGAAAGACGGCGCCGCCGTCGGGAATTAGTATTTTACGAAACGGAGCGCAAAGATAGCGCTTTCCGGTGATGATAGCAAGGGGTTTGTGGAACAAGAGTCAGCTTGTCCTCTGATTTGCTGCTAATTCAAGCGCTTTTCAGACGGGAACAAGCTCAAGCATGTGTTACGAGAGCAAATCGGGACGGCGGGACTGGGTACGGACCAGGGCCTGCTCGTGCCGCCACTCTTCAATTTTGGGCGTGTTGCCCGATAGTAGGATTTCAGGCACAACTTGCCCGCGCCATTCCGCCGGGCGGGTATAGATGGGTGGGGCCAGCAGGTCATCCTGAAAAGAGTCGGAGAGCGCCGATTCTTCGTTGCCCAGCACGCCGGGCAGCAGCCGCACCACGGTATCAACCAGGATGGCCGCGCCGAGCTCACCGCCGCTCAGCACGTAGTCGCCTATGCTGATTTCGTGCGTAATGTAGGTTTGGCGAATACGCTCGTCGATGCCCTTGTAGTGGCCGCAGAGCATGATGATGTTCTGCATCAGCGACAGGCGGTTGGCCAGGGGCTGGCGCAGGGTTTCGCCATCGGGCGTGAGGTAAATAATGGCGTCGTAGGTACGCTGGGCCATCAACTCATCCATCCACGCGGCGATGGGTTCCACGCGGAGCACCATGCCTGCGCCGCCGCCAAACACGAAGTCGTCAATCTGACCGTGCTTGTTGATGGCTTTGTCGCGCAGCTGATGGACGTGGATTTCGGCCAAGCCCTTGTCCTGTGCCCGCTTCACGATAGAATGGGCGAAGGGACTGACGAGCAGCTCCGGCAGGCAAGTGAGGATGTCGATTCTCATGGGGTGGTACCGTGGACTCTGCGAGTCCGCGAGGTTGAACGTTCAGACGCGCGGACTCGCAGAGTCCACGGTACGTTACTCGGCTTCGTCCTGCTGGCGGGTGCTGGGCTTGAGGTACACATCGAGCAGGCCATCGGGCAGGTTCACGTAAATCTCCTTTTTGGCGTGGTCGGCGTGGCTTATCAGCTCATCAACCACCGGAATCAGGACTTCCTGTCCCTGGTAGCTCATGGCCAGCATATCCTGCTGGGGCAGCTCGTAGAAGTTCTCCACGGTGCCCAGCGGGCCCATATTTTCATCAACTACGGTGAAACCGATGACGTCGTGGAAGTAGAACTGGTCTTCTTCGAGCTCGGGCAGGGCGGCCAGGGGCAGGTGCAACTGGGAGCCGCGCAGGGGCTCGGCGTCCTCGATGCGGTCGATGCCGCGCAGCTTCAGCAGAACTTTGTTGCCGGACTGGGGCTGCACTTTTTCGATGTGGTGCTCCACCAGCTTGGTAGGCGCGCCGGCCAGGGTGAGGTACACGGTTTTGAGCTTGGTGTAGGCCGAAACATCGTCCACGTCGAAGTGGGCCACTATCTGGCCGCGCAGGCCGTGGGTTTTGATAAGGTAGCCGAACTGATAGGTTTCGTCGAGCGTCATAGTAGGGGAGGGGATAACGAAAAAGCGTTTGGGGGTTGCCAGCCGGTCCGGCTCACAACTCCCAAACGCTTTCGGTTTTCAGGTTCCTAAAAACTACTCGGCAGCAGCTTCGGTAGCCTCCTCGGCCGGAGCCTCGGTAGCTTCTTCGGCGGCCGGAGCGGGCGCGTTGGCCGCCAGCAGAGCAGCAGCCTTCTGACGCTGGTTCTCGGAACGCGTCTCTTTTACCTTGGTTTCGGCGTCGAAAGCAGCTTTCTTGGCGGTTGCCTTAGCATCAACGAGGCCAGTGCGCTTGCCTTCGATTTTAGCGTCTTTCTCGTCTTTCCAGGCGCCGAAACGCTGGTCAGCAACTTCCTGGGTGATGGCACCCTTGTCAACACCCAACTGCAGGTGACGACGGTAGAGCACACCGCGGTAGCTGAGCATGGCCCGAACGGTGTCGGTAGGCTGAGCACCGGTCATCATCCAGTAGAACGCACGGTCGGCGTCGTAGTTGATGGTAGCGGGGTTGGTCTGGGGGTTGTAGGTACCGAGTTTCTCGATGAAACGGCCATCGCGGGGAGCGCGGGCGTCAGCTACTACGATGTCGTAAGTCGCGGCCTTTTTGCGGCCACGGCGGGCGAGGCGGATTTTAACTGCCATAAACCGGTGGGGTTGTGTGACGGAGCTCGTCCGTCGGGTGAGGGTTTCCCGAAATTGGGAGTGCAAAGGTAGCGTTTGTTCAGGGGATTAGCTAGGCGGGGAAATAAAAAAAGCCCTGGCGCAGGGCCAGGGCTTTCTTGTCATTCGTCGTGCTGAACGTTACGCCGCCATGGCTTCGCGCTTGGGCTTGGCTAGTTTTGACATCGTGTTCAGGTTCATGTTTTTGCGCTTTATCTTGATAACACCGACTTTATCAAGACCCCAGATGGCCACGTAGGTAGGGTCGAACTCCCACCACTTTACGCCGAAGTTGACGCGCATGGGCAGTTTGTGGTGGTTGTTCTGGAACAACTCACCAAAAGCCAGGAAATCCAGGGCCAGGGTGTTGCGCGACTTGTCGCGGTTGTCGAAGTTCTGGTAGCCGTATTTGTGGCCGCCCCAGTTCACAATGGCCCCGTGGATAGGACCCATCAGGAAGTGGATGGGCAGCAGCAGAAACTGCCACCACGCCGTGGCGAAGTTTATGTAGAACAGCGTGTAAGCCGTACCCCAGATAAGGCGCGAGTACACGGTGCCGCCGAATTTATCGAGCCAGTTCCACTCGGGGATGTCGCCCTCGAAGCGCTTGGCACCTTCGTGCTCGTTGTTCACGACATCGTTGTAAATCACCTTGGTTTTCCACATCATATCGAACGCGTTGTTCGAGAAATGGGGGGAGTGCGGGTCCAGCGCAGTGTCGGAATAGGCGTGGTGCATGCGGTGCAGCAGCGCATAGGCCCGGGGCGAGAGGAAGCTGCTGCCCTGGCAGATGTAGGTGAACAGGAAGAAAAATTTCTCCCAGAACTTGTTCATCGTGAACATCTTATGCGCCGCATAGCGGTGCAGGTAGAACGTCTGCGTGAACAGCGACAGGTAATAGTGGGCAACGAAAAAAATCAGAATAGCCATGTGAAGCTGATGTGAAGAAGCTGACCGCACAAGCAAAAGAGCTGGGCTTAGGTTCAGCAGCAACTATACAAAATTACGGCCGCGGTGCGCGTAGCTGGGTTTTTTGACTTGGAAGGACAAAATCTTGCACGTCCAGCGTAGCGGACGCCAGATAAATGATGACAGCGTTTTCCTGCTCTTGAAAAATAAAGTCCTACTTGTAATACTCGCGGGCCGCATCCCAGTGCGGGGCATCGGGCAGGGGAGCGGTGAAGGTCAGGGCTTCTTTCGTGACGGGGTGCTGCAATTGCAGCTGCCGGGCGTGCAGGGCAATGCTCACGTCAGGCAGTGGGGCGATGAAGCCGTATTTCACGTCGCCGATGATGGGCGTGCCCAGGCCGGTGGCCAGTTGGGTCCGAATCTGGTGCGGGCGGCCGGTCACGGGGTTTACCTGGAGCAGGTAGCGGTTGCCGGCCATGCCCAGCAGCTCGTAATGCAGCTCGGAGCGCAGGCCCTGGCTGTGCTTTTCGGGGTAGGCCTTGGTCACGTTGCGTACGGTGTCCTTCACCAGCCAGTGGATGAGGGTGCCGCTTTCGGGCACGGGCGGGCGGCCAGTGAGCGCCCAGTAGGTTTTGTGAATTTTATCGTCCCGGAACATCTCGTTCAGCCGGCTCAGGGCCTTGCTGGTTTTAGCCAGGATGACGATGCCTGACACCGGCCGGTCGATGCGGTGGCACACGCCCACGAAGGCCTCGCCGGGCTTCTTGTACTTGAAGCGCAGGTACTCGGCGGCTTTCTTGGAGAGGGGCTCGTCGCCGGTGGCGTCGCCCTGCACGAGGATGCCGGCGGGCTTGTTGATGACGAGAAGATGGTTGTCTTCGAACAGAATTTCTCTGCCTTCGGACCAGAGGTTGGGACGATTCACGCGGCGGGAACGGGCGGCTATTGGACTAGTAGCAGGAGCGGGCCGGGGCCCCTCGGGGGCTACCGCACGTCGTCAGACCACACTCACCGGGCGCTCCGCTCTTGCTTTTGATGCGACGAAGATACGAAGAGGGGCGGGAGTGGGCGGGCGGGTCGGTAGCTGTCATTCTGAGCGCAACGAAGGACCTTCTCACGTCCTTGTAATTCATTCAGATGTGATAAGGCCCTTCGCTGCGCTCAGGATGACGGCCGTTATCCCTTCTAGTACCCTTCCTCCTTGCTCGGAAACTCGCGGCTTTTCACGTCGGCTACGTAGTGCTGCACGGCTTCGGTCATGATGTCGTGTAGCTCGGCGTAGCGGCGTAGGAAGCGGGGCTTGAACTCTTTGGTGATGCCCAGCAGGTCATGCACCACCAGCACCTGGCCGTCCACGTCGGGGCCGGCCCCGATGCCGATGACGGGGATAGTGAGCTCCTCGGCTACCTGCTTGGCCAGGGAGGCGGGGATTTTTTCGAGCACCAGGCCGAAGCAGCCGATTTCCTGGAGCAGGCGGGCGTCTTCGATCAGCTTCTGGGCCTCGGCTTCTTCCTTGGCGCGCACGCTGTAGGTGCCGAATTTGTAGATGGATTGCGGCGTGAGGCCGAGATGGCCCATGACCGGAATGCCGGCCGTGAGAATGCGAATGATGCTGTCCTTCACTTCGGCACCGCCTTCGAGCTTCACGCCGTGGCCGCCCGATTCCTTCATGATGCGAATGGCCGAGCGCAGGGCTTCCGAGGAATTGCCCTGGTAAGAGCCAAAGGGCATATCGACCACCACGAAGGCGCGTTTCACGGCGCGCACCACGCTCTGGGCGTGGTATATCATCTGGTCGAGGGTGATGGGCAGGGTGGTCTCGTGGCCGGCCATGACATTGGATGCCGAGTCGCCGACGAGGAGCACGTCGATGCCGGCCCCGTCGAGAATCTGGGCCATCGAGTAGTCGTAGGCCGTGAGCATGGAGATTTTTTCCCCCCGCTCCTTCATGGCAAGCATTTGGTGGGTGGTAATGAGTTTGACTTCCTTGTGCTGAGACATGGCGGGCAGGTTTGCGAGATAAAAGGCCGTTTGACGGGGCAAAGCTGGCAACAATTTCGTTACCCGGCGCGCCGCAGGCATCGAAAAGCCCCTGGCCGAAGCGCAGGGGCTAAAAACGAAGCATACGGCCTGGTCTGGGCCTACTGGTACTGCGCATAGCGGTTGCGGTTCAGCTTGAGGTCCTGCAACAGGCTGCTCTTGGCCGCAATGGTGAAGTTGTAGCCCTTGAGCTGGCCAAAGGGAATCCAGGTGCCGTTAATCTGCCAGCAGTGCAGGTCGCGAAAGAACGACACGGTGGGGAACGTAACGGCCTGACTGGTGAAATCATAGCCAAACCCAGTGGTGAAGCGCAGGTTTTCGGTGAGCTTGATGGAACCGTCGGCCCGAATGTTGTTGAGGGCCAGAATGGGCGGGCGCTGGTTATTGCGGAGATATTCCGAGGTGAGGGGCGTGGCATTGGTGGTGTAGCCGGCCGAGTACGACAAGTTGAGCTCCCACGGAATGTCGAAATCGACGTAGTCGGCGTAGTAGTTGGGGCCTACCGAGCCCAGGCTGGGGTTGTTGGCCGGGGCCACGGCGCGGGGCACTGCGCTTTTTTTCTTGCCGGTGGCCGGGTTGAAGGAGTAATTGGTCTGGAAGCTGGCCGAGGCGAGGCGCAGCAGCTTGCGCGGGTCGGCCTCAAACAGGAATTTATTGACGGGCCGGCCCTGGCTGTCGCGCTGGTAGGCCTCAAAGCTGGCCCCGCTGTTGAGGCTGAGCTTGCGGGCTATTTGGGTCCGGAAAATCACGTTCAGCGGGGTGAGTCTCTGCACGCCGGGGAGGGCGGCAAAATTGTAGCCGATGTTGAAATCAAGCCCATCAATCAAGCTTACTTTTTTGAAGGGGTTGAGGCCGGTGGTGTCTTTGGAATCGCGCACCTTCATCTCCACCGAGTTTTGCAGGCTGAAGGAAACCTGGCTCTGCTTGGCCCCGCCGGGCACTGAGTACAGAAAATTGCTGTAGTTGTTGAAAGTGTAGCTATTGAGAATAGCAGCGTCGGCAGGGTTATCAGCGAATAAGGTCTGGCCAAATTGGTTGGTGTAGCCTTGCAGTACGTTGGCTCCCACCGGGTACACGCTGGCGCGCTTGTCCAGGGGCGGGGCGTAGGCGTAGTTCAGGCTGGGAGTGGCCTTGTGACGGATGGCCTGGATTTTATGCGTGCCCTTGCGCACGAAGGTGCCGTAAAACGTGGTGTTCAGGCTCACGGCTGCCGAGTAGCCGTTGACGCGGTTGAAGCCGTACGAAGTGTCTATGCGCACGGCCTTGGCCTCGGAGATGTAGCTGTAGTTGAGTTTCTGGGCAAACCACACTTCGCTGTACGACACCGACGGGCTCAGCTTGAGGTGCGGCCCGAGCGAGTAGGAACCCAGCCCGATGCCGAACTGGTGCTGGATGCCGTTGCGGGAGTTGGCCAGCAGCCGGCCGATGTTGGCGAAGCTCACCGGGATGTTGGTGGGCGCGCTGGTGCCGCCCAGAAGCGGCAGGCCGTTGCTCAGGGTGCGGGCCGTGAGCACGTTGCTTAGCTCGTTGCGGGCCGTGACGTTGTAGCTGAACGTGAACTGCTCGTAAGTGTTGGTGCCCAGCTTGCCGCCCGCGCCCGGCTGGATGCCGAACCACTGGTAGGGGTACTGCCGGGCCAGACCCACGCTGATGTCGGGCAACACGAAGGTCATGGTGCCGTCGGTGCCCTGGCTTTGGCTGGCTTTTATGTCGTAGTTCCAGGGCGAGTTCCGAATCTGCTTCGAGTAGCCGATGCTGGAGCTGAACTGCGTAGACAGGTAGCGGCGGGCATCCAGACTGTTCACCTTGTTGAAGCTGCTGGTGCCGGCATTCACGCTGGCCGTGAAGCGCCCACCCCCGGGCTTGGGCACTGGCGTGTGGTTCCAGGTAACCCAGAACGAGTTGGCCGATGGCGGCTTGATGTAAACCGGCGTAGTCGTGAGCGCATCGGTGGCCAGAATGGGGTTGAGCGGCCGGTTCGAGAAGCGGAAGTTGAAATTGCCCTGGTAGGTGTAGCGCTTCAGGTACGAAAAATCGGCCGTGGCCCCGAAGCCGCCCCAGGTCTGGGCATTGCCGGCGTAAATGTCACCGGTGAGGCGAATGCCGATGTAGTCATTGGGGGCGAAGTAGTAGCCGCCGTTGGTGAGGTAGTAGCCCCGGTCGGCGGCCTGCCCGAAGGTGGGAATGAGCACGCCCGAGCCCCGGCTTTTATTGGGCGTGGGAAAGAAACCGAACAGGAAGCCCAGCGGCGTGGGAATGTCGCCAATGACCAGGTTGAACGGCCCGGTCACCACTTTCTCGCCCGGAATCACCTTCATGCGCTTGGCCTGAATGTAGAAGTGCGGGTGCTCCAGGTTGCAGGTGGTGTAGCGCCCCATCAGGCCGTTGATGTCGCCGTTGGGCAGCCGCTTGATGGTGGCGGCGCTCACGTAGCCTTCGCCCTGGGTGGTCACGGCCTCGGTCACCTTGGCCTTCTTGCTCTTGAAATTGTAGGCAATGCTGCCGGCCGTGTACAGGCCGCCCTTGTCCTTGAGCACGGGCCGACCCTCCAGCTTGTGCTTCAGCGAATCGAGCCGGCCGTCGGCCTGCATGGTATTGGTGCCGTAGTTGATGGTGATAAGGTAGGCCTTCAGGTCGGTGTCGCCATAGGTCACGCTGGACTTGTTGTAGAGCCGCGCCACCTTCTGAGTCACATCGAACTGAATGGAATCCGTCGCCTGGTATTTTATCGTGCTTTCGATTTGGCCTTTGGGCCGGGCTGCCACTTGCAGCGAGTCGCCGGCGCGGCCCACGCCTTTCACTAGGCCCGTGGTGTCGGTGGGGGTGGTGCCGAGCCGGCGGACTTCGCCGCCCGGGGTCAGGGTATCGGGCACGGCCTTGTGCGAAGCACCGGGCACGCGCGACTGGCCAGTGTTGCGCACGCCGGGCGGGGGCGGCCCCACGGGGTCGCGCGGGTCCACGGAAATATTACGTACCGGTGGGGTAGTGGCACTGCCGGCACGCTGGCCGGGCAGTGCGGCCGGAATGGCCCGGGGCCGGGCCACGGTGGTTGTGTCGCCTTGGCTGGTGGGCGCGGCCAGAATGGCCTTCACCCGCGCCTTGCGGGCCTGGATTTTGGCCTTGCGCGCGGTTTTGGGTTTGGGCTGGGCAGGCGTGCCGGCCTGGCCCCAGGCGGTGCCGGACAGGCTCGTCAGCAGTATAAAAAAGAGGCCTGACAGGACCGGACAGGCCCATGAAAAGCCGGCGCGGCGGCGCGGGGCGGGCCGGAAATCAGCTTCGGAACGAAGGCCAAACCAAACAGGCAAAGTATAGTAGCAGTTAAATCGTTTACTTTTGGGGCTTCTACAAAGGTAGCAGGTCGCTACCGCCCCTTCAACGAACAACGTGCGGATTATTGTCATCCTGGCCAGTGCCGCTTTGCTATTGTTGGGTGCCGGCAGCGGCGAGTGGAACGCGGAGGCCCAAACCCCGGCCGACTCCGCCCGCATCGCCCCCGATTCGGCGCTCCCGGCTGCTACTATCAGCACTGCGAATGAGCCTTACCGCTACCGCCTGCGCACCGTGGTGCTCGATGCCGGCCACGGCGGCAAAGACCGGGGCTGCGCCGGAGCCACCGCCCGCGAGGCCGACGTGGCCCTGAGCCTCATCCTGGCCCTAGGCAAGCAGATTCAGGAAAACATGCCCGAGGTGAAGGTGATTTACACCCGTAAGACCAACGTGTTTATCGAGCTTGACGAGCGCGCCGCCATTGCCAACCGCAACCACGCCGACCTGTTTATTTCCATTCATTGCAACGCCGGCCCCAGCCAGAGCCACGGTACCGAGGTCTGGACCATGGGCCTGCACAAAAGCACCGCCAACCTGGGCGTGGCCCAACGCGAAAACTCCGTAATTCTGCAGGAAAAGGACTACCAGAAGCGTTACGACGGCTTCGACCCCAGCTCGCCCCAGTCGCACATCCTGTTCTCGCTGTTCCAGTCGGCCTACATCACCAACAGCCTGCGCTTTGCCCAGCGCGTGGACCGGCAGCTGCGCACCAGCGTGAGCCGCCCCAGCCGGGGCGTGAAGCAGGCCGGCTTCCTGGTACTCTGGAAATCCACCATGCCCTCGGTGCTCATCGAGTCGGGCTTTCTAACCAATCCGACCGAAGAGCGTTACCTCAACGATAAAGCCAATCAATCGTATATGGCCGCAGGCATCTATCGCGCCTTCCGCGAGTACAAGCGCGAACTGGAAGGCGGTTAGTTAAGTGGTGCATCAGGGTGCTGTGCCGCCCGGCGACCAACAGCCGCACTTCCGTCGTAAGTATCTGCAGTCCGCCTTGGCCTCCCTTCCGTTCTCATCCAATTATCCTCCCCCGTGTCAAAAGAAATAAAAGTGGCGCTTCTCGCCATCGTCGCCATTGCCGCTCTTGTTATCGGCTTTAACTTTCTGCGTGGCAGCAACATTCTCTCTTCCAACCATACTTATTACGCCATTTACCCCAAGGTAGATGCCCTGAATGCCGGTGCGCAGGTGTTGCTGAACGGCTATAAAGTAGGCCAGGTGAAGAGCCTGGAGCTGCAGCCCGACAAAGGCAACACGGTACGTGTGGCCATTGAGCTCGATAAGGGCATTGTGGTGGGCGACTCTACTACGGCCAGCCTGGGCGGCTCGTTGCTGGGCTCGAAGGCCATCACGCTCACGCTGGGCCAGAATTCGAAGGTGTACACCGGCGGCGAAGAAATCCGCACCGTTACGCCTTCCAGCATTGCCGATGCTTTCCAGGCCAAGGCGCTGCCCGTGCTCGATACGGTGGGGGCCACGCTGGCCCACATCAACGGGTTCCTGAACAAGGATGCCCAGACCAATATTCAGGGCACTTTGCTGGGAGCCCGCCAAAGTACCGAGGCGCTGCAAAAGCTCATTGTGGCCAACCAGGCCAACGTGGCGCTCATTACCCGCAACCTGGCCCAGATGAGCACCGCCCTGAACAAGACCACCGGCAAGCTCGATAAAATTGCCGTGAACTTCTCGCAGCTCTCCGACTCGCTGAAAGCGGCCCCCGTTGGCCCGGCCCTGCGCCGCCTCAACGCCACGCTGGCCGATGCGCAGACCACCGTGAAAAGCCTCAATACAGCCCTCAATGACCAGTCCGGCTCGATGGGCAAGCTCCTGCACGACTCCACGCTGTATAATAACCTGACCGCTACCACCGCCAGCTCCAACGACCTGCTGGTCGATTTCAAGGCCAACCCCAAGCGCTACGTGCATTTTTCGGTATTCGGTGGTGGCAAGGATAAGACCAAGGTAGAAACCACCAAGAAGCCGGACGGCACCACCACCACGGAAGTGAAAAAGGTGGAAGCGAATTCGACGGTGAAGTAGCGCTTCTGCAAGTCATGCGGAGCGCAGCCGAAGCATCTCTATTGCAATGGTAATTAATTGCTTCCCCGGTAGAGATGCTTCGACTCCGCTCAGCATGACCGTTTTTTTAGTTGGACGTTCAAACTACCCGTACCTTTGAAATCCGCCTCCGGGCGGATTTTTTTGTGCCGATTCCCACCAAATTCCCACCCCGCTTTCCTGATGAACGTCGATTTCAACCGCAACGAAGACCAACTCAAGCAGCTCAGCTTCAACCTCAGCCAGAAGTTTCAGAAAGTAGCCCTCGGCGGCGGCGAGAAGCGCATTGCCGCCCACAAAGCCAAAGGCAAGCTCACCGCCCGCGAGCGCATTGAATTCCTGCTGGATAAAGGCGCAGCGCAGGTCGAAATCGGTGCTTTCGCGGGTGAAGGCATGTACAAGGAAGAAGGCGGCTGCCCCGGCGGCGGCGTGGTCGTCATCATCGGCTACGTGGCGGGCCGCCAGTGCGTGGTGGTAGCCAACGACGCCACCGTGAAGGCTGGCGCGTGGTTTCCCATCACCGCCAAAAAGAACCTGCGCGCCCAGGAAATCAGCATCGAGAACAAGCTGCCGATTATCTACCTCGTTGATTCCGCCGGGGTGTACCTGCCCATGCAGGATGAAATTTTTCCGGACAAGGAGCATTTCGGCCGCATTTTCCGCAACAACGCGGTGATGAGCAGCATGGGCATCGTGCAGATTTCGGCCATTATGGGACCTTGCGTGGCCGGTGGCGCATATCTGCCCATCATGTCTGACGAGGCCATGATTGTGAACGGCACCGGTTCGGTGTTCCTGGCCGGCTCTTACCTGGTGAAATCTGCCATCGGCGAAACCATTGATAACGAGGCGCTGGGCGGCGCGAGCATGCACTCTGAAATCTCGGGCGTAACGGACTACAAGTTCGACACCGACGAAGAGTGCCTGACCCACATCCGCAACATCTTCGACAAGATGGGCGGGCACACCACGGCCGGTTTCAGCCGCGCCACCCCGGCCAAACCCGCGCATGACGAGCAGGAAATCTACGGCCTGCTGCCCTCGGACCGGGTGAAGCCTTACGACATGATGGACATCATCAACCGCCTGGTGGATAATTCCGAATTCGAGCCCTATAAAGACCTGTACGGCCAGACGCTCATCTGCGGGCTGGCCCGGATTGATGGCTGGGCGGTGGGCATCGTGGCCAACCAGCGCAAAATCGTGAAGAGCAAGAAAACCGGCATGCAGATGGGCGGCGTCATCTACTCCGACTCGGCCGACAAGGCGGCGCGCTTCATCATGAACTGCAACCAGAAGCGCATTCCGCTGGTGTTTCTGCACGACGTGTCGGGCTTCATGGTAGGCAGCCAGAGCGAACAGGGCGGCATCATCAAGGACGGCGCGAAGATGGTGAATGCCATGGCCAACTCGGTGGTGCCCAAGTTCACGGTCATCGTCGGCAACAGCTACGGGGCCGGCAACTACGCCATGTGCGGCAAGGCCTACGACCCGCGCCTCATCGTGGCCTGGCCCACGGCCCAGCTGGCGGTAATGAGCGGCGCGGCAGCCGCTAATACGCTGCTACAAATCCAGGTGGCTTCCCTCAAAGCCAAAGGCGAAGTCATCACCCCCGAAGCCGAAAAGGAGCTGCTCGACCGCATCAAGGCCCGCTACGAGGAGCAATTATCTCCTTATTACGCCGCAGCCCGCCTCTGGGTAGATGCCGTGATTGACCCACTGGAAACCCGCAAGGTGCTGTCGGAAGGCATTGCAGCGGCCAACCATGCGCCGATTGAGAAGGCGTATAACGTGGGGGTTATTCAGGTGTGAGGTATGACGTGGTTTGATATTTATGTGCTGACTTCCCGTAGAGACAGGAACACAATTCTGTTATTTATCAGTGCGTATGTAAAGCAGTCAACGCTACAAGAAATTATCGAAGGAGCCGACCTTTTGTTACTGCCAGAGGGCAGCAAATCGTTTGATGATTCGGAGGAGGCTGAGCTAATTCACATGAAAGTCGCTGACTTGGAAGATTTGATTAAACTCGGGACTTCTAATAAAAATCGCTGCTTCTGGATTTACCTTGACGCTGAGAGAGACGAGCACAAGAGTGCAATTATCAAATTTACCTCCGATGGTTACTTGGTCTTAGCACTATCGATAGAAGCTTTTCAGGACTATGAAGATGGGAAAAGCAACTACCAAGAAGCGCTGTTAATCAAGCAAAATATGGTGGCCGAATATGATGGTGAGCTGGCTATTGTTACGTGTTACCAAACACCGCCTGATAATCGCGAGGAGATGCTGAAGATGCTTCTTGAAGCAGATGTCAGTCAATGGGAAGTTGGCGAATAATATTGGCCCTTTATGAAAACCCTCTACCTCCTGGCTGGCTGCAACGGGGCGGGCAAAACCACCGCCGCCTTCACGCTGCTACCCGGCCTGCTCGAATGCCGTGAGTTCGTGAATGCCGATGAGATTGCGCGCGGTCTCTCACCCTTCCAGCCCGAAACGGTGAGCATCCAGGCGGGCCGGCTGATGCTGGCGCGGCTGCGGGAACTGCTGGCGGCGGGGGAAACGTTTGCGTTGGAAACCACGCTGGCCACGCGGCATTACTTGAGGTTTATTCAGGAGGCGCGGGAGCAGGGATATCAGGTGCGGCTGCTGTTTTTCTGGCTCAACTCACCTGATTTGGCGGTTGAGCGAGTTGCTGCCAGGGTGCGCGAAGGTGGGCATAACATCCCCGAATTGACTATTAGGCGGCGCTATGATGGTGGATTGAACCTGTTTCTTGGAGCTTATCGCATGGCTGTTGACGACTGGTTATTAATTGACAATTCTGACGGACCGGGACGATTGATAGCTCAAGGGAATGCGAATGGAACTACCATTGCAGATGCCGATATTTGGCAGCAGCTAACTACCACTTACCATGTCTAAGCAAGAAGCATTGCAGGCCGAAACGGCCAAATTCAGCCAGCAGGTGCAGAATGGCCTAGTAGCGGCCTACAATGCTATGCTCGCTTTCAAAAAATATAAGCAGAGCCCGGTCATCGTCTCCCGCGACGGCAAAATAGTGGCTGTTGCACCAGAGGATATGCCCATCCTCCCCACCAGCTAGAGTGCCCGCCGTTTGACAATAACTCACCCCGCGCCTATCCCCCCGGCCACCGTCTCAAAAAACGGCATGCCGTGCAGCGCGGCAAACTCCTTGATGTGGCTGCGCAACCGGGTTTCTTCGGCCGCATCGGTACCGGCCGCGAAGTGCAGCTCGACCAGCCAGATATGCACCTGGAAATAGTCGAGCAGCCAGCTGTTGGTTTCCAGGTTGAAGAGCGAGTGCAGGTGCGGAGCGCGGGCGCTGATGAGCCCGGTGCGCAGCTCGGCCACGGCCTGGAAGGCGCGCAGCAGCTGGTCGAACACGTTGGTTTCCAGCCAGGGCAGCTCGGGAAACTCGCGGTTGGTGAGGACGAGCCAGTCGAGCAGGGCCGGAAACTGGCTGGTGAGGAATAGCCCCTCGGCAATCAGAAAATGGTAGCCGGCCGGAAACAGGTTGTAGAACGCCGGGAGCGGAGCCGGGGGCACCACCGTGCGCGGCACCGTAACAGCTTCCTGGTGCAGGCGGGCCAGCAGGGCGGCTGGCACCACGCCGTCGGGGGCGTCGTACCAGGCCGTCACTATCTCGGCAAACGCCCGCCGGCCCCTTGGGAAAGCATGCACTTCGGACGGCACGGGCAGGGCCAGCAGGCGGGCCAGCCGTTGGCGCCAGGCCGGTTCGTCCTCGGCCAGAAATTCGGCCAGGAACAAGGCCGAATGCCCGAACAGCTGGGCTTCGGGCGTGTGCTTGTGCTGCAGGTAGGTGGCCAGCACCTCGCCAAACGCGCTGGTCAGGTGCGCCAGGTCCACGAAGGATTCGACGAAAAACTCCTGGCCCGCCGGGTGGGTGGCCAGTTGCAGGGCCAGCGGCGCGGCCGCCCCACCGGGCCGGGCCGGCCGCGTGATGCGCCCCAGAAAATAGCCCAGCAATAGGCGTTCGGGATAGGCCAGCTGCTCCATCGCCAGCAGCTCCGGAATGTCGGTGGCCCCGTTCGGCGCGGTGGTTTCGGCCATCGCCAGCCCCGAAACCGATTGGCCAAAGGCGGCGAAGTCGGCGTGGCCCGCGTAGCGGGCCAGCGTGTCGAGGGTGTGCAGGTGGTAACCACCTTCCTTATTCACCAGGCCGAAAAACCGGCGTAGGGTGCTGGGGCTCAGGCGTCGGCCGTCGGTAGCGGCGTTCTGCTGCAGCTCTAGTTCAAGAGCATCGCAGTGGCTGGGGTAGCGGAGCGGCTGCCCAAACCGGGCCGCAACAGCCTCGCGCAGGGCAGCCTGGAGGGGTGGGGGAAGGTGTGGCACAGTGGTGAAGATAATATGAAATCAACCGAAAAGAAATTTTTGGACTTTGCACTTCATGGAGACAATTGTGGATATTTGAAGTCCAGTAATATAGATATTGTTCATGAAAAAGAAGTATTGCGAACACGGCCATCTGCTGGCCGGCGATACCTGTAGCCACTGCGCCCAGCACCCCAACCCGGCCGCCGGGGGCGCAGCAACCGTAGCCCCAGCGGCCAACCGCACGCTGGTGGAGTTGCGGGACCTAAAAAACAGGTTGCAGAAGGGCCTTATCACGGAAGTAGAATATGATGAGGGGCGTAACAGTATTCTGGCCAACTTTTAGCAGAGCGCAATCTACTCCAATGAAAAGCCCATTCCTGCCCAGGAACGGGCTTTTTTGTGGAGATAGAAATAAAATTTGCGGGATTGGGGTTCCATGCTTTATGTTTGTAGTGTACTAGAACAATAATACACTAGACAGACACGCACATGGTCCGCATCCGCAACCTTCACTTTGGGTACGCCCGCAAGCGCCCCCTCTTCCAAAACCTGAGCCTGACGCTGGAGAGCGGGCACATCTACGGCCTGCTGGGCAAGAACGGGGCGGGAAAATCCACGCTGCTCAAGAACATGGTGGGGCTGGCTTTTCCGGATGGCGGCACTTGCGAGGTGCTGGGGCAGCCGGCGGCGCGGCGGCTGCCGGCCGTGCTGGCCGACCTGTTTTTTCTGCCCGAAGAAATCTACGTGCCGGCCGTCACGGCCGCCAAATTCGTGGCGCAGACGGCGGGCTTCTACCCGAAATTCGACCACGAGGCGCTGGGCCACTACCTCAGCGAGTTTGAGGTGCCGGCCCAAGCGGTGCTCACGGCCTTGAGCTTCGGACAGCAGAAGAAGTTCATGATTGCTTTCGCGCTGGCCGCCAACACCAGCCTGCTGGTGATGGACGAGCCCACCAACGGGCTGGATATTCCGAGCAAGGCGCAGTTCCGCAAGCTGCTGGCCACGGCCCTCACGGAGGAGCGCTGCCTCATCATTTCGACCCACCAGGTGCGCGATTTGGAGAGCCTGATTGATACCGTGGTGGTGCTGCACGGCCAGCGCATCGTGCTCAACGCCGACCTCGGCGAACTGGCCGAGCGGCTGACGTTTACGACGGTGCCGGAAGCGGGCAGTGCCGACCTCTACGCCGAAGAATCGGTGCGGGGCGCGCAGGTGATTCGGGCCAACCACGGCGGCGGGGCCGGCCGCGTCGATTTGGAACTGCTGTTCAATGCCCTGGTGGGGAATGCGCCCGCGCTGGCTGCTTACTTATCTCAAAATCAATCTATCCATGAGCCAGTTCTTTAGTTTCTCGCGCTTTGGGCGCTTGTTCAGTAAGCACACGACGGAGCACCTGGGGGGCTATCTGCTGGCCACGGGGGTGCTGCTGGGCGGCATTGGGCTGGTGCTGGGGTTCGTGGCCATTTCGTCGAGCCAGCCGGTAGTTCCGGATTTGCAGGGCGTCATCTTTGTGATGGGGCTGCTGGCGGCGGGCGCGTTTTTTACCAGCACCGTTTTCTCGTTTTATGGCGACCGGAAGCAGGCCACGGCGGCGCTGATGCTGCCGGCTTCGCACTGGGAAAAATACTTGGTGGGCTGGCTGTGTTCGGTGCCGCTGTTTATGGCGGTGTATGTGGGGTGCTTCTACCTGATTGATGCGCTGGTGGTGAGCCTGGAGGACTGGCACGGCAAAACGCCGGAGATGGTGCGCCTGTTCTCGAACGAGAGCAAGCTGTACTGGGCACTGGTGGGCTACGCGGTGGTGAATGCGGTGTTTTTGTGGGGCAGTATTTTCTTTCAGAAGCAGCAGTTTATCCGCACGGCGTTTGCGCTGTTGCTCGGCGGGGTGCTGGTGTCGCTGGCGAACATGCAGGTGGTGCAAGGGCTGATTGGGCGCGAAGTGAGCGGCGTGCTGCCCTTTGCGGGCATGAGCTTTCAGGAGGGCAAGGAGTGGTATTCGGTGAACCTGGAGCCGACGCAGAACAGCTGGTTTCTGCTGGTGCCAACGGGCATTATGCTGCTGGCCTGGGCGGCGGCCTACCTGCGGGTGACGGAGAAGCAGGTTTAAGAAAAGGAAACCATGGAATTCAAAGACAATGAGGCCATCTACCTGCAAATAGCCGGGTACGTGAGCGAGCTGATACTGCGCGGCAAGTGGCCGCCGGATAGCAAGATTCCGTCGGTGCGCGAGCTGGCAGGCGACTTGCAGGTGAACCCCAACACGGTGATGCGGACCTACGAGCTGCTGCAAAGCCAGGACGTGCTCTACAACAAGCGCGGCATCGGCTTTTTCGTGGCTGCGGCCGCCGTGGAGCAGGTGCAGGCTGCCCGCCGCGAGCGGTTTCTGAGCCAGGAATTGCCGGAGGTGTTCGGCACCATGCTGCTGCTCGGCATCGGGCTGCCGGAGGTGCAGCGCCGCTACGAGGACTTCAAAAATGCCCAACCCCAACCCATCAACGCCACCACCTGATGAAAACCAGTAATAAGCTTTTCGTGGCCGCCGTGGCCCTGGTGCTCGGTTCGCTGGCCACTTATGATGCTGCCCTGCGCGCCGAATACCGCACGGGTCACTACAAAGACCCGCTGCACAACTACGATGCGCTGGCTTTTCGCAACTTCGATAACGTGACGGTGCCGGCGGCCGGGGTGCTGAACGTGAAAATTGTGGCCGGGCCGTTCGGCGTGCATGTCAATAAGGAGGCTGCCGAGTTTGTGCATGTTTCGCAGCAGGGCGCGCGCCTCACCGTAGCCCTGGCGTACGGGAAGGAGTATAAGTGGCTGGGCCGCAACGATGCCGTGGTGATTTCCTGCCCCCGCCTCGCCGCGCTGGCCACCGAGGGCACCTATACCGTGGCTGGCCGGCCGCAGCTTGACCGGCTACAGGCCGGCGGCAATGTGCGGGTGCAGGGTTTTCGGCAGGACAGCCTGCGGCTGCAACAAGACCGCAGCAGTGAGATTGAGCTGAAAGGCAACACGCTGGGCTGGCTGGGGGCCACAGCCGGCACCCGCCCCGGCAGCGAACCCCACCTAGACATTGCGGCGGACAACCACATTCAGACGGCGGATTTGACCATCGGGCACCAGGGCCACCTCGAACTGGGCACGGCTATTCCGCGCCTGCGCTACCGGTTTTCGGACAGCACTTCGGTGGTGCTGACCGGGGCTGCGGCCCGCAGCCTGAATACCCCGAAATAGCGCTGCCATGACGCGCCAAACCCTGAAAAACGCGCTACTGGTACAGCTGGCCGTTATCTACACCCGGTATCTGGTGGGCGGCGCGTTTGTGTTTGCCAGTCTGATTAAAATCAAGGGGCACCGCTTCACGCAGATGGACGGCACGGTGGCCGGCCACAATCCGGGGTATTTCTTCGAGATGATGTACCAATCGGGGCTGTACTGGCAGTTTATTGGCGTGGCGCAGTGCGGGGCGGGGCTGCTGCTGCTCACGCAGCGCTTTGCCCTGCTGGGGGCGCTGGCCTACCTGAGCATCATGGCCAACATCTTTGTCATCACCATTTCCTACGACTTCGCGGGCACATCCGTCATCACCGGGCTCATGCTGCTGGCGGGCCTGCTGCTGCTGGCCTGGGACTGGAACCGCCTGCGCGTGGTGGTGAACCGGCCAGCCGAGTCCGAAACCACTTCGCCGCTGTTCGAAAGCCGGCTGTGGGAGGTGGTGGGGGTGGTGCTATTCGCCTTCACCGCCGGGTACCGGGCCTTCACCGACCGGTATAATATGCTGCTGTGGATGGGCGTATGCGTGCTGGTGGGCGTGGCGGGGCTGCTGCTGGCGTGGCGGCGGCACCGAAAAGCAGCACTTGTTGCGGCGTAGCGCGTACTACGACCAAGGATTAGCGAAATTAAAGTTCGCGCTACTCCCCCAAAGGCCCGGCAAGCACTGCCGGGCCTTTCTTTTTTGCGTAAAGCCTTCGACTCTCCAACCGCCGCCAGCCATGTCCAAAAAATCCGTAGCCGCAATTATTGTTGACACCCTCGTGGCCGCCGGCGTCAAGCGCGTCTTCGGCGTGGTGGGCGACTCGCTGAATGGCATCACCGACAACATCCGCACCCGCGCTGACATCGAATTCATTGCCGTGCGGCACGAGGAGGGCGGGGCCTTTGCGGCCGGGGCCGAGGCCCACCTCACCGGCGACCTGGCCGTGTGCGCCGGCTCCTGCGGGCCGGGCAATACCCACCTCATCAATGGCCTGTATGACTGCCACCGCAGCCGCGTGCCGGTGCTGGCCCTGGCCGCCCAGATTCCCAACGTGGAAATCGGCACGGGCTATTTCCAGGAAACCCACCCCGAGCGCCTGTTCCGCGAATGCAGCCACTTCTGCGAGCTGATTTCGGTGCCCGAGCAGGCCGTGCGGACCATCGAAAGCGCCGTGGCGGCGGCGCTGGGCCAGCGCGGCGTGGCCGTGGTGGTGCTGCCCGGCGATGTGGCCTACCTCGAAACCGAAGCGCCCGCCGTGCGCCTGCCCACCCACGGCCGCCGCAGCGCCCTGCGCCCTTCAGCAGCCGACATTAAGCAAGCCGCCGAGCTGCTGAACGCGGGCGAAAAGGTGACCATCCTGGCTGGCATCGGCTGCGCGGGGGCGCTCGATGAGCTGGTGCATACTGCCGCCGCCCTGCAAGCGCCCGTAGTACACGCGTTGCGCGGCAAGGAGCACGTCGAGCCCGGCAACCCTTACGACGTGGGCCTTACCGGCCTGCTGGGCATGCCCGCCGGCTACCACGCCCTGATGGACGCCGACACCATCCTGATGCTGGGCACCGACTTCCCGTACCGCCAGTTTTACCCCGAAAACGCCCGCGTAGTGCAGGTCGATAGCCGGCCCGAGAATATCGGGAGGCGCACCCGCGTCGAAATCGGCCTGGCCGGCGACGTGGCCGAAACCCTGCGCCAGCTACTCCCGCACCTCACGCCGCGCCCCGACCGCGCCCACCTCGAAGAAGCCCAGCAGCGCCACCGCAACGACGACGCCCACCTCGCCGAGCTGGCCACCGGCGAGGCCGGCGATACCAGCCTGCACCCCCAGCACGTAGCCCGCCTGCTGGACGAAATAGCCACCGAAAACGCCATTTTTACCTGCGACGTGGGCACGCCCACCATCTGGGCCGCCCGCTATTTGCACATGAATGGCAAGCGCCGGCTCATCGGCTCATTCGTGCATGGCAGCATGGCCAATGCCGTGTCGCAGGCCTACGGCGCGGCCTTAGTGGAGCCCGGCCGGCAGGTCATCGCCATGTGCGGCGATGGTGGCCTGGCCATGCTGCTGAGTGAATTGCTGACCATCCGCCAGCACAAAATTCCGGTCAAAATCATTGTCTTCAATAACTCGGCCCTCAGCTTCGTGGAGCTGGAAATGAAGGCCGCCGGCATCCTCGAATACGGCACCGAACTCGACAACCCCGATTTCGGCGCGCTGGCCACCGCCGCCGGCCTCAAGGGCTTCCGCGTGAGCGACCCCGCCCACCTGGAAAGCGTGCTGCGCGAAGCCCTGGCCCACGACGGCCCCGCGCTGGTGGACGCCGTGGTGAAGCGCCAGGAGCTGAGTATGCCGCCCAGCATCGAGCTGAAGCAGGCGCAGGGCTTCGGCCTGTATGCCCTGAAAGCGCTGATGAACGGCCGGGGCAGCGAGCTGCTGGAAGTGGCGAAAACCAACCTGTTTCGGTAGTAGCGCGGACTTTTAGTTCGCGTCCCCGCGCCGTTCGCAACCGTTGAAACGGCGCGGGGACGCGAACTAAAAGTCCGCGCTACAGAAACCCAAAAGGCCTTGCCGCGTGTTAAATTTGGCCTCGCAACCCTAGCGGCGGCATTTTCGCATCCAATGACCAATAAAGAAATCAAAGCCCTCATCTCGCTGCTCGACGACCCGGAAATCGCGCCGCAAATCCAGGATAAAATTCAGAACTTGGGCGAGAGCATTATTCCCTTTCTGGAGGAGTCGTGGGAGGAAACCCTCGACGGCCAGCAGCAGCAGCGGCTGGAGGATTTGATTCACCACCTGCAGTTTGAGGGCCTGCAGCAGCGCCTCAAAGTGTGGCGCGAAGCCGGGGCCACCGACCTGCTCGAAGGAATGTGGCTGCTGAACACCTACCAATACCCCGATGCCGACTACCAGGCCCTGAACCGCGCCATCGAGCAGCTCCGCTTTGAAACCTGGACGGCCCTGCGCCCCGAAATGCACCCCGCCGACCAGGTGCAGGCCCTGAACTACGTGATGTTCCGGACGCACAAGTTCGCGGCCAACACCCAGCATTTCCACTCGCCGGCCAACTCCATGCTCCAGCGCGTGATTGAAACCAAGCGCGGCAACCCGCTCACGCTGTGCGTCATTTACCTGCTGGTGGCCCAGCGCCTGAATCTGCCGGTGTTCGGGGTGAACCTGCCCAACCTGTTCGTGCTCACCTTCCGGCCCGAATTGCCGGGGGCCGAGCCGTTCTACATCAACTGCTACAACCGGGGCCTGGTGCTCTCGCGCACCGACATCGAGCACTACGTGGCCCAGCTCAACATCACGCCGAACCCCATTTTCTTCGAGCCCTGCTCGCACCTCGACATCGTGCGCCGCGCCATGCGCAACCTGCAAATGAGTTTCGAGCGGTTGCAGGAGCCGGTGAAAGCGGCCGAGGTCGCGTTGCTACTGAGCATTCTGGAATAAAAGCCCCAGGGGGGCGACATATCGGTAGTATCACCAGCAATTTTAGATTCTTAAAGTTCCAGCGGGGCGACATTCGTTGAGCGAGTGTCGCCCCGCTGGGGCTTTTGCAACTCAGGAAGCGGCAGTTTCTACCGATATGTCGCCCCGCTGGAGCTGTTCACGGTACTACTGCTGCGTTTTGTGTTGCAAAAACGGCGGTTTGTGTAGGCCCGGCCGCGCCCCGACCCAAGACCTTTGTGGGGTACTACCCGTTCAGTAGCCGAAGCACTTCCGCCTCGGCCTCAAACCCCTTCCCTGATGAAGCTCACCGATTTTCGCACCCTGGGCCGCTCCGGTCTGATGGTAAGCCCGCTGGCGCTGGGCACCATGACGTTTGGCACCCCGCGCTGGGGTTCGGGCGACGACGTGTCCGAAGCCGTTTTCAATGCTTACGTCGAGGCCGGCGGCAATTTCGTGGACACTGCCGACGTGTATTCGGGCGGCAAAAGCGAGGAAATGCTGGGCGGCTACATCGCCGGCCGCCGCCTGCGCGACCAAGTGGTGCTGGCCACCAAGTTCAGCTTCGGCGGGCAGGCCGGCAACCCCAACGTGGGCGGCAACGGTCGCAAAAACATTCATCGTGCGCTGGAAGGCTCCCTGCGCCGCCTCCAAACCGACTACGCCGACCTGTACTGGCTGCACGCCTACGACGGCGTGACGCCCGTGGAAGAAGTACTGCAAACCCTCGGCGACCTTGTGCGGGCCGGCCGCATCCGCTACTTCGGCTTCTCCAACGTGCCGGCCTGGTACACCACCAAAGCCGCCACGCTGGCTGCCGCCCACGGCGTGCCCGGCCCCGTGGCCCTGCAAATGGAGTATTCGCTGGTAGCCCGCCGCATCGAAGCCGAGCACGTACCCGCTGCCCTCGAAATGGGGCTGGGCATTACGCCGTGGAGCCCGCTGGCGGCTGGTTTCCTGGCCGGCAAGTACGAGCGGGAAGGCAGCGGGGCCAGCGGCGAAGGCCGCCTCACTGGGCCGAACCCCTTCGGCAACATGAAATTTACCGACCACAACTGGCGCGTGCTGGAGGCCTTGCGGCCCGTAACGGCGGAGCTGGGCCGGCCGCTGGCGCAGGTGGCGCTGGCCTGGGCCGCCGCGCAGCCCGGCATCACGTCGCTCATTGTAGGGGCCAGCAAGGTGGCGCAATTGCATGACAGCCTAGCCTCGCTCGAAATCCAACTCAGCCCCGCGCAGCTGCAAACGCTGGACGATGCCAGCATTCTGGACCCGTTTCAGGACCGGGTGTGGCCCATGCTGAAGCGCGCCGTGTTTGGCGGCGGCAGCGTGCAGGGCTGGCAGTAGCCGCGTTTTGTGTTGCAGAAACGGGGTTTTGTGTAGGCCCACCGGGGCGGGCGGGCCGGACCTTTGAGGTATTAAAACGTCACTAGAATAAACCGCAAAATGACAACCGAAATCAAACGAGTAGCCCTGGGCAGCCAGGGCCTGGAAGTGCCCGTGGAAGGCCTGGGCTGCATGGGCATGACGACCCTGGCCGGCATGAACGTGTATGGCGTGGCCGATGAAACGGAAAGCATTGCCACCATTCACCGGGCCCTGGAGCTGGGCGTGAACTTGCTGGACACGGCCGACCTTTACGGCCCGCTGCTGAACGAGCGGCTGGTAGGTAAGGCCATTGCCGGCCAGCGCGACAAATACTTAATCGCGACCAAATTCGGCTTCGAAATCGATGATAACGAGACGCTGACCTGGGGCTACAACGGCCGGCCCGACTACGTGCGCAAGGCCATCGAACGCTCACTCCGGAGCCTCGGCACCGACTACGTGGACCTGTATTACCTGCACCGCCTCGACCCCAACACGCCCATCGAGGACACCGTGGGGGCCATGAGCCGGCTGGTCGAAGAAGGCAAAGTGCGCTACATCGGCCTGTCCGAGGTTTCGGCCGATATTCTGCGCCGGGCGCACCAGGTGCATCCCATCACGGCCCTGCAAACCGAGTATTCGCTCTTCGACCGGGGCGTGGAAGAAGATGGCGTATTACAGGCTACCCGCGACATGGGCATCGGCTTCGTGGGCTATTCGCCACTGGGCCGGGGCTTCCTGTCGGGCGAGATTACAAAGTTTGAAGACTTTGACGCCTCCGATATTCGGCGCAACCTGCCCCGCTACCAGGGCGAGAACTTCAGCAAAAACCTGGCTTTGGTGGAGAAAGTGAAAGCTCTGGCCACCGCCAAAGGGTTTTCGGCCTCGCAACTGGCGCTGGCCTGGGTGCTGGCCCAAGGCGTGGTTGCTATTCCCGGTACCAAGCGCCGCAAGTACTTGGAGGAGAACGTGGCGGCCACCAATATTGCGCTTAGCGCGACGGAGTTAGCCGAACTGGAAGCTATTATGCCCGTGGGCAGCGCCGCCGGCGCAGCATATATGCCGGCTTGAGTCGCATAATCAACAGAACGTCATGGTTCGGGGTGCGTCCGCTGCCCCGAACTATGATAGTTGGTGCAACTGAAGCTTTCGCTGCCTCAATAGCGGCTAAGTTTACCACTTAGCAACGGTGCTCACCAACCAATCCAAACCATGCCCGATTTTGTAGGCTGCCGCACCCTGGAAATTACCGATGCCGCTTTGGGCCTGACCTTCCCGCTACTCGTGCTGTACCCCAGCAGCATCCCCGGCCAGCCCGAAACCATTGGCCCTTATGCCCTTGATGTCGCACTGGATGCGCCCATCAAGCCCGGTCCTTTTCCACTGGTGCTGATTTCGCACGGCACCGGTGGCTCGCCGCTCACGCACCGGCTGCTGGCGCATTCGTTGGCCCGCCACGGCTTCGTGGTGGGCCTGCCGCGCCATCACGCCAACCACCGCGACGACAACTCCTGGCACAACACGCCCAATAACCTCGTGGCCCGGCCGCGCCACCTCAGCCTGGCTATTGACGGGCTGTTGGCGGAATTCGGGGCAAATCTGCGGCCCGATGGGGTGGCCGTAATCGGACATTCGCTGGGCGGCTACACGGCCCTGGCGCTGGCCGGCGGGCGGCCGGGTTCGCTCCCGCACGAACACGCGGATGGCACGCCGCAGCCCATCGCCACCACGCCCGATGCGCGGGTGCGGGCGCTGGTGCTGCTGGCCCCGGCCACCGTGTGGTACCGGGCGGCGGAGGCCTTGCGCGACATGCGGGTGCCCATCCTGCTGCTGATGGGCGAAAAGGACGAATGGACGCCCGGGTTCCACGCCCAAATCGTGCTCAACGGCGTGACCGACCGGCAACAGGTGCAGCACCGCGTCATCGAAAACGCCGGCCATTATTCGTTCCTGAGCCCGTTTTTGCCGGAGCGCACCGGCCCGGCCTTTCCGCCCTCGCAGGACCCGCCGGGGTTCGACCGGGCGCAGTTTCAGCAGAAATTACAAGCCGAAATTCTGGCGTTTTTAGTGCAGCAATTGCCGCTTTCCGCTGCTAATTAACAGAAGGCCGGTGCAGCATGACAGGAGGGAAAAACAAATTAATTTTATGAAACAGCCCGCCATCGACATCCGCGTACTGGAAACCGTCACGGATTATACCCGGATGTGCGGGCTGCCCGCGCCGGCCCACCCGCTGCTTACCGTCATCGACCTGGAGCAGACCCGGGGCAATGTGCTGCCCGAAAAGCTGACGTCGGTAGTGCAGCACTTCTACACGGTCTGGGTCAAGAAAAACCTCAAGGGCAAGGTGCATTACGGCCACCAGTCCTACGATTTTGGCGAGGGCGTGATGGGGTTTCAGGCCCCCGGGCAGGTGTTTGCCATTGACGGGACGCTGGATATTTCCCAAATCAGCGGCTGGATGGTGGTGTTTCATCCCGACCTGCTGCGCAAGTACCCGCTGGGCCAAAAAATTCTCGGCTATGGCTTCTTCTCCTACGCCGTACACGAGGCCCTGCACCTCTCGGCCCAGGAGGAAACGGCCCTGGATGCGCTGCTGAATAATATCCGGGCCGAATACGGGCGGCCCATTGATGCCTTCAGCCAGGACGTACTGGTGTCGCAGCTCGACGTGCTGCTCAATTACGCCAACCGTTTCTACCACCGCCAGTTCCTCACCCGCCGCAGCCCCGAGCACGACCTGCTCAGCCGCTTCGAAGCCCAGCTAACCAACTACTTCGCCGTCGATATTGAGCAGCCGCTGCCCACCGTGCAGCACTTCGCCGATGCGCTCAACGTGTCGCCCGCCTACCTCAGCGACATGCTGCGCACCCTCACCGGCCAAACCACCCAGCAGCACCTCCACCAGGCCCTCATCGAGAAAGCCAAGCGCCTGCTGCTCACCACCTCACTCACCATCAACGAAACCGCGTTTCAGCTCGGGTTCGAGTACCCGCAGTATTTCACCCGCCTTTTCAAAAGCAAAACCGGGCTCACGCCGGCGGCTTTTAGGTTTTCGGCGCAGTAAGTGGGCATCGTCTGAACGATGTAGAGGCATTGGTTAATTGACAAGCCTGTTTTAATACGAAAACCCCCGATACTGTGCAGTATCGGGGGTTTTCACATCTTAGGGGTTAGGCAGATGGCCGCGCTCCGTCTCGGCATGATGCGCAGAATGCGGCACTCGCGATGACGGGCGACTACCGCTTAATCAAACACCCGGCGGCCCGCTTGTCGGCCACGCCGGCGGGCCGGCCGGCCAGCACGTTATCCAGCACTTGCTTCAGGTAAGGCTGCTGCACGCTGCCGGCCACCTGCGGATTGTCGTCGATGGCCCCACGGTAGCGGACGGCAAAGCCGTTGCCGGCGGGCTCCAGCACCACGGCCTCGGCGGTTTTGGTCACGCCGAGCAGGCCGGCCACCTGCTGGCTGGCATCGGTGAGGGTGGGCAGCTCGACTTCGCCGGGGGCGGCGGTGCCGGGTGCGTCGAGGTTGATGGGCACGTTGATGAACAGGAACTGCACGCCCCGGCCCCGGTAGGCGCTGCTGAGCGAGGCCAGCCGCTCCTGGTAGAGGCGCGAAAAGGCGCAGGCCGGGTTCAGAAATACCACCACCACGGCCTTGTCCTTGGCGTAGCTTTTGAGGGCGACATCGGCGTTGGCGGCAGTTTTCAGGGTGAAATCAGAAACGGTGCCGCCGGCCTGGGCGCGGGCCACGCCCACGGCGAGGGTCACGGCCAGCAGGGCCACGGCGGTAAGAATAGAAATGCGACGGAAAGACATAGCGGTAAGGTAAGACAAAACGGCGCGGCGCAAGGGCTCGCGGCTACCCGGCGGGTTCGTGGCAATAGGTAAGCACGTAGCCGGGCGCGGGTTGGGTATAGCAAATGCGGTGCCGGGTCTGGGCACCGCCCAACACCAGCGTGGCGGGAATTTCGCCGGCTTCCTGCGGGCTAAATTCGTGCAGCAACAGCTGTTGGCGGAAAATAATGCCCCGCTGGGCCGCCAGCTTGTAGAGCGTTTCCTTGGCGCTCCAGAGCAGGGTGTAGTGGGCGGGGCCGTCGGGCACGGCCTGGGCGGCGGCCCACTCCTGGGCGGCCAGAAACTTGCTGGCCAAGCGCTGCGCCTTGTCGCGGATGATTTCGACATCAACCCCCACCCGGCCGCCCTGGCTCAGCAACGCCGCCACCCAGCTGCCGGAGTGCGACAGCGACACCGTGAGGCCCACGCTCGCCGCGATGCCTGCCAGCCAGGGCCGTCCGGTGGCATCGTTCCGCACCACCAGCGGGGGATGGTGCATGGGCAGTATTTCCGTCATCAGGGCGTGAACGAGCACCCGGCCCGCCAGCCACTGCGCCTTGCGGACCTCATCGGCCGTCGCCGGCCGGAGCTGTCGGTACGCGGCCTTCTGCGGCAATAAAAACCACAAATCGGTGGGCGTTTCGGTGAGGTGCCAGAGGCCCAGCACGGCGGTAGGGGAGAGGCGCTGGATGGAGTGCAGGGGCATTTTGGGAGCGGGGAGTGGGAAACGAGAGGTGGCCAAGAACGCCAGATGAGCATGACGTTCTTTTAGCGGCTGCACAGCTACTACAAAGCTACCTTTGCCGCACCCGTATGTCCGAAATCTTCCGCCCGCCCGTTACCCGAATGGCCACCCTCGCCGGCCACCGCGATGCTGTGTACGCCCTCACGGGCGGCCCTGGCAGCCAGGTTTTCTCCGGCAGCGCCGACGGCATGGTGGTGGGCTGGGACGCCGCCGAACCCGCCCGCGACGGCGAGCTGCTGGCCCGCGTCGAGAATTCGGTGTATGCCCTGCGCCACCTGCCGGAGTTGGATTTGCTGGTGCTGGGGCACAATTTCCAGGGCATTCAGGCCATTGATTTAAATCAAAAGCAACTGGCCCACGCCACGGCCCTGCCGCCGGTAGCCATCTTCGAAATCGTGTTTTCGCCCAGTCGGCAGCGGCTTTATGCGGGGCTGGCCGATGGCACGCTGGCGGTGCTGCGCCTGCCCGATTTCCGACTGGAAAAGCTGCTGCGCATCACCGATAAGAGCCTGCGCACCCTGGCCCTGCACGAAGGCCGCAACGAGCTGGTCATCGGCAGTTCCGACCACCTCACCCGCGTGCTCGACCTAGACTCGCTGGAAACCAAATTCACCCTTGCCGAAAGCACCAATTCGGTGTTCTCCGTGGCTTTTTCGCCCGATGGCGCGCACCTGCTCACGGCCGGCCGCGATGCCCAGATTCGGCGCTGGGACGTGGCCGCCGGCTACGCCCTGGCCGACACCGTGCCGGCCCACATGTACACCATCAACCACCTGGCCTTTAGCCCCGATGGCCGCTACCTGGCCTCGTGCAGCCTCGATAAAAGCATCAAGCTCTGGGACGCGGCCACGCTCACGCTGCTGCGCGTCCTGGACCGGACCCGCGCCGCCGGCCACGGCACCTCGGTGAACCGGCTGGTTTGGCCGGGCAACCAAAACCGGCTAGTTTCGTGTAGCGACGACCGCAGCCTGGCCGTTTGGGAATTAGGCGCGTAGCTGTGGGCGGTTCTTTGTCAGTTTTCGGGGATAAAAATGCCTGATTCCTGCTTCTGATTCGAACTGCCTGCCACGAATAACTGACAACTGAAAAAATGAAACTCACCGCGCTCGATATCCGCCAGAAAACGTTTGAAAAATCCTTTCGGGGGGTTGATAGGGACGAAGTACAGGCGTTTTTAACCACCGTTTCGCAGCAGTGGGAGCGCATGGGCGACGAAAACCGTGAGCTGCGCCTCAAACTTGAGCACGCCCAGCACGACGTACAGAAGATGCGCGAAGTGGAAAGCAGCCTCTACCGCACCCTCAAAACGGCTGAGGACACCGGCAACAATATCACCGAGCAGGCCCAGCGCGATGCCGACCTGCGCATCCGCGAAGCCCAGTTTCAGGCCGAAAGCATCCTCAGCGAAGCCCGCCAGCGCGCCCGCGAAGTGGTGGACGGTGCCTACCAGCAGGCCGAAAAAACGGTGTCCGACATGCAGCGCGAAGTGGGCGGCCTGGGCCAGGAGTGCCAGCGCCTGGAGCAGCAGCTCGACGGCCTCGTGCGCGACCTGCACCACTTGGCCTCGGATGCGCTGGATAAAGTGGAAAAAGCCCGCAACCGGCCCAAAGGGGGCACGGCGGCCATCCTTTCGCGCGCGGCCCGCGTACAGGTAGAGCGGCCCAAGGAAGCCGCCGCCGAACCCACGTCCGAAACCCCTGCCGCCATGCAAGTCACCTCCACTGCCGCTGTTTCATCGGCCTCGGCCGTAGCCGCCGCCACACCTGTTTCGTTTGCGCCCACGTTGTTGGGCCGCTCCGAAGAAACCCTGGAGCGCGCAGCCCAGACCACCGGCTACAACCCCAAGCCCGGCCAGCAGCCCGACCCCGGTGCCCCCGCCCAGAACCCGCACCCCGAAATTGAGCGGCCCGGTGCTCCGGCCGAAAACCCCGGCATCGCGCCCGCCCCGCACATCGACCCGCCCGCGCCTTCGCAGGTGCCCGAGCCTAACCCGCCCTACGTGCAGCCGCCTTCGCCCGATATCCAGCCGGTGACTCCTAACCATCCCGAAATCAACCAGCCCTCGCCCGTTACGCATCCCGGTCAGCCCGGCATGGCGGCGGTAGCTGCTGCTGCTCCGGCCGAAGCAGTTGTGGCGGAGAAGTCATTCTTTGATGAAATTTAACCCCGGATTTATCGGATTCTGCAGTCGATTAACAACCGTTGTTCAATTGACAAACCGGAAAGCCCGCCCTTGTGGTGGGCTTTCCTGGTTTTACAGGGCAACCTTTGCGCGTTAGTTAGCGGCCCCACCTTATTGCCGGCGGCCGCTTGCCAGCTACGCTCACCAATTCATCACCTCATCACCACACCGCATGGGCCAGATTGCACTCGAAGGCATGGAGTTTTTCGCCTTTCACGGCTATTACGACGAAGAACAGAAAATAGGAAATAAGTACGGGGTGGACCTGTACATCAAAACCGATTTGCTGGCCGCCGGCGAGTCCGACAAGCTCCAGCAGACGGTGAACTATGAGGTGCTTTACCGCCTGGTGGCCGAGGAAATGCGCGCCCCCGCCCGCTTGCTGGAACACGTCGCCCACCGCGTGCTCGACCGCATTATGGCCGAGCTGCCGCACGTGCGGAAGGTCCGTATCAGCGTCAGCAAGTTCAACCCGCCACTGGGCGGCATCTGCCACCGCGCCCGCGTCACGCTGGTGAAGCGCCGGAAGGAGGCGCAGGCCTGATGCCCGCCACCTGGGCCTGAAACAGCGCCTGGGCCCGGCTGAAATCGGCGGGCCGCTTATCGGTGCTGATGAGGCCGAACAGCTCGTCGCGCAGCACATCGGCCCGCGTGATGACGGAGCCGTCGCCTTCTTTGGGGTCGGGCAGGTGGTAGAGCCTGCGCAGGGCGGTGAGGGCGTGCGTGCGTACCAGAAAATGGCGGTTGGCTAGTAGCGCCAGCAGCTGGGTGGGTAGGCGAGGGTCGAGTTGGGCGAGCGTGAAAAAAGCGCCTAGTCCAATGACGATTTCAAAAAGCTGATACTCGGTGAGCCTGGGGCTGCGTAACAGCGCCAGAACCTGGTCCGCATCGAGGGCGGCGGGGTCGATGTGGGCAATGGCTTGCAGAGCATACATGCCCAGGCGGCCCAGGTTGGCGTGCAGCAGGGGCAGGGCGGCGGCGGTGCGCAGGTGGCCCAGCCCAATGGGCACGCGCGGGTCGGCAAGGCCAGTGCGCAGGTCGGCGCAGAGCTCGGCTTCGGCGGTGAGGCGGTCGGCGGGGGATAGGGCATCAAGGACCGTGAGGTCGGCGTCGTAGCCATCGTGCCAGCCCATGTAGTGGTCGTAGGGGCCGAAGTAGGCGAGGCGAAAGTCAACGAGCGACCCGGTGGCAGGCATCAACGAAAGCGGAAAACAACGGACAAAAACCGGGTATAAAAATAAAGCGCTGACTAACAGGATTTTATTTTAAATTACGAATTATTTCGTAGGTGTTTCTTGTAACTACGAATATGTTCGTATAATCTTTGCCTCATCCTACGAAATAATTCGTAGTAACCTCGTATCTTTCGACATGAGCAAAGCACCGCCCCCCAAACCTACGGATTCCGAGTTGGAAATCCTGCATGTGCTCTGGCAGCACGGCCCCGCCACCGTGCGGGCCATCAACGACCACCTGAGCCTGCGCCGCCAAGTGGAGGTGGGCTACACCACCACGCTCAAGATTTTGCAGCTGATGTTGGAAAAGGCCCTGGTGCGGCGCGACGATGCCGACCGCAGCCATGTGTACCGGGCCGCGGTGCGTGAGCAGGAAACCCAGGGGCTGCTGCTCGACAAGTTCGTGGACGCTACTTTCGGCGGCTCGGCGATGAAGCTGGTGATGCAGGCCCTGGGTAGCCGCCAGACCTCGGCCGACGAGCTGGCCCAAATCCGCCGCTTGCTGAATGACATTGAAATCCAGAATTCCACTCCTAATTCCGACGACGATGACCACGCTTGAGCAATTCGTTTCGCCCGCACTCACGCGGGCTCTGGGCTGGACCTTGCTGCACTCGCTGTGGCAGGGCGCGCTGGTGGCGGCCGTGCTGGCCGGGGCGCTGCTGCTGCTGCGCCGGCAGCGGGCCGAAGTGCGCTACGCGGCCTCGGCCGGGGCGCTGGGCGTAGTGGTGGCGCTGGCTGGCATCACGTTTGGGCTGTATTTTAATTCGAGCCCGACGCAGAATGCCTTGTTGAGTCCGGGCACCGTGGAAACGCAACCGACAATGCCACTAAGGCAGATGGAAACTTCTGCGGCGGGTGTTTCAGCAGCTTTAAAAGCAACAGGAAATACGGTAACCGCTGCTGCAAATACGGTGCATTTGCGCCTGGTTGCAACTGCGGCCGGGAGCCCCACTGCCCGGCCGTCGACGTCTGGGTGGCTGGCTACCGGCCTGCGGTATTTTGATAATAACCTGCCGCTGCTGGTGGTGGCGTGGCTGTTGGGCCTGCTGGCCATGAGCCTGCGGATGCTGGGCGGCCTGCTCTATGTACAGCGGCTGCGCAACTACCGGGTGCGCCCGCTATCGGCGGCGTGGCAGGAGCGGCTGGCCGCGCTGGCCGCCCGCAGCGGCGTGAAGCGGCCGGTGGCGCTGCTGGAGTCGGCGCTGGTGCGGGTGCCGCTGGTGGTGGGCCACTTGCGGCCCGTGATTCTGCTGCCGCTGGGCACGGTGGCGGGCTTGTCGCCGGCTTGCCTGGAAGCTATTCTGGCGCACGAGCTGGCCCACGTATTGCGCCGCGACTACCTCGTGAACCTGCTGCAAACCGTGGCCGAAGTACTGTTTTTCTACCATCCGGCCGTGTGGTTTATGGCCAACTGCGTGCGTACCGAGCGCGAAAACTGCTGCGACGATACCGCCACGGCCCTCGTGGGCGGCGACCCGCTCCGGCTGGCCCGCGCCCTTACGGCCCTGGCCGAGTGGAGCCAGAGCGCCGTGGTGCCCGCTGCCCCGCGCCTCGCCCTAGCCGCGATGAACCGGCCCGGTGCCCTGCTGCTGCGAGTGCGCCGCCTGGTGCAGCGCCGCCCCGCGGCCCCCACGCTGGGCGAAGGCCTGCTGGCCGGCGCGCTGGTGCTGGGTGGGCTGGGCCTGCTGGGTAGCAGTGTGGCCTTGGCCGGCCCCTTAGCCAAAGCCACGCTGCCCACGGTGCGCCGCCTGATGCACCCGGCCCTGGCCAACAGCTTAGCACCACGCAGCCAACAGCCCCAGCCAACCGCCGCCTTCCCAACCGCCGCCGATACCATCCGTGATACTCGCCCCGCCGACCCCGGCACCGTGGTGATTACCCGCGACAAAAAAGGCCGGTTGACCAGCCTGATGGTGAACGGGCAGCCCGTGGCCGTGCCCACCGACAAGCCCTCGAAAGCCGAGCGCCGCGCCGGCCAGCAGGTAACGGTGGTGCCGGTGTCCGAAGCCGGCCCAGGGCGTCGCATTGTATACAGCACCCGCGTACTGGACCAGGCCGGCCGCGAGAACGACCGGGAAGGCCGCCGCCTGGATGACCACGCCCGTGAGCTAGACCGTGCCGGCCGCGAACTCGACAAAGCCGGTCGCAAGCTGGATAAGATGGGCCGCGAAATGGACCAGGAAGCCCGCAAGCTGGACCGCAAGAGCGGCACGTACACCTACGACAGCAACCGCCGCGCAGGGGACATCAACAGCAATGTACACATCGACATTGACGACGCGGCCCTGGGCCAGCTCGTGACCAACGCCCTGAAGCTGGGCAACGTGGGCCTCAACATTGGCCTGCAAGCCGCCAGCCAGGGCCTCGACGAAGCCCGCCGCGCCCTCGAAACCACCCTGCGCGACCCCAGCCTCAGCGATGAGGCCCGCCGCGCTACCCGCGATGCCCTCACCGAGTTGCGCCAGGAGGAGCGCCACTCTTCCTCCCGCCAGAGCGCTGACCGGACCCAGGAGGCCCGCGACCGCCGCCAGGAACTCCAGGACCGCATTCGTGAGTCGCAGCAAGAGCTGCGGGACCTGGAGCAGGACCGCGCCGACCGTAGCCGGGACCAAGCCGACCGCAGCCGGGACCGCGCCGACCGCGACCGCGACCGCAACGACGCCCTGGTGAGCCAGATGCAGAAGGACGGCCTGCTGAAAGACCCCGACCACTACCAAATCAAGCTCACGGCCCGCGCCCTGGTGATTGACGGCAAGGAACAGTCGGCGAAGGTGTTTCAGAAATACCTGAAGCTGTACGAAAGCAATACCGGCCGCAAACTGACCGGCAACAACGCCATGGTGATAACCCGCAACAGCGACAGCAGCACCATCATCAACAACGATTTCGACGGACCTACGCCACCCCGCCCGCCGCGAGCGCCCCTCGCCCCGCGCATGGCCCCGCCCATGCCCCCGATGCCCCCGATAGCCGCCCCACCCGCGCCACCGGCCCCGCCCCGCGTGGACTCGGAAGAGCTGCGGAACGAACTGCGCAAGGATGGCATCATCGGCGCTGATGAGAAAAACCTCCAGTTCCAGCTCAACGCTGCGGGGCTGACGGTGAACGGCAAAAAGCAGTCGGACGAGCTGGCCGATAAGTACCGTAAGCTCACCGGCCACGCCGATGGCAAGACCTTCAACATGATGATTTCAACCCAGGAATAGGAAGCGAAGGGAAAGCGAAAAAGCTGGTTTTTCTCGCGGAAAACCGGCTTTTTTATGCCCGTCATTTTTTAATAATCTGGGAAATGCCTGCTCACAAGCAACTATTTCGCCCTGACACCCATCTCTTGGCCCTTCCGAAGGCTATTCTGTTTCGGACGAATACTATGCGTTGTTTTTTACTGCTTTGTTGGCTGAGTTTTTTTATCGGGGTGGCCCAGGCCCAGCAAGCGCCGGCCGCCGCGCCAGCGGCTACCGATGCCGCCCGGCCGGCTCCCAAGCGCCAGCTCCAGGCCACGCGCATCAGCACCCCGCCCAAGCTCGATGGCCTGCTGGATGAAGCCGTGTGGCAAACTGCGCCCATCGCCACCAATTTTTACGAGCTGGAGCCCACGCCCGGCCCCGTCGAAAAACACCCCACCGAAGTGCGCGTGCTCTACGACGACGCCGCTATTTACG
The DNA here is from genome assembly GCF_054061335.1 of Hymenobacter sp. UYAg731. Classification (NCBI taxonomy): domain Bacteria; kingdom Pseudomonadati; phylum Bacteroidota; class Cytophagia; order Cytophagales; family Hymenobacteraceae; genus Hymenobacter; species Hymenobacter sp. UYAg731. The sequence goes on along the minus strand of NZ_JBSSEC010000003.1, from coordinate 375,474 downwards.
TGGGGGCCATCATGCACGACGTGTCGCAGGATTCCATTCTGCGGGAGCTGAGCAACCGGGACAATATTGGCAACTCGGACTGGTTCGGGGTATTTTTCGATACCTACAAAGACCACCTCAACGGCTACGAGTTCATCGTGAGTTCGGGCGGGGTGCAGCTCGACGCCCGGCAGTCGCCCACCAACGGCGAGGACGGCAGCTGGAACGCCGTCTGGGACTCGCGCACTGCCCTGCACGGCACCGACTGGGTGGCCGAAATCCGCATTCCCTACTCCGCCATCCGCTTCAGCAAGGCCACCGAGCAGGTGTGGGGACTGAATTTTGGCCGGCAGCGGCGCAGCTCCCGCCAGAAGTTTTTCTGGAACGAGGTGAAGCCGCAGGTCGACGGCTTTGTGAACCAGTGGGGCGAGCTCACCGGCCTGCGCGACCTCAAGCCGCCGCTGCGCCTCTCGCTCACGCCCTACGTGAGCGCCTACGTGAACCATTACCCTTACAACGAGCAGGGCAAGCAGAACACCACCACCACCTTCAACGGCGGGGCCGACGTGAAGTGGGGCATCAACGAAAGCTTCACGCTGGATGCCACGCTGGTGCCCGATTTCGGCCAGGTCCAGAGCGATAACCAGGTGCTCAACCTTTCACCCTTCGAGGTGCAGTACAACGAAAACCGGGGCTTTTTCACCGAAGGCACCGAGCTGTTTAACAAGGGCGGGCTCTTCTATTCGCGGCGCGTAGGGGCGCAGCCGCTGGGCTTCGGCAGCGTGGACGGGCAGCTGCGCGCCGGCACAATGAACGCCGACGGCCACCGCCAGGGCGGCGAGTTCATTGTGCAGAACCCCGGCATCACGCGGCTGCTCAATGCCACCAAAGTCTCGGGCCGCACCAGCAAGGGTCTGGGCGTGGGTATCTTCAATGCCGTGAGCAACGACGTGTACGCCACCGTGCAGGACAGCACTACCGGCCAGCGGCGCGACATCCTCACCCAGCCGCTGAGCAACTACAACATCGTGGTACTCGACCAGAGCCTCAAAAACAACTCCTACGTGAGCCTGGTGAACACCAACGTGACCCGCGCCGGCAGTACCTACGACGCCAACGTGACCGGCGGCCTCTTCAAATTCGCCAACAAAGCCAACTCCTACGCCCTCAACGGCCGCGTGGTGTACTCCCGCCGCCGGGGCAAAGACTTTGGCTTGCAGGACGAAGTTTCGGACCAGGACGGCTACAAGTACTACCTCAACTTCGGCAAAATTTCGGGCAAATTCACCTGGGGCTTCGACCACGGCATCGAGTCGCACAGCTACAACCCCAACGATTTGGGTCTGCTCTTCGCCAACAACAACATCTCGCAGTCCCTCTACGCCAACTACAACATCTACAAACCCTTCTGGAAGCTCAATAAGCTCAGCACCTACGCCAGCACTTCGTACTCGCGGCTCGAACAGCCCGGCCTCTACCAGGACATGGGATTTTATGCCGGCGGCAACACCACCATCACCAAAAACTTCCTCACCCTCGGCGTCGACCTCGATGCCGCCCCGCTCACCCGCGACTACTTCGACCCGCGCCGCGCCCCCCTGGGCAAATACTTCGTGCGCAAGCCCGCCAACGTCGGCATCAGCGGCTTTTTCTCCTCCGATTACCGCAAGAAATTTGCCTGGGATATCAACTACGGAGCCCGCTTTTTCACGGCCGACGGCGACCGCCCCGGCCGCCACACCTACGCCCTCACCCTGGGGCCGCGCTACCGGGCCAGCAACCAACTCAGCTTCGTGTACTCCATCGGCCTAGAGCGGCGAATGAACCAGATTGGCTACGCCGGTGGCCTCGATGGCAGCGACTCCACCGATGCGCCCGTCATCCGCCGCTTCGGTGGCGATGCCGGCGACGTGCTCCTCGGCCGCCGCAACGTCACCACCTTCACCAACACCGCCACGGCCACCTACACCTTCACCAACCGCATGTCGTTCAACATCCGCCTGCGGCACTACGTGAGCAACGTGCATTACCGCGACTTCTCCCGCCTGCACCCCGACGGCCTCGAAACCCCCGAACCCACCTACACCCGCAACCGCGACAATACCTTCAACGCCTTCAACATCGACGCCGTGTACTCGTGGTGGTTCGCGCCCGGCTCCCAGGTTAGCATCGTCTGGAAAAATGCCGGCGCGTCCTTCTTCGAAGCCAACGCCGCCACCCCCCTCTACTTCGACAACTTGAGCAACACCATCAACACCCCGCACAATAATTCGGTGTCAGTGAAGGTGCTGTATTATCTGGATTATCTGGCCCTGCGCCCCCGGCGCGGGTAGAGTAGCGTGGAATCTGAGAGTCCGCGCCCGTTGGTGCATATCAGAAAGGAAAAAGCCCAAACGGGGCTAATTTTGCAGTAAGCAGCGCGGCGCAGATGCACGCTAGCAGGACGCACATTATAGACTGGCGGATAACCAGCACAGGTCAATTTGTCTGTTGTGGAATCTGAAGCTGGAAATCTTGCAGGCGATATTCTCTCCTTCCAGTGGCCATTCCGAAGGGTTGTAGGGAAGCAGTTCACAGTCGCTAAACTGCTGATTGATAATTTCAATCAGACCCCAATAAGGAAATGGCAACTCTATGAAAAGACCAAATGATGTTGCCTTACTTACCTTTCCAGTTATGATTTCGCCTTCGCGTAAGCTCTCGGTGATTTTGTAGAAGTTTACAAAATCAGCCACTTGCTTTTCATCCACATCACTTGGCTTCGCGCTTAAATAAAGCGTTCCGTCTACATAATTACTGACGACCATATCGAGTTTCGAGCCAATTGCGGGAAGAAGCGTTTCATCGAACGAAGAGTAGTCGTATTCGTCAAAGAGGTCAGAATAAGGCAAAATTGATTTGAATGCTGACGTAGTTTTCATTTCAATATTGCAACCCCTCCAGCCATTCCCTAAATCGAACATGTAATAGCCGGTTACAACGCCTGAAATAGGATGACCTACTTTATGTACCGTTTTTAAAATACTGTATTGGTCCATTTCTTGGCTTTCGTTTCTCCCGCTGGTAATTAACTAACTGCGGTGCTTCCGACTTGCGGCAGCACACCTACTTCACCACCGTTTGCTGCTCGGCCAGCTTCACGGCAGCGTACAGGTTTACGATGCCGCCGGTGCGCGAGAGGGTGGTAAAGTCGACCGTTTTTTTGGTGCCGGGCCTGAGGACTTTGGTGTGGTAGGGCACCGCCGATTGCAGAATAATCTGCTTGAGCTGCGCCGCCGTAAGCTGCGGAAAATAGGACTTGAGCACCGATGCCACACCCGCTACCACCGGGCCGGCCATGCTGGTGCCGCTGTAGGTGGCGTAGGTGTTGGCCGGGGTGGAGGAAAAAATGTCGACACCCGGCGCGAACAAGTCCACCGTTTGCTTGCCGTAATTAGAGAATTCAGCTGGCAGCTCCGGGGTGTTGTGGCGGCTGCTGGCCCCCACGGTTATCAGGTTCGGGATGTCCTGCCCGTTGAGATAGCGGGTTGAGGGGAAATTGCGTTCGGTGTCGATGTCGTGGCTGCTGTTGCCGGCGGCATGCACCAGCAGCACGCCCTTCTGGTCGGCGTACTGCATGGCCGCGTCCACCACGGCCTTGTCGGGCGAAAAGTCTTTGCCGAAGCTCATGCTGATAATCTGCGCGCCATTGTCCACGGCGTAGCGGATGGAGTTGGCCACGTCCTTGTCGCGCTCATCGCCGCTGGGGGTCGAGCGCACGCTCATGATGCGGATGGAGGGGCCGGCCACGCCGTCGGCCCCGCGCCCGTTGCCGCGCAGCCCGGCAATGATGCCCGCGCAATGGGTGCCGTGGTTGGCATCGGGGCCCTGGGTATCGGGGTTGCCGTAGGCGGTTTCGGTCAGGTCAGCAGGGTTGTCGCCCACCACCAGCGGGCGGGGGTTGTATTCCGGGTTGAGGCTTTTGTCGAGCCGGTCGCGGTAGTGCTTGATGGCGTCGTTCAGCGACTTTAGCGACTCGTCGGTGCTGGCGGAGTTGGCGCGGCGCAGGAAGGCGTAGAGGGAGGCCGCGCTGGCCACATCGGGTCGGGTGCGGATGGCCTGGTGCAGCACGGCAGTATCGAGCACCGCCACGCCCAGTTTTTCCTTCACCCGATTGAACGACTCCGCGTTGCTGGCGTACGCTCCGGTAAGTTCCGCCAGCCGCTTGGTGTCGGCGGCCAGGTCCTTTTCGTAGCTTGCCTTGGCCAGCTGGTAGTCGTCGAACCGGGCCTGGTCGGCCGGGGCCAGGCTCTTGCGCTTTTGGCCCTCAAACTGCGGCCGGTACTGCCGGTAGATGCGCGTCTGCTCCAGGGTTTCGACGCCAATGTTCTGCCCGTTTTTGCCGCCCAGGTAATTCCAGCCGCGCACGTCATCGGCGTAGCCATTGTGGTCGTCATCAAGGCCATTACCGACGATTTCGCGCGGGTTGCGCCACAAAATGCCCTTCAAGTCCTCGTGGGTCGAGTCGATGCCCGAATCAATGACGGCCACCAGTACCGGGGTAGGCTGGCGGTTAGCCAGCAACTCCCGGTAGGCCCGGTCGGCGCTGATGCCGGGCACGCCGTCAGCCTGCAAATCGAGGTGCTGCCAGCGGTGGATTTGCTCGGCCGAGAGCGTGGTCTGGGCGCGGGCGGTGAGTGTGGCGAAGGCAACCAGGCCGAGCAGGGCCAGGCGGAACCGGGTAGGAGTGGGCATGGAAAAAAGGAAAGCCCGCGCAAGGCGGTTGATGAGACAATAAAGAAAGGCGTGAAAACCGGGACCCGCCGCAATGCCCGCCCTACAACCCCAGCAGCTCCTCGGCCGCCGCAAACGGCGTGAGCTGCCCCGCCGCCACGGCCGCCTGCACCGCCGGCAGTTGCTCGCGCACCGCCGCGTCGGCATAAAACCGGCTTTCCAGCGCCTGCGCGATGCTTTGGTGCAGCCATTGCAGCTGCTGCTGCTGGCGGCGGCGCTCGAAATACCCGCTGCTGCGAGTGGCGGCGGCGTAGGTTTCGATGACCTCCCACACCTCCCCGACGCCCGTGCCCGCCACCGCCGAGGTGAGCAGCACCGGCACCACCTGCCCCGAGGGCGCGGCCGGAAACAGGTGCAGCGCGCTTTGGTAGTCGAGGCGGGCGCGGCGGGCGGCCTGCTCGTTGCCGTGGTCGGCCTTGGTGATGCACAGCGCATCGGCCATTTCCATGATGCCGCGCTTGAGGCCCTGGAGCTCGTCGCCGGCCCCGGCCAGCATCAGCAGCAGGAAAAAATCGACCAGCCCGTGTACCGTGGTTTCGGACTGCCCCACGCCCACCGTCTCCACGATAATCACGTCGTGGCCCGCCGCTTCGCATAATAATAGCGCCTCGCGCGTGGCCCGTGCCACCCCGCCCAGGCTGCTGCCGGCCGGCGAGGGCCGGATAAACGCCGCCGGCTGGGCCGCCAGCCAGGGCATCCGGGTCTTATCGCCCAGAATGCTGCCGCCGCCGCGCTGGCTGCTGGGGTCCACGGCCAGCACGGCCAGTTTCAGGCCCTTTGTTTCCACCAGAAACCGGCCCAACGCCTCAATAAACGTGCTTTTGCCCACCCCCGGCACGCCCGTGATGCCCACCCGCAGGCTGCGCCCGGTGTGCGGCAGCACCGCCTGCAACACTTCCTGGCCCAGGGCCTGGTCGCTGGCCAGGGTGCTTTCGACGAGGGTGATGGCGCGGCCCAGCACCGTGCGGGAACCGGCCCGGATGCCCGTGGCGTACTCAGCGGCAGAAAGACGTTTGGGGGGCATGTGTGCGGTAAGCTTTAGCTTGCCGGTTAACTTTAGGGCCGACATTGGCCCGTTTTCCAACAATTAAACGGCAAGCTAAAGCTTACCGCACATTTTCTGCTTATGAAATCATCTTTCCGCCTCTTATCGCTGGCCGCCGGGCTGGCCCTCCCCGCCACCGCCTTCGCCCAAAATGAGCTGAGCAACTTCTCGGCCACGGGCCGGGGCGGGGTCATCAACACCTTCGCCACCGACTACCAAGCCATCGGCATCAACCCCGCTAACCTGGGCCGCCGCACCAACTTCCGGGTGGCCTTCACCATTGGCGAAGTGGGGGCGGGCATCGGCTCGCAGTCGCTGTCTAAAACCACCTTCAAGCACATTCTCTACGACGGCGGCCAAAGCATCGGGCCCGCCGAAAAAGCCACGCTGGTAAATCAGCTCTCCGGCGACAACGTGCTCAACCTAAACCTCGACACCAACCTCTTCGGTCTGGCCATCACGCTGCCCAACGGCCTGGGCGGCCTGGCCTTCAGCAGCCGCCAGCGCATCGGCGGCCACCTGGCCCTCAACCGCAACGCCGCCGACATCCTCATCAACGGCCAGAATGCCGCCGTGGTAAAGCAGTACTACCCCACGCCCAACACCAGCGGCACGCCCACGCCCACGGCGGCCAATGCACCGCTCATTTCCACGGTGCTGGACGGGACCAGCATTCAGGCGGCCGTGACCAACGAGTTTAACGTGGCCTACGGCATTCAGGTGTATCAAAATGAGGCCTTCAAGCTGTCGTTGGGCGCGGGCTACCGCTACATTCAGGGCATCGGCATCGCCGATATCCGGGTGAACGGGGGCAACCTGACGGCCTACACGGCCCTCTCGCCAGTATTTGATGTGGACTACGGGCGGTTGGCTACCAACGCGTCCAACTTCAACTACGAGTCGGGCTCGGGACTCAAGCCCGTGGGCCACGGCAATGGCTTCGACGCGGGCGTATCGGCCGAAATCGGCAAAATCTTTCGCTTCGGCGCGGCCGTCACCGACATGGGCTCGATGACCTGGACCGCCAACGTGCTCGAAGCCTCCGACCAGCAGCTCCAGCAAACCGCTTCCACCGGCGTGCAGACTTACAACGTGCTCAAGGAACTCAGCACGCAGTTTGATGCGGAAAACAAAACCCTGTTCAAGTACGCCCCGGCCAGGGAGCGCACGGCCGCCTTGCCCGCCAAGCTGCGCCTGGGCGGCGGCATCCGCATCAACAAGTTCTTCGAAGCCGGCCTTGACGTGACCGCGCCGCTCAACAAGGTGGCCGGCAACCTGACCACCACCTTCGTGGGCCTCGGCGTCGATTACAAACCCCTGAACTGGCTGAAGCTGAGCAGCGGCTTCACCGGCGGCGCGGGCTACGGCAAGAGCCTGCCGCTGGGCCTCACCTTCGTGTCGCCCGTGTGGGAAGCCGGCATCAGCACCCGCGATGTGGTGGGCCTGCTTAGCGAAGACTCGCCGTATAGCTCGGTGGCGTTTGGCGTGCTGCGGTTTAAGATTGGCGGCAGCGAATAGAACCGTTCGTCATTGCGAGCGTAGCGAAGCAATCCGTCCGGTTCTCAGCGACCAACCTGATAATGTGAAAAGCCCCGGCACTGCACAGTGTCGGGGCTTTTTGATAAGGGCTTTGTCACTTCTCAAGGCTGGTCGCGTTGGGAGGACGGATTGCTTCGCTACGCTCGCAATGACAGACGCACCTAATTCGGTACCACCACAAACGCGGGCAGGCCCAGCTTGCTGCGGCGGCCGCCGAGTTTCAGGCCTTCGTCCACGTACTTGCAATCCTTGCCGGCCACGTTGGGCTGCTCAATCACGCCGAGGTTGGGGTTGTCCTCGCGGGCCACGTAGATGCGGCCATCCGGCCCGAGCTGGAGCGCCCCGATTTTACGGTTGGCCGACTTGCCCACCAGCACCGGTGGGCTGGCTTTCTTCGCCAAATCGAACTGCCAGATTTGGGTTTCGCCGCCGCCCACGCCGTTGCAGGTGCCGTATACGAACTTGCCATCGGGCGAAAACTCGACCCCGTATGCCTCGGCATAAGGCCCAAAGCCGCGCGGGTTGCTGACTTTGCCGGTGCTGCGGTCAAAATCATAAATCTCGAATTTGTTGGTTTCCTTCCACAGCGCGGCGGCCAAGTGCTTGCCATCGGGCGAGAACTTGAGCGCGCCAATGGCGTTGCGGCCGGGGCCGGCGTTCATGCTGCCCACGTTGCTCATCAGCGGCTTGGCCGATACGCCATCGGCCGTGACGAGGTAGCTCACGAAGGCGTTGGAGTTCCAGCGGTGGGCTACTATCCAGGTATCGCGGCCGTTGGCGTGGCGCACGGCGGCCAGCTTTTCGGCCACCGGCTGGATGAGCAGTAGGTTCACGCGGGGCAGGTCGCCGAAGCCGTCGGCGCGGGTCATATCCACGATGGAGTAACGCAGGCCGTTGGGCGTGCCCTGTGGGGCTACTGTGAAAATGTAGAAAATATTGCCCGAGCCGGGGTCGGGCACGATGAGGGCCGACTGGGTACTGCTGCCGCTGCCCATCAGCTGGCGGCCGTTGGGCATGGGCTGGTGCTTGCGGTTCCACACGGTTTCGCCGTTGGTGTAAAAGAGTAGTTCGCCCTTGGCGGTGGTGGCCACGGCGCAACCCTCGTAGGTGCTCATTTTGCCGTCGTTCAGGGGTTTGGGCGTGTTGCCATCGGCGAAAGTCAGACCGGCCTGCTGGCCGAAATACCAGATGTCGGTGGGGCGCTGGGCGCGGGCCGTGAGCGTGAGCAGCAGCGGCAGCAGCGCAAGAAAAAGGCGTTTCATGGGCAATGGAAGCGTATGGTAATGCGGCGTAAACGAAAAAACCGTGCCGGATGGTGCGTGGCCCTACGCAAGTGTGGGCCAGAGAGCTTCGGTAGAACTCATGTTTCGGTTGCGCTCAGCACGACATGCCTGGCTGTATTCCCCACCGGCCGCGCCAGCAACAGTCCTAGCACGCCCAGCAGCCCCAGCGGCGGCAGGAAATACAGAAAATGCAGCCTTGCCGGGTTGCCCAGCGCCAGTGCTAGGCCATTGAGCGGCAGCAGTAGCGGCAGCAAAAATACCAGCAGCCCCCACTGCCACCGGCGCGGCAGAAACCGGCTGAAAAGCAGCAGCGGCAACAGCAGCACGGCATCGTAATAAAGGTGGTAGGTAGTAAGCAGCGTGAGCGTGCTCACCACCAGAAACAGGTACCAGTCGGCCAGCCGTATTGGCTGCTGCCGGAGCCACAGCAGCCGCAGTCCGGCGGCCAGCCACAGCGCCGCGTGCAGCACTAGGTGCCAGGGGCTGCTGCCGGGGCGCAGCCACTCCAGCACGTTGCCCAGCTCCAGACGCAGCGTCATGCCCTGGGTGAGAGGGTAGTCGGGGTCGGCGGGGTCGAAGGATTGGGCGCGCACCTGGGCCAGCAGGTGCTGGTAGGTGGGCAGTAGTTCGGCCGGAAAAGCGGCCCAGTAGAATGCCACTGCGCTCAACAGCGCCACCACGGCGGCGGCCACGGCCAGCGTCAGCCACTGCTTTCTCCAGAGAAACCATGCGGCGAAGGGCAGGAGCAGGGTAACTTTGAACGCGGCCAGGCCTAGCAATACGCCCGCTATAATAGGTTGCCAAAGCGGTTTTATTCGGGCGGTCTGGGAAGCTGTTGCCGCTTCAGTATCAATGGCATCTGCTAGGTTGGTTCTGGCTTCCGCAACGAAGTTCATTCCGCTCCCAACCGCCAGCGCGCCCACGCCCAGCGCCAGCGCCGCAAACGTGGGCTGGCCGGTGAGCAGGGCCGGCACCGTGCCTTTCAGCGCCACGGCGGCTAGTAGAAACTGCCACCACGGCACCATTTCAGTCTTTTTGATGCGCAGCGCCCTGGGCCACAGCCGGGCCAGCAGTGCCAGGCTCAGCAGGGCCAGCCCGTACCACAGCGGCCACGCCACGGCGTAGGGCAGCCGGCCGATGGTGCCGGCAAACAACCCCACCGCCCACGGCGGGTACAGAAACGGCAGGTTCGGCAGCCCCGGCTGGGTGCAGCTGACAATGCTTTCCTGCCGCGTGATGCGCTGCCAGCCGGCTTTCAGAATGGCATCGTCGTAGGGGTTCAGGCCCTGGCGCAACACGGCCTGGCCCACGTAGCAGGTCCGGAAATCCATGGGCCGGTCCGCATCGGGGCGCGGTTCGCGCAGCACGCGGCTGACATTGAACAGGGCAATCAGGACCAGAAAAAGCAGAAGAAAACGCGGCACGGCGGCAAGGTAGTGGCGCGAAATTTTAGTTCGCGTAGCTGCACAGTTTTAACGGCGCGGGAAAGCGTACTAAAAGTTCGCGCTACTTTACCGCCAGTGGCATCACCGCCGCCGGCTCGTGGTGTTTTTCGAAATACGCGTAGCCCGGCATCAGCCCGCGCCAGAAGGCCAGGTGCGGGCTTGTGGCGTGTTTCGCCAACTCAATTTCCGTAAGTGGAAACGGGAAAATATGTACCGGAATCACCGCCTGCCCGGCCGCCCTCGCCGTGATGGCCAGCAGGTACACTTCCTCGATGCCGGCATCGGTGATAGGCAGGCAGCCGATGCTGGCCGCACCGCCGTGGATGAAAATGTCGCCGCCGGGGTTGGGCTCACCCAGCGCCAAATCGGCGGCGTTGGGGTAGTTGAGGCCCAGTGATAGATGGAAATTGCTGTTGGGGTTGAAGCGGTCGATTTCGTAAAAGCCTTCCGGCACCTGGTAGTCGCCTGCCCGGCGCTTGGGGCCGAGCGCGCCCGACGTGGCCGCCAGCGGATAGGTCCGAAGCAGCTCAAACGGCCCGCCGCCTTGGTTGCGCGCCCACATTTCCAGCTCCACGCGGGTTTTCACGAGGCGGAACATGATTTCCAGCCGGCGTGGGTCGAGGTAGTGGGTGCGCAGGAGGTTGGCTACCACGGGGCCGGTAGTGGCTTCGGCAGCCCGTACCCGTGGGAATAGCCGCTGCTGCGCCTGGAAGTCAATTGGTTTTGCCTCTGTCAAGCCATCGGCGGACGTGGTGCAGGGCTGGGCCAGTAGCTAAAAAACGGATAATACCAACGGCACGCAGCACGAGAGTCGAAGAAGCATCGAAACAACCGGAATAAAGAGGGATGCGGCTACAACGGCATTCAGGAATTTCTATTTTATGCCGCAGAGCAATTAGTTTCGGGGAGGGTCGCCGGAAGCTTTTGCCTTCGTAATGCTGCCGTAACCGCTACTGCTGGCCCGACCGGTTACCTTCGTGGCTCGGGCACTGGCCAAAGCGTCGCGTCCCGGTTGAGCCATGCTTTATCCAGTAAAATTCCGCCGCTTCGCCCCTTTACTGCCGCTGCTGGCGTTGCTAAGCTGCTCCGGCAACCCTGGCACCCAGGCCGCGCCCGAAGCGCCCGGCGTACTGCCTGGCCCCATTGCCGGCACCAGCCAGACGCGGCTTTCCAATGGCTGGAAGCTTAGCCCCGCCGGCACCACCACGCCCCTCGGTGACCTGCCCCTAAGCCTGCAAACCAGCCCCGACGGCCGCCTGGCCGCCGTAGTCAACGCCGGCTGGGGCGAAAACTCGGTGCAGCTCCTCGACGCCGCCACCGGCCAAGTGCTCGATACCCGCGTGGTGCCGGCCGCCTGGGCCGGCCTCGCCTTCGCGCCCGATGGCCGCACGCTCTACGCCTCCGGCGGGCAGCACAACCGCATTCACTGCTTCCGAATTGAAGGCCGAAAGCTCCAGCCCGATAGCGCCCTGGTGCTGGGCGCGAAATGGCCGAAACAGAAAATCGGCGTGGCCGGCCTGGCCGTTGATGGCCGTCGCAACGTGCTCTACGCCGTGACGCGGGAAGACAATTCGCTCTACACCTTCGACCTGAAAACGCGCCGCATCCTGCGCACCCTCAAGCTGCCAGCCGAAGCCTACGGCACCCTGCTCAGCCCCGACGGTGCCCGGCTCTACATCACGCTCTGGGGCGGCCACGCGGTGGCGGTTTACGATACCGAAAAGCAGCAATTACTGGCTTCGATTCCCGTCGAGAGCCACCCCAACGACCTCGCCCTGACCCGCGACGGCCGCCGCCTGTTCGTGGCCAACGCCAACAGCAACTCGGTTTCGGTGATTGATACCCGCCTCGGCCGGGTCACCGAAACGCTGAATACGGCGCTTTTTCCCGCCTCGCCCGCCGGCAGCACGCCCGATGGCCTGGCCCTGAGCGCAGACGATTCCCAGCTATTTATCGCCAATGCTGATAATAATTGCCTGGCCGTGTTCGACGTGCGCGATGCGGCCGCCAGCCGGCCGCTCGGCTTCATCCCCACCGGCTGGTACCCCACGGCGGTGCGCGTAGTGGGCAATCAGCTCCTGATTGCTAACGGCAAAGGCAGCACCTCCCGGCCAAATCCCGACGGTCCCAACCCCGTGCGCGACGTGGGCGAAAAAGGTAAGGGCTACATCGCCGGACTGCTCCTGGGCTCACTCTCGCGCCTTCCCGTGCCCGACGAAAAAGCATTTGCCGCGTTCTCTGCCCAGGTATATGCCAACACGCCCTTCACCAAGGCCCGCGAGGCCGCCCCCGAAGTGCCCGCCGGCAGCCCCGTGCCCCGCCGCGTGGGGGAGGCCTCGCCAATCAAGCACGTCTTCTACATCATTAAGGAAAACCGCACCTACGACCAGGTTTTGGGTGATTTGCCTGCCGGTAACGGCGACGTCAGCCTCTGCTTATTTCCCGAAAAGGTGACGCCTAATCACCACGCCCTGACGCGGGAATTTGTGCTCCTCGATAATTTCTACGTGGATGCCGAGGTGAGCGCCGACGGTCACAACTGGAGCACCGCCGCCTACGCCACCGATTTCGTGGAGAAAAGCTGGCCCAGCAACTACAGTGGCCGGGGCGGCGAGTACGATTTTGAGGGCAACCGGGGCGAAGTGGCCGAGCCCAAGGACGGCTTTCTGTGGGACTATTGCCGCCGCGCCGGCCGCAGCTACCGTAGCTACGGCGAGTTCGTGTACAAGGGCAAAGCCAGCGTGCCGGCCATCGAGGGCCACTTTTGCGAGCCCTACGCCGGCTTCGACCTGCACGTGCGCGACGTAGACCGGGAGCGCATCTGGGAGCAGGATTTCGACCGCCTCGTGGCCGCCAACCAGCTGCCCGACCTCAGCATCATCCGCCTGCCCAACGACCACACGTTCGGCGCGCGCAAAGGCGAGCTCAGTCCGCTGAGCTACGCCGCCGACAACGACCTAGCCCTGGGCCGCCTGATGGAGCACCTCTCCAAAAGTCCCGTCTGGAAGGAATCGGTGGTGATGATAGTGGAGGACGACGCCCAGAACGGCCCCGACCACATCGACGCGCACCGCTCCACGGCCTACCTCGCGGGTCCGTACATTCGCCGCCACGCCGTGGTGCATACCGCCTACACTACCTCCGGCATGCTGCGCACGCTGGAGCTCATTCTCTGCCTGCCGCCCATGAGCCAGTACGATGCCGCCGCCCCGCCGCTCTGGGCCTGCTTCACCTCGAAGCCCGACTTCAAACCCTACGCCCTGCGCCCCGCCACCACCCCGCAGGATGTGCGCAACACCGCCCTCAACGCCCCCGCCCGCCGCTCCCTAAAGTTCGACATGAGCCGCGAAGACGCCGCCTCCGATATGGCTTTCAACGAGAATATCTGGCAGGCCATTCGGGGCGAGCACAGCCGTATGCCCGCCCCACGCCGTAGCGCCGCCGTGCGCGAGGCCAAAACGGAGCATGAGGAGGAAGAAGATGAATAAGCAAAAACTCCCCTCCTTACCAAGGAGGGGACGCTGACGCGCAGCGCCAGCTGGGGTGGTGGCACCGCAGGGTGGCGGTGGAATAATTCCGAACGAAAGTTTAACAAAGCTGTTCAACACCACCCTGCGGTGCCACCACCCCCGTTTTCGCTGCGCGAAAACATCCCCTCCTTGGTAAGGAGGGGAGTTCGCCATTTCCTGACCGACCCAGTGCTATGCAGCTCAAACCCCTCTTCACATTCCTCACCGCCCTCACTAACCACAACGACCGGCCCTGGTTCCAGGAGCGTAAGCCCACCTACGACCAGCTCCGCAAGCAATTCGAGGAAGATGCCGAATTCTGGTTTCAGGAGCTGGCCAAGCTTGACCCGGGAATAGCCGGCCCCGCCGGCCGCAAAAGCATCTTCCGCATCTACCGCGACGTGCGGTTCAGCAACAACAAGGACCCGTACAAAACGCACTTTTCGGCCTACTTCACGGCCAGCGGCAAGGATATTGAAACGCCCGGCTACTACGTCCAGATTGGCCCGAATGGCAATACGCTCATCGGCGGCGGGTTTTATATGCCCGATAAAACCCAGCTGGCCGCCATCCGTCAGGAAATCGACTACAATGCCGACAAGCTTAAAGGTCTGCTGGCCGCGCCCGATTTCCGACGCTACTTCGGCCAGATGAGCGGCGACAAGCTCAAAAAATCCCCCGCCGCCTATTCCGTTGACCACCCCGAAATCGAGCTGCTCAAGCACAAAAGCTTCACCGCCACGCACATCATGAGCGACGCTGAAGTGCTGAGCCACGCCGATTTCCGGGCGCATGTCGTGGATGTATTTGCGGCGATGGTGCCGTTCTGCCAATTTCTGCGCGGCGCGATAGAGGCGTAACGCGGACTCAACGTAGCGTGGACTCTGCGAGTCCGCGTATGGCCCGCACAATACACGGACTCGCAAAGTCCACGCTACATCACCACGCCAGGGTTTCCTCCTCGTGGCCGGCGCGGAACAGCGCGCTTTGCTTCTTGCCGTTGGCCTCGATGTTCACGATGTTCATCTGGTCGGCAAAGGTGTCTAGCAGCACGGCCTGGCGCAGCTTCACGGCCGTGACTGGACCCGACAGGGGCACTTTGCAATAGAACCAGCAGCCGTCGTTTTCAGCCTGCATGCCCAGCACTTGCAGCAGTAGCGGCTTGCCCGTCACCACGCTCACCTGTAGGGTGCGCTGGAAGTAGGCCGTGGCCAGCACCAGTGGGCGCGGCCCGGCATCGGTGAGGTTCACGCGGGTGGGCTGGCCCTGCGAAAGCGCCTTCTCAAAGTCATCAACGAAGACTTTGACTGAAATCTCCAGCTGCTTCTTGGCCGCGTTGTAGCGCAGCTCCGTGATGGTGGAGTGGTAGGCGTGGAACGCCGGCGCGGCCCCAGCCAACGGAAACAGCGCAGCGGCAAGGAGAGTGAGCAGGCGCATGGGCGAGCGTTGGTTTAGAGAAATGGGGCAGGAAAATGCAAACGAAAAAAGAACGTCATGCTGAGCGGAGCCGAAGCATCTCGCGTGCCATAGTAATTCTCTCGTCCAACGATTGAGTTACTATTGGCACGCGAGATGCTTCGGCTCCGCTCAGCATGACGTTCTAGGTAATCTGCCGGTTCCTAGTGGAACAGCTTCATCACCTGCTTGAACACAATCACATACGCCATCAGGGCCAGAATCATCACTGTGCCCACGCGCTGGGCACCTTCCAGAAACTTATCCGACGGCTTGCGGCGCAGAATCATTTCGTAGAGCAGGAACACGACGTGGCCACCATCGAGGGCCGGAATGGGCAGCAGGTTCATGAAGGCCAGCACCATGCTCAGGCCACCGGCCAGGCCCCAGAAGTGCTGCCAGTCCCAGATGCCGCCGAACTGTTGCGCAATCTCAACCGGCCCGCCCAGGCTTTCCGAAGCCGAGGCCTCGCCCTTGAAAATCTTGCCGAAGGCCCGCGCCTGCAAGCCAATCACCCCAAACGCCTTGCTCACGCCCTGCGGAATGGACTCGGCCACGCTGTACTGGCGGGTGCCGAGTTGCAAGGTCGACTTGCGCTCGAAGCCGATGCGGCCCGAACTGGTAACCGGGATATTTAGCGTGAGGGGCTGGCCGCCGCGCTGCACCAGCACGGGCACGGTTTTGTCCTTATTGGCCAGCAGGGCGGCCTGAAGTTCGTCGAAGAATTGCACCGGCTGGCCGGCCACGCTCGTAATCACATCACCCACTTGCAGGCCGGCTTTGGCGGCGTTGCCGCCGGGCGTTACGCGGTCCACCGCAAAGGTTTCGCGGGGGCGCACCAGCAGGCTGTCGGCACTTTGCTTGCCGAATTTGTCGAGGAAGTTTTTCGGGATTTTGATGTCAGCCAGCTGGCCGTTGCGCTCCACGGTGTAGTAGGAATTGTCGCCCATGATGACTTCGGGCTTGTACACATCATCAAACTCGGCAAACGGGCGGCCGTTGATTTTCACAATCTTGTCGCCGGTGCGGAAGCCGATTTCGCGGCCCAGGCCGTTGGGCAAGATGCCGTAGCGGGCCTCCGAAGCCGGCAAAAACGTGTCGCCGTAGTGCGCCGTCATGGCCGTGAAGATGATGATGCCCAGAATCACGTTCATGATGATGCCGCCGAGCATCACCAGCAGGCGCTGCCAGGCGGGCTTGCCCCGGAACTCGTCGGGCTGGGGCGGGCCGGCCAGGGCCGAGGCGTCCTGCGTCTCGTCAATCATGCCGTGAATCTGGACGTAGCCGCCCAGCGGGAACCAGCCAATGCCGTACTCCGTCTCGCCAATCTTCTTTTTGACCAGCGCGAAGTTGGCCACGTTGGGCATCGGAAACAGGAAGTCGAAGAAGATGTAGAACTTATCGACCCGGATTTTAAAAAGCTTGGCGAAGGCAAAATGGCCGAATTCGTGCAAGCCAACGAGGATAGAAAGGGCCAGCACAAGCTGGCCAATCATGGTGAGGATAGCCAAGGGAAACGAACTAGATATGGAGAAGTTGAGAAAAGAAGACCGTCATGCAGAGCGCAGCGAAGCATCTTTACCGCTTCGTTGAGGTAGTATTAATTACTACTAAGGTAAAGATGCTTCGCTGCGCTCTGCATGACGGTCTGGCCGATAGAAATTAAACCAAGCTTTCGGCTAGCCGGCGCGTTTCCGCGTCGGTAGCCACTAGGTCGGCCAATAACGGCTCTGCAAGGTACGATACCCGCGCCAGGCACTCGGACACGAGGTCCGACATTTGGCGGAAGCCCACCTCTTCCCGCAAAAATGCGGCCACGGCCACTTCGTTGGCTGCGTTGAGGATGCAGGGCGCGTTGCCGCCCCGCCGCATGGCCCCGAAAGCCAGCTCCAGGTTGGGAAACGCGGCCCGGTCGGGCGCTTCAAACGTGAGGGTAGGGTAATCGAGGAAGGAGAAGCGCGGGAAGGTGTTGGCCAGCCGCTGCGGGTAGCCCAGGGCGTACTGGATGGGTAGTTTCATGTCGGGCAGGCCGAGCTGGGCCTTTAGGGAGCCGTCCTCGAACTGTACCAGCGAATGCACGATGCTTTGCGGGTGGACCACCACGTCAATCTGCTCATTGGTGAGGCCGAACAGCCATTTGGCTTCGATGACTTCGAGCCCTTTGTTCATGAGTGAGGCCGAATCGATGGTGATTTTGGCCCCCATATCCCAGTTGGGGTGTTTCAGGGCCTGGGCCTTAGTCACGGCTTCCATCTGCTGGGCGGTGCGGCCCCGGAACGGCCCACCGGAGGCGGTGAGAATGATTTTCTCGATGGGGTTCTGCTCCTCGCCCACCAAACACTGGAAGATGGCGGAATGCTCCGAATCGACGGGTAGCAGGCGCACGTTGTGCTCCCTGATGAGGCTGGTAATCAACTCGCCGGCTACCACCAGTGTTTCCTTGTTGGCGAGGGCAATGTCCTTGCCGGCCCGGATGGCGGCCACCGTGGGCAGCAGCCCGGCGTAGCCCATAAGGGCGGTGAGCACGATGTCGATTTCGGGGAGAGTTACCACGTCGGCCAGCGCGGCGGGGCCGGCCAGGACTTCGGTTTCGGGCTGGTCAGCCAGGGCGGCTTTCAGAAGCGGATAGCAGTTTTCGTCGCCGATAACCACGACGGCGGGCCGAAACTCACGGGCCTGCCGGGCCAGCAGTTCCCACTGCCGCTGCGCACTCAGTACCGCCACCCGGAACCGGCCTGACTGCTGCCGCACCACTTCCAGCGCCTGCGTGCCAATGGAACCCGTCGCGCCGAGCAACGCCAGCGTTTTTACCTTCTTTTCTTCAAGCATAATGATGCAAACACGGAAACGGCGCAAAAGTACGCCGCCCCTGCGTTCAAGGGCTAAACCCGCTTGAGCGTAGCAGTCACAAACTGGTCGACAATGCCCGCAATTCCCTGTACCTCGGCTACTACACTCTCGGTGAGCTGGGCGGGGCCGCCGGGGGGCGTGGTGCGCTCGGCCAGGGCGCTGAGGCGCGCCAGCTGCCCACCGATGGCCCCGTACACGGGGTTCCAGAGCACGGCAGTGCGGTCGGCGTGCGCGCCCAGGATACGGCGCAGTTCCAGCAGACGCATCACCAGGCCAGCCAAGGTGGCCAGTAGGGCACGCTCGACGGGGGCAAATTGACGGGGCGGGCCATCGTACACGCATAGCGAGCCGAGGTTGTAGCCTTCGGGGGTACGCAGGTTGTGGCCGGCGTAGAAGCTCAGGCCCAGCTGCTGGAGCAGGGAAATATCCACACCGGGGGCACTGGCTTGGTTCAGGTCTTCGAATACGGCGGTGTCGTCGTGCAAAATGGTGGCGGAGCACAGGCTTTGGTTGCGCGGAATGCGCTCGATGGCCACCGGCAGGTTGTAGGGCGCTTTCACCAGCACCTCGTCTTTCTCCACAATGGACAGCATAGCGTTGGAAACGCCAAAGAGCCGGGCGGTGGCGGCCACCACGTCATCAAGCACTTTTTCGCTGCGCGCATCCAGCAAGTAGTAGCCTTCGAGGGCGTGGAGCCGGGCCACGTCGTTGGCCGGTATCAGGGAAATAGACTTATCAACCAAAATAAAACAGGTAAGAGGGCGCAGCCAGGAAGAAGCGAATGATTCTGGCGGGCCGGGCGGTGGATGCCGGTGCCGCCGAACTGTCAGTTCCTGCTTGTACCCCGGGCGGGGAGTCAGGGTTGCGCGACTGGGCTGGAAGCATGAAGCAATAATAACCAAACCCCAACCGGGCTGGGATAATTCTCCGGCCGGCAGCATTGCGCGGCTACTTGTGGCGCATCGTGGCCGTCACCAGCTGGTCGAGGTTGGCCACGATGGCACCAGCCTCCTGGGCCACATCCGGGGCAAGTGGGCTTTGGGCTGAAGTACCGTGCCGGGCCAAAGTATTGAGCACCGCCAGCTGCTCGCTCATGCTGCGGTAGATGGTGCTCCAGAGCAGGGCCGTGAGGCCGGAATGCGGCCCCATAGTGCGGCGCAGCTCTAGCAGGTGCATCACCAAGGTGGCCAGCTGGCCCAGCAGGTGGCGCTCGGCGGGGGGGAAGTGCCGGGGCGGGCCATCGAAGAGGCACAGCGTGCCGATGTTGTAGCCCTCGGGCGTGCGCAGGTTGTGGCCGGCGTAGAAATGCAGCCCCAACTGCAGAATGAGGGAAATATCGACGCCCGGCGCACTGTTTTGCTTAAGGTCTTCGAACACGGCCGTCTCGTTTTGCAGGATGGTGGCCGAGCACAGGCTTTGCTCGCGGGGAATGCGTTCAAGGGGCACCGGCAGGTTATAAGGCGCTTTGAGCAATACCGTATTGCCCTCCACCATAGTGAGCATGGCATTGGAAACCCGAAAGAGGTGGGCGGTGGCAGCCACCACATCGTCGAGAATTTGTTCGCGGTGCGCGTCCAGCAGCTGGTAGCGGCTGAGGGCCTGGAGGCGGGCCGCGTCATCGGCCGGGAGCAGGATGTTCGGTAGAGCAGTCAAGGCCAGGAGATGAAGTGTGAATGAATGTACGCAAATCCGCCGGAAATGTGGCGGGGACGCAGGAGCCGCTCGGGCGCGGCTGCTACCTTTGGCCCCGTGCCTGTTTCTTCCCCATTTGATTACGACGTGGCCATCGTCGGGGCCGGCCCGGCGGGCACGGCCTGCGCACTGGCCCTGCGCCAGAGCGGACTGCGCGTGGCGTTGCTCGACAAAGCCAGATTCCCGCGCGATAAAGTGTGCGGCGATGCCATTCCCGGCCACGCTTTCAAGGCCCTGCGCCAGCTCGACCCAGCTTTCGTGGAGCAGCTCTGGCAGCTCCACCCGCGCGACGACGTGCGCGACTCCCGCCTGGTGGCCCCCGGCGGGGCCAGCCTCACCCTGCAGTGGAAGCTGCCCAGCTTCAACAGCCCCCGCGAAACGTTCGACGCCGCGCTGCTGGACCTGGTGCGGCAGCATTCAACCACCGACATCCTCGAAAATACCGGCCTCAAGACCCTGAAAATTGAGCCCGACCACGCCTGCCTGACCACCACCGGAGGCCGCGAAATCACGGTTCAACTGGTCATCGGCTGCGACGGGGCCAACTCCGCCGTGGGCCGCAAGCTGCTGCCCGCGCCACTCGACCGCGCCCACCACTGCGCCGGCGTGCGGGCCTACTACGAAAACGTGGCCGGGGCTAGCAGCGGAACCACCGAGTTTTTTCTCAGCAGCGACTACCTGGCCGGCTACGTCTGGCTGTTTCCCGTGGGTGCGGGCCGCTACAATGTGGGCCTGGGCATGCTGTCCGAAATAGTCTCGCAACACAAAGTCGACCTCAAGGAAACCCTGACGCGGGTACTGAGCAAGCACCCCGAGCTGGCCGGCCGCTTTGCCCAGGCGCGGCCGCTGGGGCCCATTGTGGGCTTCGGGCTGCCGCTGGGCGGCGGGCGGGAGCGGCCCATCAGTGGGCACCGGTTTATGCTGTGCGGCGATGCCGCGTCGCTGATTGACCCCCTGCAGGGCCACGGCATCGATACGGCCATTCAGAGCGGCATCCTGGCCGGGGCGCAGGCGGCGGCGTGCTTTGCAGAGCAGGATTTTAGCGCCGGATTCATGCGGGAATATGATGCCCAGGTAGCGCACAAAATCGGCCGGAAGCTGGCCAAAAGCTACCGCCTCATGCGCTTTCTCAGCAACAAGGCGTGGCTGGTGAACGCGGCCGTGCGCCTGGCCCGCGTGCCAGGGCTCAAGCCCTGGGTGCAACGGGCGATAGGGTAGAAGCGGAAGCGTTTGCATTGCGCAACAAGCAATGTAAAACCGATTTTAATGTGGTTTTAATGCCTCATACTGCGGTTTCGGGCAGCCGTGTGGGGTTTGGGTTCGTACAAGCAAATAGCTCATTCATTGACCACTATTCCTGCTTTATGATAACCCAAACCATTTTAGCCCCCTTCGGCCCCACTACATTGCCCCGCTTTGTGCGCCTGACGGTCCTGGCGGCGGGCCTGCTGGCGCTGCTGCCCGGCTGCTCCAAAGATTCCGAGCCGGTGGCCGCGACGCCCGCCGCGCCCGCCCGCATCTCTGTGCCGCAGCCGGCGCTCTCGCCCGAAGGCATTCAGTACGACGAAGCCAACAAGCGCTTTTACGTCAGCTCCCGCACCAAAGGGAGCGTCGGCACCGTGCGCGACGACAGCACCTATACGGAGTTCGGCAAGGATTCCCGCCTGATTTCCACCATCGGCCTCAACCTTGATGCCGGCCGCCAGCGCCTGCTGGCCGCCGTGTCCGACAATGGCTTCAACCCCAGCGTGATGAATGCGCCCACCAAAGGGAAGCTGGCGGCTCTGGCCATCTTCAACAGCAGCACCGGCGCGCTCACCAGCTTCGTGAATCTGGCTACGCTTCCCGCCGCCGCTGCCTACCCCAGCCACTTCGCCAACGACATTGCCGTAGACAAAGACGGCAACGCCTACATCACCGACAGCATGTCGCCCATCATCTACAAAGTGGATTTGCAGGGCAACGCCACCGTGTTTCTGGAAAATGCGCAGCTGAGCGGTACTGGCTTCGGCCTGAATGGCATTGTGTATCATCCTGACGGCTACCTGCTCACGGCCAAAACCAGCGACGGCACCCTGTTCAAAGTGCCCATCAGCAACCCCGCCGGCTTCACCACGGTAGGCAAATCGCAAAACCTCATCGGAGCCGATGGCCTGCTGCTGTTCGACAACACCACGCTGCTGGTGGTGGCCGGCAGCCAAAGCACCGTGTACCGCATGACCACCGCCGATGCCTGGGCCACCACTACCTCCACGGGCAGCTTCGCCACAGGCGCGGTCAGCCCCACCACCATCACCAAGCGCGGCTCCGATGCCTATGTGCTGTATCCGTACACGGCCACGGCCCCGCGCTTTAAGATTGTGAAAGCCACGTTTTAGCGGCGGGCCTTGGGGTTCACCTCATCCCCCGCCCCTCTCTGAAAAGGAGAGGGAAGCCGGACGATTGTTGAAGAATGCGCTGCCATGGCTTCTCTCTCCCGGAGGAGAGGGGCCGGGAGTGAGGCGAACCCCAACCCGTACCTTTGCGGGCATATATGCTCTCCATTATCCCCGTTATTTTCAAGCTTTCTCCACCCTGAGGACTGGCCCGAAACCCTGGAGCCGCCGCTTCCGCCCGGAAGCGTGCGGCTTTTCTTTTGCCTTTTCCTCCGTGATTTATGTCTTCCGTTTCCGCTTATTTATCCCAGTACCAGCGCAACGCTAAAAACGAAATCCTCGCCGGCCTCACTACCGCACTGGCGTTGGTGCCCGAGGTCGTGGCCTTCGCGCTGCTGGCCCACATTAGCCCGCTGGTGGGCATTGGGTCGGCGTTTGTTATTTGTTTGATTACGAGCGTATCTGGCGGCCGGCCGGGCATGATATCCGGCGCGGCCGGCTCGGTGGCCGTGGTCATTGTGAGTCTGGTAGCGCAGCACGGCATCGAATACCTGTTTGTGGCCGTGGTACTCATGGGCCTGATTCAGATGGCCATCGGGCTGCTGAAACTGGGCAAGTTTATCCGGCTGGTGCCGCAACCGGTGGTGTACGGTTTCGTCAATGGCTTGGCCATCATCATCTTCATGGCGCAGCTGGAACAGTTCAAGGTGCGCGACGCGGCCGGGGCCGAACACTGGCTCACGGGCGCGGCGCTGCTGCTGATGGTGGGGTTGGTGGCCCTCACGATGGCCATTGTGTACACGTTGCCGAAGCTCACGAAGGCGGTGCCGGGTTCACTGGTAGCTATTGTGACGGTGTCGGCGCTGGTGATTTTCGGCGGGCTGCAAACCAAAGCCGTGGGCGACATTGCTTCCATTGCGGGCGGCCTGCCCACCCCGCACCTGCCGCAGGTGCCGCTGAACTGGGCCACGCTGGCGCTGGTGCTGCCCTACGCCTTCATCATGGCGCTGGTGGGCCTCACCGAAAGCCTGCTCACCCTCACCGTGGTCGATGAAATGACCGACTCGCGCGGCCGGGGCAACCAAGACTGCGTGGCCCAGGGCCTGGCCAACGTGGCTTCGGGCCTGACTGGCGGCATGGGCGGCTGCGCCATGATTGGCCAGACGATGGTGAACCTCGAATCGCGGGGGCGCGGGCGGCTGTCGGGCGTGGTGGCGGCCGTGGCGCTGGCCCTGTTCGTGGTGGTGGGCGCGCCCGTGATTGAGCGGCTGCCGCTGGCCGCGCTGGTAGGCGTGATGTTCATGGTCGTCATCGGCACGTTTGAGTGGGCCAGCCTGCGCATCCTGCGCCGCATGCCCCGCACCGACGTGCTGGTGATGCTGCTCGTGACGGCCGTAACCGCCATTTCCCAGAATCTGGCGCTGGCCGTGCTGCTGGGCGTCATCGTGTCGGCACTAGCCTTTGCCTGGGAGAATGCCAAGCGCATCCGCGCCCGCCACCACGTCGATGCATCCGGCGTGAAGCACTACGAAATCTACGGCCCGCTCTTCTTCGGCTCGGTGCAGGCCTTCGGCGAGAAGTTCGACGTGGCCACCGACCCGGCCGAAGTAGTAGTGGATTTCCGCGAAAGCCGCGTGGCCGACATGTCCGCCATCGATGCCCTTCACAAACTCACCGAGCGCTACCACCGCGCCGGCAAAACCCTGCACCTGCGCCGCCTCAGCCCCGATTGCCGCCAGTTGCTGAGCAACGCGGGGGCGCTTATTGAGGTGAACGTGGAGGACGACCCGCTGTATACTGTGGTGGGGGAGGAGCGGGTGGATTAGGGCAAATTGTATGCAACTCGGAGGATGTTACTTTGCTAAGCGGTTCCTGAGTACACCCCTTTTATGAAAAAGTATCAAGTGGATAGAAAGTGTACTGAATGCGGCTTTGAAGTAAAAGCTGCACTAACGAAACGCGAAGCTGCTTTTGAGCTTTTTGATACAATTCAATTATTCGGCCCAAGCTGCGTTGTATGTGGTGGAATTAGGTCTACAGGTTCGTTCACGGTGCCCACGCTGGATAAAGAATTAATTACGGAATGGTCGCAAAAAGAGGAGCTTTATGTGGAACAGTAGGACGAAGAAGTGATACTTGGCACCGTACAATACTTGGAGTTAATAATTGAGGCACTGGATAGTCCGCAAACCCTTCCAGATAAAAAGATTGTGCTGCTTTATGCCTTGTGCATAATTGTTTATGATAATTCTGTAAAAGATGGAGGTGACTGGAAGCCAGATACCAATCTAAAGAATCGTGCTATTGAGGAATTGAATAGGCGCAAAAATTTATTGATTCAGGCAGGTGATTGGATAATGGATTATGTTCAAAAGGTCGTTTATCCGCAATTGGACATGAATAGGATTAATAAGTATTGAGAAACAATAAGCCCCGACATTCTGCAATGTCGGGGCTTGTCACATTACTACATTGGTAGCATAGAGCGGGCGGATTGCCGCGTTCCACTATGCTCCACTCGCAATGACTGGTTACTACGCAAACATCCCCACCGCATTCTTGCTCGGCAGGGCCGTCTTCCCCATCAAAAACACATCGACTTCCCGCGCCGCCTCGCGGCCTTCCGAAATGGCCCAGACGACCAGCGACTGGCCCCGTCGCATGTCGCCGGCTACGAACACATTGGGGCGGGAGGTGCGATAGGCTTGTTCGTCGGCGCGCACATTGCCGCGCTCGTCGAGGGCCACGCCCAGCTCCGTCAGCAGGCCCTTCACGCGGGGGCCGGCGAATCCCAGGGCCAGCAGCACGCGCTGGCAGGGGATTTCGCGGTCGGAATCAGGTACTTCTTCGAAGCTCAGGCGGCGGCCCATGATGTCGGTTTCCCAGGTTACGTCGCTCACGCGTAAGGCGCGGAGCTGGCCGGCTTCATCGGCCAGGAATTCTTTAGTGCTGATGCCCCAGTAGCGCTGGCAGCCTTCTTCGTGCGAGGTGCTGCTGCGGAAAACGTGTGGCTCCAGCGGCCAGGGCGTGTGGGCGGGACGCTCGGAACCGGGCTGGTTCATCAGGGCAAACTGCGTGACGCTGCGTGCGCCCTGGCGGTTGGCCGTGCCCACACAATCGGAGCCCGTGTCGCCGCTGCCGATGACGACCACGTCCTGGCCTTCTACCCAGAGCACTTCGTCTACCACGTCGAGTTCGCTCACGCGGCGGTTGTGCTGGGTGAGGTAGTCCATCGCAAAGTGAATGCCTGGCAACTCGCGGCCGGGGATATTTAGTTCGCGCGGCACGCTGGCCCCGCCGGCCAGCACCACGGCATCGAAGCTGGCGGTGAGTTCTACGCCTGACACGTCGCGGCCGATTTCGGTGTTGCAACGGAAACTGATGCCATCGTCCTCTAGGAGCTTGATGCGGCGGTCAATGACCCATTTATCGAGCTTGAAATCGGGAATGCCGTAGCGGAGCAGGCCGCCCGGCCGGTCGTCGCGCTCGAATACGGTGACGGTGTGGCCGGCCCGCGCCAGCTGCGCGGCGGCCGCCAGTCCGGCCGGGCCGGAGCCCACCACGGCCACCGTCTTGCCCGATTTCAGCACCGGCGAAGTGGGCTGCACGTAGCCCATAGAGAAAGCAATTTCGATGATGTGCTTTTCAATTTCCTCAATGGCCACCGGGCTGCTGTGAATGCTAAGCACGCAGGCCGCCTCGCAGGGCGCGGGGCAAATGCGGCCGGTGAATTCGGGGAAATTGTTGGTGGCGCTGAGAATCTGGTAGGCATCTTCCCACTTCTCCTCGCGCACCGCGTCGTTGAATTCGGGGATGATGTTGCCCAGCGGACAGCCGGAGTGGCAAAATGGAATGCCGCAATCCATGCAGCGGGCCGCCTGCTGGGTGAGCTGGTCTTCGGCGTAGGTGCCCACGAACTCGCGATTGTGGGCCACGCGTTCCTGCGGCGCAGCCTTGGGCGGCAGCTCGCGGGAAAATTCTTTGAAACCGGTAGGGTTGGCCATGATGGGTGGTCGTATTAGAACGTCATGCAGAGCGGCAGCGAAGCATCTCTCATGTGGTAGTAATTCAATTGTCAGGATTATGTGGGAGCACGCGAGATGCTTCGCTGCCGCGCTGCATGACGGCCTTCCATCGTTCACCCCACCTCCGCGTACTGCGCCTTTTGCAGCACCTTCTTGTACTCGCTCGGAAATACCTTCACGAACTTCCCGGCCTCCTCCTGCCAATTGCCCAGCAGGAAGGCCGCCACCTGGCTACCGGTCAGCGCCACATGCTGCCGGAGCAGCTCCTGAATCTGGGCCTCGTCGTCAGCATCGAGCGGGTCGAGCTCGACCATTTCGGGGTTGCAGTTCTGGGAGAAGGTGCCGTTGGGGTCGTAAATCCAAGCAATGCCGCCGCTCATACCGGCGGCGAAATTGCGGCCCGTCTGGCCCAGGATGAGGGCGCGGCCGCCGGTCATGTACTCGCAGCCGTGGTCGCCCACGCCTTCCACTACGGCGGTGGCCCCGGAGTTGCGCACCGCGAACCGCTCGCCGGCCTGCCCGCGCACAAATAGCGCGCCGGAGGTGGCCCCGTACAGCGCCACGTTGCCGATGAGGATGTTGTTTTCAGGTACGAACGTGGCGGCGGCATCCGGGAAAATGGCTAGCTGCGCCCCGCTCAGGCCTTTGCCCACGTAGTCGTTGGCCTCGCCCTCCAGCGAAAACGACAGCCCGCGCACGCTGAAGGCCCCGAAGCTCTGCCCCGCCGAACCCCGAAACCGGAAGTTGATGGTGTTGTCGGGCAGGCCGGCGGCGTGGTAGCGCTTGGCAATCTCGTTCGAGAGCAGCGTACCGATGGTGCGGTCGGTGTTATGTACCTCAAACTCGCCGTACACCGGCGTTTGCTCATTCAGGGCCGGCTGGGCGTGTTTGAGTAACTGCCAATCCAAAATGTTATCGAGGCCGTGGTCCTGCGCTTCGCTCTGATACAAAGTGCCGCCGGAGATGTTGGCGGCTGGGTGCAACATGCCGCTCAGGTCGAGGTGGCGGGCTTTCCAGTGGGTGATGCCTTCGCGGACCTTCAGGAATTCGGGGCGGCCCACCATCTCATTTATTGTGCGGAATCCCAGCTCGGCCATGATTTCGCGCAGCTCCTCGGCCAGGAAGCGGAATAGGTTCACGATGTGCTCGGGCTGGCCGGTGAAGAGTTTGCGCAGCTCGGGGTCCTGCGTGGCTACGCCCACGGGGCAGGTGTTGAGGTGGCATTTGCGCATCATCACGCAGCCCCCGGCTACCAGCGCGGCGGTGGCTACGCCCCATTCTTCGGCCCCCAGCAGGGCGGCCACGGCCAGGTCGCGGCCGGTTTTCAGCTGGCCGTCGGCTTGCAGCACCACGCGGCTGCGCAGCTGGTTCTGCACCAGGGTCTGGTGCGCTTCGGCTAGGCCCAACTCCCAAGGCAGGCCGGCGTGCTTGATGGAGCTGATGGGCGACGCGCCCGTGCCACCGTCGTAGCCGGCGATGAGAATCACATCGGCGTGCGCCTTGGCCACGCCGGCGGCGATGGTGCCCACGCCCGCCTTGCTCACCAGCTTCACGTTGATGCGGGCAGCGCGGTTAGCATTTTTCAGGTCGAAAATCAGCTGCGCGAGGTCTTCGATGGAGTAGATGTCGTGGTGGGGCGGGGGCGAAATCAGGCCTACGCCGGGCGTGGCGTGGCGCACTTTCGCAATCCACTCGTCCACCTTGTGGCCGGGGAGCTGGCCGCCTTCGCCGGGCTTGGCACCCTGCGCCATCTTGATTTGCAGCTCATCGGCGTTGGTTAAATAATGGGCCGTGACGCCGAAGCGGGCCGAGGCCACCTGCTTGATGGCCGAGCGCATGGAGTCGCCGTTGGCCATGCGTTCGTAGCGCATCGGGTCCTCGCCGCCTTCGCCGGTGTTGCTTTTGCCGCCGATGCGATTCATGGCAATGGCCAGCGTGCTGTGCGCCTCGTGCGAAATTGAGCCAAACGACATGGCCCCGGTGGCGAAGCGTTTCAAGATATTTTCGGCCGGCTCCACTTCATCAATGGCGATTGCCTCGCGGTGATGCGCGAAATCCAACAGGCCGCGCAGCGTGAACATCTGCCGCGTCTGCTCATTGATGAGCCGGGCGTAGCGCTGGTAGGTGGCGTAGTTATTCGTGCGCGTCGCCAGCTGCAGCAGATGCACCGTTCCGGGGTTGAACATGTGCGCCTCGCCGCGCCGCCGCCAGTGGTAGAGGCCGCCGTCGGGCAGCAGAATCTGCTCCTCGGGCGTGGTGGTTTTAAAGCCCTGGAAGTGCTTGTATAGCGTTTCGCGGGCAATTTCATCCAACCCCAACCCACCGATGCGCGTGACCGCGCCGCAGAAATAAGCGTCCACCACGGCCTGGTTCAAACCCAGAATCTCGAACACCTGCGCGCCGTGGTAGCTCTGCAAAGTCGAAATTCCCATCTTCGAGAAAATCTTCAGCAGGCCGTCGCATACGGCTTTGATGTAGTTATAGGTCAGTTGCGACTGGTCCAGCGAAGTATTCAAATGGCCGGCCTCGCGCATGGTCCGTACCGTGGACAGCGCCAGGTAGGGGTTGATGGCCGTGGCCCCGAACGATAGCAAGCAGGCGAAATGATGCACTTCCCACACGTCGCCGGCCTCCACCACCAGGCCCACCGAGCCTCGGAAACCGAGCTTAATCAGGTGGTGATGCACGGCCGAAACCGCCAGTAGCGACGGAATGGGCGCGTGCTCCGAGTCCACGGCGCGGTCCGACAAAATCAGCACCTCGAAGCCGTCGTTCACCGCGTCCTCAGCGTAACGGCACAGGCGCGAGAGGCCGCGCTCCAACGCGCCAGGCAGCCCGTCGGCCTTGAAATAGGTTTGCAAGGTCTTGGCATTGAACATGCCGGTATCGATGCTGCGCAGCTTTTCCAGCTCGTGGTTGCTCAGAATGGGCTGGCGCAGGGCCACGCAGTGGCAGTGGTGCTTGTCCTCGTCCAGAATGTTGCCGTTGTTGCCCAGGAAGGTGGCCAGGCTCATCACCAGCCGCTCGCGAATGGGGTCGATGGGCGGGTTGGTAACCTGCGCGAAAAACTGCTTGAAGTAGCTGCTCAGGTGCTGGGGCTGGTCCGAAAGCACGGCCAGCGGCACGTCCACGCCCATCGAGCCGATGGGCTCCTTGGCCTCCAGCGCCATCGGCGTAATCAGCGCGTCGATGTCCTCGCGGGTGTAGCCGAACACTTGGTGGTACTTGAACACGGCATCCGCCGCCAAATCCGTGAACATCTGGCGCGGCTCGGGCAGCTCTTCGAGGCGAATCTGGTACTCGTTCAGCCACGCGCCGTAGGGCTGGCGGCCGGCGGCCTGGGCCTTCAATTCTTCATCGGTGATAATGCGGCCGGCCACGGTATCCACCAGCAGCATTTTGCCGGGCTGGAGGCGGCCCTTCTGCACCACGGTGGCCGGGTCTATGTAGAGCACGCCGGCTTCGGAGGCTACCAGCACGCGGCCGTCGGTGGTTTCGAGGTAGCGCAGGGGGCGCAGGCCGTTGCGGTCGAGCATGGCCCCAATCTGCTGGCCATCAGTGAAAATGAGGGCTGCCGGGCCGTCCCAGGGCTCCATAAACGTAGCGTGGAACTCGTAGAAGGCCTTTTTGAGCGGGTCCATTTGGGTGTTGCCGTCCCAGGCTTCGGGCACCAGCATCATCATCACATGCGGCAGCGGGCGGCCCGAGTGCAGCAGGATTTCTACCACGTTGTCGAGGCAGGCCGAGTCCGACTGCCCGGCATCGACCACTGGCAGCAGCATGTCCATTTCCTCGGCCGAGAAGTAAGGCGACACGTAATTCCGCAACCCGGCGTAAAACCAGTTCAGGTTCCCGCGCAGCGTATTGATTTCGCCGTTGTGCGCCAAAAACCGGAAGGGCTGGGCCAGCTTCCAGCTCGGAAACGTGTTGGTCGAAAACCGCGAATGCACCAGCCCGAAGGCCGATACCACCCGCTCGTCGCTGAGGTCGGGGAAGTAGCCGCGCACTTGGTAAGTGGTCAGCTGGCCCTTGTACACGATGGTTTTGCAGGAGAGCGAGGCGAAATAGAACACGTCCATTGCGGCCGGCACCGTCTCGCGCACGGTCTTGAAAATCAGCCGCCGCAGCACGTACAGCTTGCGCTCGAAATCCTCGGCGGTAACAATCCCGGCTGGGCGGCCGAAAAAAACCTGCTCCATCACCGGCTCGGCGGCCAGCGCCGTGGGGCCGATGCCGGCCGGGTTCACCGGCAGCGGCCGGTAGCCCAGCAACGGGAAGCCCAGCCGCGCCGCCGCGCCGTTTATCACCGTATGGCAGGCGGCGCGCAGCTTATCATCCTTCGGCAAAAAGGCGGTGCCCACGCCGTAGCTGCCCGGTTCGGGCAGGCGAATGCTGAGAGCGGTACATTCTTCGAGCAGGAACCAGTGCGGAATTTGAATGAGCAGGCCGGCCCCGTCGCCGGAGTCAGTATCGCAGCCGCAGGCCCCGCGGTGCTCCATGTTTTCGAGCATGGTCAGCGCGTCGGCCACGGTCTGGTGGGTTTTGCGGCCGTTGAGGTAGGTGATGAAACCGGTCCCGCAGGCATCGTGCTCAAATTCGGGGCGGTACAGGCCTTGAGGAATGTCAGTGGATTGCATCGGGAGGCTAATAATTCAAAAAAGTGGTGCCGCCGCTCGGCGGGGTTGTCAGGACGGGCCGGCATAAAGCCAGCCAGCCGCGCACAGTCGTTTACAAGGAACGGCCCCGCGCTGGCAGGAAAAATGGCAGTAGCCCAGGCTTTACTATTTCCAGTCAGGGTTAATTAGCGATAAAATTCTGCTGAACAATACGTTGTGGGTAACGGGTGTACAATGTCAAAACCTGCCGCCGGAGTGTCCACCGCCGGCGAAATGGCCATCTGGCCGGCTCCGCCACGGGCATCGAAAGAGTAAGTTACAAGCGCGTTTGCCGGATTCGGCCGCTAATCCAATAAGTTTAGGTTAATTTCTTGAAAAATTCAGATTGCCCTGAAATTTCAGCGTCCCAAACGTTGCCGGACTATTAATCATTGAATTACCCTTCCAAATGCAAGGTGTATTGCCCATTTTATTCGCTTCAGTAGCCGGAATGGGCCACGCCTTTGAACCCGACCACCTGTTGGCCGTGGGCAACCTGATTTCGCGCCGCGAGACCTTGGCCGAAGCCCTGTGCGACGGCATCTATTGGGGTTTGGGCCACACCACCACGCTGGTAGTCGTGGGCGCTATCATCCTGCTGGGCCGCGTTACCTTCCTCACCTCGCCTTGGTTCGAGGCGGCCGTGGGGCTGATGCTCGTGGTCATGGGCATCAGCCGGCTGCTCGACCAGCGCCGCCCGCCCGCCAAGGTGCGGCCTGGCGCGTCGCCCTCCCGCGCCGCCTACGCCGTGGGCTTGCTCCACGGCCTGGCCGGCAGCGGCGCGCTGGTGCTGCTGGTGATGAGCGAAATCCGCAGCCCGTGGCTGAGCGTAGCCTACTTCGCGGTTTTCGGCGTGGGGTCTATTCTGGGCATGTTCATCGTGGCCGGGCTGTGCAGCGTGCCGTTCACTAAGCGTATGCGGATTAGCCGGTTGCTCAAGGTCAGCACCGTTACCTTGTCCTCGCTGCTATGCATTGGGTACGGCGGGTGGATGATATGGGGGAATATGCGATGGTAGAATGACCACTCAGAACGTCAATAATTCGGAACGTCATGCAGAGCGCAGCGCAGCATCTTTACCTCGATACTAACTCTATTGAATGGTTTACTACTGCGGTAAAGATGCTTCGCTGCGCTCTGCATGACGTTCTTGTAAATCCGTAAACTCCCAACATGCACCTTTCCCCCAAAGACCTCGACAAGCTCATCCTCCACCAGGCCGGTTTCGTCGCCCAAAAACGCTACGCCCGCAGCCTGCTCCTGAACTACCCCGAAGCCCTGGCCCTCATCGCCACGCAGCTGCTGGAGTTCATCCGCGACGGCGAGCGGGTGGCCGTGCTCATGGACAAGGGCAAGCAGCTATTGGGCTTGGCCGACGTGCTGCCCGGCGTGGCCGACTTGCTCCACGAAGTCCAAATCGAAGGCACCTTCCCCGACGGTACCAAGCTCGTGACCGTGCACCACCCCATCTGCCGCGAAACCGGCGATGCCGCCCTGGCCCTCTACGGCTCCGGCCTCAGCAAAGCCCCAGCCCCCGGCGCCGCGCCCGCCAACGCCAGCCACCCCCAACCCGGCGAATACCAGCTGCACCCAGCCGGACTCATCCTCAACGAAAGCCGCGCCACGGTGGACGTGGACGTCGTGAACATGGGCGACCGGCCCGTGCAGGTCGGCTCGCACTACCCCTTCTTCGAAACCAACGCCGCGCTGCAATTCGACCGCGCGGCGGCCTACGGGTTCCGCCTCAACATCCCGGCCGGCACGGCGGTGCGCTTCGAGCCCGGCGAGCGCAAGCGCGTGCGCCTGGTGGCCCTGGCCGGCGAGCGCATCGTGTACGGCGGCAATGGGCTCATTGATGGTAAGCTGGATGATGCTGGAAAGAAGCAGCAGGCGCTGGAGAAACTGGAGAAGTAGCTTACAATTCTAATATGTTTTCGTATTCTGCGGTATGGAAAATCTATGGCGAAAAATACCAGAGTGGTTAAGAATGGCATTGGGATTGGTGGCAATTCCGATTGCTATATTTTTTGTTGTCTTAGCCCTTCCATTCTTCTTCGTCTATTCTTATTTCAGCGACAAGCAATTTGAAAAGAATTATAAGTCGTTTCTGGAGCGAATGAATGGTGCCCGTTTCTTCTGTTACAATAGCCGCAAAAGCAGCGTCGAATTTGCCAGAGAAGTTATTGTGCCTGAATTAGAATCTTCAGTTCAGGTTGTTTTTGTGGATGGAAAAAAAGTGGATTTCGGCACGGATAGCCAATATGTTTCAAAAATGCTTTACAGCGTCAAAGAGCGAAAAGGCTTTCCATATCTGCTAAAAATCGAGGACGCGCAGGTAATTGACACTTCGGTGAATAATCAATTTTATAGCATCATGATTGGCCGCAAACCAATAGCGCCACTTCTAGACAGAATCAACGCTTTTTTCAATTCTACGCCGCCAGTCTTACCCAATTAACATGTCCCTCCCCATTTCCCGTCGCGCGTATGCCGACATGTACGGCCCCACCACCGGCGACCGGGTGCGCCTCGGCGATACCGGCCTGCTGATTGAAGTTGAACGCGACTACTGCGTGTACGGCGAAGAATGCAAGTTCGGCGGCGGCAAGGTGCTGCGCGACGGCATGGGCCAGGCCGCCGGCATCGGGCCGGCCGACGCGCTGGACCTCGTGATTACCAACGCGCTGGTGGTCGACTACACTGGCATTTACAAGGCCGACATCGGCATCAAGGGCGGGCGCATCGTGGGCATCGGCAAGGCCGGCAACCCACACATCATGCCCGGCGTGTCGCCCGGCATGGTGGTGGGCGTGACCACCGAAGTCATTGCCGGCGAAGGCCAGCTGCTCACCGCCGGCGGCATCGACTGCCACATCCATTTCATCAGCCCCCAGCAGATTCCCGAGGCGCTGGCTTCGGGCGTGACGACCATGATTGGGGGCGGCACCGGGCCGGCGGCCGGCACCAACGCCACCACCTGCACGCCCGGCGCGTTCTACCTCGAAACCATGCTGAAGGCCACCGAGGCCTACCCGCTCAACTTCGGGTTTCTGGCCAAGGGCAACTCCTCCCGGCCCGAGGGGCTGCGCGAGCAGGCCGAGGCCGGGGCGCTGGGCTTCAAGCTGCACGAGGACTGGGGCACCACCCCGGCGGCCATCGACATGTGCCTCAGCATTGCCGAGGAATACGACGTGCAGGTCTGCATCCACACCGATACGCTGAACGAGAGCGGCTTCGTGGAAACCAGCGCGGCGGCGTTTAAGGGCCGCACCATCCATTCCTACCACACCGAAGGCGCGGGCGGCGGCCACGCGCCCGACATCATCAAAATCTGCGGCGAGCCCAACGTCATCCCCTCCAGCACCAACCCCACGCGGCCCTTCACGGTGAACACCATCGACGAGCACCTCGACATGCTCATGGTCTGCCACCACCTCGACCGCAACATTCCTGAAGACGTGGCCTTCGCCGAAAGCCGCATCCGGGGCGAAACCATTGCCGCCGAGGACATCCTGCACGATATGGGTGCGCTCAGCATCATCAGCTCCGACTCGCAGGCCATGGGCCGGGTGGGCGAGGTCATCACCCGCACCTGGCAAACGGCCCACAAAATGAAGCAGCAGCGCGGCCCCCTGCCCGAAGACGCGCCCACCCAGGCCGACAACTTCCGCGTGCGCCGCTACGTGGCCAAGTACACCATCAACCCGGCCCGCGCCCACGGCATTTCGCACGAAGTCGGCTCCGTCGAAATCGGCAAGCTGGCCGACCTCGTGCTCTGGAAACCCGCCTTTTTCGGCGCCCGCCCCGAGATGATACTCAAAGGCGGCATCATCGCGCAATCCCAGATGGGCGACGCCAACGCCTCCATCCCCACGCCGCAGCCCTCGTTCTCGCGCCCCATGTTCGGCGCGCTGGGCGGAGCCATCGGGAAGAGTTCGATGGTGTTCGTGTCGGGCGCTTCGGTTGAAAAGGTGCGCGCCGACTATGGCCTCACCAAACAGGTGGTGGCGGTGAAAAACTGCCGGAATATTGGGAAGAAGGATATGGCTTTGAACGACTACCTGCCCAATATTTCCGTCGACTCCGAAACGTACCGCGTGATGGTGGACGGGGTGCATTTGACGTGTGAGCCGGCGGAGGTGCTGCCGCTGGCGCAGCTGTATAACTTGTTTTAGCCTGTAGCGCGGACTTTGTAGTCCGCGAGTCAACCAGTCCCACTCGCGGACTACAAAGTCCGCGCTACAGTCCATGCAATTCGCCCGCCTCCTGCACCTCGTCGATTCGGCCATTCCCACCGGCTCGTTCGCCTATTCCTACGGGCTGGAAAGCAGCCTCACGTTCGGATTAATCAATACGCCGTTTGCGTTTAGGAATTACCTGTATTCCTACTTGCAGCAAGCCGGTAGCGCCGAATTACCCTTTATCCATTCCACCTTCCACCTCACCGAAAGGAGCCCCGAATTCCAGACCGTCGCCGAAGAATACGACGCCCAATTGCTCGTTCCCAGCCTCTATAAAGCCAGCGCCGTGCAGGGCCGCAACTGGCTGAAGCTGCTGGCCACCTTCTACCCCGAAGCTGAGTTGGAAACCATCACCCAGTGGTTCAAAACCCAGGAAATACCGCCGCATTTCACGCTGGTTTTCACACTGGCCTTGCAGCGGGTTGGCTTCGCTTTGGAAGAGCTAAATGCCATGTACCTGCACATGCTGCTGCGCGACCAGCTCAGCGCCGCCATTCGCCTCGGGTTTCTGGGGCCGCTGGAAGGGCACCGGCTGCAACACGATTTCTACGCGGTGTTCGGGCATATTCTGGCGGCGCAGGTGGGGAAGGGGTATGGCGAGGCCAACCGCTCGGCGTTTATGCTCGATGTGGCGCAGGTGCTGCACGAGGACATTTACTCCAAGCTGTTTCAGAACTGAGTAGCGCGGACTTTGTAGTCCGCGAGTCCAACGATTCAACGCATTTTTAATTCGCGGACTACAAAGTCCGCACTACTGCTCATGGCTTTTGTCGAAAAACTCGCCCTGCTCCTCCACGGCCACCAGCATGAAGCCTATGAGTCGCCCGGCGACTTCAACGAGCGCGAAACCCGCCGCTTGCCCAGCTACCGCAACTTCCGCAAGCGGGCCTTCACGGTGGGCATCGGCGGGCCGGTGGGCACGGGCAAAACTGCCTTGCTAAAAGCTCTGTGCGAGCGCCTGCGCCACGAATTCGAGCTGGGCGTGGTCACGAATGACATTTTCACCCGCGAAGACGCGGAATTCCTCATCCGCAACAGCGCGCTGGATGAAAACCGGATTGTGGGCGTGGAAACCGGCGGCTGCCCGCACGCCGCCATCCGCGAGGATATTTCGCTGAACATGGACGCGCTCGAAGGCCTCATGCAGCGCTTCGATTACAACCTGGATTTTCTCTTCGTGGAAAGCGGCGGCGACAACTTGGCCGCCCACTTCAGCCGCGAGCTGGTCGACTATTCCATCTACGTCATCGACGTGTCGGGCGGGGATAAAATCCCGCGCAAGGGCGGGCCGGGCATCACGCAGTCGGATTTGCTCATCATCAATAAAATCGACCTCAAAGACCTGATTAAAGCCGATTTGGGCGTAATGGAGCGGGACTCGCGCAAAATGCGCGGCGACGGGCCATTTCTCTTCGCCCGCGCCACGGATGGGTACGGGCTGGAGGAAATCATCGGCCACATCAAAGCCGCCAAGGCGCGGGCACTGGCCGCCGTGCGCGAGGATAGGCGGTAGCAGCACCGTGGACTCTGCGAGTCCGCGCGGGAACGAAGCCCGAGCGATTTCCACCACGCGCGGACTCGCAGAGTCCACGGTACTTCACGCCTCCCGAATGAGCCGATACAGCTGCTCCCGGTACGTGTCGCTCACCGGAATCTCCTTGTCCTGAATGTAAATCGTGTTGCCATCAACCATGCGAATCTTGTCCAGCGACACGATAAAGGATTTATGCACCCGCAGAAACGGCGGCTGCGGCAGCGTCTCGGCCAGCTCCTTCAGCGTCTGGTAGGTAACTACCCGTTGCGTGGGCAGCTGGATGGACACGTAGTTGCTCAGCCCTTCGATGTAGAGAATATCGGCGTGGTTGATGCGCAGAAACTTGTTCTTGCTTTCGCCTTTCACGAACATGTGGCTGGCGGCAGTTGCCAGGGCCGCAACGGGAGCAACCACCGGGACCGGCGCAGCCACTGGCACGGGGGCCGCCGGGCCGGGCATGAGTGCCAGCGCCTTTTGGGCGGCTTTGAAAAACCGCTCGAAGGAAATGGGCTTGAGCAGGTAGTCCACCACGTCGTTTTCGTAGCCTTCGAGGGCGTATTCGGGGTAGGCGGTGGTGAGGATGACCTTGCACTTGTTGCCGGCCAGCTTGAGGAATTGCAGGCCGGTGAGCTTGGGCATCTGGATATCGAGAAACACCAAATCGACCAAGCCCTGTTGCACCATCGTCAGGGCCTCGATGGGATTGGTGGTGGTGCCCACCAGCGTGAGAAAGGGCAGCTGGGCGATGTAATCGGCCAGGATGAGCAGGGCCGGGGCTTCATCATCGACGGCGAGGCAGCGAATCATGGGCTAGGGGGTGTAGAGACGCATCTCGGCGTCTCGGCGGTGGACGGTTGTTGCTGCGTTGGTGTGAGGTTGTCGTTCAACGACGAGACGCAAAGATGCGTCTCTACAGCGTTCGGGCTTACCCAATCAGCTGCAGCGACGTGGTGAATTGCCCCGCCGCCGCCGCCACGCGGAGCGCGTGCCGCTCCGGGTACAGCAGCTCCAGCCGCCGGCGCAGGTTGGGCAGGCCAATGCCGGTGGTGGCGTCCTTGTTATCGTCGTTGCGCTGGTTTTCGACTTCAAATCGCAGCTGCTCGCCTTCAATAGTGAGGCGAATGTGTACGGGGTTTTCGGGGTCGTCGAGCACGCCGTGCTTGATGGCGTTTTCCACGAAGGGAATGAGGACGAGCGGGGCCACGCGGTGGCCGGCGGGCTCGCCAGTCACGGTGAAATCGACGTGGAAATTGTCGGGAAAGCGCAGGCGGTAGAGGGCCAGGTAGTTGTGCAGGTATTCGATTTCCTTTTCCAAATCGACCTGTCCGTCGGGGGTGTCGTGCAGCATGTAGCGCATCAGCTCCGAGAGTTTCAGGATGGCGTTGGCCACGGGTTTGGCCATCGGGTAGGCCATGCTGAAGAGCATGTTGAGGGTGTTGTAGAGAAAGTGCGGGTTGATTTGGGTTTTGAGAAAAGCGACTTCGGCGGCGCGCTTTTCTTCGCGGAGCTGGCGGTTTTCGCGCTCGCGGAACAGGGCGGCCTGGGCGCTCCATACGGCCGCGCTCAGCACAATCATCGGGCTGGCGAAGAACATGTTGTCGAAGATGTAATACGTTACCGACGTATCGGGCGAGTAGTTGTGGAAGCCCAGCACGGCCGGATAAATCACTTCCTCAATCAGCGCCCGGGCCCCAATGTAGAGCGCCAGCACGCCCAGCAGCGCCGCCACCAGCTGCGGCCCCCGGCCCGAGCGCAGCAGGCGCGGGTACACCACGAGGTAGCACAGGTAAAACTCAATGAACCGGATGAACAGGATGGAGGCCATGAGCCACAGGCTGATGCGCAGGTGCCCCCCAGGGTGTAGAAACACCCCCAGAAACTCGTAGCTGCCATACAGCAGCCAGCCCAGCACATGCCAGCGAAGAGCGGATTTGGTGAGCAGATTGGCCATAACAATGCGAAGATTAATACAGGGCCAAAACTACCGCCCCCCGCCAGCCCTTGCACCTTTTTTATGCGAAAGGCCGGTTTTATGATGCGAAATCGGAAAAGGCCTTTTGCGGGCAGTAACAGCGGGTTTTGAAGCGTTGGAATAATGTTTTTGACCCCGCAAACGGGCCGGCACACCTTTGAGCCATCAACCAGCCAACGCCCTTTCCGATGAACACCTTTACCTGCTTCCGCCGCCTTTTCGTCCTGCTGCTCCTGGCCCTGCCGGCCCTCTCGCAGCGGGCCGCTGCCCAAACTACCGCCACCGGCACCGTGCTCGACCGCGCCGGCCAGCCGCTGGCTTTCGCCACCGCTGTGCTGGTGCAGCTGCCCGATTCGGCCATCGCCAACTCCCAAACCACCACCGAACAGGGGGGCTACGTTTTTGGCGGCGTGAAGCCCGGCCGCTACTGCGTGAAGGCCCTGATGATGGGCTACGGCGGTGCCCGCAGCGCCGCTTTCGTGGTGGGTAATGCGCCGGTTATAGTGCCCGCCCTGCGCCTAGCTCCCGCCGCCACGGCCCTGAAAGAAGTAACTGTAACCGGCACCACGCCCATGCTGGAGCAGCACGCCGACCGCACCATCGTGAACGTGGACCGCCTGAACACTGCCGGCGAAACCGCCCTCGAAATCCTGAAAAAAGCCCCCGGCGTGACGCTCGACAAGGACGACAACATCGTGTACCGCGGCAGCACCGGCGTGAACGTGCTGATTGACGGCAAGCTCACCTACCTGAGCGGCGGAGCGCTGAGCAGCTACCTGAAGTCCCTGCCCGCTTCGGCCATCAGCCAGATTGAGTTGATGCCCAACCCGCCCGCCTCAATGGATGCCGCCGGCACGGCCGGCGTGCTCAACATTAAGCTGCGGCGCAGCCAGCTGCCGGGCCTGAGCGGCACCTACAATCTGAGCGCTGGCTACGGCCGCTACGAGAAAAGCTCGGCCGGCACCAACCTGAGCTACAACGTGGGCAAGGTGCGCCTCTTTGCCCGCCTCAACGGCGGCCGCTACAACTCCTTCAATCGCCTGACCATGATTCGCACCATCCGCGATAGCATTTTCAACCAGGAAAACCTGTGGCGGCCCCTCCTGTACAGCGGCACCTACGCCACCGGGGCCGACGTGGCCCTGACCGCTAAGCAGAACATTGGTATCCAGGTACGCGGCAGCGCCGACCACACCACCGCCCTTAGCACCAGCAACTCCGTAACCACCGACGCGGCCGGCAACCCCGGCGGCCGCCGCCAGCTAACCAACCCGCAGAGCAGCACCGCCACCAACCAGGCCCTGAACCTGTACTACCGCAACGCCCTCGACAGCACCGGCCGCGAGCTGAGCGCCGACGTGGACTACGTGCGCTACGCCAGCGCCAAAGACCAAAGCTTCAATAACGTCGTATTTGCGGCTGGCAGCGAGCAGAGCCGGCCCGCCGAGCAGCTACGCAGTGCCACCTCGTCGGAAACCACCATTCGGGCCGCCAAAATCGACTACGTGCATCCTTTCGCCGGCACCAAATGGCGCGCCGAAACCGGCCTGAAAACCAGCTGGGTGACTTCGCGCAGCAACATTCAGTTTGATAAGCTACTGGATAACGGCTGGCAGCCCGATGCCCTGCGCACCAACCAGTTCCAATACGACGAGCACATCAGCGCGGGCTACGTCAGCGCCAACACCAGCTACGGCCGCCTCGAGCTGAAAGCCGGCCTGCGCGGCGAGCTCACCCAGACCACCGGCCGCTCGGCCACCACCGGCCAGCAGGTGGCCCGCAGCTACTTCCAGCTGTTTCCCAGCGCCTTCGCCAGCTACAAAATCACGGACCAGGACCAGGTGAGCGCCTCCGTGAGCCGCCGCATCAGCCGTCCCAACTACCAAAGCCTGAACCCTTTCCTCAACTACTCCGACTTCTACACCGCCCAGCAGGGCAACCCGTTTCTGGCCCCATCGCTCTCGCAGTCGTTCGTGTTCAACTACCTGCACAAGGACTTCCAAATCCTGAGCCTGAGCTACCTGCACGAAAGCAACTCGGTGAACGAGGTAGTGACCCAGAACGACGACACGAAGGTGTCGACCAGCACCCCGCAGAACCTGGCCCAGGCCAGCACCATCACCCTGAGCTCGGGCGGCCACACCGACATCACGAAGACCTGGGGCGTGGATAACCAGCTGAGCGGCAGCTACACAGATGTGCGTACCAGCATCGAAAACCAGGCCGTGCGCCTGACCAGCTACAGCTGGGAAGCCAGCTCCAACCACACCTTTCTGCTGCCCCGCAGCTACAAGCTGCTGGTGGGCGGCGAGTACAGCTCGCCCGCCGTGCAGGGCCTGTTTCGCGCCAAAGCCAGCGGCATGCTGAACCTGGGCCTGAAAAAGCAGCTCTGGGCCGAGCGCGCCAGCCTCAGCCTGCGCGTGGCCGACGTGTTCAACACCAGTCGTTTCCGCAGCACGCTCCAGTACAACAACGTGAACCAGACCTGGAATAACCAGTGGGAAAGCCGCCGCGTGACCCTCACTTTCACCTGCAAAATCGGCAGTGGCAAAACCCAGGCCCGCCACGCCGCCGCCAGCGCCGACGAGGAGGGCCGCGTGGGAAATTAGGAGCTGTAGCGTGGACTCGCAGCGTCCACGCTACATCAATACTTCCGTGCCAGTGGGTTATACCCCAGCAGCTGCGCATCGGCCAGCGCCGCCAGAATCTCCTCGCACAGCGGCTGCAAGGCCATGCGGCTGTGCGCCGCCGCCCGCAGCACCCACACGGTTGCCCGCGCCCGCGCCACCGAAACCACGCATTCGCGGCCGTTGATGCTGAAGTGCGGCCCCGTGCTGTCGGGCATCTGCTGTCGCGCCAGCATTTCCCCCAAAAACCGGAACCGCGCATCATCGGGGCTGCCCACCAGAAACACCGAGAAGAAGGTTTGATAGCCCGCGAAGTTGGCCGGCGAGGCGGCAATGTTTTCCGCTGGCTCAAACCCAAACCGGTCCAGCACCACCAGCCGGCCCGCCACCCGCACCCGCAGCTCCGAATGCAGCGACGTGAAGGCAAACCGCTCGCCCTGGTCCATGCGGCCGGAGTGAAGCCAATCCACCAGCAGCAGCAGCGACGTGGGCTGCAGGTGCCACTCCTGCACCTGCCGGTAGCGGCTTTCGGCTTGCAGCACCACCGGGTCGGGGAAGATGACGGCCAGCGCGTTTTCGCCCAG
Organism: Hymenobacter sp. UYAg731; assembly: GCF_054061335.1. NCBI lineage: Bacteria > Pseudomonadati > Bacteroidota > Cytophagia > Cytophagales > Hymenobacteraceae > Hymenobacter > Hymenobacter sp. UYAg731. The sequence goes on along the minus strand of NZ_JBSSEC010000003.1, from coordinate 333,891 downwards.
CTCGCCCACGGTGTGCTGTTCGGCCACGGCCCCATCAATGGACCGAAAAACCTTCGTGCTGGCCTGCGTGGTGAGCACGAGCCGCGAGCCGGCTTGTCCGGTGATGCGCAGCCGGATAACGTCGCCCGCCACCAGGCCGCCGCCGTAGCTGCTCAGCACCACCTGGCAGGCACTGGTGGGCGCGGCCGGCTGCAGCAGCTTCAGCGGCTGAATATTTTTGCAGGCGATGAGCCGCGAGCGGCCACGCACCTGGGCTACTTCCAGCACGCTCCAGGCCGCCAAAGGCCCGGTGCTGGAGGAATGGGGCAGCGCGGGGGCGGCAGGGGAGGCACTCATGGTGCCGCGAAGTACGGCCCTGGCGCGTACCGGGCAATAGCGCCCGGCCGGCCGCGTTTCCGCAATTGCGGCCGGTCATGTACTTTAGGGCCTTGTCGTGCTTTGGGTTATGCAGAATTACTACCGCGTTTTGGGTGTCGGGACCACGGCCACGGCCGCCCAAATCGACCAGGCGTACCTCACCCAGCGCACCCGCCTCAAGCGCCTGGCCCTGGCCGACCCCGCCATGCGCGCCCGTCTCGCCGAGGTAGAGGCCGGCTACGGCATTGTAGGCAATCCGCGCCGCCGCCTGGCCTACGACGTGCTGCTGGCCCGGGAGCCCGCGCCCGCGCTGCCGCCCCACTACGCCGCCGCCGAGGCGCGCCGGCACCACTACGCCCGCATTGCCCGCAGCCTCAACGTGGCGCTGCTGGCCTGCTGCCTGCTGCTGGGCCTCGACTGGGCCTTGCCGCTGCGCCAATACCCCCACGAAACCGTGCAGAGCCGCTTCCCGGTATCCGTGCCGGCCGCGCTTTCCACCCCCGAGCTGGCCTACCGCGTACATACGGCCCACACCAGCTTCCGGCTGCCCAGCGCCATTGGCTACCGCGTGCGCGCTGGCGAAACCATCAGCGTGTGGCAAACGCCCATCCTGGGCATCGTGCAGCGCATCAGCGCCCCCGCCTCGCCCGACGGCCCGGCCCCTTTTCAGCCCTACGGCGGCACCATCTACGGCACCTTTTTCCTGCTGCCGCTGCTGCTGGCGGCCGTGGCGGCCGTGGGCACCTGGCCCGGCCACTCCCCCGAAACCTACGTCAACACCGCCGCCGTGGGTGCCCTGCTCACCATTCTGACGCTCGTTATTCTGCTCTGCTTCTGAGGCCGAAAACCCGCCGCCAATGCCGCCCCGCATATCAAATGCCGCCGCAATCCGTAAGGGTGAGCGCGCCGGGGTGCCCGCCCGGTCCCGCCGCCCGTTCCCTATTGCTTATCAGATTGATTCCCCCCATTCATGGATGTTACCTCCGCCCGCCCCGAAGACCTGCTGTTTGATGCCGCCCGTCGCGGCGATGTACCCGCCCTGCGCGAGCTGCTGGCCACCGGCCTCGCCGTGAATATGACCAACCCCAAAGGCTTCACGCCCCTCGTGCTGGCTTCTTACGAAGACCACGCCGAGGCCACCACCTTTCTGCTCGACGCCGGGGCCGACCCCAACACCCAGGATGCCGCCGGCAACACCGCCCTGATGGGCGTCAGCTTCAAAGGCTACCCCGCCATTGCCCGGCTGCTCATCGCTCGCGGGGCCAGCCTCAACCTCCGGAATGCCAGCGGCTCCACAGCCCTCATTTTCGCCACCATGTTTGGCCGCAACGAGTTGATTCGGCTGCTGGTCGACGCCGGTGCCGACCGCTCCATTACCGATGCCCGGGGCCTCACCGCCCTGCACCTGGCTGGCCAGCAGGGCAATGCCGAGGCCTGGACGCTGCTGGGCGGCGAGCCGCAGGCGGCAGGGTAGCCCCCCGGAATTTCTGGCCCCCAGCACCCCAGCACTGTATCTGCCGCAAAAGCCCCGCCAACCACGCCCGCCGGCGTATTGGCGGGGCTTTTGCGTGCGCGCCGTCTTGGTCATGCCATATTTCCGGTGAAACCGACTGCTATAAAATTTTACTTGAAATAATGCATTTATGAATATGACTTGATTTAATCATGGATTATGAATATTTTTTGAAGCTATTAGCGGCGGGCGTGAGCTATTTTTTTGGTATTTGTGCTTTTTATCGTTAATTTGCCTTGAAATAAACGCAGTTAACGAACGGTTGGCGAATGCTGACGGCCTCATTTTTATAAATTAAGTAAGACAGGCAAACGTTTGCTTTCTGGCAGTCATGAACACTATGCCCGGAAAAAATCAATTGGTGTGACCAGGTTCTGGCCTGTTTCAGCCACCTACTCGCCACATATTGCCGAAAACGATTGTGGCTAAAGTAACCAACGGATTTTCACGCGCCCCCGCTTTGTAAACAACCATTTCCTACCCAAAACCCCACCCCTATGCTGCTCTCTACACTGCTTGTCGTTACGCAACTACTGGCTGCCAGCCCGGTGCCGGCTCCGAAAGCCAACCCCGGCCTGACGGCTCCTCTAGTGGCCCCCGCCGTAGCGGGCCGCGTTACCAACGAGGTGGGGGTGCCGCTGCCGGGCGTGTTTGTGGCGGTGCAGGGCACTCCCCAGGCCACGAGCACCAACGCCGCCGGCGATTTCCTGCTGGCCCTCACCGGCGTGAAGTCCGTGCTGCTGTTCAAGTGCCAGGGCTACCGCGACCAGACGTTGGCCGTAGCGGCCGGCAACTCCCTGACCGTGAAAATGCAGTCGCTCACCAAAGCCGTGGCTGCGCCCACCGGCCCGGTACCGGTGGCCCCGGCCGCCGAAGTCGAAGTGGCCAGTCCGGCCACGGTGCTCAAGTTTTCGGAAGTGCTGCCGTCCTTTCCCGGCGGCGAGTCGGCCTACTACGCCTTCGTGCGCCAAACAGCCCACTTCCCCGAAGAAGCCCTCAAGCAGGGCCTGTCGGGCATGGTGTACGTGAGCTTTGTGGTCGACCAGCAGGGCCGCATCGTCGATGCGGAAGTGGCCAAGGGCTGCGGCCACGGCTTCGACGAAGAAGCCCTGCGCGTGATTCGCCTCATGCCCTGGTGGACGCCCGGCCTCGTGGGCGGCAAGCCCGTGCGCGTGGCCCGCACCATGTCGGTGCCCTTTGCCTTCCGCTCGCGCGACTAGCTAAGCGCCGCAATCAGGCCAGCTGCAGGGCCGCCAGGGCCAGCAGCGCGGGTACGGTTTGCACCAGCAGAATTTGTTTCCCGGCCGTGAACGCGCCGTATATGCCGGCCACGGCCACGCAGCCCAGGAAGAACGCGCCCACGTTGCGGTGCCAGGCCGGGTCGGTTATCAGCAGCGCCCAGACCAGGCCGGCGGCCAGAAACCCGTTGTAGAGGCCCTGGTTGGCGGCCAGCACTTTGGTGGGCTCAAACAGCTCGGGGCGCAGGGAGCGGAAGGTTTTCGGCCCCCGCGTGGTCCAGGCAAACATTTCCAGCCACAGAATGTAGCCGTGAATGAGGGCCACCAGGCCGATGAGCAACTGGCTGAGCAAGTGCATAGCAACGCGGAAAAAGAATGACGCCCCGGCCCGCTGTTGCAGCGGGCCGGGGCGCACAAGGTAAGGCCCACCGCGCGCTAGTGCTCCACTGTGACCAGCTGCGTGGTGGTTTTGCCCTGCGCCGCCACCCGCAGCACGTACAGGCCCGCGGGCAGGGCCGAGGTATCGAAGCGCACATCGGCCGCGGCCGGCTGGATGGCGTGCGTGGCTACCGGCGTGCCCAGGTGGTCATACAGCGTGGCGTGCCCGGCCGGGGCCGCGTAGTCGAGCCGCAGCGTGAGCTGGTTTTGGGCAGGGTTGGGAAATAAGTGGAGGGCGGCAGCCCGGGAATCGTCGCCGTCGTTGGGCTGGGGCTGACTCCCGCTGCGGTTCTGCTGGCGGCTGCCGTAGCGGGCCAGGTAGCCTTGCGCCGTCGCAGCGTTTCGGGCCAGCGCCCCGAAGTGGCAGCTGCCCGTGAAGGAGCCGGCGGTGTACACATTGTTCTGGTCATCGAGGGCCAGGCTGCTGCCGCCGCTGGTGCCGGGGCCGCCCACCAGGTCCTGCTGCTGCACGCGGCCATTGGCCGCGAGGCGGGCCACAAAGGCCTGCGTCCCGGCGCTGCCCGTCACGAAGACCTTGCGCGACTGCTGGTCGACGGCCACGCCCTTCACCAGGCTGTTGAGCGGCGTGGCCCAGTCCACGTCGCCGGTGGCGTCGTAGCGGGCCACGTAGCCGGTGGGGGTGGTGCTGGTCAGGGTGAGGCCGCCGCCGAAATCGGCCGTGCCCACAAAATCGCCGCCAATGCAGGCGTCGCCCTGCTTGTCAATGGCCAGGGCCCCGCCCGGGTTGTTGCTGGGCACCCCCTTGCCCCACTGCACCTGCCCGGTGCCCGAGTCGAACAGGGCCAGGTAGTCGGAAGCGCCGTCGATGGGCACCGTCAGGCCATCGAGGCGCCAGCCGCCGGCACTGTAGCCGCTGAGGTAGCAGTGGCCGGCCTGGTCCACGGCCACGCCCCGCGCCCCGCACGACCCCGAGGAGCCCCGGATGCTGTTCGGGGCCTTGGCCCAGCGCACCTGCCCGTTGCGGTCGTAGCTCGCCAGGAAACCATCGCGCCGGTGCGACCCCAGCGTGAGGGCATCGACGTAGACGGTGCCGCCCGTCACGTCGCCGCTCAGGTAGCTGTTGCCGGCCTGGTCCACGGCCACGCCCGTGCCGTAGCTGGCCCCGTAAGGCGCGCCCTGGCCGCCGTGGGCCTGTTTCACCCAGCGCACGCGGCCGTTGGCCCCGCACTTCACCAGCAGCATGGAGTAGCCGCCGTTTTCGGCAATGGCTCCCACCGTCTGGCCCCCGGGGTAGGTGATGGTGCCGTGCAGCCGGCCGCTGACGTAGGTGTTCCCGTCCTGGTCCACGGCAATGCCGGTGGTGTTGCTGCCGGCTTCGGCCCCCTCCAGCTTGGTCACGCGCACCACCTGGCCCTGGGGGCTCAGCTTGGCCAGGTAGAGGCACCGGCCCGGCAGGCTGCTGCTGATGGTGGTGCCGCCCAGCTGCGCGGAGCCGCCCACGAAGCTGCCCGTGACGTAGGTGTTGCCGTCGGCATCGGCGGCCACGGCGGCCACGCTGGCGGTGGCCGGCAGGGCATAGGTCCAGGCGGCGGGCTGGGCGCGCAGGGCAGAGCCGGCCAGCAGCAAACAGAGCATTAGGAGTGGTTTCATCGGGGTAATGGAAAGGGGGATGAAAGGATGGAATGGACTGTTTCAGCAACCCTTGTGCGGCGGGTCCTGAAGGGTTCCAGGCGGTAGCTGCTGATATCAGATGTTTAAATATATAAAATTTATTATTTATATGTGCAAAAAATAAAACAAAATCTTGCTATTCTTCACCGTTTTTATCCGGCCGCCAGCTCCCTACATTTGTAAATGGGTGGGGCCTTTTATCCACATTTTTCCCCATCTACCCAATTGCGTATGCGTACTGCTACTATCTCTCTGGCCCGGTGGGCCTGCCTACTGCTGCTGGCCATTGCGGGCCTGCTGGCTGCTCCCGTCGCCCGCGCCCAAACGGCCCCTGCCCCTGCCTGGGCCAGCGTGCAGCGAGGTGCCTCCACCCTCGGCACCAGCTCAAGCACCGAGGTGGCCGTCGCCGCCGACGGCAGCCAGTACGTGACGGGGACCTTTGAAAATACCTTCACGCTGGGCTCGGTCACGCTCACGGCGGGGGCTGGCCGGTCGCATGTTTTCCTGGCCAAATACAGCGCTGCTGGTGTTGTGCTCTGGGCCACGCAGCTCGACTGCGCGGGTACCAATCTGTTCGGCGCTTTGGCGGTCGATGCCGCAGGCAACGCGTACCTGACCGGGCCGTTTGCCATCAGCGTCACGCTGGGGGGCACCACGCTTTCGGCGGCTTCCGATTCGTTCTTGGCCAAATATTCGCCGCAGGGGGCGCTGCAATGGGCCAAGCAGGGCGGGGGCACCAGCACCAGCGTGCGGTGCATTGCCACCGATGCCGCCGGCAATGTGGCCATTGCCGGGGGGTATAGTGGCTATGTCAATTTTGGCGTGGCCGTAACCAATAGCGGCACCTCCGGCTGCTTCTTCTACCGGCTTTCGCCCACGGGCAGCCCCTTGCAGGGCACCAACGTGGCCACCCAGGTGGGCACTTCGGTGTTTTCGGCCACCATATTCCCCAATGCCCTGGCCTTCGACGGCGCGGGCAATGCTTACCTCGCGGGGGGCTTCTACGGCACGGTGGCCTTCGGGGCTACGTCCCTGACGGCGGCCTTTTCCTCGTCAACCGACAGCTTTCTCTGCAAGCTTGATGCCGCCGCTGCCCCCGTGTGGGCCGTGGCCGATGCCAGTACCCGCAACGTGGGCGGCCTGGCCGTGGATGCCGCCGGCAATGCCGTGGTGTGCGGCACCCCCGACATCTACCTGGCCCGTTTCACCCCCCAGGGCGTCCGGCAATGGTCGCGGCGCATCACCGCCACCGGCACCGGTGCCACCGTTGCCTACAAGGTGGTGGCCGATGGCCGGGGCGGCTACTACGCCACCGGGCAGTTTGGGGGCACGGCGGTGTTTGGCGCCACCACGCTCACGTCCGTCGGCCAGCAGCTGTTCGTGGCCCGCTTCGATAGCCAGGGCAATGCCGTGTGGGCCGACCGCGCCGTGGGCACGGCCCCGATGGGGTCGGTGGGCTATGGCCTGGCGGCCGATGCGGGCGGCAATATCTACGTCACCGGTATCCTCATTACCACGGTGTCGCTCGGAAGCATCACCTCCACCGGCGGTACCGATGCCTTCCTGGCCAAGCTCACGGCCGGCGGCGTGCTGGCCACCCGCGCTGCCGCAGCCGGCCTCGTGCTGGCGGCCTATCCCAACCCGGCCAGCGGCATCGTCACGGTGCGGCTGCCGGTGGGCGGCGGCCAGCTGGCCCTGCTCGATGCGCTGGGCCGCGCCGTGCGCCAGCAGGCGCTGCCCGCCACGGCCGGCGACTGCCCGGTGTCGTTGGCCGGGCTGGCTCCCGGCCTGTACCAGCTGCGCGCCACCCTGGGCAACGGCCAGCCCGCCACGGCCCCGCTGCTGGTGCGCTAGGCGTGGTGTTGTCTTTAATAAAAAAGGCCCGGATATCGCATCCGGGCCTTTTTTGTGGGAAATCGGGCGGTTTATTTCAGCACCGCGATTTCGACGCGCACCGGCGTGCTGCTGGTGTTGAACACCTCCAGCCACTGGCCGTCCGGCCCCAGGGCTTCGGCCGTGGTGTCTTGCTCACTGCCGCCGGTGGTGAGGGTAACGTGGGCGCGGAGGCTGTTGCCAGCCGCCACCACGCGGCCCACCAGGGCCTCCTGCGCGGGCTGGGGCACGGCCAGGCGCAGGTGCAGCCGGGTGGTGGCCAGCAGCGGCGTTGTGAATTGCACACTGCCCAGGCCGCCGGCGGCCACGGTCAGCTCGTGGGTTTCAAGGCCAGCGGGCGCGGCCGGCCCGCTCAGCCGAAACAGCTTCAGGGTGGCGGCATCGGCGGCGAAGAGCACCTTGGCCGCCGCGCTCACCTCCTGGCCGTAGCCGTAGGCCAGGTTTTGGACGGTCACATAGTGGTCGCGGCCTTCGGTGTTGGTGCCTTTTTTTACTTCCTGGGTCGTGTTGGTGTCGGCCAGCTCCGTGACGAGGGTGCCCAGCGTGGCCAGTTGGGCGGCGGTGTAGCCCTTTTTTACCAGCTCCGTTTTGTCGCGGGTGGCCGAGGTGAAAGCCGTTTGGAGCAGGGTGCGCATCTTGTCGTGCTGCTTGCGGGCGGCTTCGTAGGTGCTGCGGCCGTAGGTGGCCAGCCGGCCGGCGTTGTGCGGGTAGGCGCGGCCCACGTAGTAAAACAGGGTTTGGGCGGCGGCCTGGGCGCGGCCCATCACGTCCTCCACCTCGGCGGTGTCCTCCATCAGCTCGCCGGTGCGCACGGTGCGGTCGGGGGCAGCATCGGCCGCGTCGATGGCGGCCAGCCAATCGGTGCCGAAAGCCGCATCAAACTCGGGGTTGAAGGCCAGGAAGGCCGCCTGGTTAGTGGTGTAGTGTTCGTGCATGGTGCGCATGTCCTGGCGCATCATGGCATCGGGTTGGGAGTAATGCCGAAGCACTGCGGTAGCTCTTTGCATGGTACTGAAAATGAAATGGGAAAAGTGAGCGCCCAAGGTAGGAATTCCGATGGGAGTTTCCGCCGTTCCGACAACGGTTTCCGCCGGCGGAAATCATCATCGGAATGGCGGAAACCGTCATCGGAACGGCGGAAACTCCCATCGGAAGGCCGGAAACCGGTATCGGAGCCCCGGCAAGCCCCATCGGAGGCCCGGAAACCGGCATCGGCACCCCGGAAACCCATAGCGGTGGCCCGGAAAGGGGCATCGGGCAAAAAGAAGGCCCGCCGGGTGGGGCGGGCCTGAGGTTAGCTGGGGGGAGAAGCTACAGCGTGTGGGTATGAGGGCTTTTGCGAACCTCAAGTAAGTGGCCCGTCTGCTTGAAAAACCGGGTTTTCATTTGCTGAATCTTGGTAGCCGGGAGCGGGCAATGGTGGTGAATGATGAAAAACAACTTTGCTGCCATTGCTATTTTCAGGTTGGTCAGTGTGCTTTTCAATTGCTCAGCGGCATGTTCCACGTCGCTGCCTTTCAGCTCTACATACAATGCCTGGGTTGGCAGCACCACTACATAGTCGCATTGCACCACGGCCGGCGGCAGGTGCTTATCTACTTTTATGCATTGTACTGCTATAGTAGCGGGGTGGACCAGGATGAACTTGCTACGCTCTTCTTCCAGCACCAGCCGCAGGACGGCCCGCGCCGTCTTAGCGGGCTTTTTCATCCGCAGCGGCTTGGGCTTCTAAGTGCAGCAGCTTGTCAAATTGCTGCGAAATCCGTTCCGATACTTCGTCCAGCTTGTCGGCCACTATCAAGCCGTCCTCGGCGGAGATGATGGAGCGGGCTTTGCCATCAGCGAGGGCGTAGACGCGGAAGTTCTCTAGGGCTAGTTGCTGATTTTTCGGTACAATGCGGTAGAGCGCCTTTAACTGCTCAGGAGAGTTTTTGAATTGCTCGGCCAATTGATGAGCCCGAATAAGATTGTTGAAAGCAGATAAGAGGTAAGGGCTGTGCGTGGTGATAACATATTGGAGTGAAAAAGCGCTTTCATGATATACACTAGCCATTAATTGAACTATTGCCCATTGTGAATCTGGATAGAGATGTACTTCGGGCTCTTCTATATAAACAGCTTGTTTTTCTAAAGATTCTCCTTCCATGCCGATGTAAAGAAGAATGAGAAGTAATGCAAAAGCTTCTTGCTGTCCAGACGATGCATAAGCTAATGGACTACGCCGCCCACTAGGACTGATAATAAATTCCTCTTCTCCTCTTATTTCTATCTTTCCCTTTATAATGTGTGCGGATAAAGAGCTAAGGTCTTTATTATTGCTTATATTATTGTTAAGAAAATAGCGGCGAGTTAACTCATATAAACTCAAAAACTGTCGTAGGAATGGGTCTACAACTGGAGCCTGTGCAAGGAATGTCAATGTCGCTCCTTTCAGTGCAGAAAAGAAAGAACGGCCTGCTAGAATAAATGATTGTCTAAGGTCTGCTGCATCGCCAACCTCATCCCGTACAGCGTCCATGGCTTGTACTGAACGGTTTGATTCCCATTGATAAGAAGTGCTCCTATAACCTGCCTTACCAGCAGCTAAAAGCTCCTGTCTGTTGATTTTTGCTATCTCAACAAAAAAAGGTGAATAATTTAATTTTAATTTTCCATTTATATTTTCTAGCTGAATAAAATAATCAGCTATTTCATAGCGTATCAATAAGTGCTTGTCAGTCCTCCAAACTCCTGGAAAATATTCCTTAAAGGTATTTATACACGTTGTGTCGAACGTACGCTTGTCGTCACCAGACCTGGATGAATCAAGTAAATCTGGCAAAAAAGCCTTAAGCCAATACAAGCATTTCGCGCACACACTCTTCCCGCTCGCCTGTGGGCCGATAAATATGTTTATCCGTCCAAGTTCAATATCGATTTCTTCCAGCCCGGCGAAATTGCGGATTATCAAACGCTCTGTCATACTCGAAAGATAAGCGGGTTTACTCCCCCAGCTTCGACAGAATCTCCAGCGCGGCGGTGGCGATGACCGTGCCGGGGCCATACACGCCGGCCACGCCGGCATCGAAGAGGAACTGGTAATCCTGGGCGGGGATGACGCCGCCGGCGATGACCAGGATGTCTTCGCGGCCGAGCTGCCGCAGCTCCGTGAGTAGCTGGGGGAGCAGGGTTTTGTGGCCGGCCGCGAGGCTGCTCACGCCCACGACGTGTACGTCGTTGTCGGCGGCCTGGCGGGCTACTTCGGCGGGGGTTTGGAAGAGGGGGGCAATGTCGACGTCGAAGCCGACATCGGCGAAGCTGGTGGCGATGATTTTGGCGCCCCGGTCGTGGCCGTCCTGGCCCATTTTGGCCACCAGCATGCGGGGGCGGCGGCCTTCGCGGGCAGCAAATTCCTCGGCTGCCGCGCGGGCCTGCTCGAAGGCGGCGTTGTGGCTCATCTCCTGCGAGTACACGCCGGCCACGGTGCGCGTGGTGGCCTGGTGGCGGCCAAACTGGGCTTCGAGGGCATCGGAGATTTCGCCGAGGGTGGCGCGGGCGCGGGCGGCGGTCACGGCCAGGGCGAGGAGGTTATTTGAGTTAAGAGTTGATTCAGCAGAGGCTCCGGCCTCAACTCCTAACGCTTCACTTTTAACTTTTAATTCACTGAGGCGCGCGCCAGCCGCCTCAGTGATGGCGGCCAGGGCCACTTTCACGGCCACGTTGTCGCGGGTGGCGCGGATGGTTTTGAGGCGGGCAATCTGGCTTTCGCGCACGGCGTCGTTGTCGATGTCGAGCACTTCGACCTCCGTTTTTTCGGTGGTCTGGTACTTGTTCACGCCCACGATGATTTCCCGGCCGCCATCGATGCGGGCCTGCTTGCGGGCGGCGGCTTCCTCGATGCGCAGTTTGGGCAGGCCGGTTTCGATGGCCTTGGCCATGCCGCCCAGCTCCTCCACTTCCTGGATGAGGGCCCAGGCGCGGTCGGCCAGCTCGTGGGTGAGGGTTTCGACGTAATAGCTGCCGCCCCAGGGGTCCACCACTTTGGTCACATCGGTTTCGTGCTGGAGGTAGAGCTGGGTATTGCGGGCAATGCGGGCCGAGAAATCGGTGGGCAGGGCAATGGCCTCGTCGAGGGCGTTGGTGTGCAGGCTCTGGGTGCCGCCGAGCACGGCCGCGAGGGCCTCGATGGCGGTGCGGGCCACGTTGTTGTAAGGGTCCTGCTCGGTGAGGGAGTAGCCCGAGGTCTGACAATGCGTGCGCAAGGCCAGGCTTTTGGGGTTGGTGGGGTTGAAGGGCTTGATGAGCTTGGCCCAGAGCAGGCGGCCGGCGCGCAGCTTGGCAATCTCCATGAAGTGGTTCATGCCGATGGCCCAGAAGAAACTCAGGCGCGGGGCAAATTCGTCAATCTTCATGCCCGCCGCGAGGCCAGCGCGCACGTATTCCAGGCCATCGGCCAGGGTGTAGGCCAGCTCCAAATCGGCGGTAGCGCCGGCCTCCTGCATGTGGTAGCCCGAGATGGAAATGCTGTTGAACTTGGGCATCTTCGCCGCCGTGTAGCTGAAGATGTCGGCGATGATGCGCATGCTGGGCGCGGGCGGGTAGATGTAGGTATTGCGCACCATGAACTCCTTCAGAATGTCGTTCTGAATGGTGCCGGCCAGCTTTTCGGGGCTCACGCCCTGCTCCTCGGCCGCCACGATGTAGAAGGCCAGAATGGGCAGCACGGCCCCGTTCATGGTCATGCTCACCGACATCTGGTCGAGCGGAATCTGGTCGAAGAGAATTTTCATGTCCTCCACCGAATCGATGGCCACGCCGGCCTTGCCCACGTCGCCCTGCACGCGGGGGTGGTCGGAATCGTAGCCCCGGTGGGTGGCCAGGTCGAAGGCTACGCTCAGCCCCTTCTGCCCGCCGGCCAGGTTGCGGCGGTAAAACGCATTCGAGGCCTCGGCCGTGGAGAAGCCCGCGTACTGCCGGATGGTCCACGGATTCTGCGTGTACATGCTGGCGTAGGGGCCGCGCAGGTAGGGGGCCTGCCCCGCGCCAAAGCCCAGGTGGTCGAGGTGGGCCACATCCTCCGGGCCGTACACGGGCTTGATGGCAATGCCCTCGGGCGTGAGCGTGGCCGCCGTTTCGGGCGCAGCGGGGGCGGCGGGGGCCGGGGCAGCGTTGTAGGGAATCGAAGAGAAGTCGGGCTTCATGGGTGGGGAATTCTGAGATGTAGAAACGTCATGCAGAGCGCAGCGAAGCATCTTTACCGCGCGATGCAATTCATTTACTACGGCGGTAAAGATGCTTCGCTGCGCTCTGCATGACGTTCAGTTAATGCTACCGGCCTTGTAGTCGGGCCAGCACTTCCTCCGTGGTATAGCCCTGCACCTTCATTTCCTGGAAGCCGAACACGCGCACGGCCTCGTGCATGGTGGCCAGGTCGGAGCTGAGCAGGGCCGGCGGGATGAACTGCTGCTTCTCGGTCGGAATCTGGTAGATGAAGCGGGCAAACTTGCTGAACTGCTCGGGCGTGGCGTACATCAGCGTGGCCTCCTCGGCCGAGGAGTAGAGCAGCGACAGCGTGCCGGCCGGGTGGCTGGCGGCCAGCTCGGGCCGCTCGTGGGCCTGGAGCAGCTGGATGAAGTTGTCCAGAATGACCTGGTTGGTGTTGGCGCCCAGCAGTACCACGGCGGCGCGCTTGCTCTTGCGGTCGCGGCGCTCGAAGTGCATGGCCGTAGCCAGGCGCAATACCTCGGTGGGATAGGCGGCCCGCGTCACGTCGAAATCGGCGGAGCGCAGTAGTTTTTTGGGGTGGAAGTGGAACTGTTCGCCCTTGTTCTGGAAGCGGTTGGTGCCCACAATTACCTGCTGGCCGCTGGCAATGCGCCGGAAAGTTTCGGTAGCCACGGCCTTGATTTCTTCCAGCATCTGGCCGCGCACTTGCGGCAACCCGCCCGCCACTTCCATGCGCTGAAACAGCGTCCAGGCCTCCTGGGCCAGCTGGTCGGTAAGGGTTTCGATATAGTAGGAGCCAGCGGCGGGGTCCTGCACCCGGCCCAGGCCGGCCTCTTCGCGCAGCAGCACCGAGAGGTTGCGCGCCAGCCGGGCCGAAAACTCGTTGGCCTCGGCAAACAGGCAGTCGAACGGGGCCACGGACAGCGAATCGGCCCCGCCCAGCACGGCGCTCATGGCCTCGGTGGTGTGGCGCAGCAGGTTGTTGTGGGCATCGAGGGTGGTCTGCGTCCAGGTGGCCGTCATGGCGTGGATGCGCAGGTGGGCGTTCAGCTCAGCCGGCAGGCCAAAGCCGTGCAACAGCGTGGCCCACAGCCGGCGCAGGGCACGCAGCTTGGCAATTTCGAGGAAGTAGCCGGGCATCACGGCGATGTGCAGGTGCAGGGCGGCGGCTACTTCGGCGGCCGTGGTGTCGGCGTCGGGCAGCTCGGCCAGTAGGGCGGCGGCGGTGTTCAGCGTGAAGGCAATCTGCTGGGTGGCGGTAGCGCCCCGGTTGCCAAAAAAGGCCCCGTTCACGGCCAGGGCGCGGAAATCGGGCATGCCGGTGGTCAGGCGCACGCAGCGGCGCAGGGCGGCGCGGTAGTCGGCCAGCTCGGCCCCTTCGGGCACGGGGCCGGGGGCGAAACGCAGGAAACCGCGCAGCTGGGTGCCGGGCGCGGCCTCCACCAGCTGGCTCAGGAGCTCGTCGGGGGCGGCCATCACGGTGTAGCCCACGCAGGTGCGGGCCAGCGGCAGCTGTTCGGCCAGGTAATGCACGGCCAGCGCCGGCACGTCGTGAATGATGAAATGAATGCCATCGGCTCCGTTGGCGAGGACAGCGGCGGCCTGGTCAATCTGGGCGCGGCCGTCGGTGCCGGCGGGCACGGTCAGGGCCGGCACGTTCAGCCAGGGCGTGAGGGGATGGGGCAGGGGCGCGGGCGGGCCACCCAGCGCCGCGAGGGCCTCGCGGTGGTAGAAGGGCTCCAGGCTGAAGCCATCGGGCAGGGGCCAGCGCAGCGTGGCCGGGTCCTGGCCCTTGAGCTCGCGGGTGAGGCGGGCCTGCCACTCGGCGGTGGTCACGGCCGGAAATTCAGCGAAGGAAACGGGCGTGGCCGTGAGGGTGTCGGACATACAATAAAACGCAGCTGAAAAAGGACGGCAGAAACCAAAACGGGCCGAAAGATACCGCCGCTTGCGCAACGCCGCCCGCATTGGCACTACGGGTTTTGCAGGATGGCCGGCGTAGCTTTGACCCTGGTTTCCATTCCGGATATTCTTTTCTACTCATTTCCAAGCTCGGGTTTATGTTCAAGCAGTACTTCCCACTGTTCACTTTGCTGTTGTCAATAGTAGCCGCGCCGTCCGCGCAGGCTCAAAGAAATTTTCGCCCCGGCTACATTGTGCGGCCCGCCGGCGATTCCCTGCGGGGCGAGATAGATGTTCGGGGGCAGCAGCGCATGGGCCTGCTCTGCGTGTTCCGGGCCAATACCGGGGCCGCAGCTACGCAGTATACCCCCACTGAATTGAAGGCCTACGGACTGCAGAGCGGTGCCCGCTACGAAGCCTGCCAGCTGCCTGGCGGCCTCACCACGGCCCCCGGCGGGGCGGCTCTGTCGGCCGCGCCTACCACGTTGTTTATGCAGCAATTGGTGCAGGGAAAAGCCAAGCTCTATTCCTATATTGATGAAGGAGGGAATGGTCGGTACTTCTTCCGAACTACGGATGGACCGGTAACCGAGGTGGTGCAAATCATCCAGAACGTGACCGTGACCGATGTTCTGGTGCAGCAGAAGAGCTATCCATTCCGCCAGGTGCTGAGCCGCGCTTTCATCGATTGCCCGGTGGTGCAGCCCATGTTGATAAACGCCGAGTTGAAAGAATCGCAGCTCGTGGCCATTTTCAACCGCTACAATTCCTGTGCTCCCGGGCAGGCCTCGGTGGCGGCCACAGCTCGGAGAACCAAGGTTCATTTCGGGGCAGTGGTGGGCGCGCAAAGCGCCACTACCACGCTCGATGATGAGGGGGAAATAGCCCTGAGTTCGAGCCTGCGGCCGGTTTTCGGGGTCGGGCTGCTTCTTAACCCGGCCAGCTTCAATGAGCGGCTGGCGCTACGTGTCGAGCTGCTCTACCAGAAACAGCTTCACGAAGGCCAGTACCTGCGCTACAACGCTATAGTAACCAGCATTAACAGCAGTCGGGATGCGCAAATCACGCTGCAAACAGTGCGCGTCCCCCTGATGCTCCGCTACACGTTGCCTCGCGGCCTGGTGCGTCCCTATATCCAAGTAGGGGGCGAAGTGTCAGCGCTGCTCGACGCGCATCAGGCGTTGATTGTAGAAACCAACCAGAAGCTGGGCGGCGTGGGCACCACTACCACCACCCGCGAAATAGAAATGCGGAGCCTGGGCTTTGGTCCCACGGGGGCTGTGGGAATAACTGTCCCGGCCGGCCCCGGCGCGCTTCAGTTCGAAGCCCGTTATAATACGCTTGACAGCAGCTCGCAGGCAGTTAAACAGTTGAGCGGGGCTCAGACAATTTCGTTGCTGCTGGGCTATAATTTCGGCCGCTAGCTGACGGACTCACTGGGCCACTGCCGGAAGGCGGAGAGCCGGCATTGGCCCGAGTAAAGTATTTTTGCAAGCCGTGTATGGCACCGTGCAAACCCGGGCGGATACCCGGCTTCCCGTTTGGCTGTCCGCCGGCTTACCCTTCCATTATTCCCCTCACTAATTTGTTAACCCAACCTGCTCTGCGCCGGGCCGCCACCTGGCTGGCCGCCGTCCTGCTGACCACCAGCGCCTGCCAGCGCGCCGCCTACGCGCCCACGGCGCATTTCGCGCCCGTCACGAGCCAGGCGGTGGGCAAAACCCAGGCCGAAGACCCCGCCATTGCCGCCCTCATCGCGCCCTACCACGACAAGGTAACCGCCCAGATGACCGAGGTGCTCGGCACCGCCCCGCAACCCCTAGTGAAGGGCCCCGGCGAAAACCCACTCTCCAACTTCGTGGCCGACCTGCAGCGCGCCCGCGCCAGCGCCGAGCTCAAGCAGCCCATGGCGCTGGGTGTGATGACCAACGGCGGCTTGCGCGCCGGCTTCGCGGCTGGCCCCGTCACGCTGGGCTCGGTGTTTGAACTGATGCCGTTTGAAAACGAGTTGGTGGTCCTCGACGCGCCCGGCCCGGTGGTGCAGCAACTGTTCGACTACGCGGCCCACATCAAAATGGCCATTTCCGGCGCTACCTACAGTGTCACCTTCGACGGCATGCCCAAGGACATCCGCATCGGCGGCCAGCCCTTCGATGTGAACGATTCGCGCACCTATCCCATTGCCATTTCCGACTACCTAGCCACCGGCGGCGACAACCTCTCGTTCTTCAAGGCCCTCACGCCGCGCCACACCAATGTGCTGCTCCGCACCGCCATCGCCGACCACATCCGCGCCCTCACCAAAGCCGGCCAGCCCATCACGGCCCGCGTCGAAGGCCGGGTGAAAGCCAATTAATTGCCAGCCGCTAACCGTCGAACCATCATGCAACGCCGCGAATTTCTCCGCAACTCCCTCCTCGGCACCGCCGGCCTCACCGTGCTGGGCGGCCTGGCCAACTCGGCCGAAGCCGCCACCCGTGCTAAGGCTCCGGTGAAGCTCACCATTCTGCACACCAACGACATGCACTCGCGCATCGAGCCCTTCCCCGACAATGGCGGGCAGTGGGCCGGGCTGGGCGGCATGGCCCGGCGCGCCGCGCTCATCAAGGATATTCGCAGCAAGGAGCCAAACGTGCTGTTGCTCGACTCGGGCGACATCTTCCAGGGTACGCCGTACTTCAACTTTTTCGGCGGCGAGCTCGAGTACAAGCTGATGAGCCAGATGGGCTACGACGCCAGCACCCTCGGCAACCACGATTTCGACAATGGCCTCGACGGCCTCCAGCGCCAGCTGCCCAACGCCATCTTCCCCTTCCTCATTGCCAATTACGACTTCTCGAAAACACCGCTGGCTGGCCGCTTTGCACCTTACAAGGTGTTCGAGAAGCAGGGCATCCGCGTAGGCGTGTTCGGCATTGGTATTGAATTGAGCGGGCTGGTGGCCGATAAAAACTTCGGCCAGACCGTTTACCTCGACCCCGTGGCCAAGGCCAGGGAAATGGTGGCCCAATTGCGTGGTCCTGAGAAATGCGACCTCGTCATCTGCCTCTCGCACCTCGGCTATAAGTACGCCGAAGCCAAGCTCGATGACCGCAAGCTGGCCGCTCAGGTTTCCGGTATCGACCTCATACTGGGCGGGCATACCCACACGTTCATGGACGCCCCCGAGCCCATCGCCAGTCCCGATGGTCACCCCACGCTCATCAACCAGGTGGGCTGGTCGGGCATCAACCTGGGCCGGCTGGATTATGAATTTTCAACAAAAAATAAGCGTGCCGGGCTGGCAAGCGCCGCCGTGGTGCCGGTTCGGGCGGCCTGCTAAAAGCACGATATAAACAAGCCCATTTCGGCTTTTTTAAGTGCGAAGTTTTCCACAATTTTGTCCCCCTCTAAAAAATAACGCCCGCTCCGGGCGGCTCATTTCGGTCTTCTTTTTGCTCCCGGTTTGTTGCCGGTTTCCTTTCAATCGTTCCAATGCTCAAGGATTTTCGCACGGTTTGGGCTGGCTGCTTGCGCAGCATCTCGGCGGAAATCGGGGAGCAGAGCTTTAGGACCTGGTTCCAACCCATTGTGCCGGTCGAGCTGAAGGGCAATGTGCTTACCATTCAGGTGCCTAGCGCGTATTTCTACGACTGGCTGGAGGAGCACTACGTGGACGAGCTGCGCCGCGCCCTCTACCAGCAGCTGGGCTCCGAAGGCCGCCTCGAATACAGCGTGGTGGTGGACCAGGGCAACGAGCAGGCCCCACCCCGTGCCCTGCACCTGCCGCCCACCCGCAAGCAGGCCGCGCCCGACCCGCGCGACGCGCCCCAGCCCATGCCCGGCACGCCCGCCGGCAACCCGCTGGCTGGCAGCGCCCGCGCCGCCTCGGCCCGCTACGTCAACTCGGGCGCGGTGCGCACCACGCCGCGCGGCAACAACTTCGCCAACGGCGGCGGAGCCGATACCATGGCCCCGCCCCGCAACCCCTTCGACCAGGCCCGGCCGATGGACGGCAACCTAGTTCCGTCGCAGCTCAACGGCTCCTACACCTTCGACAACTACATTGAGGGCGACTGCAACCGCCTGGCCCGCTCGGCCGGCCTCGCGGTGGCCAACAAGCCCGGCACCACCAGCTTCAACCCGCTTATGGTATACGGCGGCGTGGGCCTGGGCAAAACTCACCTGGTGCAGGCCATCGGCAACCACATCAAGGCTACCGCGCCCGAGCGGTTCGTTCTCTACGTATCGGCCGAGAAGTTCACCAACCAGTTCATCGACAGCGTGCAGCGCGCGCAGGTGCAGGATTTTGCAAATTTCTACCTGCAGGTCGATGCCCTGATTCTGGACGACGTGCAGTTTCTGGCCAACAAGGGCAAGACGCAGGAGATGTTCTTCCACATCTTCAACCACTTGCACCAGTCGGGCAAGCAGATTGTGATGACCTCCGACCGGCCGCCCAAGGACCTGCAAGGGCTGGAAGACCGGCTGCTGAACCGCTTCAAGTGGGGCCTGACGGCTGACGTGCAAAGCCCGGACTTTGAGACGCGGGTGGCCATCATCCGCAACAAGATGGAACAGGATGGGATTGATATTCCGCCGGACCATGTGGTTGATTATCTGGCCAACTCGGTGCATACCAACGTGCGCGAGCTGGAAGGCGTCATCGCCTCGCTGGTGGCCCAGAGCAGCCTGAGCCGCCGCGACATCGACCTGGAAATGGTGAAGCAGGCCCTGCGCCACATCATCGAGGAAGTAGAGGCCGAGGTGAACCTCGACTTCATTCAGAAAACCGTGGCCGCTTATTTCGGCATTTCGGTCGATTTGCTGAAGGACAAAACCCGCAAAAAGGAAGTGGTGACGGCCCGGCAGGTAGCCATGTATTTCGCCAAGCACCACACGGCCCACACCCTGAAAACCATTGGTTTCCACTTCGGTGGCCGCGACCATACCACCGTAATGCATTCGGTGCAAACCGTGTCGGATTTGGTGGATTCGGACAAGAAATTCCGCGACCAGGTGGACGAGTTGCGGAAGAAGTTCGCCAAGAAATAAGACTTGCGACGCAGTTAACGCAAAAAAGAGGCTCCAGACACGTGCAGTGTTCGGAGCCTCTTTCGGTTTCTGAGGAATATAGTCTAGGCTGCTGCCGTCGGGCTCACTTCCTGCAAGGGCAGGCTGTGCTTGGCGGCAAAGTCCCGTACCTGCTCGCGGAAGCGGGTTTTGCGCATCTTGCCTTTCACCTCGCGCAGGTTGAGCGCATAGATTTCGCCGTCTTTCTGGCGTACGCGCAATACGGCGGGCTTAAGTTCCAGGGCAGCAATGTTTTCGGCGGCGAATACCTGCTTGGGGCGGAACAGGCCGTTTTTATGCACAATGTAGCCGGGCGTAAATTCGAGGTAGCTCTGGGTGCCGAAGATGGGCGCGTTGTTTACCAGCACGTAGCCGAGGTAGACGAACGTGAACACCAGGAATACCCAGTGCAGAAAGTGGTAATCCTGCGCCCCGGTATTGCTCAAGAGGCCAAAAGCCACGTAGGCCAGCCAGAACAGGCCGATGGCAAGCTGGCCCCAAAACGGAACGCGGGAAGTGTTGGCGGGGCGGAGGCGGATGCGGGTGGTACCAGTGGGCATAGCGACAAATTTAGTTGCTAGTTAGTAGTTGTCGGTTGTCAGGGACCGAAAAGAACGAGAGTCAGCAAAAGCAAGAACGTCATGCAGAGCGCAGCGAAGCATCTTTACCGCAGTAAGTAATCAATTTTACTATTGCGGTAAAGATGCTTCGCTGCGCTCTGCATGACGTTCTTCTATCTGTTCGGCTAGGAAACCTAGCCGACAAACTTCGCTTCCAGCGTCATTTTGGGCACGGCGCTCAGCACTTTCGACACCGGGCAGTTTTCCTTGGCATCTTCGGCGTGCTTCTGGAAGTCGTCGGCCGTGATGTTGCCGCCGGTGACGTGGCCCTCGGTGCTAACGTGGATGTGCTCGATGACGGGATGGCCGTTGTTGGGGTTCATCGTCACGGTGCTGGTCGTGGTGATGCTCTGCACTGAGTGGCCGTGCTTGGTGAGCACGCTGGTCAGGTACATGGTGTAGCAGCCGGCGTGAGCCGCGCCGATGAGTTCTTCGGGGTTGGTGCCGGGCTTGCCTTCGAAGCGGCTGCCGACCGAGTAGGGCGCGTTGAGGAGGCCGCTATCGGTGCTGAGGGTGCCGCTGCCTTTGATGTCGCCGTTCCAGACGGCTTTGCCTGCATGGTCTGCCATGATGTGGTGAGTTGGGAAATGGTGAATGAGTGAGGTAAGCTTTGGCGGGCCGCCAAAACGGCCCGCCCTGCAAACCCTAACGGCGGCCAGCGACGCAGGTTGCTCAAGCAGCCACAGCCAAACGTCCTCAACGTACCTTCGCAGCCCTTCCAACGGCCTTTTACTTCGGAATATATGGGATTGAAAGCCACCCTGAGCCAGCCCCTGGCCCGCTACATTGCCCGCCGCTACGCCCGCTGGCAGCACCGCCCCGAAACCACCCAGCGCGAGCTGCTGGCGAAGCTGACCGCCACGGCGGCCGGTACCGCCTTCGGCCGCGCCCACGAGCTGGGCGGCATCCGCACGCCCGCCGATTTGGCCCGGCAGGTGCCCGTGCGCGACTACGAGGCCCTCAAGCCCTGGTTCGACCGTACCCAGGCCGGCGAGGCCGACGTGCTCTGGCCCGGCCGGCCGCTGTACCTGGCCAAAACCAGCGGCACCACCAGCGGCACCAAGTATATCCCCATTACTAAGGACAGCATTCCGAACCACATCGAAGGGGCCCGGGATGCCCTGCTCTACTACATCTATCGCACCGGCCGCAGCCGGTTTCTGGATGGCAAGCTGATATTCCTATCCGGCTCACCGGAGCTGGAAATGCACCACGGCATCCGTACAGGGCGGCTTTCGGGCATTGCCAACCACCATGTGCCGGCGTACCTCCGCCGCAACCAGCTGCCGAGCTACGAAACCAACGTCATTGAGGACTGGGAAACCAAGCTGGAGCGCATCGTGGATGAAACTTTGGGCGAAAAGATGACGCTGATATCCGGCATTCCGCCCTGGGTGCAGATGTACTTCGACCGCCTCACGGCCCGCACCGGCCGGCCCATCAAGGACCTGTTTCCCGACTTCAACCTGTTCGTGTACGGCGGCGTCAACTTCGAGCCCTACCGCGCTAAGCTCTTCGAAAGCATCGGCCGGCCAGTGGACAGCATTGAGCTTTTTCCGGCCTCCGAAGGCTTCCTGGCCTTCCAGGACGAGCCCGGCAACCCGGGCCTGCTGCTGCTGCTGAACAGCGGCATCTTCTATGAATTCGTGCCCGCCGAGCGGTTCTTCGAGCCCGACGCGCCCCGTCTCACCATCGCCGACGTGGAGCTGGACCGCAACTATGCCGTCGTCCTCACCTCCAACGCCGGCCTCTGGGCCTACAGTATCGGCGACACGGTGCGCTTCGTGAGTCTGCGCCCGCACCGCGTGGTGGTCACGGGCCGCATCAAGCACTTCCTCTCGGCTTTCGGCGAGCACGTGATAGGGGAGGAGGTGGAGCAGTCCCTGCGCGAAGTCATGGCCCAGACCCCAGAGGTTGAAGTCACCGAATTTACCGTGGCCCCGCTCGTGAGCGACGACCCCGCCACGCCCTCGCGCCACGAGTGGCTGGTGGAATTCGCCCGTCCCCCGCAGGATACTGGAGTTTTCGCCGCCGCCCTCGATACCGCCCTGCGCCGCCGTAACACTTACTACGACGACCTGCGCCGGGGCAACATCCTGGTGTCGCTGCAGCTCACGCCGCTGCCCGCCGGGGCCTTTCAGCGCTACATGAAAAGCCTGGGCCGACTGGGCGGGCAGAACAAGGTGCCGCGTCTGGGGAACGATAGAACGGTGGCGGAAGGGCTCATCGCGGCTAAGTAACTACCGAGTGTAACTTGAGCAGCAGTTGCAGCTAACCAAACCAATTCTTGAGCAATGGGATTATTTGATTTCGGAAAAAAGAAAAAGGTAGATGTCATTCCAGAGGAGCCGTTGAGAAACTATCCGCAAATGCTGACGGCCAAGCTGCTGTTCGCAGATAAGCCAGTCATTGATAAGGGACGCATCACGAACGAACTGCAAACAACTCATCCCGGAGTTCAAAGTCCCGACAGTGGAAGCGCGCTGCTCTACTTCTTCCCCGATATTGAAGTGCAGTTTGAGGATGGAAGTATCGCGGCTCAATGCACGATATTCCTGCCAAATGCGGGCAATGAAGAGGCAGAAGTTGCCCCCGAATCTTTTCAGCAAAACTGGCATTGGGCAGAAGCAAACGAGGCTGCTGATACTTGCCGCTTCGAGTTTCTGGTTTCCGATTTCATGTCCCGAACATTGGATTACAAAACTCGGCTCACGCTATTCATGGATTTTCTGGTGGCCGTAACCCGCTCCACACACCCGCAGGTAGTGTATCCGGTAGCGGCCCAGAAGCTCATTGCGCCCGACGACCTAGTCGATGCCTGGACCAACCCCAACCAACGCCCCTTGCATGGCCTTGTGAACGTGCGGCTGTTCAACATCAGCAACGGCACTGCCGGCGAAACCCTGATGGATACCGTGGGCCTACACTTGCTGGGCTTGCCCGATTTTCAAATTCGCTTTGCAAATCTGGACGAGGGTGCTGTTGGGCAGGCTCTGTGGAATTATACTTGCTATGTGTATGAACACGGCGATATTATTGACGATGGCAACACAATTCAGGGAATAACGCCGCAGTCAAAATGGAAATGCGAGCGGCAAATAGCCGCAGTGGCTCCCGAACGAGTCGTTATTCATTTACACATAGCCTAAGTGAACCCTACCAAGCCCGCCCTCCACGCCCTCTGCAACGCCTTCATCGAGCAGCGCATTGCCGCCGCCCGCACCGCCATGCAGGCGGCCCAGGAATCGTCCTCCTCCGAAACTAAGAGCAGCGCCGGCGACAAGTATGAAACCGGCCGCGAAATGGCCAACGCCGAGCGCGACCGCAACGCCGCCCACATGCAGCAGGCCCAGCAGCTGCAAGCCGAGCTGGCCCGTATCAGCCCCGACCTGCCCTGCGATACCGTGCGGCCCGGGGCCTTGGTTCGTACCAGTATGGGCCGGTTCTACATCAGCATCAGCGCCGGCCAGCTGCCCGGTACCGACGTATTTGCCGTATCGCCCGCCGCGCCCGTGGCAATGGCGCTCAAGGGCCTTCGGGTGGGGGAGGAGGCCACTTTCAATGGCAAAACCGTGCGCGTGCTGGTGGTGGAGTAGGGGCGGCTTCGCGCTACTTCCACGCCCCGCCGTCGGCGGGCTTGTCGCCATCGGGCTTCATCAGTTTGAACTCCACGCGGCGGTTTACCTTGGCGTCGGCGTCGGTTACCTCGTCTTTGAGTGGGTGGCTGGAGCCGTAGCCGAAGCTCTCGATGCGGTTAGGCGCTAGCTTGCCCTTGCGCTCAATGTAGCGGCGGATTTCCTCGGCCCGGTCCTGCGAGAGCTTCTCATTCACGTCGGGGTCGCCGCTGGTGTCGGTGTGGCCCGAAATACTGAGCCGGAACGTGGGATGGTCCACCAAAAACAGCGCAATGCGGTCCAGGGTACTGTGCATGCTGGGCAGCACCGTGGCCTTGCCCTGCTCAAATTCCAGGTTCCGGAAAATCAGCGGTATTTTGTAGTCGATGCTATTCGTGAGCAGGGTCATCACCGTGTCGCCCTTGAGCGCAAACTGCTTTTCCACCGAGAAAAAGTCGTTGCTCTGAATCAGCATCGCGTAGTGCGAGCCCTCAATCAACTCGAAGTCAAACGTGCCATCGGGCCGGATAAACTTGCTGGCTACCTCCACGCCGTTGTCGGTATCGATAATACTCACGATGCCCTTCAGCGGCTTGCTATTCACCGAATCCAGCAGCGTCCCCTCCACCCGGGTGGTGGCCAGCGGCTGGGCCTCCATCGGCAGCGGGAAGGAATAGAGGTCGAGGTTGTTGATTTCCTGCGCTTCCGAGCGGGCGTAGTACAGGTTCTTGCTCTCCCTATCGATGGTGAAATAGTACTCCGACCCCTTGCCGTTCACCAGCGGACCAATGTTCTTGGGCTCCTGCCAGCGCCCGCCCACGCGGTAGGTTTTATAGATGTCGAAGTCGCCAAAATTTAGCAATTGCCCCCGCGAGCTGAAGTACAAAACATGGTACAGCGGGTGGTAAAACGGGCTCACCTCGTTCTCCCGGGTGTTCACTACCGGCCCCACATTCTCGGCCGGGCTCCATTGCCCGTTGCGTAGCTTGTGGGTGTAGTAAATGTCCGACAGCCCAAACCCGCCCAATCGGTCCGAGGCGAAATACAGCGTGTCCTCGCCCTGCGAGAGCGTGGGCTGCGAGTCCCAGCCCGGCGAATTCACCAGCAGGCCCAGGCTTTTGGGGGCGCTCCACTTGCCGTCTTTGCCGCGCGTGGCGGTGTACAGGTCGCAGTTGCCGTGGCAGGTGGCGCACTCGCAGCGGGCGAAGTAAATCGTCTTCCCGTCCTTGCTCAGGCAGGCTGAGCCCTCGTTGTTGGGCGAGTTGATGGGCTTGGGCAGCGGCTCGGCATCGCTCCAGCTCACGCCCTCGCGGCGGGAGAGGTACAGGTCCTCGTCCACCACGCCAGTCAGCCCGCGCCGCTTGCGCTTGCTGCTGAAAATCAGCAGCGAATCGTTGCCGGCCAGCGCCGGCCCATAGTCCGCCGCCTTGCTGTTGATGGCATCGCCCATGGTCGTGTACACGCCTTTGGGTGGGTGGAAGGTGTTGAGGTTCTTGCGGTATTCCACCAGGTCATAGTACGTTTTTAGGGGCACGTACAGGTCGGTGTTCTTCTGCTCCAACGAGTCGTAGTATAGCTGCACGCGCTTGGTATCGGCGCGGCTGTGCTTCAGGGCCAAGCGGTAGTAAGCCTTGGCTTTCACCGATTGGCTGTCGCGTTCCAGCAGCTGGCCCAGCCGCCAGAGCATGTTGGTGTTCTTCTCAAAATTGACCGGCCCGAACTTGGCTACGTAGTCTTCCAGCAGCAGGCGCGTCTGGTGGTACTGCCGCCGCTTTTCGGCCTTGTTAATGGCTTTAAGGGCCTTCTTATCCTCAAAAAACGGGTATTTGTTGATGAAAATGAAATCGGGCGTGCCGTCCGGCCGCAGGTGCAGCTTGCGGCTCACGCGGCTGTTGAGGCCGCGCACCCGGTAGGTGCCGGGCGCGATGGCCGGTTTCGGAGCCGCCGTCGCGGCTTTGCGGGTGGGAACTGCCTTTTTGGGCGCGGCCGAGGCCCCGCCGCTGGTGGTATCGGCGGAAGGGGAGGCAGCGGCGGGAATCCGTTTCGCGGGCCGGCGCTGGGCCTGGGCG
Organism: Hymenobacter sp. UYAg731; assembly: GCF_054061335.1. Lineage (NCBI taxonomy): Bacteria > Pseudomonadati > Bacteroidota > Cytophagia > Cytophagales > Hymenobacteraceae > Hymenobacter > Hymenobacter sp. UYAg731. The sequence goes on along the minus strand of NZ_JBSSEC010000003.1, from coordinate 308,358 downwards.
GTGGGCGCGGCCAGCAGCCCGGTGGCCGCGCTTAACAGCAAAAGCAACCAGCTTCGACGCAATAAAGCCGACATGGGTAGAGTTTTCGACATGAAATATTGCGCAAGTTGCCAACAATTTAGGGAATTAGCCATATTGAGTGCCTGTCGCTGGGGCTGCTACGCCGCTTTGGCCGCTTCGGCCCGCTGGCACGGCCCTTGAAGCCCAAACGCGCCGGGAAAGCGTACCTTGTATCTTCCCCATCTAAAGGCTGCAAACTGCCATTCTGGCACCTGCGGCCGTTGCTTCTGCTTTATCTCCGTTCATGCATCTGGCCTCTTTTTATTCTGCTGCGGCGGCTCCGGCTCGTACGCTTAGCGACGCTAATTCCCAACCCGAAGCCATTGCCATTATGGCCGCCGACCCCGAACACCTCCTGCGCGGCGACGATGCCCCCGCCACGTTGCCCCTGCTGGCGGTGCGCAATACCGTCCTGTTTCCGGGCGTGGTACTACCCGTAACGGTATCCCGCAAAAAAAGCGTGAAGCTGGTACGCAAAGCTTACGCCGCCGACAAGCTCCTCGGCGTGGTGGCCCAGCTCAACCCCGATGCCGACGAGCCCACCACCGACGAGCTGCACCACGTAGGCACGCTGGCCCGCATTTTGAAGCTGCTGGAGCAGCCCGATGGCCACATCACCATCATTCTGCAAGGGCAGGTGCGTTTCACGGTGGAAGAGCAGCTGAGCTTCACGCCGCTGGTGGCCCGCGTCAGCTACTTCCCCGAAGTGGCGCTGAACCCCGAAATTCCCGGCGAATTCGGCCTTTTGCAGGCCCTGCGCGAGGCCGCGACCAAGGTGCTAGAGCTCACGCCCGAGATTCCGATGGAAGCCCGGGCCATGCTCGACGGCATTCAGTCGCCGGCTTTCCTCACGCACTTCCTGTCCAGCAACGTGCAGCTCGACCTACCCGCCAAGCAGCGCCTGCTGGAGCTGGCCGACCCCGAAGCCCAGGCCCGCCTGCTGTTGGAAGCCCTGCTCAGCCAGGCCGAATTGCTGGAAATCAAGCAGGACATCCGCTCCAAAACCCACACCGGCATTGATGCCCAGCAGCGCGAGTATTTCCTGCGCCAGCAGCTCAAAACCTTGCAGGATGAACTCGGCCAGGAAGGCCCCGACGAGGACGTGAACCGCCTCCGCGTCCGCGCCGAAACCAAGAAATGGCCCGAAGCCGTGGCACTCCACTTCAAGAAGGAGATGGAGAAGCTGGCCCGCACCAACCCCATGGCCCCCGACTACTCGGTGAGCATGAACTACGTGGAGTTCTTGCTCGACCTGCCCTGGGGCGAGTACACCAAGGACAAATTCAACCTCAAGCAGACCAAGAAAATCCTCGACGCCGACCATTTTGGCCTCGAAAAAGTGAAGGAGCGCATCCTTGAGTACATCGCCGTGCTCAAGCTGAAGCAAGATTTGAAAGCGCCGATTCTGTGCCTCTACGGCCCGCCCGGCGTGGGCAAAACCAGCCTGGGCCGCAGCATTGCGGCCGCCATGGGCCGCAAGTACATCCGCATGAGCCTGGGTGGCGTGCGCGATGAAGCCGAAATCCGGGGCCATCGCAAAACCTACGTGGGGGCCATGCCCGGCCGCATCATCGCCCAGATTAAGAAGGCCGGCAGTTCTAATCCGGTTATCATTCTCGATGAGATTGACAAGGTGAGCAGCGACTTTCGCGGCGACCCCAGCTCGGCCCTGCTCGAAGTGCTGGACCCGGAGCAAAACGCCACCTTCACCGACAATTACCTGGAGGTAGAATATGACCTCTCGAAGGTCCTGTTCATCGCCACGGCCAACTCGCTCGATACCATTCAGCCCGCCCTGCGCGACCGCATGGAAATCATCGACCTGACCGGCTACACCCAGGAAGAAAAAGTGCAGATTGCCCGCAAGCACCTCTGGCCCAAGCAGCTTAAAGAGCACGGCCTGGGCGAAGCCGAGGTGAAAATCACCGATGCCGCCCTGCACCGCGTGGCCGACGACTACACCCGGGAATCGGGGGTGCGCGGCCTGGAGCGCAAGCTGGCCGCTGTGACGCGCAACCTGGCCCGCCGAAAGGCCGGCAAAGAGCCCCTGCCGGCCGTGATGGAGCCCGCCGAAATCCGCAAAATCCTCGGCGGGGCCATTTTCGACCGTGACCAGTACCAGGACAACGATACCGCCGGCGTGGTAACCGGCCTGGCCTGGACCAGCGTCGGCGGCGATATTCTGTTCGTGGAAAGCCTGCTGAGCCGGGGGCGTGGCAAGCTCACGCTGAGCGGCCAGCTCGGCGATGTAATGAAGGAATCGGCCATTACGGCGCTCAGCTACCTGCGCTCGCGGGCCGATGAAATCGGTATCGATTACCGCCTGTTTGAGCAGTACGACCTGCACATTCACTTCCCCGAAGGCGCGGTGCCGAAAGACGGTCCCAGCGCGGGCATTGCTATTTTCACCAGCATGGCTTCGGCCTTCACCCAGCGCCGGGTGCGCGCCCACCTCGCCATGACCGGCGAAATCACACTGCGCGGCAAGGTACTGCCCGTGGGCGGCATCAAGGAGAAGCTGCTGGCCGCTCGCCGCGCCGGCATGAAGGACATCATCCTCTGCCCCAAAAACCGCAAGGATATCGAGGAAATCCAGGAGGACTACCTCAAGGGCCTCACCATTCACTACGCCGACCGCGTGGACGACGTGCTGCGCGTGGCCCTGCTCGATGAGCTGGTGCCCCACCCGCAGAAGCTGCCCGTACGCGACGAGCCCGTGCCCGCCCCCGGCCCGAGCGTGGAGGTGCAGTAGGGGCCGGCCGCGCCCGGCTGGCGTTCAGCCCCGGCCAGATAGAATCCGGCCCCGGCGGGGCGGCGCTCGGTCGGGGCCGGATTCAATCCGGCTCCGGCCGGATGGTTCCCAGTCTCGGCGGGATACAATCCTGTTGCGGCCGGGTGGCATTCGGTCCCGGCCGGATTTAATCCGGTCGCGGCCGAACGCCACCCGGCCGTGCCCGGAAGTCTTGGTGTAGCACACGGACGCGTTTGGCGAAATTGCGGCGTGCGTCCGGCGGAATTCCCGCCGCGCCGGGTATGCGAAAACCCGCTGGGCAAACGTTGAGTGGGTACAACAGGCCCCGGGCCGTAACTTAGAGCAATGAAGCAGCTTTCCACGCGCCGGGCTACCGGATTTTTACTTCTGATGGGACTGATAGGGCTGCGGCCAGCGGCGGCGCAGCAGCTGGGCGGCCGCACGGTGTTTCCGTTTCTGGACCTGCCGCCCAGCGCGCATCTGGCGGCGTTGGGCGGCATGAGCGTTTCGGACCGCAACGACGACCCCACCATGCTTTATGGCAATCCCGCGCTGCTCAACGCCGACATGGACGGCCGCCTGGCCCTGAGCTACGTGGCTTACCTGGCCGATATCAAGCAAAGCACCGCCGCCTACGTGTTCAACACGCAGAAGGCCGGGCGCTTCGGCGTAGGCGTCACCTACCTCAACTACGGCAGTTTCGAGAGCTACGACCCGGCCGGCAACAGCCTGGGCACGTTTGGCGTGAATGAGTACACCGTGGGCGTGAGTGATTCCTACACCAAGGGCAAATTCACGTTTGGGGCCACCACTAAGCTGGCCGTGTCCAGCATCGCGGGCAGCCGCTCGCTGGCCGGCGTGGCCGATGCCGGCGTGGTGTACAAGCACCCCACGGCCGACTTCACGGCGGGCCTGGCCGTGAAAAATGCCGGCTATCAGTTCTCGCCCTATCCCGGCACCGAGCGCGGCCCGCTGCCGCTCGACGTACAAATCGGGGCCACCGTGAAGCCCGAGCACATGCCGCTGCGCTTCTCGCTCACGGCCCACCACTTGCAGCAGTGGGACATTCAGTACCTCGACCCCAACGCCCGCGGCCCCCTCGATGCCAGCGGCAACGAGAAAAAGGCCACCAAAAGCTTCAGCGATAACCTGGCACGCCACTTCACCGCCAGCGCCGCCCTCATCCTCGGCAAAGGCTTCCAGCTCCGGGCCGCCTACAACCACTTGCAGCGCCGTGAGCTGCGCCTCGACAACACCAGCGGCAGCGCCGGCTTGGCTTTTGGCGTGATGCTGAAAATCAGCACCTTTCAAATCGATTATACCCACGCCACGTTGCAGGCAGCTGGTTCCAGCGAGTATTTCACCATTTCGCGCAACCTGGATTCCTTGTTTAAGAAGAAGGAGTAACAACTTATTGGAGCGAATAGCGCTTGTCATCGTGAGCAAAGCGGAGGACCTTATCACCCCCAAATGACTTTTGCAGTAATCAATACTGCTAGCTGTTCAACGGTCATGAGGTCCTTCGCTTTGCTCAGGATGACAGTTCTTTTTCTGCCTCCCTCCGTACATTGCCCATGCTCAACCAAGATTTCCTGACCCCGGCCCAGATTGTGGCTGAACTCGATAAATACATCATCGGCCAGCACGAGGCCAAGCGCCATGTGGCCATTGCCCTGCGCAACCGCTGGCGCCGCCTCCACGCCCCGGCCGATATGCAGGCCGAAATCGTCCCCAACAACATCCTCATGATTGGGGCCACCGGCGTGGGCAAAACCGAAATCGCCCGCCGGCTGGCCCACTTGGCCGATGCGCCCTTTGTGAAAGTGGAAGCCAGCAAGTTCACCGAAGTGGGCTACGTGGGCCGCGACGTGGAAAGCATGGTGCGCGACCTGGCCGAGCAGTCCTTCAACCGCGTGAAGGCCCGCCGCCAGGAAGCCGTGAAAGCCCAGGCCGCCGACGCGGTGGAAGAACTCATTCTCGATGCACTGATTCCGGCCATCACCCAACCTGCCGGGGCCAAAACCAGCCTCGGTTTTGGCAGTGGGGGAGGAGATGACGTGCCCCATTCCGATGCCGAACTGAATGAGCGCACGCGCGAGCGGTTCCGCCAGAAAATCAAAAATGGTGAGCTCGAAGACCGCAAAATCGAAATTCAGGTGGCCCAGGCCGGCCCCAGCATCGGCGTGATGGGCGCGCCTCCCGGCATGGATGAGGGCACCCTCTCAGGCATTCAGGACATGCTGGGCAACATGATGCCCAAGAAAACCCGCAAGCGCAAGGTGACCGTGGCCGAAGCCCGCAAGCTCCTCCTCGACGAGGAAGCCGCCAAGCTCATCGACCTGGACGAAGTGAAGGACGAAGCCGTGCGTCAATGCGAAAACGCCGGTATTATCTTCATCGACGAGATTGACAAAGTGGCCAGCAGCGGCGGCAAAAGCGGCGGCGGCGGCCCCGACGTGAGCCGCCAGGGCGTGCAGCGCGACCTGCTGCCCATCGTGGAAGGCTCGGCCGTGAACACCAAGTACGGCATCGTTAACACCGACCACATCTTGTTCATCGCCGCCGGGGCCTTCCACGTCTCCAAGCCCAGCGACCTCATTCCCGAGCTGCAAGGCCGCTTCCCCATCCGTGTCGAGCTGCAAAGCCTGACCAGGCAGGACTTCTTCCGCATTCTCAAAGACCCCAAAAATGCCCTCACCAAGCAATACGAGGCGCTGCTCAAAGCCGAAGAAGTAGAGCTGACCTTCGAAGATGCCGCGCTGGAGCGCGTGGCCGAAATTGCCTTCGAGGTCAATGCCGAAGTTGAGAACATCGGGGCGCGCCGCCTGCACACCGTCATGAGCCGCCTGCTTAACGACATTCTCTACGACGTGCCGGATAAGATTGGGGCCAACGCCCGCATCCTCATCACGGCGGAACTGGTGAACGAGCGACTGAACAGCATGGTGAAGAACCGGGACTTGAGCCAGTATATCCTGTAGACACCCGTGGGATACATTTTACCGCATCGCACACAAGAAAAAGGCCCTTGCTTTATGAGCAAGGGCCTTTTTCTTGTGTGCCGTTAGTTTGTCAAAACTAGGGCAGGAGACGAACCCGGACTTCTGTCGTTACGATTTCGGTTCCATCTTCGAGTTTGATGAGAAACCAGTAACGCAGATGATTCGGAGCACGCTCGTCAACTACCGGAGGCGTGCCAATCATCGTAACCGTAGCTGCAGTGCCAGCGGTGTTGACACCCGCCGAGTAGTCCGGAAGAGTAGCGATGCGGGCACGGTACGCCGTGTAAGCTGCCAACGTACCCGAGTAAGTGATTTCGTTGCTGCCATTGCCAGGAGTCGGGGTCAGGGTCTTCGTGGTGGAGCTGTAGTTCAACTGGTACGCCTCGCTGCTTTGCAGGTTTGCCAGGGTATTGCCAGCCGCCACACGCGTGATTTCCTTGATTTTGCCTTTGTCCGATGGAATTTGGAGGGTGATGTTAACCGTGCCAGTCGCTACTGAGGCCGTAACGATGGGAACGCGCTCGAAGTAAGTCGCATTCTTCACCGTTACCGGAATAGCAGCGAGACTGTCCTGAATAGGACCAATTTTATCGCCGTAATCCTTTTTGCAAGAGAATGCACTGACGGATAGCAAGGCAAGCGTAAAAACGCGAATCAGAGTTTTTTTCATTGGAGTATCGAACATAAGAATGTTAGAGTTCAGACATTAAGCATAAGCTTAGTTCGTAGCCCACCACACCGGCGCGGTGAGGCTCGGACGCGGGGAGGGAACATTACTCGCGTTCGACTGAATCTCCGTCAGCGTGTAGAAGAAACGCTGGGGAATTACCGGGCTGTCTGGGCTTGGGTTATCTACGGGCTGCAAGCGGGGGTAACCCGTACGACGGTAGTCGTTCCATGCTTCGTAGCCGTTGCCCAACAGCGAAATCCACTTCTGGGAAACAATCTGATTGCGCTGCTGGTCAGCCGTGCCGGCCAGCGTTACGTAGCGCTGGCTCGTGGGGGCAGCCAGGTATGCGGTGATAACAGCGGGGTCTACGCCGGCCTTGGTCATCGAGGCACGGATGGCTTCCGTGAAACGCGTCTGAGCAACTTCGCCCGTGTTTAGCAACACAGCCGCTTCAGCTAGGATAAACTTCGTTTGGAAGTTGGTTAGCATCCGAACGGGGGCTTCCCCGCTACCACCGACTAAGTAAGTGTTATATACCGAACGGTTGCCTACACCAGCGATAGTACCTGGACCACCGTTGTTGTAACCCGTGAACAACCCAAAGTCTGTGGTGGTTGCTAACGCATTGGCTGGAGAGTTGGTGTAGAAACGGGGCAGGCGTGGGTCCTTGCGCAGGTTCAGGCTGTCAATGAACCGCTTGCTGGCCATTTGGTCATTTGGGCGGTTGGTCACGTTGTAAGAGTAGAAGGGGTTCTGGTTGCCCACCGTCGTGCCGAAAGCCAACTGAAAGTCGTCGGCGTTATCCGAGATGTAGTTGGTAGGGCCTTTAGCCAGCACTTCCTTTATTACGGCTGTGGCCAGCGTAGGGTCTTTTTTGCTGATTTGCAAAGCAAACTTGAGTAGCAAGGTGTTGCCAAACTTTTTCCATTTGCTGAGGTCACCCCGGTAAATCAGGTCGTCAGTAGCCGTGGGAATCGTGGCACCAGCCGGCTTATCCAAGTCAACCAGTCCGTCGCGTACCAAGTCAAACAAGCTTTGAATGCCCAACTCGGTGTTGCCTTTGTAAATGTACTCCTGCTTATCGAAGCGGGGCTGCTGGAAGCTTGAGAGTTGCAGTGCCTGCGAGTAGGGCACATCACCCCACAGGTCAGTAACAAGAGCAAAGTTGTAGGCCTTCATCAGCTTCGCAATGCCGGTGTAGGCAGGGCCATTCTTGCTGCCGTTTTCGATGATGTTTTGCGCATCGGCCAAAGTGCCGGCATACAAATCAAACTGCCATTCGTTGTCAAACTCGCCCCGGATGGCGTACGTATCGTAGCCCAGTGGCTGGTTGAGTATGCCTGCGTAGTGCTGCATGAACAGTTCAGTAACCCGGCCAACGGTGTTGGTCATCACGAACGCCGTGTGGGCTTCCAGGCTGGTCAGCACCACCCCGGGGGGCACTACCTGCGGGTTGTTGGGGTCCAGGTTGTCACCCAGGAATTTGTCCTTGTTGCAGCTTGTCACCCCAAGGAGCAAAGCACTAGCAGCGGCGTAACGAAAAAATGAGGGATATTTCATTTTATAGGAAGTCAATATTACAGGGTGAGGCGAAGGTTAACACCGTACGTGCGAGCGTTTGGTGGACCTTGCAAATCCAGGCCGCGGATGTTACCAGCACCCTGCGTGTTCAACTCGGGGTCGAAATTGGCATTAGGAGCGTAGTAAAGCAGGTTGCGGCCCGAAAGCGAGAGGCTAACCGCACCGAAGGGCGTACGCTCCAGCAATGTCTTGGGCAGGCTGTAGCCCAACGAAACCTCCCGCAGCTTGTACACCGTCGCATCGTACACGCCGAGGTCACTCTGCAGGCCGAAAGAACGCCAGTAGTCCTGCGCCGATACCTGGATGTTGTTGGGGCGGTAGCCGGTTACGGTGCCGTCGGCAGCCTTCACCTCAATTACGCCAGGAATAACACGGGGTAGTTCACGGTTCACGCCGGTTTCGGCCAACGCGCCATTAGACTTATAGAAGTTGTTGGTGAACGACAGTACTTCGCCGCCCTGGTTGGTATCAATCAGGAACGAGAGGTTAACTCCTTTGTAGTTCAGGCTGTTGTTGATGCCAGCCTGCCATTTGAAGTTCGGATTGGCAATGATTTCACCAGCAATTTCTGGAGCAAACAAACCCGTCGTGGGGTTAATGATGTATTTGCCGTCGGGTGAAGTAGGCTTTTTGTTGCCAATGATGATGCCGTAAGGCTGACCAACCTGGAACGAAGGAATGGTGCCGCCGAAAGCGTTGCCGTTGATTTGCGAGGTAATAACCCCGGGGGCCAACTCAATCACTTCGCTTTTAATCCGGGTGAAGTTGGTGGTGATTTCCCAGTTGAAAGCGGTGCTGCGTACGGGAAGCAGGGTCAGCGTGGCTTCAATGCCTTTGCTGTCCAGACGGCCAGCGTTAGCTACCCGCTGCTGGAAGCCGGTGGAAGCCGGCGTGGTCAACTGAAGAATTTGGTCGCGGCTGGTCTGAAAGAAATACGTTGCGTCCAGGGTAATGCGATTCTTGAGGAAGCCCAAAACTACTCCACCTTCGTATGAGCGGGTAAATTCAGGCTTGAGGTTCGGGTTACCTTGCGTGTCGCCAAGGCTGAAGCCGCCTGCCCCGTTGAAGGGGAAGTTCAGGTTGGCTACGTTGTTGCCAAAGGCATTCCCGCCGCTAACCACGTTGTAAGTAGTAGCCAAGTTGTAGGGGTCAGTGTCTTTACCTACCTGTGCCGCGGCGCCCTTCAACTTCGCGTACGAGAGGATGTCAGAGGTGATTTTCAAAGCATCAGTCAGAACAACCGAGCCGCTAATCGAGGGGTAGAAGAAGGTGTTGTTGTTCTTGGGTAGCGTCGAGGACTGGTCGGCGCGACCGGTCAGGGTCAGGAACAAGTAGTTGTTGTAGGCCAGGTCCAACGAACCGTAGTAGCCCAGCAGACGGCGTAGCGAAGTGTTTTCGCCCGTGCCGTTCGAGTAAACCGAAGCCACCGATGAGTTGGGGAAACCCGCAACCAGCAAGTTATCAGCACGCGAAGTCACGCTCTGAAAGCGACGCGAGTTTACTTGCTGGCCGAGCAGCAGGTTGGCGTTTAAGCCTTCCACAAACAGGTTGTCTTTCTTCATTGTGGCAATCAGGTCGCCGGTGAACTCACTGCGGAAGAACACCTGGTCAAGTACCTGGCCAGTAGGTACGCGAGCCGCGCCCGGGGTGAAGACACCCTTGCGACGGTCGGTGTAGGTGTCCAGGCCCGCACGGTACATCACATTCAACCAAGGCGTGATATTATACGCTACGTTTGCCACGCTGATGAAGCGGGTTAGGTCCGACGTCGTCGTCACGAACTCGCGGTTCCAACGGGGGTTGTCAGTGCCGGCGAAGAAAACGCTACGGCCCGTGGTAGGGTTCACGTAAGGCAGCCCTTGCAGGTCGTAGCTACGGGGAATGTTAACCAACGTGCCGAAGGCACTGCTGCCATTGCCGATAGCCGAGCCCAATTGGTTGGTGGTAGTGAAGTTCACCGAACCACCTGCCGTCACTTTGTTCAGCAGCTTAGTAGCGCCACCCAGTTGGATGTTGGTACGCGTCAGGTCGTTGAACTCCGAAATGCCTTTCTGGTCGGTGTTGTTGACACTGAGAATGAAGTTCTGGTCGGCGTTGCCACCACGCAGGCTCACGCCGTTGGTCAGCAAGCGGCCGGTACGGAAGAAGCCTGAGATATTGTCTTCGTAGGCACGATAGGGAAGGAGCGCACCGTTGCCGAGTAGTAAACCGTTGGCAAGCGTTGGCGTGGTGCCAAAGCGTGGACCCCAAGACGCAGCGCCAGCGGTATTGATGTCACCGTACACGCCACCGGCGGCGGGAATGGCCGTGAGGTTGATACCGCTTAGGCCTTGGCCATAATCGTTCTGAAACTTCTGGATACCATATACCTGCTGTAGCGCAAAGCCGGAGGTAGCGGTGATTTCCAGCTTCTTGTTGGCATTGCGACCCGATTTGGTCGTGATAACGACAGCTCCCGAAGCAGCTCGTGAGCCGTAAAGGGCGGCGGCGGCGGGGCCTTTGAGGATGTTAATGCTTTCCACCGACTCGGGGTCAATGTCGAGAGCACGGTTCGAGGTCTGGGCACCGCCCAGGGTGCCCAGCGAGCCGCCGTTGGTGCGGTCCAAGCTGTTGCTAATCGGAATACCATCCACCACAAACAGCGGCTGGTTGCTGCCCTGCAGCGAAGTAATGCCGCGGATGTTGATGTTGGTTGACGAACCGGGCAGACCGCTCGAATTGGTGATGGTCACCCCCGATACTTTGCCTTGTAGCGCGCTCAGTACGTTGGGCTCCGATTTTTGCGAAATCTGGTCGGCTTTGATTTGCTGCGTAGCATAGCCCAGCGAACGGGTATCGCGTTCAATGCCAAGAGCCGTTACTACTACTTCACTCAGCTGGCGGGCGTCTTGTGCTAGGGCAAGGCTAATCTGAGATTCGGCACCAAGCGCTCGCTCCTGCGTGGCCATTCCAACGGACGAAAACACCAGTGTGCCACCAGTGGCGGGCACTGCCAGGCTATACTCACCGTTCGAATTCGTTGATACCCCGGTCGTGGTTCCTTTCAGAAGCACCGTTACTCCGGGCAGGGCCTCAGAGGACTTCTGGTCTGTTACCCTTCCAGAAACGGTGCGCGTTTGCGCCATCGCTCCGTGAAGAAGTGTAAACATGAGCATCATACTCATGAGTAAGATTTTTTTCATGGACTAGAGGTTAAGATTGAAAAAAAGTAAAAAAGTGGGGGAATGCTTAAGATTATCAAAAATAAGCCATTGTTCCCATACAGTTGCCATAAGGACAGCATTTGGCAAGAAAATTTACTGGCTTTATAAGCCTAACATAGAAGTCCCCCAAATTTGTTAAGTGGCTGAAAAATTAAATACCTGATTTCTAATTGCTTACATAAAATAATGCTATTTTTTTGAACTTATGAGTAAAACCCTGCTGCTGGTCATAATTTCAATTCACTGCTTTTAATTAAAAAAGTGTACCCGGAATTAGATAATTCCGGGTACACTTTTGATGGATTAGTAAACAGGGGCAGGCGTAATAGGCGCCTTTTGCATTTGGTCTTGCTTCTGCTGTAGCAGGTCTTACTCAATATGTGTGCGACATTTTAAGCAGATGTGTCTAATCGGCTATTTAAAAACTGCAACTGCAGCATAAGGCGCATTAATCAGCGTGCCGGTTGGGGCACCCACCGAACCATCAACGGTGGAAAGGGGAGTCAGAATGATTTTACGCCCGTCTTTCAGCACGTATTCGAAGGTAAAGACAATAGCGTCGTTCTTGGCAATCCGGTTATTCAAAGTAAGAACAGTCGGATTGGCCAGAAGTGGGAGGGTACCCGCTATAGAAGTGGGGTACAAACCTTGCAAAATCTCCTGACTGGAGAGGCTGATGGTCGCTGGAAAGCTGGTTAGGTCCGCGACTTTTACCCGCGGACCAAGCGTAGTGCCCCGCCGGAAACTCTTGTATACTTCAACGGTTTGCAGTTCGGCATACCCTTGCGAAGGATTGACAACAAATTCAAATACTGGCCGGGTATAGTAAGCGGGCTTCAAAGTGAAGCTGTCCATCCTTATCTGTTCAGATAATTGAGCCCTTCTAAAAGGGAAGAAGGACTTGTTGGGATTTATTTCTGGCAGGATGAGCGGCACACTGTCCGTAGCGGGCTCGGGAATGCGCGACTGTTCGCGGCAGCCACTGGTGGTCCCGGCGAGCGAGGCCAGGCACAACAGGCTGAATAATAATTTTTTCATGAACTAGCGAAGGTTTGAAAAGAATAAATGGCCAAGGCCAGGCTACTTGTCCCAGAAAATGGGCTTCGAATCCTGTGTCTGGGGGCCGTTGGGATTCACCAGCAGGTCGTTGATGGGGTAGTACAGGCGGCGCGGGAATGGCCCGGTCGATACGGTTGCCGGGTCGTTGTCGTCGATGATGCCCCGGGTGGGTTCCGAGTTGCCGGGTACCTTGATGCGGGGGTGGAAGGTGCGGCGGAAATCGGTGTACATATCTACGCCATAGCCAAAGCTGGCCACATACTTCTCGTACATGATTACCTCGAGCTTGTCTTCAATGGTCGCGCCGGAGCGATTGAAAGCGGCTAGAGCTGCGTTGAGGTATGCGGTCACGAGGGTTTGACCAATCACCGGGCTGCCATCCGCAATGGCAATGCTGTTCACTTTGTCGAAGGATGCCTGCACGGCAGCCTGTAGCGCGTTCGTAGCGGCATTGTTGTCGTTCAATACGGTCAGCTGCAGTTCGGCTTCGGTGTACTTACGGCTGAAGTAGGTGTGCAGGCGCTGGGCTACTACCCCTTTGGCGCTTACGGTGCCGGCAATGCTGGACGTGGCGCTGGCGGTGCCGCCTTTGCCATCGTCGTAGCGCCCCCCCACTGGGTAAAGGCCGGGCAGGGTAATCAGGTTGCTGGCCACTGTGCCAATGTAAGGACCATTGCTGCCGAAGCGTACCGTCACAAAATTGCCAGAAACAAAGTCCTGCGGAGTAACAACCGTAGCGTTATCTGGTACTTGGTTGAAGAAATAATAGCGTACCCGGGGGTCTGGCGCGCCGACATTCCCGGTATAATACCGGTCAGTTCCCGCCTTCATACTGAGATAGAAGTTGGGGTTGATGCGGTTTTCGCGGCCAGGGGTAGCGTAGTCGGCAATAAAACCCAAGTTGCGGTTGTCGGGGTTGATGGAGGTGCCGTACTTCAGCTCGAAATCCTCTCCGCTTTTAATCAGGTCGGCGGTCAGCAGTGGGGTCACATCAGCAGCTACATTGCGGGTCTTCCGGATTTGGTTGTAGAGCTTCAGCTTGAGGCTGCGGCCGAAGCGCGCCCACTTATCCTTGTCGCCACCATAAATGAGGTCAGCCTTGGGCAGCCCCGCTACCGGTGCTGATTTGGCCAGATTGGCGATGCCCTCGTCGATAAGCGAAAACAGGCTCTGAATACCTGAACCCCCGTTGTAGACTTCCATGTCGCTGTCGAAGCGGGGGGTACCAATGGTGCCGCCTTGCAACGCTTGGGAGTAGGGCAGGCTGCCCCACATGTCAACCATCTGGCTGAACACAAATGCCCGCTGAATCTGGGCAATGCCCACGTATGTCCAGCTTTGCTCAGTAGTGCCCTGTGTAATGATTTGCTGGTTGTTGACCAGCATGTCGGTGTAGAGCGACGACCACTCGTTAGAAAAAGAGTCGCCGGCCTGCTGAAAAGTGCCGATGCTGCGGGCGGAAGCCAGCTGCTGCATCAGGGCCATCGTGTACTGGCTCATGCCGGAGGGGCTGTCGCCAAGGCCGGTAGCCATGGCCACCTGCGTTACCGGCAGCAGTGAGAACAGCTCCGCTTTGGTAGGAGCCAGGGGGTTTACGTTTACGTCGTAAAAGTCTTTGCAGCCAGGGGCGGCAATCAGCACACTCAGCAGCGCGAGTGCAGTGGGTAATTGACGAAATTTCATATAGCTAGGAAGCCAAAAGTCTTGGATTAGAAAGTCACCCGCAGGTTCACGCCGTAGCGGCGCGTGGTGGGAGCGTTCGTGTACTCGAAACCTTGCTGGTTGGTAGCGCCGAAGGTGCTGGTTTCGGGGTCGAAGTTGGTGTACTTCGGGATGTTGGGCGAGTACCAGTATAAGTTGCGGCCCGACACGGAAATGTTGACCAAGCCAAAGGGCGTTTTACCCAGTATCGATTTAGGCAGGTCGTAACCCAGCGTGATTTCGCGCAGCCGCACCGTGGTAGCATCGTAAATCGACTGCTCATCATAAGCGCCAATGGCCGCCGAGCCCGTACCGAAATACAGGTCGTTCAAGGAAATAGCCGTTGTGTTCGGGACGGTGCTGCCGCTGGCATCGCGGATGGGCTGCTTCGTAACCGTGCTGCCCTGTACACCTTTGATGATGATGAGGCGGTTGCGGTCTTCGGTGTCTTTGGTGGTGCCCCGGCCGAGCTCCTGCTGCAAGGTCGTGGAGTACAAATCGCCACCCTTGCGGTAGTCAATCAGGGTGTTCAGGGTGATGCCCTTGTAAGTAAACTGGTTGATGAACCCCATGATGAACTGGGGGTTCGGGTTGCCGATAATCTTGCTGTCGCCCTGAATTAGGCGGCCAGTGGTGGGGTTAATCAGGTAATTGCCTTTGTCGTCGCGGGCGGCCGTCGAGCCGAAGATGACGCCATAAGGCTGGCCCGCGATGTGAACCGAGTAGGGGCCGCCGGCAAAGTTGGTACCGAACGGAATCTGGGCTACTTTATCGCCCCCGTTGCCAAGGCTCTCTACGATGTTTTTGTTGTGGGTAAAGTTGAAGGTGCTGCTCCAGCGGAACCCCCGGTTGTCAACTGGTACCACCGTCAGAGCAATCTCTTCGCCCTTATTCGATACTTCGCCGAAGTTGGTCACCCGCACCCCGTATCCCGTTGATGCCGCGATGAACTGCGGCAAAATCTGGTTTGTTGAGCGCTTGTCATAATAAGTAGCATTCAGCGAAACCCGGTTGCGGAACAGGGTAATCTCCGTGCCAACCTCTAACTCGGTGGTGAATTCCGGGGTCAGTGCCGGGTTGTTAATGACGTTACTCAGCGCCAGACCCGGCACGTTGTTGAAAGGGAACGCAGTGGTGCCCGTGTTGTTACCAAACTGGGGGTTGATGGTATACTGCGGCGCACCGGCTTGGTAGGGTGAAGCATCGCGGCCCACGCGGCCATAAGCAGCCCGCACTTTGAACAGGTCCAGCCAAGTCGTATTAAACTGTAGTGCCTCGTTGAGCACGACCGAACCGCTTACGCTGGGGTAGAAGAACGAGCGGCCGCTCTGGCCGAATACGCCATTCTTGTTTAGGGTGGACGACCAGTCGTTGCGGCCGGTTGCAGTCAGGAATGCCCAGTTTTTGTAGCCCACCGTCACGTTGCCCAGCAGGCCCATAAGGCGGCGCTTGCTATAGGCATAGCCATTGGTGTTTTTCTGCTCGGTGTTTTCGATGTTGTCGATGCCAAAAACAATGATGGGGCCACCGGTATACGACAGGCCCTCAAATTTGCGCTGGTTCACGTTCTGACCGAAACTGGCGGTCAGACTGATGTCTTCAGTTAGGTTCTTGTTCACGTTCACGAGCAAGGTCTGCTCCAGTTCGGTATTCTGAAAGCTGTCTTCGAGCACGTTGCCCAATTTACCGTAGCCCACTGAGCCGGGGCGCACCGTCGTGCGCCGGAAATCGGTGTAGGTGTTCACGCCGCCCGTGTAGGTCACCGTCAGCCAGTCCTTGATGGCGTAAGCAAGGCCCACGCTGCCTACTACCCGGTCAACGCGCGAAACGTAGCTGTTGTTGGCGGTCGACCAAATGGGGTTGTCGGCTTGGTCAGTCAGCCATGCAAACACCGGTGCGTGGGTAATAGGGTCGGTATTCGGCAGGCCTTGCAGGTCGAGGCTGCGGGTGAGGAACAGGATGCGTGAAAAGGCAGAATTGTTGCCCACGGCATTGTTGGCACCCAGTTGCGGTCCGTGCTGCTCGCTGTTGGTGTAAGCCACGTTGCCGCTCACCGTGAACTTATTGAAGTGGCCCGAGCCCCCGGCGCTCACGTTATTGCGGATGAACGACGAGTTGGGAATGATGCCCTGCTGGTCGGCGCGCGACAGAATGGTGGTAAACGAAGCATTGTCACCGGTTCCACTCAGCGAAACCGAGTTTTCAAACACATGGCCCGTATTGAAGTAGTCCTTCACGTTGTTGGGGTAGGCCTGGTACGGGATTCTGGTGCCCGCCGGAATGTTTGGAAAGTCCGGATTCAGAATGGGGTCAAACGCCTGCGGATGGGCGATATCGACCGGTGCAAAGCTGCTGCCGAATTGCGGACCCCACGAGCCGTTCACGTTCGTCTGCACGAAGTTGGCCCCCGCGCCGTAGCTATTCTGATACACGGGCAGGGCCGCGATTTTCTCCACGGAATAGCCGGTGGTGTAGCCAATCTGCACCCCTTTGGCCCCGCGTTGGCCGCCGCCACCAGTTTTGGTGGTGATAACGATTACCCCACCCGCAGCCCGCGACCCGTAGAGCGCTGCGGCGGCTGCACCTTTCAGCACATTGATGGTGGCAATGTTGTTGGGGTCTACATCTGAAGTGCGGCTGGAGTAGCCGGCACCGTGTACCAGCGAGTTCTCCGAATCCGTCTGGGAGTTGTCGTACGGCACGCCGTCTACGATGAATAGCGGCTCGTTGCTACCCAGTAGCGACGTGTTGCCCCGGATAGTGATGCGGGAAGAGGAGCCCGGCACCCCGCTGGAACTGATG
The DNA here is from genome assembly GCF_054061335.1 of Hymenobacter sp. UYAg731. Lineage (NCBI taxonomy): Bacteria > Pseudomonadati > Bacteroidota > Cytophagia > Cytophagales > Hymenobacteraceae > Hymenobacter > Hymenobacter sp. UYAg731. The sequence continues at coordinate 291,528 of NZ_JBSSEC010000003.1, read as the reverse complement.
ATGTTCACACCCGGTACTTTGCCCGTGAGGGTACGCAAAATATCGGGCTCCGATTTCTGCACTACTTGCTCCGCCTTCACTTCTGACACGGCAAATCCCAGTGCCCGCTTCTCGCGCGAGATACCCAGGGCCGTTACCGTCACCTCGTCCAGCTGCTTATTGTCGAGGGCCATGGACACGTTTACCGCACCGCCAGTACCGACCGGCTGCTCAGTAGTGATGTACCCCAAGTACTTGAATTGCAGCGTAGCGGCTGAGCCCGGCACATTCAGTTCAAATTTGCCATCGGCATCTGTGGCGGTGCCCGTGGTGGTGCCTTTCACGATAACGCTCACCCCGGGCAGGCCTTCGTTATTGCTTTTGTCGAGCACGCGGCCCGTTACCTGTCGCGTTTGTGCCCAGCTCCGCCCGGCCAGGGTCAGCAGCAAGAGCAGGCTTAATAGTAAGGTTCTCTTCATCGAGTTGTAAAAGTGGGTGTATGAAAAAAAAGGGAAAACAGTATGGGGGTGGCAGTCTAAAAGATGAAAGTACGGCATTTGCCGAAAATGTACCTACAGTAGGGCTGCGATATTTCGCTTTGACAGTCCTTTAGCTGCCAATGACTTTTTCTCACTGCGCAATGCCCGTACTATCTATAAGCACACCGCATGAAGGGAATTAGGTATTCTGGTTAAATTTTTTTCATTGATTAATGATATATTGACTGCGCGGATTTTGAGGTTGGTGCGTGACAATACAGGGCAGGAGGCTGGATTTGGGCCATCCCGGATGCAGATTGGCCATCGCCCGGAATGTTGAGCCACACCCCCGCCTTCCGGAGGCAGTTGAATTTCATTACAAGGCGCGCGCCTCCAAGTCACGCCAGCATTGAATAATCAGACTTGTTGGAGCATCTCTGATAAGATTATTCTTCATCCTGGTACTTTCTTGTCAGAAGATTATCCCGCAATGTCTCGACCCATTGGCAGAGTTAACCTATTAGAATACAAAATACTTGCAGCCAAAACCTGATGTTTGGTGAGATTTGCTTAACTTAGTGAAGTTGGTTTATGTATCCAACCAACTTAATATTGCTATCGAATCTAATGCGCCGCGAAATATTGGCGTAACAAAAAAACTTGTAATACCTTGCCACTAGATTGGTTTCGTTAAATTCTCTTTTCTTCGTTTCTGCCACTTTTTTTCAATTCACTCACCATTTTCATTACTACATGAAACACTTCTTTTTCATGGTCGTCTTATTGATGACCTGCCTGTTGCAGCAGGTAAATGCACAAGACCGAACCGTCTCGGGTCGCGTGACGGACCGTTCCAATGGGCAAGGTTTGCCCGGTGCAACGGTTCTGGTAAAAGGCACCACCATCGGGGCATCAACCAATGCGGATGGTTCCTTCTCGCTGAGTGTGCCCGCTAATGCCACTACCCTCAGCATCAGTTCCGTGGGTTTTGCCAGCATTGAGCAGCCCATCGGTGCCAACTCAACTTTCAACGTTTCGCTGGCTGCTGACACCAAACAGCTTGGTGAGGTAGTCGTGACCGCCCTCGGTCAGGAGCGTACCCGCAACTCGCTTCCTTTTGCTGCCACGCAGATTGAAGGCAGCCAGGTAACTGCTGCTCGTAACCCCAACGCCATCAATGGCTTGTCGGGCAAAGTGGCCGGTGTTCAAATTCGTCAGAGCAACACCTTGGGTGGCTCGACCAACATCCTGATTCGCGGTACCAAATCAATTACGAATAACAACCAGCCGTTGTTCGTGGTGGATGGTGTGCCAATCAGCAACGCCAACACCAACACGACTGGCCAGCAAACCGGTGGCGGTGGCTACGACTACGGCAATGCCGCATCCGATATCAACCCGGATGACATCGCTACGATGACCATCCTGAAAGGTGCCGCTGCTACTGCTCTCTACGGTGAGCGCGCCAGCAACGGCGTAATTCTCATTACCACCAAAAAAGGCCGTCAGGGCCTCGGCGTTACCATTAATGCTGGTATCACCGGCGGTCGCATCGACAAAAGCACTTTCGTTACCTATCAGAAGGAGTACGGCGCTGGCTACGGCCCCACCTTCAACTCGGATGACGTTAACGGCGACGGTGTTGCCGATACTTATAACCAACTCGACGCTGACGCCTCGGCTGGTCCGCGTTTCGACCCGAATCTGAACGTGTACCAGTGGAACGCCTTCGTACCGGGTACATCGAGCTTCGGTAAGGCTACGCCCTGGGTGGCTGCTGCCAACGACCCTTCGACCTTCTTCGAAACGGCTCGTACGCTGAATAACAGCGTTACCATCGACGGTGGCAACGAAAAAGGCACCTTCAAACTCGGTTACAACAGCGTCCGCGACAAAGGTGTACTGCCGAACAGCCAGGTTAATAAGAACATTGTCAACTTCGCCGGTACGCTGAACCTGACGAGCCGCCTGACGGCTAGCGCAGCTGTAAACTTCTCGCAAGTAGATGGCAAAGGCCGTTATGGCACTGGCTACGGCGGTACGTTCGGTGAAAACCTGATGACCAACTTCCGTCAGTGGTGGCAGACCAACGTTGACCTAAAGGAGCAGAAGCAGGCTTACGAGTACGCTGGTCTGAACGCCAGCTGGAACCTTTCGGCTCCCAGCACTACCTCCAAAGCAGAATACTGGAACAACCCTTACTTCTCGCGTGCCAAGAGCTTCGAAACTGATTCGCGCTACCGCACTTTCGGCAATGCCGCCCTTAATTACAAGGTAACCGATTGGTTCAGCGTATTGGGCCGGGTTACCCTGGACTCGAACGATGACTTGCAGGAAGAGCGCATGGCCTATGGTTCCGTTAACGTAGCCGGCTACAGCCGCTTCAACCGCACGTACCGTGAGGCTAACTTCGACCTGATTGGTAACTTCAAAGCCAAAATTAACGAAAACCTGAGCTTCAACGGCCTGTTGGGTGCCAACCTGCGTCGTATAGCTACGAAATCGATTCGTGCTACCACCAACAGCGGCCTTGTTATCCCGGAGCTTTACTCGTTGTCAAACAGCGTTTCGGCTTTGAGCCCCCCTGTTGAGCAGGATATCCGCCAAGCTGTTGATGGCGTATTTGCCAGTGCTACTTTGGGCTACCGCGACCTGCTGTTTCTAGATTTGACCGCTCGTCAGGATAAATCCTCTACGCTGCCAACCAATAGCAACACCTTTTTCTATCCTTCGGCCGCATTGGGCTTTGTATTCTCCGAGCTGGTGAAAGAAAGTGCTCCGTGGTTATCTTACGGCAAAGCCCGGGCAAACTATGCTGAAGTAGGTGCAGGTGCTCCTGTCTATAGCGTTGGTGATGTGTATGACAAGCCTACTGCTTTTGGTTCGGTAGCCCTGTTCTCGGTTCCTAACACGAAAAACAATCCCCTTCTGAAGCCGGAGCGCACGAAGAGCACCGAACTTGGTGTGGAAATGGCTTTCCTGAACACCCGTCTGGGTTTCGAAGCCAACGTGTACCAGTCGAACTCGATTGACCAGATTATCCCCATTAACATCTCGACGGCTTCGGGCTACAGCTTCCGCTACATCAACGCCGGTGACGTACGTAACCGCGGTCTGGAATTGACGGCTTTCGTAACGCCCGTTAAAACGAACGATTTCACCTGGACGATTAACGCTAACTGGACCAAAAACCAGAACCGCGTGATGTCGCTCACCACTGGTGTAGACAACATTGTGTTGGCTAACTACCAAGGTGGTGTTTCGAGCAATGCGACCGTTGGTCTGCCGTTCGGCTCCCTGCGTGGCTTCAACTACGTGTATAAGGATGGCCAGAAAGTAGTTGGTACCGATGGCTACTACGTGAAGAGCGCAACGGCCAACGAAGTAATTGGTAACCCCAACCCCAACTGGACCGGTGGTGTATCGAACACGGTATCTTATAAAGGCCTGTCGTTGTACTTCCTGGTTGACGTTCGCAAAGGCGGTCAAGTCTTCTCGCTGGACCAGTCATACGGTCTGGACACGGGCCTGTATCCGGTAACGGCCGGCCTCAACGACCTGGGCAACCCTTCGCGCAATACCATTGACAACGGTGGTGGTGTTATCTTCCCCGGCGTTCAGTCGGATGGCTCGGTCAACACGGTACGTGCTGACAACAGCACCGAGAATGGCTACACTGCTTACGGCACGACGGTTAACCCCGCTGCTGCCTTCGTATACGATGCCAGCTTCGTGAAGCTGCGCGAAGTATCGCTCTCTTACTCGCTGCCGAAAGCATTGGTAGCCAAAGTAGGTGGCGTGAGAGGTGCTGATATTTCCATCGTGGGTCGTAACCTGTGGATTATCAACAAAAACCTGCCTTACGCTGACCCGGAAGATGCTGCTAGCTCCGGCAACTTTGGCCAGGGCTACTCCACCGGCTCGTTCCCCGCTATTCGCACGCTTGGTGCTAACCTCCGTCTCAGCTTCTAATCAAACATGAAAAATATTCTTATTGCTGGTGCGTCAGCATTAATGCTGACGACCTCTTGCGTAGGGTCACTGGAGAACAATTACAACGTTGACCCCAAATTCCCTACCACTGCTATTGCATCGGGATTCATTGCCAATGCAGAACGTACGCTGGCTCGGACGCTCGTAAGCACGAACGTTAACCTCAATCCGTTCCGCTTCTACGTGCAGTACTGGGCTGCCACCGACTACCCCACGGAGTCGCGCTATGACCAGAACACCCGGAACATTCCAAACGCTTACTGGACTGCTTTGTACCGTGATTGCATTCGTGACCTGCGCGAGGCAAAAACGACTATTCCGAGCGATTTGACGGTGCCTGCTGTTAACAAGACCAACGCCTTGGCCGTGGCAGAAATTTTGGAAATCTACGCTTGGTCTAACCTGGTAGAGACGTTCGGAAACGTTCCTTATACCGATGCGCTTGATTACAATAAAGCTCAGCCCACGTATGACGACCAGGCTAAAGTATATGCCGACCTAATTGCTCGGCTTGACGTAGCTATTGGCAAAATTGACCCGGCTGTATCAACCGGCCTCGGTGCCAACGACCTGCTTAACGGTGGCAGCACGGCAGTCTGGCTCAAGTTTGCCAACGCCATGAAACTGCGCATGGCTCTCGTCATTGCAGATGTTGACCCTGCTAAGGCAAAGACCATGGTTGAGTCCACGGTTGGTAAGCTGCCGGCTTCGAACGCTGACGTTATCGATTTGACGTTCAACGGTACTTTCCCCAACACCAACCCGCTGTATGAGGATTTGGTGAGAAGTGCCCGTACCGACTTCGCTGGTACCAGCTACTTCGTTAACCAACTGAAAGGAACTACCGGCCCGGCAACTGGTGTGACCGACCCGCGTCTGAAGCAATACTTCAACATTGTGACGACCAACACGGTTCCCCTGGCAGGTACCTACAACGGTGGCACGTATGGCTCGACTAACAGCAAGTCCACCAACTCGCTGCCCGGTGCCAAACTGCGGGGTCAGACGCTGCCTGGCGTAATCGTATCGTACGCTCAGGTAGAGTTGATGCTGGCTGAAGCATCTGCCCGCGGTTTCGCCGTAGGTGGTACCACCGAGTCGCACTACAATGCTGGTGTTACTGCTTCGATAACGGAGCCACAGTGGGGCGGAACTGCCACTGAAGCTGCCGCTTACCTGGCCCAGGCAAACGTAGCTTTCGCCACGGCTCCCGGTACTCCTATGCAAAGAATTGCTTACCAGGAATGGGTGGCGCTCTACAACCAGCCCGTAGAAGCCTGGACCTCATGGCGTCGTCTCGACTACCCCGTGCTGACGGCTCCTACCACAGCCGTTTCTGGTATTCCGGTTCGTCTGCTGTACCCGGTTGTTGAGCAAAATATCAATGGCGCTAACTACTCGCAGGCTGCTTCCGCCATCGGTGGTGACAAGGCTGAGACTAAGCTCTTCTGGGACAAAAAGTAACGAATTTCCGTTATACGTAAACAAAAAAGGCTGCCCAATCGGGCAGCCTTTTTTGTTTTAAAGAATCGGTTACTTTTGCGCTCCTACTTCAGCTCTGCATCAGGAAGCCCTTGATGTACTCGTCCAAATCCCCATCGAGGACGTTCTGCACATCGGTGCGCTCGATGCCGGTGCGCAGGTCTTTGATGAGCTTGTAAGGATGAAGCACGTAGTTGCGAATCTGGGAGCCGAAGTCGATGCGTTTTTTGGTGGCTTCCACCTTGTCGCGCTCGGCGTGGCGCTTGTCCATCTCAATCTGGTAGAGGCGCGATTTGAGCATGCGTAGGGCATGCTCCTTGTTCATAAGCTGGCTGCGCTCAATTTGCACGGCGATGATGATGCCGGATGGCGCGTGGGTGAGGCGCACGGCGGTTTCCACCTTGTTCACGTTCTGGCCACCCGCGCCGCCGGCCCGGAACGTGTCCCAGGAAATGTCGGCGGGGTTGATTTCGATGGTGATGGTGTCATCAATGACCGGGTAGGCAAACACGGACGCGAATGAGGTGTGCCGCCGGCCGCTGCTGTCGAAAGGCGACATGCGCACAAGGCGGTGTACCCCAATCTCGCTCTTCAGGTAGCCGTAGGCGAAGTCCCCGTCGATTTCGAGCGAGGCGGACTTAATGCCCGCGCCCTCGCCGGGCTGGTAGCTGATTTGCTTCACGCCAAAGCCGTGGCTTTCGGCCCACATGATGTACATGCGCATGAGCATTTCGGCCCAGTCCTGGCTTTCGGTGCCGCCAGCCCCGGGGTTGATGTCGATGATGGCCGAAAGCTGGTCCTCCTCGTCCGAGAGCATGCGTTTGAACTCCAGTGCCTCTAGTTTTTTGAGCGTGACATCGTAGTCGGCCTGCATTTCGGCCTCGGTCACGTCGCCTTCTTTGTAGAAATCGTAAAGCACTTCGGTGTCAGCCAGTGCTTGCTGCACTGCCTCGAAATCATCGGTCCAGGTCTTAATCGGCTTGATTTCGCGGAGCGTGGCTTCGGCGGCTTTGGAGTCATCCCAGAAGCCGGGGGCCATAGTTTTAGCCTCGTAAGCGGCTAATTGTTCTTTGCGGGCATCGTAGTCAAAGATACCTCCTCAGGGCCTCGGCGCGGCCCTTCAAGTCCTTAATATGGTCTTGGGTCATGGTGGGGGAAATGGTGAAAGGTGGCCGGTGGCAGTGCCGCCGGCTCACCCGAGAAAATAATTGAACCGCGAAAGTACCGAATTTCAAAGCGGCAACCGGCTTCGGCCTTATGGCGTATCTGTAAGCACATCCGCATTGCTCAGTCCCGTTTCCCCTCTCACCGAGGCAACTCCCGGTTTCGCAACAGGTGGTTTGCACCATATTATTCGCCTACCGGCATAGATTTGCTCATGACTACGGAAGACCTGAAACAGGACTTTGATTCCGCCCGCATCAAGCACGTACATTTTAAGAGCAAGCTACGCTCCTTTCTTTTTGGCAATGCTGGCAGCGAAGGCCCGCTGCGTGACCCCGAACAATGCAGCCTGGGGCAATGGATAGCCATCCGGATGCGCGGGACCGGTGTGTACGCGCACCTTCCCGAAGCCCGACGGTTTGACCAGCAGCACATGCTGATTCACAGGGAAGCCAACCGGCTGATGGACCTCTACCTCGCCGGGCACGTAGAAGAGGCGGGGGCTGGCTACACTCCTTTGCAGGTCATTGCCGACGAAATGATGGGCCTGCTCCAAACCATGGAAACCAAGCTCCGTACCAAGGCCTGACCCGAAGTGATGCGTTCGCGCACCAGTGCATGAAAATAACCCTCACCACGAAGTTGTTCGCCGGATTTGTGCTGTTGCTGGCGCTGTTCGCGGTGATTGTATTGTTCTCGTACAAGCTGGCGGGCCAAGTGCTGCGCAACTCCCGGCAGGTAGAAGCGTCGCAGCACATTTCGAACGAAGCCATCAGCATGCTGCGGAACATCGTGGACATGGAAACCGGGTTTCGGGGCTACGTCCTCATTGGTAATGAGCTGACGCTGGACTCCTATTATACGGGGGAACGCGACTTGGTTGGCCGGTTTTCGCAGTTGCATACGTTGGTGGACGAACATCCCAAGCAAGGCGAATTAATTGACCAGACCCAGCGGCTTTTTCAGCAATGGCTGGGTTACAGCCACTTACTGATTGCCGAGAAGCGCGAAGCCCGCCGCCGCAATCCAATGCAGCGCGGGCTGGACGATATGCCGCATCAACGCTTAGCCGAAACCCTCACGGGCAAGCAGTTGATGGATAATATCCGGTTTCGGCTTAATAAATTTGAATTGCAGGAAGCCGCTTCCCGCAAGGCCATGCGCCAACGCTTGGACGACAGCATTACCCGGGCTGAGTGGCTGTCGGTGGGGCTGGCTATTGTGGCGCTGGTGCTGGGCCTGCTGTGGGCGCTGTACATCGTGCGGACGTTTGCCCGGCGGCTGCGCGGCATGCTGAACCTGGCCCGACGCATGGCCGATGGCGACTATGATACCCACATTGTAGACAACGAGCAGGACGAGGTGAGTGAGCTGACGGCGGCCCTGAACGTGATGGCCCGCACCGTGGGAGCCAACATCAACCAGCTCGAAAGCCGCAACCAAGAGCTTGACCAGTTTGCCTACGTGGTATCGCACGACCTGAAGGCTCCCCTGCGCGGCATCGAGAGTGCTTCGCGTTGGATTGAGGAGGACATGGGCAAGGACGCGCTGCCGCCCCACATCCGCGAGTTTCTGGGCCTGATGCGCCAGCGCGTCCATCGCATGGAAAAGCTCATTAGCGGCATTCTGGATCTGGCCCGCGTGGGCCGGGTCACGCAAGCCAACGAAACGGTGTTTGTGCGAACCCTGCTGCGCGAAATCATCGACAGCCTGCACCCGCCCACTGGCTTTAAGGTCGAGTTGCCTTTTTTTCTACCCACGCTCACCACCAATGCCGTGCAGCTCCAGCAGGTCTTTACCAACCTCATCAGCAATGCCGTGAAGTATCACGACCACCCCGCGATGGGTAACGTGCATATTGGCTGCGACGATGCCGGCGAATTCTACTCCTTTTCGGTGGCCGATGATGGCCCCGGAATCGACCCGGAATACCACGACCGTATTTTCGTCATCTTCCAGACCCTGACGGAGCGCGATACCTTCGAAAGCACCGGGGTAGGGCTGGCCATCGTGAAAAAAATTGTGGAGCGGCAGGGAGGCCGCATTAGCATCAAATCGGCCGAAGGTCAGGGGGCTAAGTTCATCTTTACTTGGCCCAAGCATCCACCCAAAACCAAAAATGTGGCTGCTGCAGTGGCCACACCAGCCGTTTCTACCGTATCAACCGCTACTCTGTAGCAGCTTCATGCTGCTGCCTGCGGGCATTTTCCCGCTGTTGCCAATTGCCTAGCCTATGTCCGCCGACCATCCCACGCCCAGCATCCTGCTCGTGGAAGACGACCAGATGGACGTGATGAACGTGCAGCGCGAGCTGCGCCGTCAAAACATCAACGTACCCCTCATCCACGCCCGCAATGGCCGTGACGCCCTCCGCATGCTCCGTGGCGAAGGCGATGAGCCCCAAATAGCCAAACCCAGCTTGGTGATGCTCGACATCAACATGCCGCGCATGAATGGCCTGGAATTGCTGGAAGCGCTGCGCGCCGACCCCGAATTCATGCATCTGAACGTCTTCATTATGACGACTTCCGACCTCGAATCCGACCGTTTGAAAGCGCAGGAGTTGGCCGTGAGCGGCTACATTATCAAGCCCCTGAGCTTCGACACTTTCGGCGAAGGCGGGACTAGTGTGGATGGGTTCAGCTTGTTTCTGGACTTGCTCAAGCTCAAGGATTAGCCCGTTTATGGCAACAGCCGGAACCCCATGCGGTGGTGCGGGCTGGGCCCGTGGGCGCGGATAGCTGCGCGGTGGCTCGCCGTGGGGTAGCCCGCATTCTGCTGCCAGCCGTATTCCGGGAATTCTTCGGCCAGCGCGTCCATATGCTCGTCCCGAAAGGTTTTGGCCAGGATGGAGGCAGCGGCAATGTTGCGGTACAAGCCATCGCCACCAATAATGCAGGTGTGCTCGAAGCCCACCATTGGCGCGAACCGGTTGCCATCTATTAAAAGATGTGCTGGCGTAATATTTAGGGCCTTGACGGCCCGGTGCATGGCTAGGTAGCTGGCCTGCGCAATGTTGATGTCAGCAATTTCCTCCACCGATGCCCGCCCCACTGCCCACGCCACGGCTTCGGCGCAAATGATGGGCCGCAGGGCTTCGCGCCGTTTGGCGCTCAGCTGTTTGGAGTCGTTGAGGAAGCGCGGGGCAAAGTCAGGCGGCAAAATAACAGCCGCCGCAAACACCGGACCCGCCAAGCAGCCGCGTCCGGCTTCGTCGAGGCCCGCTTCGAGTGCGTGGCCGGTGTGGGAAGCAAGGAGCATAAGGAGCGCAAAAAAAATCAAAATATGAGTGGCCTGCCCAATTACGCGGCATCAAAAAGCCTTGTGGGCAGCCCAATAAGCTGCCCACAAGGCTTTTTAAAATTTTGAATACGAAAGAATGCCTGCGAAAGCGGACGCAATCCTATTTGTGGTCGCCAGCGTTGCTGCCAGTAATGCCAGGTTCGTCTGCGCCGCGGGTAAAGCCCTGGCTATCAATAGGAGCACTGGCCTCGTCGATGTTCTCTTCTTCGTCGTTGGTTACATAGACGTTGGTAGTCGGTCCAAGGCCGCCGTTGTGCTTGGCCAGTTCGGATTCGGCTTGGGCATGGTGCAGGTTAAAGAGCGGGTCGCCGGTTTGGATTTCAGCGTTGGCGTTATCAGCTTTCTTATTTTTAGAGGAATCGGCCATGAGCAGTACAGGAGCGCGCCGGAATGTGAACGGTGAGTTCCCGTATACTAATACGAAAGCCAGCCGCTCTGGGTTAAGTGCCGTACCAGCAGGCATCTGCCAGCAGAAAGGCACAAAAAAGGCCGCCACCCAAGGGTGACGGCCTTAAAGTGGCGGGTCCGGCTTAGAGGTGTCTACCCCACCTTTTCAGCCAGAGCGCCGCCGCACGAGAGGTCCTTCCTTTCCACATTTCCAGCCCGTGCGGGGGTACTTATGGGTCAAAGCTACGAAACCAGAAGGGCGGAACGCAAGTGTTATTGGATTAATCTGAAGATTTAAGCGGCCAACGGCACGTTTTTCACGGCGGATGGCGGGTAAGCATCTGCGAATGGTAACTTCATGAAGACCGCAGCCGGCGTATTTTTGCATTATCAACTCCATACTTCCCTCGCCAACAGCCATGCAATCCGTAACCCGTCCCGATGTGGACGAAACCCATAATCCCTGGCATACGCTCAGCAGCGAAATCAAGTACCATAATCCGTGGATTTCGGTGCGCGAAGACCAGGTGCAGAACCCCGGCGGCGGCCAAGGCATCTACGGGGTGGTTACGATGAAGAACAAGGCGCTGGGCATTGTGCCCGTCGATGCCGAGGGCAATACCTGGCTGGTGGGCCAGTACCGCTACCCGCTGAACGAGTACAGCTGGGAAATTCCGATGGGCGGCGGGCTCGTCGAGCTGGATGTGCTGGAATCGGCCCAGCGCGAGCTCAAAGAAGAAACCGGCCTCACGGCAGCGCGCTGGACGCGCATTGCCCGCCTGCACACCTCCAACTCGGTGACGGACGAAGAAGGCTTTGTGTACCTGGCCGAAGACCTGACGCAGGGCGAGCTAGAGCCCGAAGAAACCGAAGACCTGCGCCTGTGGAAGCTGCCGCTGGCCGAAGCCATTCGCATGGTGATGGACGACCGCATTACGGATGGCATCAGCGTGGCCGGCCTGTTGAAGGCGGAGAAAGTGCTGGCCGCCCGCGCTCAGTAGTGGTTTCGGGGAGCAGTCTTGCGGCCTTGTGTAAGCCCTTCGCTGCCTGACCCAATCCGTTTGCGCCATGCACAACGGCCAACTAGCCTAACTTTGCCGATATGCGCCATATGCTTCGTTACCTTGGCCAGCGCCTTTACACTACGTGGGCGGTGGTGTGGTTCATTATTCCCTTCGTCTTGATTTACCCTTTGCAGTGGTATTTCAGCCGGCGGCCCACGGGCGGTGGGGTGGTGCATGCGCTGAACCGGTTTTGGTCGTGGCTCTCTATTACGATGTGGGGCATGCCGGTGGAAGTGGTACGCGAAAGCAAAGGCCCCAATCCGCAGCCCTGCGTGTACGTGGCCAATCACGGCTCGTACGTCGATATCATGATGCTGTTTAAGTACATCCCGGGCTTTTTGAATATGATGGGCAAGGCCTCGCTGGCGCGGGTGCCGGTGTGGGGGCCTCTTTTTGGCAACGTCTATATTACGGTGGACCGGGCTAGCGCCGTGAGCCGGGGCCGGGCCATGGTGGCCGCCCGGCGTACCCTGGCCGCTGGCAACAGCATTGCCATTTTTGCCGAAGGCCGGATTTCGCCCATGCCCGGCAAGGAGCTGCTGCCGTTTCTGGACGGCGCGTTTCAGATGGCCATTGAGGCCGGGGTTCCCATCGTGCCGGTGGGCATGCCACTGAACCACATGTTTATGCCCGATGTGGAAAAGGACCTGCGCGTGCGCTACCACCGGCTCAAAATCGTTTTTCACCCACCTATTCCTACCGCCGGCCTCACTTTGGCGGATATTCCGGAACTGAAGACGCGGGTATATGCGCAACTAGCTGCCGATTTCCTGCCCGAAGGAGCCATGAAGCCCGGTCGCAGCACTTGGCGCGCCCCGGTGGCCGCTGTCCCACCCAAGGAGCAGCCCGCAACCAACTCCTAACTCTTAATTCAAAACTCCCAACTATAAATGAGCACTGACCTTGGCACCCTGCGCGGCCTGGCCCATCTGGCCCGCCTCGAATTTGACGAAACCCGCGAGCAGCAAATGCTCGGCGACCTGAACAATATCCTTGATTTCGTGGCCCAGCTCGAAGGTCTCGATACGACCGGTGTGGAGCCGCTGGTACACCTTTCGCAGGAAATCAACGTGTTGCGCGACGACGAAGCCCGCAACACCGTGAGCCACCAGGACGGCCTGCGCAACGCGCCCCGCAAGGATTCGGACTACTTCCGCGTGCCCAAAGTGCTGGAATAGTTGGTGAAGCCGCAATCCGTAAGCACTCGCGCCGTGGCGCGGCCCGGCTGGCTGGTCTGGTTGGCCGCGCTGGCCGTAGGCCTGACCATCTTTTATTATTTCACGGGCGAAAACAGCACCCTGCCCGTGCGGGAGGTGGCGCACCTGCAAACCATGCCGCTAACGCTGGATAGCGTGGCGGCCGGCCCGGTGCATCTGCCGGTGCAGGCCAGTGGCTTCATCGTGACGCTAACGCACGACGTGGTAGGGCCATTTACGCAGCCCGTGGCGGCGGGCATGTTTCTGGTGCTGCTGGCGGTGCTGTTGGCGGGCTGGGTGGCGGTGGTGAGCACACTGGCCCGCACGGCTTTCGTGGCCGGCATGGTGCCGGTTATTTTCCTGCTGCTGTCGCTCAATACCGAGTCGCTGGGCATTTTCAATACCAACGAGCGGTATTTCCTGTACCTGATGCTGGGGCTGGTGGGCGGCGTGGGCTTCGTGCTGCACGCTTTTGCGGAGGGCTGGCCGCTGTGGCGGCGCGCCGTGGCGATGGGCACCGTGGTGGTGGGGCTGAGCGCCTTGCTGCTTGCCCAAAGCCAGCTGTCCGTCGTGGATACCGTGTTGCAGCTGGCGGCGTATGCTACGCCGGGCGGCGCGGTGCTGGTGGGGCTGCTGGTGCTGTGGGTGGGCGTGGAGAATATCCGCGCCCTGCTGTGGTTCAACACCCAGGCGGAACAGCCGGCGGGGCGGTTCGGCTTGCTACCGTTTGTGGCAGCCAGCCTGCTCTACCTGGGCACGCTGCTGCTGTATGTTTGGAACGACGGCGCGTTGCAACTGCTGCCCGGCCTGAGCCTCGACCCGCTGGTGCTGCTGCTGCCGGCCGTGGTGGCCGGCTGGCTGGGCCTGCGCCTGCGCGCACCCAGCTACGCGGCGTGGGTGCCGTATGCCCGGGGGGCGGCACAGCTGTACCCGCTGGTGGTGCTGGGCGCGGCCGGGTCGCTGGGCTACGCGTTTGCCACGGCCAATACGCCGCTGCTGGTGGCAGCCCGCGATTTCACGGGGCTGGCGCTGCTGCTGCTCGGGGCACCGTTTCTGCTGTATGTGCTCCTGAATTTTGCGCCGCTCATCCGGCAGCGCCTGCGGGTGTACCGGGTGGTGTTTGAGCCGCGCCGGCTGCCATTCTACGCGGTATATATTCTGGGGATTGGCGGGCTGGTGGCGGTGCAGTCGCGCCAGAATTTCCCGCTGCCCGACCATGTGATGGCCGGCCAGTACAACTACCTCGGCGACCTCACGCGCCAGCAAAGCGAAGCTGCGCCCGACGACCTCAGCCTCGCCGGCCTGGCCGAGCGCTACTACGCCGAAAGCGGCGACGTGCTGTACCGCGCCAACCGGCACGCCGAGTTTGGCCGGGCGGCGATTTTCCGTTTCCGCCAGCAGCGCCGGAACGAGATAATATCCCTGCGCCGCGCCCTGCTGCGCGGCCCGGATGAAAAGGTGTCGTTGCGCCTGGCCACGCTCTATAATGACCCCGATGACCTGTTTGAAGGCCTCGACATCCTGCGGCTGGGGTTGAAAGCCCACCCGCGCAGCGCGGCGCTGGCCGGCGATTTGGCCCAGCTCTTCACCCGCACCACAATCACGGATTCCGTGGCCTTCTACCTCGATAAAGCCGAGCGGCTGGCCCCCGGCAGCTACGCCAGCAGCACCAACCAGCTGGCCTTCCTGCTCAGCCAAAACCTGCTGGCCGATGCCCGCCAGCGCGCGGCCAAGCTGAATCTGAAGACCACCGAGCCGGCCCTGATGAGCAACTACGCGCTGCTCCAGCTCCGCACCGCTGCCCCGATGGAGCCCACGCCCGTCGCCCCGGCCGCCGAGGTGCAGGTGCTGGACGAAGCCAGCTTTGCCCAGCTCTACCACGCGGTGCTGTGGGACGTGACCCGGCGCAAGGCCCAGCTCACGCCTGCCTTGTTTACGCAACTAAACCGCTTGGCCACGCAGCCGGCCAATGCCAGCTACTACGAGCAGCTCTTGTTTCTGCAGGCGCTGGCGCGGCACGCGCTGGGGCAGGAGCAGGTGGCGCGGCAACTGCTGTTGCCGCTGGCGGCGGGTACTGCGGCTACTTCGGCCTATTTCCAGTATTTGCTAGGGCTATGGCAGTTGCAGCAAGAACAGTATGCTGTTGCCGCTGAGCAAATAGCTTCGGCCGCCCGTAATGGATTTAATGGTACGCTTCCCGCTCGTTCATTTGCGCTGCTTGCTAGTTATGGGCCGGATTCGCTGAGCGTGATTCAAAAGGAATTGAATGCTTTGATAGATTCAACGGATAAGCAAAATGCACGGCGAGCCCTTCGTGAGATGAATAATAAATGGGGCGATTTTGAGGACCGACTGCATTGGAACGTTCATATTGATGCGATGGCAAAAGATAGAACTCCGGTAGCTTTGGAAGCTTGGCTCACTAAAATAGCCTCTTTTGAAGCGACAAATGGAAATGGCAAAATATTGCCCGTTGGAGTTGTTCTCTATGGTCAGGCTGTGTTGGCTCGACTGCGCAGCCAGACAGCTTTGGAGAAACAGCTTTACCAGCGCATTGTGCGCGAAGCCCCGTTCAACGCGCCGGCCGTCCTCGCGGCGGCGGGATTCTACTCGCGCCGGCACGACTACACAGCGGCCTACTCGGCCCTGCGCACCGGCCTCGA
This sequence comes from Hymenobacter sp. UYAg731, assembly GCF_054061335.1. Taxonomy (NCBI): domain Bacteria; kingdom Pseudomonadati; phylum Bacteroidota; class Cytophagia; order Cytophagales; family Hymenobacteraceae; genus Hymenobacter; species Hymenobacter sp. UYAg731. The sequence continues at coordinate 275,818 of NZ_JBSSEC010000003.1, read as the reverse complement.
TGAAAACCCGCAGTCGCTGCCGCTGTTGAAGGCCTACGTGCTGGCCGCCGCCGATGCCGGCCTGACCGAATACGCCGCCGAGGCCCTGGCCCAGCTGCGCCGGCTGCTCCCGCCCGCTACGTATGCTACTTTAGCAACGGAGTACACCGCTCATCAGGCAGCCCGCGCGGCGGCCGGGGCGTCCTTCTCCGAAGCACCCGTTTCCTCACCTCTGCAATAAGCTCCCTGCTCCATGAATCCGAACGTTATTGAAACCACGGACATCGCCAAAACCTACGTGATGGGCACCGAGGAAATCCACGCGCTGCGCTCGGTGAGCATCAAGATTCCGCGCGGTGAGTACGTGGCGTTTATGGGGCCGTCGGGCTCGGGCAAGTCCACGCTGATGAACATTATTGGCTGCCTCGATACGCCCAGCAAGGGCCAGTACATCCTCAACGGGCAGGACGTGAGCCGCATGAGCGACAACCAGTTGGCTGAAGTGCGCAACAAGGAAATCGGCTTTGTTTTCCAGAGCTTCAACCTGCTGCCCCGCTCCAGCGCCCTAGATAACGTGGCCCTGCCGCTCATCTATGCCGGTCTGAGCAAGCGCGAGCGCACCGAGCGCGCCATGGAAAGCCTGCGCTCGGTGGGCCTGGCCGACCGAGCCTCACACCGCCCCAATGAGCTGAGCGGCGGCCAGCGCCAGCGCGTGGCCATTGCCCGCGCCCTCGTCAACAACCCCAGCGTGCTGCTGGCCGATGAGCCCACCGGCGCCCTCGACTCAAAAACCAGCCACGAAATCATGGACCTGTTTGAGGCGCTGTACGCCAAGGGCAACACCATCATCATGGTGACGCACGAAGAGGACATTGCCCGCTACGCCCACCGCATCGTGCGCCTGCGCGACGGGCTGGTGGAGACGGACGAAATCAACCACGACGTGATGAAGCACGCCGTAGCCGGCCACTAAGTTGAACGGCCGTTAGAAAGGCCGTCATGCTGAGCGCAGCCGAAGCATCTCTACCGTAATAGTAAACCCAATTAGTTGCGCAGTAGAGATGCTTCGGCTGCGCTCAGCATGACGTTTTAAAAGCGTTAGCACTTAAATCAACATGAAAATCTACACCAAAACTGGCGACAAAGGCCTGACCTCCCTCATTGGCGGCACCCGCGTGCCCAAGAGTAGCCTGCGCATCGAGTGCTACGGCACGGTGGACGAGCTGAACTCCCACATCGGGCTGGTGCGCGACCAGGAGGTGAATGCCGCCCGTCGGCCCCTGCTCAAAGAGATTCAGGACCGCCTGTTCACCATCGGCTCGGCCTTGGCGGCCGACCCCGAGAAGTCGAGAATGAAACTGCCCGACCTGCACGCCGCCGATGTGACGCTGCTGGAAGACGAAATGGACCGCCTCAACCTCGATTTACCCGAACTGCGTGCCTTTATTCTGCCGGGCGGCCACCCGGCCGTAAGCCACGCCCACGTAGCCCGTTGCGTGTGCCGCCGCGCCGAGCGCCTCGTCATTCACCTCGCCGAAGACGCTTTTGTGGCCGAACTGGTGGTGGTGTACCTGAACCGCCTGTCTGATTTTCTGTTTGTGCTAAGCCGGGCCATGGCCCACGAGTTGGGCGTGGAAGAAGTGACCTGGCAGGCCCGCATCTGAACCGAACTGCTACAATAAAACGTCATGCATAGATTATGATATGCGCGACGTTCTCTCCTGCAAAATACCCGCTTAATTACCCACTCGCTCTCCAATTCCGTACTCGGAAAATCCCACCCACGCTTACCTCGTAACTGCCTTTTTATGATAGACATTCTTCCGATTCATACGCAGCCAAGCACGGCCTCGCGTCTGGCCACGCAAGACTTCGACAACCTCGAATTCGGCAAAGTTTTCGCTGACCATATGTTCGTGGTGGATTACCGCGACGGCGAGTGGCAGGACGCCCAGATTCTGCCCTACGGCGACCTCTCCGTGAGCCCGGCCAACTCGGCCCTGCACTACGGCCAGGCCATTTTTGAAGGCATGAAGGCCTACCACCAGACCGATGGCGGCGTGGCCTTGTTTCGTCCTCTCGACAACTGGGCGCGCCTCAACGCCTCGGCCGAGCGTATGTGCATGCCCACCATCCCGGAAGAACTGTTCATGCAGGGGCTGCGCGAGCTCATCAAGCTCGATGCGGGCTGGGTGCCCACGTTTGCCGGCAGCTCGCTCTACATCCGCCCGTTCATGTTTGCCACCGATGGCTTCATCGGCGTGCGGCCGTCGGAGGAATATCGATTCGTGATTTTCACTTGCCCAGTGGGCCTGTATTACAATAAGCCCCTGCGCGTACGCTTCGAGCAGAAGTACGTGCGCTCGGCCGAGGGCGGCGCGGGCTTTGCCAAAAACGCCGGCAACTACGGCGCGGCCATGTACCCCACTAAGCTGGCTCAGCAGGAAGGCTACAACCAGCTCATCTGGACCGACGCTTCGGAGCACCGCTACGTGGAAGAGTCGGGCACGATGAACGCCATTTTCGTGATTGATGGCCGCGTGGTGACGCCCGCCCTCAGCACCAGCATCCTCGATGGCATCACGCGCCGCAGCGTGCTGGAACTGGCCCACGACATGGGCCTGCCCGTGGAAGAGCGCAAAGTGAGCAGCCGCGAAATCATGGAAGCCCTGCAGGCCGGCAAGTTGGAAGAAGCCTTTGGAGCTGGTACTGCCGCCACCATCGCGCCCATCTCCGTTATCGGCTACGAAGGTCACGACTACGAGCTGCCCGCAGTTGGCCCCAAAGCCTTCTCGAAGCGCGTAGGCGCGGCCCTGGATGCCATTCGCACCGGCGAAGGTGCCGATGTGCATAACTGGATGGTGGCTGTATAATTAGCCGTAGCGCGAACTTTGTAGTTCGCGTTCCCGCGCCTTTTAAATCGTTCCGGGACGCGAACTACAAAGTTCGCGCTACAGAAAAAGCCGCTTCAGAATGAAGCGGCTTTTCTTTTTTGCCCCACCTTTGCAGCACCATTCGCCAACCCACCCATCCGCCAACCCGCCACATACATGACCGTTTCCCTGAAAACCGTTACCCTCGATAGCAAGCACCGCGAGCTGGGTGCCAAAATGGTGCCCTTCGCCGGCTACGACATGCCGGTGCGCTACTCTTCCGACCTCGATGAGCACCATACCGTGCGCCGCGCCGTGGGCATGTTCGACGTGTCGCACATGGGCGAATTCCGCCTGCGCGGCCCCCAGGCCCTCGACCTCATCCAGCGCGTGACCAGCAACGACGCCAGCAAGCTCACCGATGGCAAAGCCCAATACTCCTGCCTGCCCAACCACGACGGCGGCATCGTGGACGACCTGCTGGTGTACAAGCTGGCCGATGAGGACTACCTGCTGGTAGTCAATGCTTCCAACATCGAAAAAGACTGGAACTGGATTCAGCACCACAACACGCAGGGCGTGGAAATGGAGGATATCTCGGACCGCACCAGCCTGTTTGCCGTGCAGGGCCCGAAGGCGCAGGCCGCGCTGCAGTCGCTCACCGACGTGGATTTGAGCAGCATTCCGTACTATTCCTTCGTGCAGGGCACCTTCGCCGGCGCGCCCGATGTCATTATTTCGGCCACCGGCTACACCGGCGCGGGCGGGTTTGAGCTGTACATTCCGAACGAGAGCGCCGCGATGGTTTGGGATAAAATCATGCTCGCCGGCCAGCCCTACGGCATCAAGCCCATTGGCCTGGGCGCGCGCGACACCCTGCGCCTCGAAATGGGCTACTGCCTCTACGGCAACGACATCGACGACACCACCTCGCCGCTCGAAGCCGGCCTGGGCTGGATTACCAAGTTCACCAAGGACTTCACCAACTCCGAAAACCTCAAGAAGCAGAAGGAAGCCGGCGTGACCAAAAAGCTGGTGGGCTTCGTGATGGACGGTCCCGGCATTCCGCGCGGCCACTACGAACTAGTAGACGCCGCCGGCCAGAAAATCGGCGACGTCACCAGCGGCACGCAGTCGCCCTCGCTCAGCAAAGGCATTGGCATGGGCTACGTGAAAAGCGAGCTGGCGGCCCCCGGCACGCAGATTTTCGTCCAGATTCGCGGCAAGAACCTGCCCGCCACGGTGAGCAAATTGCCGCTGACCAAAGGCACAGAGGAGTAGCTGCCGGAGTAGCGCGAAATTCTGTTTCGCGGTGCCACCTTGCGGCGAATGCGGCACCGTGCTATTTGGCGCGGTGCCGCCTTTTTTTAGCTTTCATCCAACGTCTTATTCGTCGCTGCGCGGCGACGCGAAATGAAATTTCGCGCTACTCGTTTTATGCCTAAACTAGACATTTGTTTTTCGCCCGAGTTGCTGCCCTTGTATAACCTGCGCGGTAAGGTGGCCGTTATCGTGGATATTTTGCGGGCTTCCAGCACCATCGTCACGGCGCTGGGGGAGGGGGTAACCCACGTTTTCCCGGTGGCTTCGCTGGAGGAATGCACTGCCTACGGCCAGCAGCACGGCAGCCTGACTGCCGCCGAGCGCGACGGCCTCGCTGCCTCCGGCTTTGATTTGGGTAACTCGCCATTCGGCTTTCTCGATGCGGCCCGGCCGGTGCGCGGCCGCGCGCTCGCCATCAGCACGACCAATGGCACGGCGGCGCTGCGCCGCTCGCTGGCGGCGGAAGCGGTAGTAGTGGGCAGCTTCCTGAATCTGGCGGCCGTGGCGGAATTCGCCCGCCGCCAGCAGCGCGATGTACTGGTGGTGTGCGCTGGCTGGAAGGGCCAGTTCTGCCTCGAAGACACCGTATTCGGCGGTGCGCTGGCCGAGCGGCTGAGTGCGGATTTCGACGTGCGCGGCTCCGATGCCACGCTGGCCGCCCTGAATTTGTGGGAGCAGGGCAAGGCTGACTTGCCAGCGTATCTGCTGCAATCGGCCCATGTTCGGCGGCTTAATTCACTGGAGGCCAGCAAGGATTTTGAGTTCTGCCTGCGGATTGATTCCTATGCCGACGTGTTGCCCGTGTGGCGGGAGGACCGGTTAGTCCGCACATAGAAGAAGGTCATGCTGAGCGAAGCCGAAGCATCTATACCGTGTAAGTAAATAATTACTAATGCTGTAGAGATGATTCGGCTTCGCTCAGTATGACGGCCTTTATAACTATTTGAATCACTTCAGCTTCTCATTATCCTGGTGTCGCTGGCTGTCGCGCTGGGTTTTCTTGGCTAGGTTGCGGGTCATCGCCTCGGTGAGGTCGACGCCGGTTTGGTTTGCGAGGCAGATGACGACGAACAGGACATCTGCGAGCTCGTCGCCCAGCTCGCGGCCCTTGTCCGATTCCTTGAACGACTGCTCGCCGTACTGGCGGGAGATGAGACGGGCCACTTCACCCACTTCTTCCGTGAGGATGGCCATGTTGGTCAACTCGTTGAAATAGCGCACGCCGGTGGTTGTAATCCAGGTGTCAACGGTCTTCTGGGCTTCTTCGAGGGTCATATTTGGAAAATAAAGGGGCGGAGTTTAGGCCGGCGAATCGAGTACGATGGTCACCGGGCCATCATTGAGCAGGCTGACTTTCATATCGGCTCCGAAGATGCCGGTGGGTACGGGCCGGCCCAACTCGGCAGTCACCATCGCCACAAACTGCTCATAAAGCGGTTCGGCCACGGCGGGTGGGGCGGCCCCGATGTAGCTGGGGCGGTTGCCCTTGCGGGCATCGGCCAGTAGTGTAAACTGGCTCACCACCAGGATTTGCCCGCCGATGTCCTGCACGCTGCGGTTCATTTGGCCATTATCATCGCCGAAAATGCGGAGCTGCACCAGCTTGCGGCACATCCAGGTGAGGGAAACCGTGTTATCGGTAGGGGAGAAGCCGGCCAGCACCAGCAGGCCCGGGCCAATCTGACCCGTAACCTGACCGCCGACGGTAACCGAGGCTTCGCTGACGCGTTGAATAACGAGACGCATATTTTTTTAGTGAAACGGGTAAAGCCGGAAGCTGAACCGAATGTTGCGACGGGTGTGCCGACCTTCGCGCCCGTCCGCGCCACCGCTCATGCTCCCATCTGACCCCGCAAATAACGACCCCTTCTCCGCTACCCGCCGCTCGTGGCTGCTGGGGGCGCTGCTGCTGGTGGCCAGCACCCGGCTGTGGCGGCTGGCCGAGGCCGGCGCACCCGACTTCGACTCGGTGCGCAACTGGCAGATAGCCCAGCAGTTGGCGCACGGCGATTTCTCCCAGCTTTTCCACCACGGCAGCCCCGGGTTTAATCTTTTCTACCTGCCGGTGGCATTGTTCGCGCAGCGCTTTCTGGTATTCCAAACCATCAATGCGCTGCTCGGCGTGGCCGGGCTGGGGTTTTTCGCGGCCTGGGTGAGTCGCAAAGCCAGCCTCAGCGGCCCCGAAGCGGCGGGTCTGGTGCTGCTGGGCGGCACCTCGTTGCTGCTCACGTTTTCGGGCCGCGATTTCACCATGAGCTCGCTCAACCTCGTGCTTTTTGCGGGGCTTTTGCGCAGCCACCTGGCGCGCTTGCAGCAGCCCCGGCTCAGTGCTCTGCCCCTCGTGGCCCTGTGGCTGGCGCTGGGCCTGAGTGTGGATTATAAATTTCTGTTCACCATTCCCATCCTCGTAGTGCTGGAATGGTGGCAGGCCGACGGCCTGTGGCGGCAGCCGCGCGTCTGGGGGCGGGTGTTGAGCATCCTGGCCGCGCCCTACGTGCTGCTGGGCGCGCTGGGGTGGCTGGTGGGCCTGCCGTGGTACCGCTGGCTGGCCTTCTACGTGCGCGTGGCCCTGCCCAAAACTGCTAACCTGGCGGGCCGGCAGGCTACGCTGCAACCCGATTTTCTATACTACTTCCGCTACCTGGGCCGCTTCGAGTCGCCGCTGCTGCTGGGGCTGGGGCTGGCCGCTTGGCTTGTGCTGCGCCAGTGGCGGGCCGGTGGGTGGGCCGCCACCCGGCAGTGGCCGGTGCTGCTCTATCTGTTGGTGTGGGCCGCGCTGCTGCTGACCGGCATGTCCCTGGTGGTAAAAGCGCCCCGGGGGCTGCTGTTTGCCTACCTGCCGCTGGCTGCGCTGGCCGTGCTGAGCGGCCGGCGCGTGCTGCCCGGCTGGGCGCTGGCCGGGGTGCTGCTGGCGGCCGTGGGCCAGAATGTATTCCGCATTCAACAGGAGCTATTCGCGCCGCTGCCCACGCACTACCCGCAGGTGGCGGCGTGGCTGCGGCAGCACGGGGCCACCCGGGTGGCCAGCACCGTGAGCCTGGGCCTGGCCCCGTACCTGAATAAGCAACAAACCCTGACCGTCGTCACGGATGAGCGGCAGCTGGCCACCCTGCGCCGCCAGGGCGTGCAGTACGTGCTACTTGATGGCTACCGGCACGTAGCGGGCGTGGCCCGGTTCGATTCGCTCCAGGCCCAGCGCCCGGTGGCGGCCTGGCCCGAGCCGCCGCTGCACCGGCCGCTGCTGTTTCTGGAGCATTCCGAGTTCACGGGGCTGGGCTACGCCGAAACCCTGGCCGCGTGCCAGGCCGCCCGGGCCGACTCGCTGCCTCTGCGCCTGTACAGGCTGCAATAGTCACGGCAAAACACACGGTTATTCAGTGAAAAAAACTCCGTGGTTCAGCCCTTTCAAGAGGACCAGACCACGGAGTTTCTTTCAATCGAATTAACAGGATGAACAGACCGGCCAGCCCGGCACTATTGCGCCGTTGCCGGCAGCTTGTTCACGTCGATGGCCGGGATTTGGGTGCGGTAGGCGCGGTTGAGGGCGGCAATGATGGTGTTGGCCAGCAGGGCGTTGCCGCGTGGCGTGAGCGAGTAGTAATCCAGCGAGAAGAAATTGCCCCGCACCAGCTCGGGCGAGTATTGCACGCCGGCCGCCGAAATAACACCGGATACCTGGTTGAAAAGCAGCAAATCCGGGTCCAGGGTAGTTAAGCTGCCCGTAGGAGTGAGGATGGGGAGCTTGTAAACGTCTCTGGCCAAGCGTTCAAGCTCGCCATTATAGCTGGTTACCACGCCGTTAATCCGGTTCAATTCCTCCGATTTATCGAGCACATCAGCATCGCGGATGGGGTTGCGGCTGTCGCGGCCGTAGGGCAGCATCAGTGTTGTGCCGTTCACCACCACGGGCGTGGGGCGGCCAATGCGGCCGAGGGCCGTGGCCAGCACGTAGTCGTCGTTGGTGATATGCACCGCCGGGTTCACGCCAATTGGGTCGGCGATGTAGATGCGGGCCGTGTCGCCGAAGCTGGCTTGCAGACGAGCCTCCAGGCTCAGGCCCTGCCCAGCCCGCAAAAATGGCAGGCTGGTAAGCGTGGGCAGCCGAATAATGACGCCCGGCTGGCCTTTGGCCGTGAGGCGGTCGAGCACCTTGCGGACGTTGTTGCGCATGATGGTGATGCTGGGCACCGCGGCCGCATTAGCCCCGCACTGGCCGCCGCTACGCAGGTAGGGCATCACGTCGTCGAGACCTTGGAAGTAGGTGAAGAAGGTAGCCGTGGCGGCCGCATCGGTCACAGCTTGCAGGTAGGTGCGGCTGTCGGCGGCCGGCAGCAGGCGCTCAAAGTAGGGGTTGAAAGCCACGCCGGGGCGGGCGTTGGCCTCATTGCCCAAGCCGATGGTTTCGAGCTGGGCCAGGGTGATGCCCGGCACGCCCAGGTTCTGGGGCAGGGCGCTGGCCGTGGCTGAGCGCACCAGCAGACGCGTCGTGTCGGGGGTGCCGCAGGTGCCGGGGTTGATAACGGCGCTGCCCCGCAGGGCCTGCCCGGCCACGCGCGTGCTGCGCACCAAGCCCGTAGACGCGAAGTCGACAAAGTTCAGGTAGCCCGAGCCCGTGCCCGGCTCCAGCAGCGGCTGCGTGAAGCTGCCCCCGCCCGAGGCCAGCGCGAACTGCTGGGCCAGCAGGTTTGGAAACGAGTATTCCTGGCTGGTGCGAGTGAGGCCGCCCGCGCTCAGGCCGGCCGTGTAGGAGTCGCCCACGGCCAGGTAGTGGCTCAGGTTGAGGCTGGCGCTGGGGGCGGGGGTGTCCTGGGTGGGGGCACAGGCCGTGAGCATCAGGGCGGTGGCGGCCACCAGGCCGGCGCGGCCCAGGAGCGTAAAAGAGAAATGCTTCATCGCGGAAATCGGAAACGAAAATGCAGAATGAGGGGAAGTGCGGCGGGCCTAGAAGGCTACCGCAATGCCCACCGAGGCCGTGTTGACGGCCATGCGGTAGGTGCCGGCCACGTTGGCCACCTTCTCATCGGCGAGGGCCACGCGGGCGGTGCGCAGTTGGCCGTAGTCGAAGGAATAGGCGCCTTCCAGACTCAGGCGGGTGCTGAACTGGTAGCACAGGCCGGCCGATACGCCCACGCGGTTAGCGTCGAGAAACTCGGGGTTAATATACTCGTCGCGCACGGGCGTCTCGTCGTAATGAAAGCCGCCGAGCACGGTCAGCTTGGGGCTTACCTGGTACTCGGTGCCCACGCGGAAGCTCAGGGCATCCTCGTAGCGGCGCACGCTGCTTTGGGTGCGGGCGGGGGCACTGCCGGTGGCGGCCACGTTCAGCTTCAGCGAATCGACCGTGCTCCAGCCGCTCAAGGAGAAGTCAAAGGTGAGCAGCAATTTCCTGGTGATGCGGTCGGCGATGCCCACGGACAGCGTGCTGGGCATGCTGATGCGGGTGGTGAAGGCCGAGGAGGCCGGGGCCACGCTGGCATCGCGGGCAGGCACGCCGGTGGTGGTGAGGGTGCCATTGTTCATTTTCAGCTGCACGGGGCTGCGGTAGCTGATGCCGAAGGACAGGTTGTCGCCGCTGCGGCCGTACAGGCCCGCGTTCACCCCAAACCCCGAGCCGCTGGCGCTGAGTTGGGTTTGAGCCGCCGGGTCATCGTACTGGCCTAGGGCACGGCGCTGGGTGTATTTGCCAAAGGCATACACAAAACCCACGCCGGCGCTGAAGTTGTCGTTGAGCCGAAAGCCTACCGTGGGCTGCACGAAGTAGGTATTGAGCTGGCTTTCCTGAATCACGGAGCGGCCTTCCCAGGTGCTGGGCCATTTGGTGTGGTAGCCGTAGGGCGTGGTGACGGCTAGGCCCAGGGCCACGCGCTTGTTCAGGGCGTGGGTGGCGTAGAGGTAGCCGCCGGGCTGCACCACCAGGTCCTGGTCGGTGCGCTGGTAGGTGTCCTGGCCCACAAAGGAGGCCCGCCGTATTTGGCCGATGCCCCCCAGGCTCACGCGGGTGAGGGAGTCGGCCCACTGGCCCAGCAGGCCGGGGTTGGTGCTCAGGCCGGCAATGCTGTTGATGTAAGCCGTGCTGGCCCCGCCCAGGCCCAGCACCCGGGCACCCTGCGGGCCACTGTCGTAGCCGCTGGCCAGGGCCGACGAAGCCGTTAATCCACAGAAGACAGGAATCAGAAAAAGAAGAGGTTGGCGCATACGGGCGGTTTTGCGGAAAATTGGGAAACAAATGTACACAGCCCACGGGTAGCAGCCCAGTTGCCCTTGCATGGCAGGTGTTAAGAAATGAAGTTCGGCGGCATTTCCCGGAGCCGGACCCGTGATAACGCAGTATAAAGCCCTCCGGCAACGGCCGGACTGCCTCCAACAGGAGTATGAAGCGGTCCGGACTCGGCCGGAGTGCCCTGAATACCTGTGGGATGCCCTTCGGTAACGACCAGACCGCTTTAAAATCGTATTTGAGGCCTTCCGGTGACGGCCGCACCCCTTCAAACAAGATTTTAAAGCAGTTGGGGCGCGGTCGATACGGTTTTGATACTAGTTTATTGGTATACAGTTCAAATCGATTACGCTTAAAGTCTTTTTTCAGCGCTTCACGCCCAAGCTGTCGAGGCGGTGCTGGTAGCGGCGGGCATTCAGCTTGTGCGCGGCGTAGGTTTCGGCGAAATCGGAGAAGCCGCTGCCGTCGGGCCGGGCGCAGAAAAACAGGTTTTTGTTGTGCGCCGGTTTGAGCACGGCCAGCAGCGAGCCGGGCAGCGGCGTGGTGATGGGGCCGGGCGGCAGGCCCTTGTGGCGGTAGGTGTTGTAGGGGGAGTCAACTTTCTTGTCCACGTTGAGCACGCGCTTGCGGGTGCCCAGGCCGTGCAGGGGCCAAAGCAGGGTGGGGTCGGCTTGCAGGGGCTGGCCGTTGCGCAGGCGGTTGAGGTAGACGGCGGCGATGAGGGGCTTATCCGTGGGCTGGGCAGTTTCGCGCTGCACAATGCTAGCCAGTACGCTCACCTGGGTGCGGGTCATCTTCAGCGAATCGGCCCGGGCCTGCCGCTCCGGCCGCCAGAACCGGCGGTAGCGGGCGGCCATGGTATCGAGGAAAACCGGGGCGCTGGTGTTCCACAGCAGCCGGTACTGGCCCGGAATGAACATCGTGCGGATGGTGCAGGTATCGAGGTGGTAGCGCCGTTGCAGGCCCTCATTATCGCCGAGCAACAGCTCCAGCTTGAAGGAATCGGTTTCGAGCTGCCGGCTCAGCTGTCGGGGCAGGCGGTCGAGGTAGTGAAAGGGCTTGAGCTCGAAGCGCACTGTGTCCTGGTGGCCTCGCAGCAGCATTTTCAACAGGTCGAGGTTACCCATGCCGGGGTCGAGGCGGTAGCGGCCGGGCTTTACGTGGGGCGGGTAGTCGTGGTGCTCGGCCATCCAGCGAAAGGTGGCGGGCTCGATGAGCAGCTCGTGTTTTTCAAGCGAATCGAGCACCGCCGCGTAGCCCGTGCCGGTGCGGATGTATAGGTAGGCCGGGCCTTCGGCAAAGGCGGTGACGTTGGGGCGGTATGCCACGCGCCACCCCACATAGCCTGCCACGCCGAGCAGCAACACCAATAATATCCCGCCGATTAAGTAGCCGCGCCGCATCAGACTTTGCCTTCCACCAGCTCCGCCACGGCCGCCTCAAAGGCCGCCCGTTCGGCCAGCCGCACAATTTCGGTGGGGGCCGCCGCGCGCGACTCGCAGTCCGCAATCGGGCAGCGCTCGCAGGTTTCGTTCACGATGCGAAAGGGCAGGGCCGGGTCGGCCAGGAAACGGACGTGCTGCTTCAGGTTGTCGTCGCAGCGCAGGCCGATGGTCACGCTCAGGGCCATTTGGGTGGGGGTGCCGGCGCGGGCCAGCGTGAAGCAGAGGTATTCATCCTCGGTGCCGAAGTAGCGGGATTTTTGCGCGCCGGCCACGGTCACGGGGGCTTCGGCGGTGTCGGGCAGGGGCAGGGCGCGGGCCTCGTCCAGCAGACGCAGGCTCACCCAGCGGCGGCAGTAGTGCTCGTTCAACTCGTTGCCGTGGGGGTTGTGCAGGCGGGCCAGGTGCAGCTCCTTGGTCAGCTCATAGGGCGCGAGGGAATCGGCTTGGTCGAAGCGCAGGAAGAACAGGCTTTGCAGCCCGAAATGGCGCGGCAGCAGCGTGGTCAGGCGCTGCATAAACATCTCGGGGCTCACGTCGTACTGCGTCATCAGGCTCAGCAGCAGTTCGGGCTGCCATTTTTTGGCCCCGAAAACCTTCTTCACGTCGCGCAGCAGGCTTTCCTCCTCCATCAGCAGCGCCCCGGCAAAGTAAGAAGCCTTGAAGTTGTTCAGCACCTCATCGAAGGACCGCACCTGCAGGCTGCTGCTCACGTAGGGCCGCTCCGTCAGCTTCAGGTAATTGAACGCCACCTCGCGGCCCAGCACGAAGGCCTGCTGGCCCCGGCTCAGGCCCGGCCGCAGCAGCAGCCGCTTGGTTTTGGGCTGAAACACGCTCCGCAGCCGCGCCTGGGTGGCCACGGCGTGCCGGCCCAGCGTTTCGCGGTCCAGCGTGTAGCCGTATTCCTGGGTCAGCACGCGCTCCAGCTGGTTCAGGTCAAACGGCGCGGCAGTGCTCAACTGGTGGCTGCCCACGAAGGCGCGCACGTCCTGCTCCAGGTCCTCAAAGTAGTTGTCGTGCATCTCCTGAAACGAGCGCAGCGCGGCCAGAAACAGGTGTTCCTGGCGCATCTCGTAGTTGCGCGCAATCTCGAAAATCGTGCTGATGAAGGCATTCATTCGGGCCGGCGCATTGGCAATCAGCTCGATGATGCGGGCCGGCTCCAGCCCATACATCTCCAGCGGAAACTCCTTCAGCAGCTTGGAGTTCAGCAGCTCGCCGATGGGCTCCAGGCGGCGCGGCAGCTCCAGCGAAGTGAGCTGGTCGTAGCGCACGTCCAGGGCCTTGCTCAGGCTCAGAATCTTGTCGGCCTTGGGGTACTTCTTGCCCTTCTCAATCTCGTTCAGGTAGCTCACCGACACGTCGCAGACCCGCGCCAGCTCGGCCGGGCTGAGGCTGCGCTCCTGCCGCAGCTCGCGCAGCTTGAGACCAAAAATGAGGCGAACGACCTGGCCGTGATTGAGCATAGGGAAAATAAAATTCTGGCTTTGCAGTCAGCGGGGGCTCACCGCATAAACCGGCACCATTCCCCACACAGGTTCTTTTAACGAAGCTACGGCGGCTTAGCTAAAGACATGATTTTAGCGAATTTTATTTTATTAGCGAATATTCGCTGGTAAAATAAAATTCGCAGCGTATGTTTGTGTCAGGCCCGGCCAAGAAGCATCAGGTCTAATCACTGAAAACAAACTTCTGCCACTCATTGCTCACCATTAACCTGAATCAGCCATGACTTTCATCGACGTTGCTCCCGCCCTTCCGCCAGTTTATCTCACCCCCGAGCGGGTGAAGGTCCTCGGCACCTACTCGCCGGCCTTTGCCGAAATTCTCACGCCCTCGGCCCTGGCCTTCGTGGCCGAGCTGCACCGCCGCTTCGACCACACCCGGCAGGCGCTGCTGATGCGCCGCGCCGAGCGCCAGGCCGATTTTGCCGCCGGCATCCTGCCCGATTTTCTGCCCGAAACCCAGCGCCTGCGTGAGCAGGACTGGACGGTAGCGCCATTGCCCGCCGACCTGCTCGACCGCCGCGTGGAAATCACCGGTCCCGTGGAGCGCAAGATGATTATCAACGCCCTGAACTCCGGAGCCAGCGTGTTCATGGCCGATTTGGAGGACTCGAACGCGCCCACCTGGACCAACGTCATCCAGGGCCAGATTAACCTGCGCGATGCCGTGCGCCGCACCATCTCGCTCAGCACGCCCACCAAAGAGTACCGGTTGAACGAGAAAACCGCCGTACTCATGGTACGCCCGCGCGGCTGGCATTTGGTGGAGAAGCACATTCTGGTCGATGGCGAACCCATCAGCGCCTCGCTGCTGGATTTCGGCCTCTACTATTTCCACAATGCCCACGAGCTCTGTGCCCGGGGCACGGCCCCATACTTCTATCTGCCCAAGCTCGAAAGCCACCTCGAAGCCCGCTTGTGGAACGATGTGTTCGGCTTCGCGCAATGGTCGTTGAAACAGCCCAAATGCGTCATCAAAGCCACGGTGCTTATTGAAACCCTGCCAGCGGCTTTCGAGCTGAATGAAATCCTGTACGAGCTGCGGGAGCACAGCGCCGGCCTCAACTGCGGGCGCTGGGACTACATTTTCAGCTACATCAAGCGCCTGGGCCTCAATCCGCAGTTCCGCCTGCCCAACCGCGCCGAGGTGACGATGACCGTGCCCTTCATGGCCGCCTACTCGGCGCTGGTGGTGCAAACCTGCCACCGCCGAGGCGTACACGCCATCGGCGGCATGGCTGCCCAGATTCCCATCAAAAACGACCCCGCCGCCAACGATGCGGCGCTGGAAAAAGTCCGCCAAGACAAAATCCGCGAAGCCACCAACGGCCACGACGGCACCTGGGTGGCCCATCCTGGCCTGGTGCCCGTGGCGCTCGAAGTCTTCAATCGCCTCATGCCCGGCCCCAACCAAATCGAAAACAAGCGCCCCGACATGCATGTCACCGCCGCCGATTTAGTGCAAGCGCCCACCGGCAACATCACCGAAGACGGCCTGAAAATGAATATCGACGTGGCCATTCAATACCTGGCTTCCTGGCTGGGCGGCAACGGCTGCGTGCCGATTTACAACCTGATGGAGGACGCGGCCACGGCCGAAATCAGCCGGGCGCAGGTGTGGCAGTGGCTGCATACGCCGGGCACGGTGCTGGCCGATGGCCGCCCCGTAACCACGGAGCTGTACCGCTCGCTGGTGCCCGGGCAGCTGGAAAAAATAAAAGCTCAGGTAGGGGAGGAAACTTATGAAAAAGGTCATTTCCTGAACGCGGCCCGGCTGTTTGATAAGCTGGTGATGAGCGAGCATTTTATCGAATTCCTGACCGTGCCGGCCTACGAGCAGCTGGCGTAACCCGCTGTAGCGTGGACTCACAGAGTCCACGCTACATCCCACTTCCGAACCCCAAAAAAGCTGCTCCAACAAGCAGCCCGGTCCCCTTTTGCCCAAACCTAACCCCCAAGTCCCATGAAAACGCAAACCCAACGCGCCGCCGAAATCGCCCTCGACTGGGCCCATAATCCCCGCTGGATTGGCATCCAGCGCCCGTACTCGCCCGAGGATGTGGTGAAGCTGCAAGGCTCCGTACACATCGAATACTCGCTGGCCCGGCAGGGGGCTGAGCGGCTTTGGGAACTGCTGCACACCCGCGAGTACGTGGCCGGGCTGGGCGCGCTTACTGGCAACCAGGCCGTGCAGGAAGTGCAGGCCGGCCTGCTGGCCATCTACCTCAGCGGTTGGCAGGTGGCGGCCGATGCCAACGGCGCGGGCCATATGTACCCCGACCAAAGCCTGTACCCCGTAGACAGCGTACCGGCCGTGGTGCGCCGCATCAACAACGCCCTGCTGCGCGCCGACCAGATTCAGCACCTCGACGGCCGGAGCGACATTCACTACCTCGCACCCATCGTGGCCGATGCAGAGGCTGGCTTCGGCGGCAATCTGAATGCATTTGAGCTGATGAAGATGATGATTGAGGCCGGAGCCGCCGGCGTGCATTTCGAAGACCAACTGTCGTCGGCCAAAAAATGCGGCCATCTGGGCGGCAAGGTACTGGTGCCTACTCAGGAGGCCATCAACAAGCTGGTGGCGGCCCGCCTGGCCGCCGACGTGCTGGGCGTGCCCACGCTCATCGTGGCCCGAACGGACGCTGACGCCGCCGACCTGCTCACGGCCGACGTAGACCCGCGCGACCAACCCTTCATCCTCCAGGAAGCCGAGCGCACCAACGAGGGTTTCTACCGCATTCGCTGCGGGGTGGAAGCTGGTATTGCCCGCGGCCTGGCCTACGCGCCGTATGCCGACCTGATTTGGATGGAAACCTCGCACCCCGACCTGGGTGAGGCCCGTAAATTCGCCGAAGCCATTCATGCCCAATACCCCGGCAAATTATTGGCTTACAACTGTTCACCTTCATTCAACTGGGCTTCCAAGCTAAGCGTGGAGCAGATGGAAACCTTCCGCGAGGAGCTGGCCGCGCTGGGCTACAAGTTTCAGTTTATCACGCTGGCTGGCTTTCACGCCCTCAACACCAGCATGTTTGAGCTGGCGCAGGCCTACCGCCAGCGCGGCATGGCCGGCTACTCGGAGTTGCAGGAGCGGGAGTTTGCGCTGGCGAAGGATGGCTACCAGGCCGTGAAGCATCAATCCTTTGTGGGTACCGGCTACTTCGATGCCGTGCAGAACGTAGTGACCAGTAATCAGACCAGCACTGCCGCCTTGGTAGGCAGCACGGAGGAAGCGCAATTCTAGACCACGGATTCGCTCGGATTTTTCGGATTAATCGGATTTTGTGGACGATTAACACTGCGAACGAGCTTCTCGAATTGAACAGAAAAGGCCACTCTCATGAGTGGCCTTTTCTGTTTTATGCATTTACGCGGAAAGATGCGCCGCCCACAAAATCCGATTAATCCGAAAAATCCGAGCGAATCCGTGGTCTAGAAAGGCTGCTCAATCGAGGCGTAATCCTCGCCGTGCTTCTCGGCCGAACCTTTCAGGAGCTGCTGCTGCCAGGGGCGCAGGGCGGCCTCGGTGCCCAGCTCAATGATGTCGGCGATGAGCCGGTTGCTGAGTACCATGTTGGCCATGGTGCTGCCGTGGTCGGTGGCCAGGTGGCCTTTCAGGGCCATAAGCAGGGCTTCGCGAGCATCGGCGCGGGCGGCAGCGGGGCCGCTAAGGCGGCGGCGGAAGGGGAACTTGCGCTGGTCGGCCGGCAGCGGGGCATCGGGCTCCAAATCGGTGGTGCCAATGGCCAGTAGCTGCTCGGCGTAGGGCGGGCGCTTCAGCTCGGGGTGCAGGCCGTTGGCGGTGCGCAACTGGAGGGCCGTTTCGAGCGGGTTGCGGGCCAGCTCGGCCAGCCGGTCATTGCTAAGGACGTGGTAGGGCGGGCGGTCAAGCTGCCGGGCCACAGCGTCGCGCAGCATGTACAGCTCCCGAAAAATGGGCATTTCCTGGGCTGAAATCTTGAATTTGGCGGCGTTGCGCGACCAAGGGCGCGGGTCGTCGCGGCCGTAGCGAACAGCTTCAAGGGCCAGGTTTTCCTGGGCGGCCCAGTCGGCGCGGCCCAGCTCCTGGAGGCGGGCGCTGAGGCGGTCGGTGAGCTCAAAAAGGTAGAGCACGTCGTTCGCCGCGTACTCCTTTTGTGCCTCCGTGAGCGGGCGTTTCAGCCAGTTTGATTTCTGCTCGCCTTTGTCAACTTCAAAGCCTAACTCGGACTGAATGAGGCGGCCCAGCGAAATATTATTGTCCTCGGCGGCCAATAAAGTAAACTGGACGCTGGTGTCGACGATGTTGCGGCAATTGACGCTGAACACCTCGTCGAGCAACAGAATATCTGACTTGCAGGAGTGGAAAATCTTGGCCACGGCCGGGTCGCGCAGCACCGCGAACAGCGGTTCTAGGTCGGCAGCCATGTTGGGCAGGGGCAAGGGGTCAATCAGATACACCTCGTTGCCATCAAACACCTGAATAAGTGCCAGGTGGCGGCCATAACGGTGGCGCATATCATCAAATTCCAGGTCGATGCCGATGCGCGGCAAGGTGGCAAAGTGCGCGGCGGCAGCGGCAATGGGTTCGGCCGTGGTGAGGTAATGAATGGTGGGCATTGAGAAGCAAAGAAAAAATCAGCGGCATTGGTGATGGAGCGCTGCGGGTAATGGCGCGGTAAAGGTAGGGAAGTATGACAGGGCTGCCGGAAAATGTTAATGGAAAGGATAAATTCAAGATGTGTAATTACCTTCGTTTAGGCATCTTGAGGTAGGAGATTGGCACTAGGTGGATGAAAATATTGCCAGTCTTTTGTTTTCGGGCAGCTTTTTTTGCGTTTTACCCGAATTGCTATTCGGGGGTTCGTTCATTTTTAACAGTTAACCAACCATTTTTCATGAAACACAAACTAATTACTCATTTAAGACTGCTGCTGCTCTTTGCGGCGTGCCTGTATTCTGCCTCGGCCTGGGCCCAAAGCCGGGCCATCAGCGGCCGGGTGGTCGGGTCCGATGGCGGGGGCATCCCCGGGGTTACGGTGCTGGAGCAAGGCACCACCAACGGCATCAGCACCGGTGCCAATGGCAACTTCAGCCTAACCGTGCAGCCCAATCCTACGCTGGTAATCAGCTCGGTAGGCTACAAAGCGCAGACGGTGGCCGTGGGCAGCCAGACTTCGCTCAACGTGACGCTGGCCGCCAGCACCACCGAACTCACCGAAGCCATTGTGGTGGGCTATGGCACGCAAACGAAAGCCGACCTGACGGGGGCCGTCACCCAGCTCACGGCCAAGGACGTGGCCAACCAGCCGGTGGTGAGCTTTGAGCAGGCCATTCAGGGTCGCACGCCGGGCGTGGCCATCAGCCAGGGCTCGGGCAAGCTGGGCGCGGGCGTGCAGATTCGGGTGCGCGGTTCGGCTTCGGTTACGGCCTCAAACCAGCCGCTGTACGTGATTGACGGCATTCCGGTGACCTCGCAGGACCAGTCGCAGGCCAATACCGACGGGGCCAACCCGCTGGCCGACCTCAATCCGAACGACATCGAGAGCATTTCTATCCTCAAGGATGCTTCGTCATCGGCCATCTACGGCTCGCGCGCCTCGAACGGCGTGGTGCTCGTGACCACCAAAAAAGGCCGCCAGGGCCAGACCAAGGTGAACGTGGGCTACTACGTGGGCCGCAGCACGCCCACCCGCAAGCGGAAATTCCTGAACGCGGCCCAGTACAAGGAGCTGTTTGGCGAAGCCATTCTCAACGCGGGCTATGTAGACCCCACCGACCCGAACGCCTACCCGGATGTAGCCTCTGTTTTCGCCGATTTTGGCGGAATTGACTACAACTCGAAGTCGGATGTGAACTGGGGCGACCAGGCTTTCCGCGACCACGGCTCGGTGAGCCAGTACGATGTGAGCGTGGCCGGTGGCGACGCCAAAACGCGCTTTTACCTGAGCGGCACGTTCAATGACCAGACGGGTATCATCATCGGCAACCGTTTCCGGCGGGGTAGTGTGCGCCTCAACCTCGACCACAGCATCTACGAAAAGCTGAAAGTGGGCATCAACCTCTCGCTCACCCGCTCGGTGAATGACCGGGTTTCGGATGACAATGCCTTTGCCAACCCCTTGCAGCTGAACGCCCTGCCGCCCTTGCAGCCGGTATACGACCCCACATCGGGCAAGCTGAACCCCAACACGCTGTACTACAACAACCTGCTCGACCAGCAGCTGGGCAGCAACCGCGCTGGCAACTTCCGCTCCTTCAGCACGGCTTTTCTGAGCTGGGAGCCGCTGAAAGGGCTGACGCTGCGCACCGAAGTGGGCGGCGACTTCCTGAACCTGAACGAAGACCTGGTGCGCGGGGCCGGCACGCAGGACGGCGGCTCCACGGGCTACGCCTACAGCGCCCAGACCCAGGTAATCAACTACACCACCAACAACACGGCCACCTACGGCTTCAACCTCGGCGATGACAACCGCTTTGAAGCCCTGGCCGGCTACTCCTACCAGCGCTCCGATACCAAGCTGACGGCCGCCGAAGGCCGCGGCTTCCCTACGTCGGAGTTTACCCGCATTGCCAGCGCTGCCGTGAAAACCAGTGGCAACCAGTCATTTGGCACGGGCTTCTCGTTTATTTCCTACTTTGGCCGTCTGAACTACGCGTTCCGCAACAAGTTCTTGGTGTCGGGCAGCATCCGCCGCGATGGCTCGTCGCGTTTCGGCAAGGACAACCCGTACGGCACGTTTGGGGCTGGCTCGGTGGGCTACGTGGTTTCGGAAGAAAGTTTCCTGAAGGACAACGCCGTGGTGAGCTTCCTGAAGCTGCGCGCCAGCTACGGCCTCACCGGCAACGCCGAAATTGCCAACCTGGCTTCCCGCTCGCTGTTTGCGGCGCTGCCCTACGCCGACCAGTCGGGCACGGCCCCGGTTACCACGGTGGCACTGGGCGGTACCCGCCTGGGCAACGTCAACCTGACCTGGGAAAACACCAAGCAAGTTGATATCGGCGTAGAATTCGCGCTTCTCAACAACCGCATTACCGGCGAAGCCGACGTGTATCAGAAAACCACCGACGGCCTGCTGCTCAACCGCCAGCTTCCCTTCACGGGCGGCTACAGCATCATCACCGAAAACATCGGTTCGCTGCGCAACCGTGGCCTGGAACTGGCCCTGACCGGCCGCGTGCTGGACGGCGACTTTAAGCTGAGCGTGGGCGGCAACATCTCGTTCAACCGCAACGTCATCACTACGCTAAAGGATGAAATCATTCCCGGCGGCAACACGCTGAGCCGCGTGCGCCAGGGCGAGCCCATTGGCGTATTCTGGGGTAAAAAGTACGCCGGGGTTGACCCCGACAACGGCAATGCGCTCTATTACAATGCCGATGGCTCGAAGACCAAAGACTACGCTACCGCCCCCAACCAGAAGCTGGGCAACCCCAACCCGAAATACACGGGCGGCGTGACGCTTAATATGTCTTACAAAGGCTTCGATTTTAGTGGCCTGGGCCAGTTCACCTACGGCAACGACATTTACAACGGCGCGGGCATCTACCAGTCGGTAAACGGCGATTTCTTCGACAACCAGACCATCGACCAGCTCAACCGCTGGCAGAAAAAAGGCGACATCACCGACATTCCGCAGGCCCGCTTCGGCGAAGGCAACGGCACGGGCACCTCGTCGCGCTGGATTCAGGACGGCTCGTTCTTCCGCCTCAAAAACCTCACCCTGGGCTACAATCTGCCCGCTGACCTGGTGAAAAAGGGCTACCTGCAATCGGTGCGGGTGTACGTGACGGGCCAGAACCTGGCCACATTCACCAAATACACCGGCTACGACCCCGAGGTGGTATCGGGTCTCTTCAATGCCAACACGGTACTGGGGCACGATTTCTATACGCCGCCGCTGGCCAAAACCTTCCTGGCCGGCGTGAACCTGGGCTTTTAATCTTTTGACTTCCTCTCCGATATGAAACATACATTTATTGGGTCAGCCGTGCTGGCCCTGGCCCTGGGGCTGAGCCTCACCGGCTGCAAAGACCCCCTGGAAATTGCTCCGCAACAGGGCATCGACGTTTCGGTGGCCCTCACCACGCCCGAGAAAGTGGGCGGGGCCGTGGTGGGCCTGTACGCCAAGCTCGACGACCCGCGCCTGTACGGTACCGACCTGATTCTGGTGCCCGAACTCATCGGCCCCGAAGGCTACATCCGCTGGGATGGCACGTTCACCAACTACCGCCAGATTGCGACGCGGTCGGCGTTCACGTCGCTCAACACAACGGCTGCCGGCATCTGGCAGCGGGCCTACGAGGACATCAACCAGGCCAACCTGGTGCTCAGCGCCCTGCCCGTGGTCACCAGTGCCAGCCTGAAGGCGCAGTATGAAGGCGAAGCGCGGTTTGTACGCGGTACCATGTATTTCGAGCTGGTCCGGCTCTACGCGCAGCAATACCAGCCCGGCGACCCCAATGCGCAGCTGGGCGTGCCCATCACGCTCTCGGCCAACACGACCGTTGACCAGGCCACCGTGAAGCTGCCCCGCGCCACCGTGGCCCAGGTCTACGCCCAGGTGATTGACGACCTGACAATGGCCATGCAGAAGCTGCCGGAAAGCAACGGCACCCGCGCCACCACCTACGCCGCCGAGGCGCTGCTGGCCCGCGTGTATTTGCAGCAAGGCAACTTCACGGATGCCCGCGCGGCCGCCGATGAGGTTATCACCAACAGCGGCAAGTCGCTGGCCGGCTCCGTGGCCGCCATCTTCGCCAACCGCAACGGCAGCGAAACCCTGTTTGAGCTTCAGCAAAACGACCAGAACAACGCCGGCACGTCCAACGACGGCTTGGCTACCTACTTCGCCAGCGACGGCGGCGTGGGCCGGGGCGATGTGCGGATACTGCCCGCTTTCTCGACCCAGTACGAGGATAGCGACGCGCGCGGCACCGATTCGCTGGCGGCTTCGGCCACGCGCAAGCTCATCTACCTAGGCGATGGTGCCCGGCCCGGCCGCTTGCGCAGCCTCAAATACCGCACCTACGGCCAGAACATTCCCATCATTCGCCTGGCCGAGATGTACCTCATCCGGGCCGAAGCCGATGTACGAGCCGGCAATGCCGCCGATGCGTTGGCCGACGTAAACCGCATCCGGACGCGGTCGGGCGCAACGCCGCTCACCGCCGTCACGCTCGAAGACGTGTTGCACGAGCGCCAGCTGGAGCTGGCTTTCGAAGGCTTCCACATCTACGACCTCAAGCGGACCAATGCCACCATCGCACCCGCAGTCCCGGCCACGCCCGACAACCCCGCCGTGCCCGCCGTGCTGGCCAACGACCCCAAGCTGATTCTGCCCATCCCCCAGCACGACATCAACCTGAACGAGTTGCTGGTGCAAAATCCGACCTTCTAACCGGTAGGCAGATTCAAGCACGCAAAAAAGCCCCGTCGCAGCTGCGACGGGGCTTTTTCGTGGCCGTGGCTCCGGTTCAACGGCTACTTATCGCCCAGCAGCAGTTGCGGCGTTGCGCCGCGCCCACCGCCCATGATGATGACCTTGGCATTGGGCGAAGTGGCAATGGCCTGGTTGGCCTTAATGGTTTCGTACTGCAACAGCTTGTCGCTCAGCTCGGTATTCACAATGCGCTGGTAGTCGGCAATGCCCTGGGCTTCCACGCGCTTGCGTTCGGCTTCCTGCTTCTCCTTTTGTAGCACAAACTGCATTTTCTGCGCGTCCTGCTCGGCCGAAATCTTGCTTTCGATGCTGCGTTTCACCGATTCGGGCAGCTGAATGTTGCGGATGAGGAGCTGGTCGAGTTGCAGGCCGTTGGTGCGGAAATCCTTTTCGATGGCGGCTAGAATGCGGGTCTGGAATTCCTCCCGCCGGGTCGAGTATAAAGCCACGGCATCGTAGAACACGGCTCCGTCGCGGATGCGGGTGCGCGAAATGGAGCGCACGATTTTATCCTGGTAGTCCTCGCCGATGGTGGCCAGGATTTTGGGAGCCTGTTCCGGCACCACATGGTAAAGCACGGTGAGGTCAATCACGACTTCCAGCCCGTCGGCCGAGAGCACGCGGATGGCATCGTCGCCCGACTGCTGGCCCTCGCCGTGCTGCGCCGACATGGTGTAGTTCTGCGTCCGGGTGTCGAAGCGGGTCACGTCCACCAAAGGATTTACCACGCTCAGGCCGGGTTGCAGCACGCGCTTCTGCACCTGCCCAAACAGCGTTTGCACGCCCACTTGGCCCACGCCCACCTGCACAATGGTGCTCAGGGCCAGCCCCAGAATCAGAAACGCGCCGCCGAGAAAAATGAGGCCACCGCGCATCCGTTCCAGCCGTTCGGAGAAGCGGCTGGCATTGAGCCCCAGCACCAGAATGATAAAACCAAGAATGCTGAGAAACATGGGGAGGGGAGGATTTTGGGTGGGTGAATCACATTGGCGCGTCATGCCTGAACTGCGCAGACGCTGGCTGGGCACAACGTCCCGATAAGCGTTTTAGTCGTCCCCATCGGGGCTGAAATCCAGGGTGCGGGCCAGGTCCACGCCTTCCTGCGCTACTGCTTCCAGCAGCTCGGGCGCATCGGCATCCAGCGTGCGGCCGAAGAGGTTGAGCAGCTCTTCGCCCTCTTCGTTCACGTACAGGTTCTCGTACAGCCGGTCGAACAGGCGCGCCTCCCGGCCGATGATGCGGTCAATATCCTCCGGCGAGCGGGCCTCGTTCAGGGCGCGGTGCAGCACATCCAGCACCTGGCGGCTCTCATCGTGGTCGCCCAGTTCCGATACCAGCTTGAGCAGCCCCATGGCCAGGCCCAGGCGCACCTGCTCAAACCGGAAGGGCCGTTGCGCCGCCGAAGCTTTGCGCAGCAGGTCGTAGGCCTGCAAGGCATTGGGGGTGAGGTAGTACTTCACGTCGTTGGGCGCGGTGAAGGCGAGGTGCAGCAGTTGTTCGTAAGGCGTCATAAAGCGAAGGCGAAATCCGTAGGCGAAACACGGCCCGGCACGGTGCGTAAGCAGAAAGCCGAAAGGTACGTGCGGATGGCAGCCCGGAAGCTGAATCGGCGCAAGCGGCGCATCATTACACCCTCATCCCTTCTTTTCTATGACGCATAAATCCAAATGGCTGATTTTTGCCCCGCTGGGGCTGGCCACCATCGGCGCGGGCGCCAGCATGGTGCATTGGGCCGGCAGCCTGAAAGAGCAACGCCAACCCGCATCAAAGTGGATAATGGCTGGCACGGCGGCCCTGGTCGTGCTCAATTCGGGCCTTAGCCTGTTCGGGCGTAGCGTGGTAGAAAAAGTGCTGCACGAAGTGCGCGAAAAACCCAGCGCGGAGTAATCACATTTCTACATAATAAGGCAAGAAAAAACCCCGACCAAGGCCGGGGCTTCTCTTGCTGGAAAGCGGAAAGGAACAGCTCTTGGAAAGGACTATTCGGTTTTGGCTTCCATTTTCTCGGTACCTTCTTTGGTTTTGGCGCTCATTTTGTTGGCACCGTGCTTCACGGCATGGCTGGTTTTGTGCGCGCCGCGCTTCATGGCGCTACCCGTTTTGTGGGCTACGTTGCCAGCAGCATCTTTCGTGTTTTCGAGGGCTTGGCCAACGTTGGTTTTGCCGGTTTTGGTTACCACTTTGGTGGTGCCATTGTCGCGCGTCTTAACTTCCGTCGAAGGAGTGGTTTGCGCGAAAGCAGCGGTAGCGAAAGCGGAGAATGCGAGCAACAGGGTTACTTTTTTCATGGGGTCAAAAGAAAGAAAAAGGGTTATGAGGGGTTTGTACGCTCCCTGCGTACAAAGGTTGATGCAAGGAGTGTGCCGCAGTTGGGGTGGCGGCCATAATCGGTTTTTTCAGGTGCTTCAGGGCAGTAGCAGCGAACTGTCGCCGTAGCTTAGGAAGCGGTAGTCGTAGCTTAGCGCGTGCTTATACACTGCGCGCCAGCCTGGCCCCAGCAGCGCCGCTACGAGCAGCAGCAAAGTGCTTTCGGGCTGATGAAAATTGGTGATGAGGCCATTGACTAACCGGAACCCGTATCCCGGTGCAATCAGCAGCTGCGTGCTGGCTTGCAGCGTATCGGTACCCGTGGCCTCCAGGTGCTGGAGCAGGGCCGTGAGGGCCATCTCGGGGCTGATGTGGGCTGCCACTTCGGCCATCTCGTAGGGCTGCCATTGCGTTACCAGCAGCCCGACTGCGGCGGTTGCGGCGGGCTCAGCGGCGGCGTTTGATGGATGCAGGAGGCCCACGCCCAGCCAATACAGCGTTTCCAAGGTGCGCAAGCTGGTGGTGCCCACCGCGATAACCGGCCGGGGGCGGTGGGCCAGCAGCTGGCGCAACAGCCCGGCCGTGACCAGAATGGGCTCGGTGTGCATGGGGTGGTCGGCCATGCGGTCAGCCTTCACGGGCTGGAAGGTGCCCGCGCCTACGTGCAGCGTAACGTGGCCGGTCGAAAAGCCTTTTTCCTGTAATTCTGCCAATATTTCGGGCGTGAAGTGCAGGCCGGCAGTGGGGGCGGCTACGGCCCCCTCGGCGGCAGCATACACGGTCTGGTAGCGCACGGCGTCGGCGGCCGTGTCGGGCCGGTCGATGTAGGGCGGCAGGGGCAGGTGGCCCGCGGCCCGCAGCACTTCGGCAAAAGGCAGCTCGGCCGGCTCCCAGCGAAACCCAATGAGGGCCGTGCCTTCTTCCTGCTGCTGGCGCTCGGCGTGCAGGGTGGCGGGCTGGCCGTCGGCGGCCGTGAAATCCAGCATCACCGGGCCTTCTTTCCAGCGGCGGCCATTGCCCACCAGGCAGCGCCAGGTGCAGTGGCCGGTCTGTTGCAGGGCCAGCTCCAGGCTGCGGTGCGGGGCCACGGGCTCCAGGCAAAACAACTCGACCTGACCGCCCGTGGGCCGGCGGGCCAGCAGCCGGGCGCGCACCACGCGGGTATCGTTGAAGACGAGTAGCGCACCGGCCGGCAATTCACCGGGCAGGTCGCGGAAGTTTTTATCGGTAAGCTGGCCATGGCGGCTCACCAGCAGCTTGCTGGCGGCGCGGTCGGGGAGGGGTTCGGGCGCGATGCGCCCGGTGGGCAGCGGGTAGGTGAAATCGAGAATGGCAAGCTGGCGCGGGTCGGGGTTCATCCTGCAAAGGTCGCAAGCCGGAGCTTACACTACTTGCGCCGAAAAAGCAGCAGGTGCTGCTGGGGCAGCGTCTCGATGGAATCGGCCAGGACCATGCCCACGGCGGCCATTTCTTTGCGGGCCTGCCCAATGCTCATCTTGTGAATGCGCTTGATGGGCACGTTGGGGTCTTCGGCGCGGTACTCAACCAGGGCCAGCCGGCCGGTACCGGGGCGCAAGGCCCGCCGGATGGCCCGGCCCATCTCGCGCGGGTGGTCAAACTCGTGGTAGGCATCCACGATAAGCACCAAGTCCACACTGTCGGCGGGCAGGCCGGGGTTGGTGGTGGTGCCCAGCACGGAACGGACGTTGGTTACCTTCTGCCGGCGCTTGTTTTCCTGGAGTGCCGCAATCATTTCGGGCTGAATATCCACGGCTAGTACCTGTCCTTTGGGTACTTTTTTGGCCAGCTGAAATGAGAAAAAGCCCGTGCCCGCCCCAATGTCGGCCACCACGTCGGTGGGCTTCAGGTTCAGCTCTTTCAGTAGGAGGTCGGTGCCTTCTTCCTGGCGGCGGCCCCTGCGCTCCAGCCAGCCCGCGCCTTCGTGGCCCATTACGTGGGCAATCTGACGGCCCAGGTAATAGGTGCCAATGCCGTTGGGGTCGCGGGGCGAGGCGGTTTCATAGCCGCTGGTATCGGCCACCTGCATGGCCTGCATCCGGCGCTCGTTGCTCATCGAGGGGCGGGTTTCGGCCGGTAGCTGCGTGCAGCTCAATACCAGTATCCCGGCTCCCGTTCCTACTCCCATTACACCCAAAGCCCGTTGCCAGGTAGAAAAACAGTATCTCATACGGTTCGCAAGTAAGCACATCCGGTCTATTCAACAGCAATTTATCGTGCTGCGTTCAGCCACTGCCCGACCTGAAACAAGCTGAACCGTAGTGCGAACCACGCTGGAAACCAATCTGAAAAACGAACGGAGCAAACAAAGTGATTCCAGGGAATCGCCTATTTGCAATTTTTGCCGTAGAATGGGCATTCAAGTTTTCTCTTACCCCGCACACCTATGAAGAATTGTTTTTCTCCCTTCGCCAAATTCATTGCGCTCGCCGCCTGTGCCCTCACGCTGGGCAGCTGCAGCCGTTCTGAGTACGCCATGCTGCCCAAGGGTAGCTCCTACCACGGCGTTACGCGTGTGGCCACGCCCGTGCCCGCCACTCCCGAAACAGCCGCTGTGCCCGTTGCCGAGCCTGCAGTAGCGTCAGTTCCCGCTGCAATGGCCGAATCTCAGCCCGCTACTGCGGAAGTTGCGGCTACGCCAGCCACCCAAACTACGGCCCGCGTAGCTACGCCCGCTGTGGCCGTGCAGGCTCCGACTGCGGTTGTGGATGCTCCGGCTCCCAAATTGAATCTGGTGCAGCGCATTGCAATGAACAAGGTGACCCGCAAAATGGACAAGATGATTCAGAAATCGGGGGCGTTGCGGCAGCATGATAATACGGCCTCGACTTCTAAAACGGCAGCCATCAGCGGCAACCTGCGCACGGGCTTGATTTTCCTGCTCGTGGGCCTGCTGATTTCGCTTTTCAGCGGTATCAGCAGCATTTTTGGTGTTATCGGGGCCATTTTTGCCATCATTGGCTTGGTGTTCATCATCCTTTGGCTGCTCGACCAAGCATAGGCTTTGCCGGCATCAACCCACAGAAAAGCCCCGGCTGCATAAGGCAGCCGGGGCTTTTCTGTGGGTTGATGCCGGCCTTTTACATGGGGTCGACATCGGCCACGAGGCGAACCTGCTTGAACTCCTTCTGGTCACGCACCACGTCCATGGCTTCGCAAATCATTTGCTTGGCCTGCTTGAGCACGGTGTGGGCGCGGTCGAGCTTGATGGTGATTTCCTGCAGGTAAAAATTGCGAATTCGGAAGATGTAGGGCGCTTCCGGCCCCAGCACGGCGGCGCGGCCCAGGCGCTCCACCAGCTGCTCGGTGAGTAGGATGGCCGCTGCCTCGCCCGCGCCCTGGTCGATGTGCTTCACCGTCATTTTGATGACGCGCATGAAGGGCGGGTAGCCGTGCTCATGGCGCTGCACGATTTCGTAGTTATAAAACTCGATGTAGTCGTTGCGAATCACTTTGTCGAAAATCACCTGCGTGGGGTCGGCCGTTTGAATAATGACCTTACCCTTTTTGCCCTTGCGCCCGGCCCGGCCGCTCACCTGCACAAACATTTGGTAGGCCCGCTCGTGGGCCCGGAAATCGGGGTAATGGATGATGCTGTCGGCGTTGATGATGCCCACGAGGCTCACGTTGGCAAAGTCGAGGCCTTTGGTCACCATCTGGGTGCCCACCAGCACGTTGGTGGTCTGCTTCTCAAAGTCGCCGATGATTTGCTGGTAGCTGTTTTTGGCGCGGGTGGTGTCCAGGTCCATCCGCTGGATGTTGGCCTGCGGGAGCATGATTTTGAGGTCATCCTCAATCTTTTCGGTGCCGAAGCCCTGGGTTTTTACGGCCCGCGAGCCGCAGGCGGGGCACTTGCTCACCATGCTGTCGTGGTAGCCGCAGTAGTGGCAGCGCAGCTCGTGGCTGTGCTTGTGGTAGCTCAGGCTTACGGCGCAGTTGGTGCATTTCGGTATCCAACCGCAATCCTGGCAGGCCACCACGGGCGCATAGCCGCGCCGGTTCTGGAACAGAATCACCTGCTCCTGGCGGCCCAGGGTACGCTCCACTTCGCCCAGCAGGTCGGCGGTGAAGTGGTTGTGCATGGTTTTCTGCTCGCGGGCCTTGCGGGTGTCCACCAGCACAATCTCCGGCATTCCGGCCTCACCAAAGCGCTTGGTGAGGCTCACCAGCCCGTAGCGGCCCTGCTTGGCCTGGTAGTAGGTTTCTACGGCCGGCGTGGCCGAGCCCAGCAACGTTTTGGCTCCCTGAAAGTTGGCCATCATTAGGGCCACTTCGCGGGCGTTGTAGCGCGGGGCGGGGTCGTACTGCTTGTAGCTCGATTCGTGTTCCTCGTCCACGATGATGAGCGCCAGATTATCAAACGGCAAGAACACCGCCGAGCGCACCCCCACCACCACTTGAAAGCGGCCCGAGAGCACACCGTTCCACACTTCCACCCGCTCGTTATCCGAGAATTTGGAGTGGTAAACCCCCAGCCGCGAGCCGAACACGCGCATGAGGCGCGTCACAATCTGGGCGGTGAGGGCAATTTCGGGCAGCAGGTACAGCACCTGCCCGCCGCCCTCCATCGCCTTACGAATTAGGTCGATATAAATCTCGGTTTTGCCCGCTCCGGTCACGCCGTGCAGCAGCACTATTTCCTTTTCGCCAAAGTGGGCCATAATCTCATCCCGCGCCGTAGTCTGGGCCTCGGTGAGGGCAAAATTCAGGTGAATGGCTCCCTCGTTTTCGAGCGGGAAACGCGACACAATCACGTCGAACTGCTCCAATACGCCGTTTTTGATGAGCGTATTCACCGCCGAGGCGGAGAGGTGCGGGCTACTGGCCAGGTAAGCTTTTTCGATGCCGTTCTGGTTGGCGTGCTCGTTCTGGTACACGGGCACGCGCTGCATGTATTTCATCAGCACATCGAGCTGCTTGGGCTTGCTGGTGAGCTGCTCAAAGAGCTGTTCCAGCGAGGCTTCTGATATGAAATGGTGTGCCAGCCGCACCTTCTTCACCACCTTGGGCGCGTACTTGTCGGCGGTGTGCTCAAAGAGGAAAATCACGTCCTTGTGCATCAGCGACTTGATGACCTTGTGGAAAGACGTGATGCCGAGCAGGTCGCCGACTTCGGTAAACGTCAGGGCTTTGCCGTCTTCCACCACGCCCAGCGCGTCCACAATCAGCTCTTCCTGCGTGGAAAGCGGGTACTCGTTTTCCTCCCGCGAAAAGCCCGGGTGCAACTGAATGCGCGACTCTGAGCTAAGCTTCAGCGCCGAGGGCAACGCCGCGTTAATCACCTCGCCGATGGTACACATGTAGTAGTCGGCCATCCAGCGAAACAGCTTGAGCTGCGCCTGCGTGACCACCGGCGCGTCATCAATAAATTCGAGGATGTACTTGGCCTGATAATCCTTGGGCGCGGTTTCATGCACGGCTGCCACAATGCAGCTGAGGGTCTTTTTGGCCCCAAACTGCACGATGACGCGCCCCCCGATGACGACGTTGTCGTTCAACTCATACGGCACCCGGTAAGTATAGAGCCGGGGCAGCGGCAGGGGCAGAATAACGTCGGCAAACAGCGTCACCCGGTCGGCTGCGGGCGCGGCCACGGGAGAAATAAAATCAAGCGTGATACTCAAAACGGGTATATCGTAGGGGCGGATAGTAAAGATAACAGGACGTTGGCGCGAACCGCAGCGCCATCCCTACAGTGCCGCCAACGCCTCGGCCACGCCGTACACCGGGGCCTGGCAGGCGTAGTTGCGGCACACGTGCAGGGCCGTGCGGCCGTCCGTGGGCGTGGGCAGCAGCTTCAGCAGCGGCAGTTCCGAGGCGGATTCGGTGCCGGCCAGCACGGTATCAAACAGGAACTGCCGGCTAAGTTCTTCGCGGAATTCCTCCGTCGCCGGACCCTGAATGGCTATTTCGGCCCCAGGGCATAACAGCGCGGCGTAGAGCGAGGCCCAGTTGGTGAGGTGCTGCGGCTCCTTCACCACAAGGTGGCGCAGTTGGAGCAGCATCTCGACTGCCAAATCAGTGTATTGGGCCTTTTCAAGATGGCGGCCCAGGCGGCGCAGGTTGTGCGCCATGGTGGAATTGGAGGCCGGAATCACGTTATCAAACAGCTCCTTTTTGCGGGCAATAAGTGGCTCAGCGCGGGTGTCGGTGTAGAAAAACAGCGTTTCGGCCGGGTCGAAGAAATTGCTGAGCACGTACTCGGTCAGCCCTTCGGCCTCGCGCAGCCACTTTTCGGCAAAGGTGACTTCGTAGAGACTAATGTAGGCCTGAATAACCAAGGCATAGTCTTCCAGAAAACCGCTGATGCTGGCCCGGCCGTCTTTGCAGGTCCGAAACAGGCCCACGCCGTCGCGCAGGTTGGCTTCGATGAAGCGGGCGTTGTGCTCGGCCATTACCAGAAATTCGGGTTCGCCGAAGGCCCGGTACGCATCCGTCAGCCCTTGCAGCATCAGCGCATTCCAGCCGGTAAGGACTTTATCGTCGAGGCCGGGGCGCACGCGGGTGGCCCGCACGGCCATTATTTTCTGCTTCCAGCCCGTCACCAGCTCGGGCAGCACGCCGGGGGCCAGCTGATGGGCAGCGGCAAAGGCTTCGTCGGTTTCGCGGCGGTGCAGGATGTTGCGGCCGTGCTCCCAATTACCGGCGGCGGTACAGTTGTAATAATCGGAAAACAAAGGCTCCTCATCACCCAGAATCCCGCGCAGTTCCTCCTTCGTGAAGACGTAAAATTTGCCTTCTTCGCCCTCACTGTCGGCATCGAGCGACGAATAAAATCCGCCTTCATCATTCGTCAGTTCCAGCCGGGTAAATTCGATGGTGTCGTACACCGTTTCCCGGAAAAGCTCATCCTGCGTCAGCTGGAAGGCCTCACTGTAAAGGCTCACCAATTGGCCGTTGTCATACAGCATCTTCTCGAAGTGCGGGGCCAGCCACTCGCCATCCACCGAATAGCGGGCAAAACCGCCGTGCGCTTGGTCATAAATGCCGCCCCAGGCCATTTCACGCAGGGTGAGCACGGCCTGGTCCAGCACCGCCCGGCTCCCACTAACGGCATGGGCCCGCAGCAAAAACCGCCAGATGCTGGGCATCGGAAACTTCGGGGCGCGGTTTGTGCCGCCGCGCTCACGGTCGAAACCAGTGCTCAGGTTATAGACCAACAGTTTGAATTCTTCATCGGAAACGCCAGCCGGCCCAGTTTCCGGCGCTACGCCAATGGCCTCCAGCGCGGCATAGTCGGCCTCCTGGGCGGCGTTGCGGTTGTGCCCGCCGTATTTGGCCAGCTCGCTCTTGCCAATCACCTCCATAAACCGCTCGGCCGACTGCTCCAGCTCAGTGCGATGTTCGCCAGCGTAGGCCTGGCCGATATTGGTGAGCAGCTTGGTCCAGTTGCCCTGCGGGAAATAGGTGCCACCGTAAAAAGGCTTCGCATCGGCCGTCAGAAACACATTCAGCGGCCAGCCGCCTTGTAGACCCATGGCGTGCAAAGCATCCATGTAAATCTGGTCCACGTCGGGCCGCTCCTCCCGGTCGACTTTGATGCACACAAAGTGCGCGTTCATCACTTCCGCCACGGCCTCGCTCTCGAAGGACTCGCGCTCCATGACGTGGCACCAGTGGCAGGCCGCGTAGCCAATACTCACCAGAATGGGCTTCTGCTCGGCCTGGGCACGCTTCAGCGCCTCCGGTCCCCATGGGTACCAATCCACGGGGTTGTGGGCGTGCTGTTGCAGGTAAGGGCTGGTTTCCTGGGCGAGACGATTGGTGTGCGATGCAGCGTGGGCCATAGGGAAGCGGAGTAGGGGAGGTGCTAAAACACCAAACCCGGCGAAAAAGGCCGGGCTTGGGAAATAAATAACGCAACACGCCGGATTTCAGCAGGATTTCGTTTGGAAGCTAAGCTGACTTTTTAGGCGTTTTGAGTTTGGCCGCTGGTTTAGCGGCCGTTTTAGCCACTTTATTAGGTTTGGCTACTTCTTTCTTCGTGGCCGCTGGCTTCGGAGCTGCCACTTCAGGCACCGCTTTTTTAGGAGCTGCCTTCACTACTGCCGGTGCTTTATTTTTCGCTGCCGGAGCAGCAGCTTTTTGAACCGGCTTAGCCGCTTTCTTCGCTGGTGTCGGCTTGATAGCGGCTTTTGGAGCCGTTTCCGTAGTAGTGGCGGCCGGGCCTTGTGCTTTGGGCAGCGCAGGTGTAGCTACAGTTTTTTCCTTCGCTGCTGCCTTGCTCTTCGGCGTTGGCGGGGTTGCCGCAGATGGGGCTTTGGTTGCCACTGGTGCGCTTGGCACTGGGGGTGCCGGTACCACGAGCGCTTTGGCCGCCTTTGGTTTCGGGGCGGCTTTATTGACTACGACGGCCTTCGATACTACTGCTTTGGGAGCAGTAGCTTTCGGCTCGGGAGTTGGAGCCACCAGTGTGGCCGATGAGCCCATCATGCGGCCCGCCGCCACTTGCGTACGAACAACCAAAGTGTCAACCACCGGAATTACTGGCGTGTCAATGGCCGGCTTTTCTGCCCGGCCACCAACAGCAGCCCGTCGCTTACGTCCCGTCTGCTTGGCTGGGGCCGGGTTTGCTACGGGGGCATCTACGGCGTCAGCAAGGGCCGCTGTCGACACTGCGGCCGTTACTTGACTGCCCACTGGCAGTGCCACCACAGGCTCCTGCGCCGGGCGCGTATTTTCGCGGCGGTTCTCACCAACCAATTCTGACGGCCCGGAAAGCTGCTCCGCGCTGGCTATTGGCAGGGTTTGCTGCGCATCAGCTGCCGGAGTTTCCGGAACTGCAGTGCCGGCTGCATTAGCAGCTAGTTTCTTCGCTTTCTTCTTATTGCGATTGCGGCTACTGCGGGAAGGAGTGGTAGCAGTGTTGGAATCAAGTTCGGCATTGATGGGGAGCGCGTCCGGCAATGCTACTGCTGCTTCAAAATCAACCGGTGCAAATGCTTCGGCATCACCCATTGGGCCTTCCGAATCAGGACCTTCGGCAGCTACTGGCGCGGCAAATAGCTCCACCCGCGATACCCGGCCCGGCTCATTACGCCGCCCACCCCGTTTCACCGGCTGCGATTTGGTGATAACGCTGGATTTCGGCGTTTCCGGGCTCATACCCTGCCCTTGAGGCAATGCACCGGCCGCCGCTTCCAAAGCCGCCTCCGAGGCAGGCAGCTGGCTTTCATCCACATCCGATTCGGCGGCGAGGCGCAAGGCGTGTTTGCGCGCCGTGCGCTTGGCTCCGCCCCGCGAGCGCCGCTTTTTCTTGCGGCCGATTTCTTCTCCGGTTGCATCTGCGTCCTGTTCCGAAACCGGTGCGCCAATAGTGGATTCGGGCGCGGCGGCTGCCACGGGAATCAGCTCCTCAGATTGTGCTGCATCTCCATTGCCTAGGAAAGGCTGCTGCGCAAATTCATCCGCTTCCCCAAAACTCGCGGCCTGGAATGCTTCCGTTTCGGTAGGGGAAGCCATCTGGCCTTTGCCCCGGCCATCGCGCCGCCCGCGCTCTGGCCGCCCCGAACGACCCGTCCGCTGCGCCCGGAATTCTTCCGGCGACAAACGGGGCAGGCGGTTGGTATTAGCACTGATGTTGGACTGTTCTGTCTCAATTGTCGCACCTTCATTAGCAGGAGCCACGCGTGTCACCACCGAAGCCTCTGCCCCTTCACCAATGTCAATCCGTTCTTCGTCATCCTCCAGCTCAGCTGCCACTTGCACTTGCAACGGCTCCGGGAGCACCGCAATGCGCGCCCGCACCGTGCGCAGCTCATCGGCCACATCTACCTTGCGCAGGCTCAGTTGCTCCAGCTTTTCACGGGTGCTTTCGAGGAACTGCCGGTGCTCGGGCGCGCCCTCGTGCAAAGGCCGGTGGCCCAACGACTGCCGCACCGCCGCCCATTCCTTGCGGAAACGCCCAAAATCAGCATCGAAATACGTCCGGGCAAACTTGTCCCAGATATAGTCTTCGGCCACCTCCGACGGATGCAACATATCCGCCGCGTAAAAGCGGTAGTCGCGCAAATCATCCACCAGCAGCTCGTAGGCCGGGAAATATGCCACGCCCGGTAGCAGGTCGCTCACAATGTGCGTAGCCAGCCGCAACACCGACTTGCTCACCGCATTCAGCTGCAAGGTGTCTTTCAAATGCCTCACCGGGCTCACCGTCAGCACAAATCGTAATTCGGGATTGATGCGCCGCAGGTAAGCATGCGTCTCCGCCAATGCATTGATGATTTCATCCGGCGTCAGCAGTTCACGCACGAACAGGTCGCTCGGCTGCTTGTGGCAGTTGCTCACCAATTCGCCGGTTTCGCGCAGGCGGTAGGCCCAGGCCGTGCCCAGCGTCAGCACCACCACGTCCGTATTGCGCAGGAACTCGCCCGTTTGCCGCACCACTTCCTGGATGTACTGAAGCAGTTCCACCGGCGAATCGGCCCCAACGCTGCCGTGCAGGTCGTAGCTCTGCCAGCGGCCGCGGGCTTGCACCAGATGGCGCTGCCAGTCCACATCCTCGCCAGCGGCGGCGCGCAGCAGCCGCGCCAGCGCCAGCGGCTGAAATACCGTGCCAAACGGGTTCACCCGCGCCTCTACCTTGTTGGCTATCAGTCGCGACCCAATGCTGTCGGCAAAGCAGGAACCCATGGTGAGCACCCGCGCCGTGCGCGCCAGCTGGCCGGTGGCCGGGGCAATTGTCAATTCAGTTCTAAACATTAAAGCAAAAATAGCCCGTAACCGGGCTATGGCCCGAAAACCGGAATAAAAAAAGCCCCACCAGCAGGCAGGGCTCTTTCAAACTAGCAAAGAAACCGAGACTACTCGGCTACTACGCGGAAGTTAATCGTGTGCTTCACTTCCTTATGCAGGTTGGCCGTAGCGGTGTAGTCGCCAGCCGCAGCAGGCTCCTGGTCGAACGACAAACGCTTGCGGTCAATGTCCACACCCTTAGCTTTCAGCGCATCGGCCAATTGCAGGGTGGTTACGCGACCGAAGATTTTGCCGCTCTCACCCACCTTAGCGGGGATTTCCAGTACCATGCCACCAATCTGGTCAGCAATGGCCTGCGCGTCACCTTTGATTTTGTCGGCTTTGTGAGCGGCTTGACGCACGTTCTCGGCCGTGATTTTCTTGTTCGTCTTGTCGGCCAGCATGGCCAAACCCTGCGGCAACAGGAAGTTGCGACCGTAGCCCGATTTCACGGTCACGATGTCGTTCTTGTACCCGAGGCCCTTAACGTCGTCTTTGAGGATGATTTCCATGTCTTAATGAGATGTGAGACGTTAGACATGATACATGAGAAAGCGGGTGAACCCAATCTTACTCCTGTTCTCATGTCTAACGTCTCATGTCTAAAGTCTATTTCAGGGCGTCGGCTACGTACGGCATCAGAGCCAAGTGGCGGGCCTTCGCGATGGCCTGGGTCACTTTGCGCTGGAATTTCAGGCTGGTACCGGTGAGACGCCGGGGCAGCACGCGGCCCTGCTCGTTCACAAACTTCAGCAGGAAGTTCGGGTCTTTGTAGTCCACGTACTTAATACCGTTCTTCTTGAAGCGGCAGTATTTCTTACGGGTGTCCTGCGGCTTGTTCATAGCCGACCGGTCGTTGTTGCGGTTGAATGCGGGAGATGCCATGTCGT
The DNA here is from genome assembly GCF_054061335.1 of Hymenobacter sp. UYAg731. Classification (NCBI taxonomy): domain Bacteria; kingdom Pseudomonadati; phylum Bacteroidota; class Cytophagia; order Cytophagales; family Hymenobacteraceae; genus Hymenobacter; species Hymenobacter sp. UYAg731. The sequence continues at coordinate 239,105 of NZ_JBSSEC010000003.1, read as the reverse complement.
TGCTAAATTATTGGGCTACGGCTTCGGTTTCTTTGGCAGCCTTCTGCTGGTTCATTTCGCCGTTGCGGCGGCGGGCGTTGTACTCCACGGCGTGCTTATCGAGCACGGTCGTGAGGAAACGAATGATGCGCTCGTCGCGGCGGAAAGCCAGTTCGAGCACGTCTACGATGTTGCCTTCGCCAGTGTAGGACAGGCAGAAATAGTAGCCTGTGCTTTTCTTTTGAATCGGGTAAGCCAGCTTGCGCAGGCCCCAGGCTTCGTTTGACAAAAGGGCGGCGCTATTTTCCTTAAGCACCTGAGTGAACTTCTCGACCGTTTCTTGCACCTGGCTCTCGTTCAAAACGGGAGTCACGATGAAGACCGTCTCGTAATTTCTTTGTTCCATTACGATGGGGGTGAATTGTGGGTGAAAAAAATTGATTGGGGCGCAAAGGTACTGACTTTCCGGCACATTGCCAAGGCCAATGCATTCATCTGCCCGAATTACCCTCGCGTCCCCGGCGTTCGGTACTCAGTCATTAAACACCAGTGTCAGTGGCTTCGGCTAGTGATACCTATATATAAGGAGTAGGAGGGGAGTAGGAGGGGAGATAAAAGCAAATGTGGGACTTCACTGCCAAATGAAAAATATCCACCGAAATCATTGTCGCAAGCTAACAAAAGCTGCTGCCAGCAGTTCCGATTTAGGGCTTTAGAAATCACTGCCTAACCTGTGGCCGTCGGTTGCTTTTTGCTATCGGTATTGCTCCGTGGTTCATTGCCCCTTACTGTCTGCCTGGCCGGCGAAAGCGTGCAAAAGGGCCAATCTAAACGGCCGCCGCTGCCCGGAAATTGTATTTCACTTTTTGCCGCCTACGATTCCTGACCTACATTTGTGGCCTTGAAATGCCCTAGCATTTCGTTTTACCGTCTATTTTCTTATGAATAGCATTCGACTTCGTTCCTTACCTCATCTGTTGCTGGCGCTAGTGCTCACGTTTGCCGGTATGCAGCAGGCTTCAGCCCAAGAAGCTGCCGACGTGAAAAAACAAGGGGTAGTTCCCGGTGCCACGGCTGCCGCTACGCCTGCAACCGTTGCTGCTCCGGCCGCCGGTGGTGGTGATGCTGCGGCCATCGCCGCCGGTGATGCCCTGTTCAAAGGCAACTGCGCCCAGTGCCACGCCGTGAATGAGCAGGTAGTTGGCCCCGCCCTCGGTGGTATCTCCAAGCGCCGTCCCATCTCCTGGATTATCCCATGGATTAAGAATTCCAGCAAAGTAGTAGCCAGCGGTGATGAGTATGCCGTAGCGCTCTACAACAAGTTCAACAAGCAGCAAATGCCTTCCTTCGCCCTCTCGGACAAGGAAATCACCTCGATTGTCGCTTACATCACTTCGGAAGAAGGTAAGGCAGCTGCCCCCACTGGTGTCACTGCTGGCAATGCCGCTGCTGCTGATGGAGCTACAGGTGCTAACGGTGCTGAAGCTGGTGCTGGCAAATACATGGACATACTCCTTATTGTCCTTGTAGTAGTGCTGATTGTGCTGGTGGTAACGCTAGTTATCATTGGTAACCTGATGAAGGACGTGCTACGGGGCCGCAAAGACCTCGACGGCCGCGACATCGAAATCCTAGAGCAGCGCTTCGATTGGGGCAAGTTTTACCGCTCGCCCGTACTGCGCGGTATTGTGGGTGTCGTTTTTGCCCTCGTTTTGCTTTACGAAGGCGTACAAAGTGTAATGGCCGTGGGCCTGAACCAGGGCTATCAGCCCACGCAGCCCATTGCTTTCTCGCATAAACTGCACGCCGGCACCAACCAGATTAACTGCGCCTACTGCCACACGTCGGTGTATAAGAGCAAGTCGGCCAACATTCCTTCGGCCAACATCTGTATGAACTGCCACTCGCAGATTAAGACGGAGTCGCCCGAAATTAAGAAAATCTACCGCGCCATCGAGCGCAAGCAGCCGATTCAGTGGGTTCGTATTCACAACCTGCCTGACTTGGCTTACTTTAACCACTCACAGCACACGCAGGTGGCGGGCCTTCAGTGCCAGACCTGCCACGGCCCCATCCAGAACATGGAAGTGGTGTACCAGTATTCGGCCCTCACCATGGGCTGGTGCATCAACTGCCACCGCGAGATGCCTCTCAACACGAAGAACAACAAGTACTATGATAACCTCGTGAAACTGCACGACACCAAAAATGCCGGGGCCCCCTTCACCGTGTCGTCAAACGGCGGTACCGAGTGCTCGAAGTGCCACTACTAAAAATAAGCTGATTTCGGTAGAGAGTACTGGGTAGTCAGTATTCTAGTCTGCTCGTTATTAATTACTGACTACCCAATACTGATTACTGATTACCCTCCCAAATGAAGTACTGGAAAGGAATTGAGGAACTGGAAAGCGCCCCGGAGTTCATGCAATCGGCCTTTGCCGAGTTCATGCCGGTCAAGGAAAGCCACGAGAGCAAGGACGACACTTCGGCTCCCCGCCGTGACTTCCTCAAACTTATGGGTTTTGGCGTAGGTGCTGCCGTACTCGCTTCGTGCGAAACGCCGGTAGTAAAGGCCATCCCATATCTGAACAAGCCCGAGGAAATTGACCCGCTCATTTCCAACTTCTACGCTTCCACTTACTTCACCGGCTCGGACTACAACGCTGTACTGGTAAAGGCCCGCGAAGGCCGGCCGATTAAGTTGGAAGGCAACCCCGAGTCGCCCATCACCAAAGGTGGCCTGTCGGCCCGCGCTCAAGCCGCTGTGTTGAGCCTGTACGACGGTGGCCGTTTGCAGAACTTCGCTATCAAAGGCCAGAAGGCCGAGGTGAAGCAGGTGGACCAGGAAATCCGCACGAAGCTGGCGGGTACTTCGGGCCGTATCGCCATCGTGTCGCACACGATTATCAGCCCAAGTACAAAGAAGGCCATTGCCGAATTCGCCGCCCGCTACCCCAACACCACCCACGTTATGTATGACGCGCATTCGGCCACCGGCCTGCTGCAAGCCAACGGTGGCGTGGTTCCCGGCTACGATTTCAGCAAGGCTAACGTCATTGTGAGCCTTGGTGCTGACTTCCTTGGTACCTGGATTTCGCCGGTAGAATACGCCAAGCAGTACGTGGTAAACCGCAAGGTGAGCACGGACAAGCGCACCATGTCGCGCCACTTCCAGTTCGAAACCGCCATGTCGCTCACCGGCTCCAACGCCGATGTGCGTGTGCCGGTTAAGCCTTCGGAGCAAGGTGCCATAGCTCTCGCCCTGTACAATGCTGTGGTGAGCGGTGGCAGCGTTTCGACTTCCGCTCCTTATGGCAAGCAGTTGGCTACCGCCGCTGCTGAGTTGAAGGCAAGCGGCAGTGCCAGCCTCGTGGTTTCGGGTTCGAACGACCCGGCTGTGCAGTCGCTGGTAACCGCCATCAACCAAGCTCTAGGCAATGCCGGCACTGCTATTGGTGCGGCTTCGAGCAACGTGCGCCAAGGCGATGATGCCAAGATGGCTGCGCTGGTAAATGACATGAATAACGGCAGCGTAGGAGCCGTGATTTTCTATAATGCCAACCCGGTGTTCAACCACCCGATGGGCGATAAAGTGAAGGCTGGTATTGCTAAAGTGGCGCTAACCATTTCGCTCAACGACCGTCTGGATGAAACCGGCAGCCTCTGCCAGTATGCCGCTCCCGACAGCCACTGGCTGGAATCGTGGAACGACTTTGAGCCCAAAGCTGGCTACCTCAGCCTGTCGCAGCCGGTAATTACGCCGCTCTTCACTACCCGCCAGGCCCAAGAAAGCCTGTTGCACTGGGCTGGCAACAACACGACTTACTACCGCTTCCTGCGTGCCAACTGGCGCGGGATGACCCCAACGGATGCGGCCTGGGACAAAGTAGTGCATGATGGCGTGGCCATGGGCACCGCTCTCCCCGCCGCTCCGGCCATGACGACCATGAGCGCCGCCGCCGCTGCATCGCACTTGAGCGGTGCCGCCAAGCAGAACGGTGTTGAACTGGCTCTCTACGAAAAAGTAGGCCTGAGCGCGGATGGCTGCGGTGCCAACAACCCCTTCCTACAAGAACTGCCCGACCCGATTTCGAAAGCAACCTGGGGCAACTACGTAGCTGTACCCCGCGCCATGGCTGTTGCCAACAAGTGGGAGCAGGGCGATGTAGTGAAAGTGACTGCTAACGGTCACAGCATCGAACTGCCCGTGCTGATTCAGCCCGGCCAGACCAATGGCACGGTGAGCATCGCCCTCGGTTACGGCCGGACCATGGCTGGTAAAGCCGGCGACAAAGTAGGGGAGAACGCCGCTCCGCTCGCGCTGATGGCTAACGGCATTCAGTACATGAATGTAGTGACGCTGGAGAAGACGAGCGCAACCTCGCCCATAGCGCAGACCCAGACGCACCAGACGCTGATGGACCGCCGCCCGGTAGTGCAAGAGAATACGCTGGCTAACTACAAAAAGAATCCCAAAGAGGTAACTGAGTACGAAAAAATTTCCACGCCCGACGGTATGGAAGCGCCCAGTAAAGTATCGCTGTGGCAGGACTATCAGTACAATAACCACCACTGGGGCATGGCTGTGGACCTCAATTCGTGCATCGGCTGCGGCTCGTGCGTGATTGGGTGCCAGACCGAAAATAACACCGCCGTAGTAGGAAAGCAGCAGGTCATCAACCGCCGCGAGATGCACTGGATGCGTATCGACCGCTACTACAGCTCGGATACGCATAAGAGTGACTTCGATACCAAAGGCAAGGTGGCTACTTACGCCGCCATGGAAGACCCTTCGGAGAACCCGCAGGTTATTTTCCAGCCGATGATGTGCCAGCAGTGCAACCACGCACCCTGCGAAACGGTGTGCCCGGTACTGGCTACCACGCACAGCTCGGAAGGTCTCAACCAGATGACCTACAATCGTTGCATCGGTACGCGCTACTGCGCCAACAACTGCCCATACAAAGTGCGTCGTTTCAACTGGTTCTCGTACTACTCGAATGAGAAGTTTGAAATCGTGAACGGCCATATGTTCACCGACCTTGGCCGCATGGTGCTGAACCCGGACGTGACAGTTCGTGCCCGTGGTGTGATGGAGAAATGCTCGTTCTGCGTGCAGCGCATTCAGCTCGGTAAGCTCGAAGCCAAAAAGCAGAAGCGCCGCCCGGTCGATGGCGAGATTGTAACTGCCTGCGCCCAGTCGTGCCCCACCGATGCCATCGTATTCGGTGACATGAAAGACCCCAAGAGCCGCATCAGCAAGCTTCTCCGTCGCGAAGATGGTGAGCGCGCTTTCCACTCGCTCGACTCCATTAACGTGCAGCCGAACGTTACGTACCTGACGAAGATTCGGAACTCTGAGTCGGAGTTCTTCGGCCAAGAAGCTTAAGAAAACGCTTAATCTATATCAACTATGCAGCACGTATCAGCCGTACGCGAGCCGCTCGTAACTGGCGGTAAGACGTTACACGACGTAACGCAAGACATCTGCTATCAGGTCGAAGCCAAGCCCAACCTCCGTTGGATGGCTGCTCTGAGCGTGGCGCTGTTCTTCCTAGGGGTGTTCTTCTACTCCGTGTACCGCACCGTATGGTACGGCATTGGTGAGTGGGGCCTGAACAAAACCGTGAACTGGGCCTGGGACATCACCAACTTCGTGTGGTGGGTGGGTATCGGCCACGCCGGTACGCTGATTTCGGCCGTGCTGCTGCTGTTCCGTCAGAAATGGCGGAGCTCCATCAACCGCGCTGCCGAGGCAATGACCATCTTCGCCGTAATCTGCGCCGCCATGTTCCCGGTGTTGCACATGGGCCGTCCGTGGTTGGCATTCTACGTATTCCCGCTGCAAAACACGCTGGGTTCGCTGTGGGCCAACTTTAATTCGCCGCTGCTCTGGGACGTATTCGCCATCTCGACCTACTTCACCGTGTCGCTGGTGTTCTGGTACATCGGCCTGATTCCGGACTTCGCTTCGATTCGTGACCGCGCCAAAGGCCCAATTGCCAAGTTCAGCTATTCTATGCTGAGCTTCGGCTGGAAAGGTTCGGCCAAAGCATGGTCGCGCTACGAGACGGTTTCGCTGATTTTGGCTGGCGTTTCGACACCGCTCGTACTCTCGGTACACACTATTGTATCGATGGACTTTGCCACCTCGGTCGTACCAGGCTGGCACACCACCATCTTCCCGCCTTACTTCGTAGCTGGTGCTATCTTCTCAGGTTTCGCCATGGTGCTTACCCTGATGTTGATTACCCGCGTGGTGTTCCGCCTCGAAGACTACATCACGCTGGAGCACATCGCGCTGATGAACAAAATCATGATGGTGACTGGCTCCATCGTGGGTGTGGCTTACATCACGGAGTTCTTCATCGCTTGGTACTCGCAGGTGGAATTTGAGCAGTATGCCTTCATTAACCGCGCTACTGGTCCCTACTGGTGGGCTTACGCTATGATGATGACCTGCAATGTGATTACGCCGCAGCTGGTGTGGTTCCGCCGCGTGCGCTACAGCATTCCGCTCACGTTCGCACTGTCGATTGTGGTTAACATTGGTATGTGGTTCGAGCGCTTCGTAATCATCGTGACTTCGCTGCACCGCGACTATCTGCCATCGAGCTGGGCCATGTTCTCGCCCTCGATTATCGACATCGGCCTGTATGTTGGTACCCTTGGTCTGTTCTTCACGCTATTCCTGCTCTTTGCCAAGTTCTTCCCCGTGATTAACATGGCCGAGGTGAAAACCATTCTGAAGTATACCGTCGACAACGGTCCGACTTACAACCCCGCAAAGGCGCACCACGCCCCCGTTCAAACTTCTACGCCAGGTGTGCCTGCTTCGGCTCCCGTAACCTATAACCAGCATGACTAAGCGCTTCGCCCTTGGCATCTTCGAAGATGAGGATGTACTGCTGCACGCCGTTGAGAACGTGCGCGCCGCCGGCGTGAAAATCCACGACGTGTTTTCGCCCTACCCGGTACACGGAATTGATGATGCCCTCGGCATTGAACGTTCGCGCCTGCCCATTGCGGCCTTCTTCTTCGGCATGACGGGTCTGTCCTTCGCGCTGTGGATGCAGATTTATATGCTAGGCTTCGACTGGCCGATGATTATCGGTGGTAAACCAGCGATTTCACTACCTGCCTTTGTGCCGGTAGCATTCGAACTGACGGTGTTCTTTACCTGTCACGGCATGGCCATTACCTTTTTCACGATAACGGGCCTGTATCCGCGCTTCAAAGTGCCGGTAATGGATGTTCGCGCCACCGACGACAAGTTTGTACTGGCCATCGAGTTGGACGAAACGAGCTCGCAATTTCCCCGGCTGACCCAGCTGTTGCGCGATAATGGCGCTTCGGAAGTCAACCAAAAAGAAATGACTAACAACTAATGACGCATCCGCTGACCCTGAGCCTGCGCGTTTCGGCGCTGCTGCTGTCCCTGGGACTGGCCACCACGGCCTGCACCCACGATGGAAACGACCCCGGCGTAGAATATGCCCCGGAGATGTACGAATCCATCCCCTACGAGCCCCTGCGCCAGACCACGTTTAACACCGTGAACTCGTTCGGTATCAATGAGCGAACTCCTGCCAACGGCACCATTCCCCGCGGCAAGCTTAGCTACTTCGACCACATCCCCAAGGATAGTGTGCGGATAGCCGAGCGGGTGCTGCATAACCCATTCCCTTACACTAAGGCTAACTTGGAAGAAGGCAAAGTGCTTTACACGCGCATTTGCTCACACTGTCACGGTGAGCAGGGCAATGGTCAGGGCCCGGTTGGGATAATCTACAAGGGGGTGCCGAATTACTCGACCGGCGCTTACAAGACGATGAATGATGGCCACATCTTTCACGTCATCGAATGGGGCCGCAACCGCATGATGCCCCACGGCTCGCAGGTCAATCCCGAAGAGCGTTGGAAAATTGCCATGTACGTGCATGTGTTGCAGCGTGGCGAAGGTCCGGACGCACTCAGCAAGCTGATTGCCAAAGGCCCGACCAGCACGGCCAATGACTCGACTGAAATGAAAGATGCCACTAACCAGGCCCCGGTGGGGCAGGCTCAGGCTGGCAACGGTGCTGAAACGCCCGGTCAAGGAAATACAAAAGCATCTAACGGCACCGCCAACTAACGCACTATGGCAACTCTGACGCATCAAGAAAGCGCCACGGCTGAACAGCTCGTCGTTACGGATGGCGCCCGTAAAACATTTATTGCCATCATCGTCACCGGTGTGGTGGTACTCATTATCGGTATTTTGGCCCAGATAATGGGCTGGGGTGCTGCTGAGCATAGTGAAGCGGCCGGCCATGCGGCGGCCGCGCACGGTGCCGCCCACGAAGAAGGAAGTTCTGTGCTGGTTAAGCGCGTGCTTGTAAGCCTCTGGCACAGCAACCTGTTTTTCCTTGGCGTGTCTACCGTTGGAACGGTATTCGTAGCCATCAATTACGTAGCCTACGCTGGCTGGTCGGTGATGGTAAAGCGTATCGCGGAAGCCCTCAGCGCTTGGGTTATTCCGGGAGGCGTGATTATGCTGATTGTTTTTCTGGTTGGTCGCCACGACATATTCCATTGGACTCACGAGGGTATCATGGATAAGGGCAGCCCGAACTATGATGCCATCATCGCCGGCAAAAGCGGTTTCCTCAACCTGCCGTTCTATCTCATCCGCACCATTATTTACGTCTCCATCTGGGCTTTTTTCAGTTGGAAACTGCGTCAGTTGTCGCTACAGGAAGATCTGAATGGCGGCACTGTTTGGTTTCACAAGAGCATCAATGCTTCGGCGATGTTTCTGGTACTATACGCAGTGACCTCGTCGATGTCGGCTTGGGATTGGGTGATGTCGGTTGACACGCACTGGTTCAGCACCATGTTTGGCTGGTACGTTTTTGCTTCTTGGTGGGTATCGGGCATCGCTGCTATCGCGTTAACCGCCATTCTGCTGAAGCAGGCTGGCTACCTCCGTGCCCTGACTGCCAGCCACCTTCATGATTTGGGCAAGCTGATGTTCGGTTTCAGCATCTTCTGGACTTACGTATGGTTTTCGCAGTTCATGCTGATTTGGTACGCCAACCTTCCCGAAGAAGCAGTATACTTCAACCAGCGTCTGGGTGGGTTTGAGGGTCGCTATACCTTCTTGTTCTTCTTCAACATTGCCATCAACTTCGTCTTCCCCTTCCTAGGCTTGATGACGCGTGATGCCAAGCGTCAAATGATTATCATGAAAATCGTGGCCATCGCCATCCTGTGCGGTCACTGGTCCGACTTCTATCTAATGCTGATGCCGGGCACTTTGCGTGGCGATAACGGGTTCCTGATTGAGATTGGCATTGCTGCCATTTTTCTCGGTGCTTTCCTGATTCTGTTCACGCGCCGCTTGGCTTCAGCCTCCTTGGTTCCGGTTAATCACCCTTTCCTTGACGAGAGCATTCACCACACTACTTAGACATTAGATTGAAAAACTGAGCGCAAACTGTTAACAAAACGTGCGCTCAGTTCTTAATACTTAGTACTCCATACTAAAACTCAATGACTGCTCTTACCATTTTGCTGGTGTTGGTGCTGCTGTTGGTCGTGTTCGGCCTGCTGTTTCGCCTGCAGATTTTTACCTCTATTTTCTCGGGTACTTTCACCCGCGACATTGGCATGAGCAATAGCGTCAATGCTATTCTGATGCTGGTTTTCCTCGTTGGTGGTGGGGCATGGTTTGCCTACTCTTTCGTTGAAAACTTCAACAAGATGAACCCGCCCATTGCTTCGGTGCATGGCCACCAGATGGAGCGGATGTTCTGGATTACAATGGCTGTAATTGGGGTAGCTTTTGCTATTACTCAGACGTTGTTGTTCTGGTACTCTTACAAATACCAGCATAAGGAAGGCCGTCGCGCTTACTTCTTTGCTCATAACAACACGATTGAGGTTATCTGGACGATTATCCCAGCCATCGTAATGGCTTCGCTGATTTTCGCAGGTTGGAAAGCATGGACTCGTATTACTGGTCCCGCGCCAAAAAATTCGGTGGTCGTTGAGGTAATGGGCAAGCAATTTAACTGGCTGGTGCGTTACCCCGGCCGCGATATGAAGCTTGGTGTAATCAACTACCGCATGATTGATGCCGTGAACGAGTGGGGTTTTGACCTGAGTGACAAGTCGTCGCTGGATGATTTCACGACCAACGAAATTCACGTTCCCAAAGGCGTTCCGGTGCTGATTAAGATTCGTTCGCGCGATGTATTGCACGCTGTTTACATGCCGCATTTCCGTGTGCAGATGTACGCCGTACCCGGTATGCCGACTCGCTTTTGGTTCACGCCAACCACTACGACTGACGAGATGCGTGCTAAACTGGGTAACCCCAAGTTCAACTATGAATTGGCTTGCAATCAGGTGTGCGGCGGCAGCCACTTCGCCATGAAAGCTACCGTGATTGTGGATGAGCCGGACGATTATCAGAATTGGTATGCCGCTCAGCAGTCATTTGCTCAAAAAAATCCGGATGTATTGGCTGCTTTCAAACAGAAGGCCAAAATGATGGTTACTCCAGTAGCTGCCGCGCCTAAGGAGAAAGAAGCTGCTCCCGTGCCTTTGGCTGCTTCTTACTAATAACTACTAACGGTATTCCGATATGTCAGACATGACACCCAAACCCAATCTTTCTCCGGGCGTGCAAACGCAGGGCGGTATTGGTTCCGCTCCGGTGCCGGCTACCAAGCACGGCGACCATATACATCATCATGACCACGAACACGAACACCACGACCAGCACTGGCTGTGGAAGTATGTGTTCAGCCAGGACCACAAGCAAATTGCCAAGCAGTTCCTGATTACGGGCATGCTGTGGGCTATCATCGGTGGTACGCTTTCCAGCTTATTCCGTTTGCAACTCGGCTGGCCCGAAGGCACGATGGAGTGGCTGAAGCCGGTTCTTGGTGGTTGGATTCAGGCTGGTAAGCTGAACCCCGAGTTTTACCTCGCACTTGTGACGATGCATGGTACCATCATGGTATTCTTCGTGCTGACGGCTGGCTTGAGTGGTACGTTCTCAAACTTTCTCATCCCGCTGCAAGTAGGTGCCCGCGACATGGCTTCGGGCTTCATGAATATGCTCTCGTACTGGTTCTTCTTCCTATCGAGCGTTATCATGTTCTCCTCGCTGTTCATTGAAACCGGCCCGGCTGCGGCTGGCTGGACAATTTACCCGCCGCTGAGCGCATTGCCACAAGCTATTCCGGGTTCCGGCGCGGGCATGACGCTGTGGCTCGTAAGCATGGTGTTCTTCATCGTATCGCAGTTGCTGGGCGGTGTTAACTACGTGACGACGGTTATCAACCTGCGTACCCGTGGCATGAGCATGAGCAAGCTGCCGCTTACTATCTGGGCTTTCTTCCTGACGGCTATTCTCGGTATTCTGTCGTTTCCGGTGCTCTTCTCGGCTGCTCTGCTGCTTGTGTTTGACCGTTCGTTCGGCACCTCATTCTTCCTGTCAGACATCTACATTGCTGGTCAGGCTTTGAGCAACCAAGGTGGTTCGCCGGTATTGTTCCAGCACTTGTTCTGGTTCCTGGGCCACCCCGAGGTGTATATTGTAATCATGCCGGCTATGGGTATGGTGTCGGAAGTACTGGCTACGAATGCTCGTAAGCCCATCTTCGGCTACCGTGCCATGATTGGTTCGCTGATTGGCATCTCGCTGCTGTCGTTCGTAGTATGGGCTCACCACATGTTCGTAACGGGCATGAACCCCTTCCTGGGTTCGGTCTTCATGTTCCTGACGCTGATTATCGCGGTGCCATCGGGCGTGAAGGTATTTAACTGGCTGGCAACGTTGTGGCGTGGTAATATTCGCTTCACGGCTGCAATGCTGTTTGCCATTGGTTTCGTGTCGCTGTTTATTTCGGGTGGTCTGACGGGTATTATCCTCGGCAATGCTACGCTGGACATTCAGATGCACAACACCTACTTCGTGGTAGCTCACTTCCACTTGGTAATGGGTAGCTCGGCATTCTTCGGCCTGTTCGCCGGGGTTTACCACTGGTTCCCGAAGATGTTCGGCCGTATGATGGACGAGAAGCTGGGCTATATCCACTTCTGGTTGACGTTTGCTGGCGTGTATCTTGTATTTATGCCTATGCACTACGTTGGTATCGCAGGTTTCCCCCGCCGCTACTATGCTTGGACAGGCTTCGATGCTTTCTCGCAATTTGCTGACATGAACAAGTTCATTTCTATTGCGGCTATCATCGTCTTCTTAGGGCAGTTTATCTTTATCTTTAACTTCTTCTACAGCATTTTCCGTGGCCGTCGTGCAACCGAGAATCCCTGGAACTCGACCACGCTGGAGTGGACTACGCCGGTTGAGCCTGGCCACGGCAACTGGCCCGGCGAGATTCCGGCCGTATACCGCTGGCCCTATGACTACAGCAAGCCCGGTTCGGATGTGGACTTTATTCCTCAGAATATACCGTACTCGCAAACACAGTCGTCGAACCTGCCCTACGAACAGGAACTGGCCGACTAACTAGGAGACGTTTGATTAACCAATTCACTTGGAAAAGTCCCGAAACGGGCCGCCTAAACGGCGGCCCGTTTTTGTGCCACGGGTTTCCATTGATGAATTTAATCTAATGCGCGATTTGCCTGTTCCGGTTATGCTTTGACAGTGCTCACCGCCTTTTTATTATGCAGAATTCTCAGTTGAGCCCCGCCATCCAGCGCTTCCGTTTTGTCGGAATTCTCACCGTTGTGAGTGTTTATCTATTGATTTTGGTAGGTGGTATAGTCCGTAGTACCGGTAGCGGTATGGGCTGCCCCGACTGGCCCAAATGTTTCGGTAGTTGGGTGCCGCCGACTGAAGCCAGTCAGTTACCAGCTAATTATAAAGAAATTTATACCGCGCAGCGGGTGGCTAAAAATCAGAAACTGGCGCGCACGCTTCAACAAATGGGTTTTGCCCAAGTAGCAGGCAGTATTTTCGCACATCCTACGCAGTACATCGAGACAGATTTCAACCCGGTTAAAACCTGGATTGAATATGTAAACCGATTGTTGGGGGCGCTGATTGGGGTATTCGTATTTCTCACAGTTGTGTTTGCCTTACCCTATTGGCGGCGGGACCGGACTGTTTTTTGGCTGGCTTTTGCCTCGTTTTTACTCACGGGTGTGCAAGGGTATCTGGGGTCCTTAGTAGTTTCTACCAATTTGCTGCCCGTCATGGTAACGGTACACATGGCGCTGGCGCTAGTGATTGTGGCGTTATTGCTATATGCCGTTGACCGCGCAAAGTCAGGGATGGTGCAAACTGTGGAAGGAGCCTTTGCAACTGGAGCAGAAATGGATAAGCCACTGACAATGCAGCGGCCTGCTGCCACATTACAAATGTGGATTTGGGCAGCATTGTTACTCACATTTTGGCAGATTGTGCTGGGTACGCAAGTACGTGAGCAGGTTGATATCGTGTCGGCAGCGGCCGGGTACGTGGGGCGCGAAACATGGGTCTCTAAACTAGGTAGTGTATTTAGTATTCATCGTACCATGTCGGCAGCGGTGTTGCTGCTGAACGTGTATGTAGGCTATGAACTGTGGCAGTCAGCTCAACAGCGCCTGCGCAACTTGGTTACAGCTACCCTGGCACTCATTGGGCTGGAAATTATAGCGGGATTTGTGCTGGCATTATTTGCCTTGCCGGCCATTGTGCAGCCGGTACACCTCACGCTGGCTACCGTGCTGTTTGGAGTGCAGTTCCTCGCACTACTAGCCGTGGCTCGCGCCCGTAAAAGCCCAGAAACTATTGCACCTGCGGATGCACCCCGGCGGGTTGTTGCGTAACTTTGCGGCCCCGTTGAGGATGGCTTCGACAAGTTGGGCCGGGCGACGAAATTATTAGTACGATTAATGGTTAAGGCCCGCGCCTATTTTCAGCTGCTCAAATTCCGGCTTTCGCTCACGGTAGCGTTTTCCAGCGCCATTGGGTACATGCTGGGGTCGCACGAGCTCAGTTGGAGCCGGGCGCTACTGGTGATGCTGGGCGGCCTGCTCGTAACCGGCTCGGCCAATATCATCAACCAAGTACACGAGCGTGAGTTGGATAAGCTTATGACGCGCACGGCCAAGCGTCCCTTGCCGTTAGGCATTCTCTCGCCAGCAGAGGCGTGGGTATTCTGTGTGCTTCTGGGCGTGGCTGGCTTGTCGCTGCTCTGGTTTTACTTCAACCCGCTCACGGCCGGCCTTTCGCTGCTGTCACTCATCCTCTACGGCTTCATCTACACGCCGCTGAAGACGATTTCGCCCATTTGCGTGGCTGTGGGAGCAATCCCGGGCGGTTTGCCGCCGCTCATTGGCTGGGTGGCGGCCACGGGCTACATCGGGGTCGAAGCCTGGGTGCTGTTCGGTATTCAATTTATGTGGCAGTTTCCGCATTTCTGGGCCATTGCCTGGGTGGCCGATGATGATTACAAGCGGGCCGGGTTCAAGATGCTGCCCACGCCGGGCAACCGTGACCTGCGCACCGCGTTCCAGATTATGACTTACACGCTGCTGCTGATTCCGCTGAGCCTGTTGCCGCTGGAATTCAATATCTCGGGCCGTATTTCGGCGCTGGTAGCCGTGGTGGCCGGGGTGCTGTTTCTGCTGCTCACGGTGCAGCTCATGCGCACGCAGTCGCGCAAGGCGGCATTGCGCATCATGTTCGCCTCTTTTTTGTACTTGCCCATCGTACAAATTGCTTTGGTGCTGGACAAAATCTAGTAGTCAGTTGTTAACAATGTAGTTGTGAATCGGAGCCGAAAAAACCGAATAAGCAGCAATTGAAAACTGACCATTCATACTTAAATAGTTAGATTATGAATCCTTCTGAAACGTTATCCGAAAAGGAAGTTGGGCTCGGCTGGCACCCCAAGCGGGTGTTACTCATCCTACTCATTTTCAGTATTGTAATGATGTTCGCGGCTTTTACCAGCGGCTACATTGTGCGCCGCGATGAAGGCAACTGGCGCGAATTTGATTTGCCTGGTTCCCTGCTCATCAACTCCATCCTGATTGCGCTGAGCAGTGCCAGCATGCAATGGGCGTATTTCTCAGCCCGTAAGGATGAAATCAGTCGGGTTAAAACAGGCCTGATTATCACGTTGGTCCTCGGGCTGGCCTTCCTGGTGGGGCAGTACCACAGCTTCGGCGATTTGGTGGCGGGCAATACCTACTTTGGTGGGGCCGATGCCAATCCTTCCGGTTCGTTCGTATACGTATTGATGGGTGTGCATGCTTTTCACTTGGTTACGGGGCTTATTTTTCTGGCCCTAGTCCTCAAGCGGACGCTTAACTATCAGGTGCATTCGCGGGCCCTGCTCTCCATCGGCAACGCTACCTTATACTGGCACTTTCTAGGCGGGCTTTGGCTGTACCTGTATTTGTTCTTACTTTTGAACCACTAAAACGACGTTACGCTGTCTGCTATGGCCCAATCGACCACTTTGCCGCACCCCGCGGCTTCCGCTACCCAAGATGCCCCGCGCACCGGCAACTGGGATGGCGGCAACGAACCCTTCAAAGCGAGCTATGGCAAGCTGATGATGTGGTTCTTCCTGCTTTCTGACGCATTTACCTTCGCTGCCTTCCTCACCACCTATGGCATGATTCGCCATAAGCACGAGGTTTTCACCGGTGAAGCCAAAGACTTTGTGTTCAGCACGCGTTGGTGGCCCATTCCCGACCACGTATTCAATGCTTTTCCCGGCATGGGCGAAGCGAACGTTCCCCTCGGTTTCGTGGCCTTGATGACCATGATTCTGATTTTGAGTTCGGTGACCATGGTGCTGGCCGTAGAAGCCGGCCACCGCATGGACAAAGCCGATGTGCAGAAATGGCTGCTCTGGACCATCCTGTTTGGTGCTACCTTCCTGGGTAGCCAGGCTTGGGAGTGGGGTCACTTCATCCACGGCCACACTGAGGGCACGGTAATGGCCGATGGTACCGTATTTCACGGCGCTAACCTGGCAATGAATCAGTACGGTCCGGTGCTTTTTGCCGACCTGTTCTTTTTCATCACCGGCTTCCACGGCACCCACGTATTCTCGGGTGTGTGCTTGTTGATTTGGTGCTTCATTGCCACCACCAATGGTACGTTCGAAAAGCGCGGCCACTACGAGATGATTGAGAAAATCGGCCTCTACTGGCACTTTGTAGATTTGGTGTGGGTATTCGTATTCACCTTCTTCTACCTCGTTTAATTCTAATTATAAAATTTGAATAATGAATTATGAATATGAGCGTGGCAACCGTCCCAACTCATCATTCATAATTCATCATTTATAATTCCCTCCCAATGGCTTCTCACGCAACTACTGAACACGCCCTCGCACCGGGCGAAATTGCCAAGCCGAACACCGCCTGGATTTGGCGGGTATTCGGCATTCTGGTGGGTATCACGGCCGTCGAATTCGTTTTTGTGTTCCTGATGCACCCGAGCACGCTACGCAACAGCATCTTCATCGTCCTCACGATTCTCAAAGCCTTCTTCATTGTGGGCGAGTTCATGCACCTCAAGCATGAAACCAAAGGCCTGATTTGGACCATCCTCGTGCCGGTATCGCTATTGATATGGCTGCTGGTAGCCCTGATTACCGAAGGCTCGTTCATCGGCGAAGTCCTGCAAAGCATGTTTAAATAGCAGATGCGGCCCCGCCAAACCCTTTTGCTGGGGCTGTTGCTATTGTTGCCGGTACTGGCCTTTTTGTTCCTATTCCGCTTCGGCTCCAACCGTTACGCGCTGCCAACTTACCTGCCCGACCGCGTGGATTCCACGCAGGTTGGCGGGGAATGGCAGCGCGATACTGTTTTCCACCAAATTGCACCGTTCCAGTTGCCGTCGTCAACCGGGCGGGAGGTGAGCAGCCTGGAATTAAGCAAGGGCCTATATATCGCCCAGTTTTTCGGCGCAGATGAAGCCAGTGCCCGCGTAGCCCGCCAATTGCTGCGGGTGCAGGAAAAATTTCGGCACGAGCCCCGCGTGCGCCTGGTCACTTTCGTGCTGAATGGTGACCCCAACAAGACCACCGTCCTCGCCAAACTGGCTGAGCAATACGGCACCATTGCTGGCAAATGGTTTTTCCTGACTGGGGCAGCCGATACCCTCAAGCGACTTACGCAGCAGGAATACCGCCTGATGGCAGACCCTAAGCGGCTGCCGGGGGCCGTGTACACGGCCAACATCCCCGCCGGCCGGTTGTTGTTGGTTGACAATCAGCGCCGGGTCCGGGGCATTTACGATGGCACCGATGGCCGCGAAATAGACCGCTTACTGACGGAAGTAACCGTGCAGCTTTACGATTATGAACACCCCCACTGAACAATTGCATCCCCCGGTAATGGCTCCCGGGGGCTATACGCGCTACAAAATTATCCTGGGTGGCTTGGGGATAGTGGTGCCGCTGCTGGTAGCGGTGCTGTTCTATTTCAAAGGGATTTTCAGGATTGAAGGGGCCGATGCCTACCTGCGCATGCTGCCGGCCGTAAATGCTGGCCTCAATTCGCTGACTGCCGTGGCATTGCTGGCAGGCTTTTATTTTATCCGGCAGAAAAATGTGCTGGCTCACCGTACGGCTATGGGTACCGCTTTCGCATTGGGCGGGCTGTTTCTGTTGTCTTACGTGGCATACCACTCGCAGGTAGAAAGCACGCATTTTGGCGGGGTTGGAGCTATTCGCACCATCTATTTCCTTCTGTTGCTCACCCATATCAGCCTGGCAGTGGTTACGGTGGGGCTGGTGCTGTTTACGCTGTATTTCGCGCTCACGGGCCAGTACACCAAACACAAGGCTATTGCGCGCTGGACGTTCCCGGTCTGGTTGTATGTGTCGGTGACGGGCGTTATCGTGTATTTCATGATTTCGCCGTATTATACCTGATACCAAGAAACTTTGCCTCAATTCTCGTGTTGATTTAGTTATGAAAAAGACATTTTTTGCTGCCGCTTTCGCCATGTTGCTGGGAGTGATGCTGAGCTTGGCCCCGCTGGCCGTTCAGGCGCAATGCTCGATGTGTAAGTCGCAGGTGGAAGCGGCCCGGCAGGAACGTGATGATTATGACGTAGCCGGCCTTAATAAGGGCATTTTATACATAATGACGGTTCCCTATATTTTAATGGGCGCAGTGGGTTACTTCTGGTATCGCCGCACGCACCCCAAGGCTGCCAAAGCATAGTGGAGCCGCCTGCCGGGGCTATTGCCTCAACGGCTGGGGCGCTACTGCAACTGCGGTGCCCACGTTGCCATACGGGCAAGCTATTCACGCATTCGGCCTTGAGCGTGAAGTTTATGGAGATGCCGGAAGCGTGCCCGGTATGCCGGCAAACGTATGAGCCGGAACCGGGCTTCTACTACGGCGCGATGTACATCAGTTCGGGCTTTTCGACGGGTATTCTGCTGGCAATAGGTTTTCTGCTGTTCTATCTGGCCCACGACCCGCCACTTTGGGTATACATTGTGACGGTAGGGGCCGCCGTGTTAGCCGTAACGCCGCTGTTGTTTCGCTACTCGCGTGCGGTAATGCTGTACGGATTTGGAGGGGCAAGTTTTAACCCACGCTATTTAAGCCGCTAGTTTTGAAAAGTTAAGCCTAATAAAAAATGCTGCCTCGGGGTGGCATTTTTTATTAGGCTTAACTTTTGCGGGTTGCGCAACCACCGGAAAATGCTAAGGCGTACGCCTGAATGCCTTTCCTTTGAGCCGGCTGGTTAGCTTAGCCAGATTTTTGACTCCGACAGCTTCTTTTTTTGCATCATACTTCTTCCCCTGTTTCATCTCGCGCATGGCACCGTCTGCCGTGGTTGTTGCTACTGGGGGCGGCGCTGTGTTTCGCGGGCGGCTACCTGGCCAGCCAGTATGCGCAGATACCCGGCGTGGTGCAGCGTACCGACGTGGCCCGCCTGCAACAATTGGTGCGTAGCGCCGAAGCCACCGCCCGCCGCGAAGCCGACACCGTCGCCGCCGAGCTACCGCGGGGCAATTACAGCTTTCAGAAGCTGATTGCGCAAACCACGTACCCCACCTACGTGCTGGAAAACGGGGCGTTGCGCTACTGGTCCGATGCAACCTTACGGCCCGAAGCTGAGGCTGCCAGCAAGGCATCTGAGCGACTGGTGGAAACATCGGTGGGCAGTTTCCTGCAACTGCGCCGCCGGGCGGGTCGCTATCTCATTTTGATTTATTTGCCGCTGGAGCGACACTACGACATCAGCAACCGGTACCTGCGGGAGGGGGGGGAGCAGGCGCTGTTCAGGGGCATGGAGCTACAGGTAGTGACCGATAGCGCCGCCCAAGGCCCGGCGCGGTTTGCAGCTTCTGACGGGCATTACCTGTTTTCTATCAGGCGCTTGCAGCCCAACCCGCTCACGGGGCAGTATGTGCCGCTGGGGCTGCTGGCACTGGGCAGCTTGCTGTATGCGGTGGGTTGGCTACTGCTGGCCTGGCGCTGGTGGCAGGCCGGGCGGGCCATTGCCGCCGTGGCCGCGCTGGTGCTGCCGCTGGTGGTGCTGCGGGCGCTGCTGCTGTATCTGGGCCTGCCGTATTCCTTCATCGAGTTGCCCTTGTTCGACCCGCGCGTGTATGCGGCGGCGTGGTGGGCACCCTCCCTGGGCGACTTGCTGCTTGATTCCTTACTTGTCCTACTGGTGGCTGTGGGGGGCGTGGCTTTATGGCGGCATTTTCAGGTGCCGCTCCGGGTGCGGGCACCGCACGCACCGAGCCGACAGATGATGGCGACAGTGGCGGTAGGAGGGGCTTTTTGTGCGTTGCTGGGGCTGTTGTTCAGCTATTACACCACCGTTTTCGGCAGCTCGCAGCTGAACCTAGATGTGAGCCGCAGTGTCCAGATTACCAGTTCCTGGGTGGTATTGGCGCTGGCGGTGTTGCTGCACACGGCGGCGTGGCTGGTGGGCCTGTTTGGCCTGACGCAGTTGGGCGGGGCGCTGCTGCAACAGGTGCCGCGCCGCCTGCTGCTGCTGGGGCCCGCTCTGGCGGCTTTGCTGGCGTTGGGGGCGGGGCTGGCTTTGGGAGAACCCTGGCTGCTGCTGGTCGGGGTCATCCTGCTATTTGCCGCGCTGGTGCGGGCCGTGAATTTGCGCGCTATGCCCATTACCGGCAACTACCAAGCCTCGGTGCTTTTGGTGCTGTTACTGGCGCTTACATCGGCCACCGGCGCGCTGGCGCTCTACGCACACTTTGAAAAGCAATTGCTGGTTGACAAGCAGCGCCTGGCCGGCAACTTGCTCGTGGATAACGATTTTCAGGGGGAGTACCTACTGAGCGAGCAGATGCACAAAATTGCGGTCGACCCGTTTGTGCGCCGGGCCCTCACCGCCGCTTTCGGGCGGCCCGAGGGCGTGCGCGAGCGCATTGCCCGGCAATACCTGAGTCACTATTTCGATAAGTACGAGAGCAACATCACCTTGTATGATGCGGCCGGCGACCCGATAGGAGCCGCGAAAGGCACGCCCAGCCTGCGGGAGGCCCGTGCGGTTACGGCGCGCAGTGCCACGCCCACGGGGCAGGCCGGGGTATTTCTGTTGCAGTCCGACAACCCGTTTGGCTCGCGGCGTTACGTGGCGCACATCACCGTGCCGGGGCAGCGCGTGAATGGCATTGGCCTGCCGCTGGGGGCCGTGCGGGTGGAGTTAACGCTCAAAAAGCTGACTTCCTACAGCGTGCTGCCGGAGCTGCTGGTGGACCAGAAGTTCTTCGAGCCCGGCCTGGCCACCGAACTCAGCTACGCGGGCTACAACCACGGCCGGCTGGTGTATAGCGAAGGTGATTTCGACTATGCCAACCGCCTGCCCACGGGGCTGCTGGCCGCGCCGCGCCTCTACACCACGGGCCTCACGCGCAAGGGATTCCAACACTTTGCGGTGCGGGGCTCCCTGGACCGGACGGTGGTGGTGACCACGGCCACGTATTCGGCCGGCGACTGGCTGGCTAATTTCTCGTTTCAGTTTCTGCTCTCGACGTTTTTCTGGTTGCTGCTGAGCGGCGCGGCGCTGCTGGTGCGCGGCCGGGCACTGCCCCGCCTCAACTTCAGCACGCGCATTCAGCTGCTGCTGAACGTGGGCATTGTGGTGCCGCTGCTGGTGGTGAGCGTGGCCACGGCCAGTCAGCTCATCGACTCGTACAAGCGCGACTTGGCCCGCACGTATGAGCGGCGCGGCCAGCTGGCCCTGGAAAGCCTGCGCCGGCAGCGCCACCTGCTGTCCGACAGCACCGCCCGGCCCACGCTGGCCGCGCTGGCCAAAAACGTGGCCGCCCTCACCGAAACCGACCTCAACCTCTACGATGCCCACGGTGAGCTGCTGGCCAGCAGCCAGCCCCTCATTTTCGATGCCGGGCTGCTGGGGCCGCTGGTGAACCCGCAGGCCATGGTGGCCCTGCGCGAGCGCAACCGGCCCCGCGCCCTGCTCACGGAGCGGGCGGGGTCGTTGTCGTTCAATTCGCTCTACCTGCCGGTGCGGGCCGGGGCGGGGGAGGCCGTGGCAACCGACCTGGCGGGCCACGCCCTGGGGCACGCCAAAGCCAACGGCTCCGCGAAGCAAGGGCCTGTTTACGCGGTGAATTCGGTGTATGACGACGATGACGGGTCGTCGGCCGATGAAATGGCCATGCCGACGGGGCCGATTCTGGGCTACGTGGGCATTCCGTTCTTCGACTCGGAAAAGGCGCTGAATACTAAGCTGACGGAGCTGTTTACCACGATTCTGAACATCTTCACGCTGATGTTTCTGTTGTTTCTGGGGCTGGCGTACGTGGCGGCGCGGCAGCTCACGGCTCCCCTCAAGCTCATCACCGAAAAGCTTACCCAAACCACGCTCACCGGCGAAAACGAGCTGCTGGACTACCGCAGCTCCGACGACGAGATTGGCCTGCTGGTGCGCGAGTACAATGCCATGCTCACCAAGCTGGAGGCCAGCAAGCGCGAGCTGGCGGCCCAGGAAAAGGAGGCGGCCTGGCGCGAAATGGCCCGGCAGGTGGCCCACGAAATCAAGAACCCGCTCACGCCCATGAAGCTGAGCCTGCAATTCCTGCAAAAAGCCATTGCCGAGCGCCGCCCTAACGCCGAGGAGCTCATCGGCCGCATCAGCCAGACGCTCATCACCCAAATCGACGTGCTGAGCGACATTGCCACCAGTTTCAGCACCTTCACCAACCTGCCCGCCATGCGCCCCGAGCGGCTGGACGTGGCCGCCGTGCTACGCCGCTGCGCCGGCCTGCACCAGCCCGATGCCGACGATGGCACCCTGGCCCTGCACCTGCCGCCCGATGCTGAAACCGGCCGCTACATGGTGTTTGCCGATGAAAACCTGCTGGTCCGCACTTTCAACAACCTGCTGATAAATGCCCGCCAGGCCGTGCCCGAAGGCCGCGCCCCGCACATCGACGTGTCGCTGGAAGCGCTGGATGGCAAGGGGGTACGGGTAGCCATTCGTGATAATGGCGCGGGCATTGCTGAGGACGTTCGCGAGAAGGTGTTCGTGCCTAATTTCACCACCAAGGCCAGCGGCTCGGGCATTGGGCTGGCGGTGGCCCGGCGCGGCATTGAGAGCGCCGGGGGTAAAATATGGTTTGAAACCGAAGTGGGAGTGGGGACGGACTTTTTTATCGAACTGCCGCTGGCTGGATAAAGCCACCCGAATGTCCCCGCCACGGCACGAAATCCCCGGTCCCTGTCGTTACCTGCCAACCCCGACCTTTACCACATGATTCGTCGCTTACGCCTGTGCTTCCCCCTGGTGGGTCTGCTCGTTGCGGCGCTGTTTTTTATGAATCGGCAGGCAAAGGCGCAGGCCCGGCCGGCCCGAACCGGCGAGGCCCCGCCGCCCAGCACCCGGCGCTGCCGCTGGGTGCGGCTGGCCCAGGGACGCGATACGACCAGCTTTGCGCTGCTGGATTCGCTCACGGTGGTGCCCTCGTCGGTGGTTATTAACGGGCGCGGTGCGGACTACGACGGGCGCACCGACCGCTACCGCTGGGTGCGCCCCGCGCCGCGCGACAGCAGCGGCGCGCCCCTGGCAGACTCCATTCTGGTGTGCTACCGGGTGCTGCCGCTGCGGCTCACGGCGGCCCGCTTCCGGCGGCCCCGCAGCCTGATGGACAGCCTGGGCTTCCGGCAGGTGATTTCGCGGTTCGAGGATTTCTCGGTGAAAGAGCAGATTCTGAATACGCCGGGCGTGAGCAAAACCGGGAATCTGAGCCGGGGCCTGAGCTTTGGCAATACCCAGAACGTGTTCGTGAACTCGGCCCTGAACCTGCAATTGGAAGGCCAGCTCGCGGAAAATATTCACCTCACGGCCGCCATCTCGGACCAGAACGTGCCGTTTCAGCCCGAGGGCAACACCCAGCAGCTCCAGCAGTTCGATAAAATCTACATCACCCTCACCAACCCCAACTGGAACCTGACGGCCGGCGACGTGGTGCTGCGCAACAAGCCCGACTACTTCCTGCGCTACTATAAAAACATTCAGGGCGCGGCCGTGGAGGCTAATTTTGGCCCGCCCATCGTGGGCTTAAGCGGTCTTGGGGCCACTCAGGGCGTGGCCAACGCAGTGTTTCTGAACGGTGTGGCCGGGCAGGTGCCGGGCGGCGGGGTGGCTGGGCCGTCGCCGGCCACACTCAACCCGCCAGCCATCAGCCAGCCCCAGCTGACCGACCCCAACCGGCAGGTGCCCGGCACCGGTGCGCCCCTAGTGGGCGACCAGGCCGGCCTGACCGGCACCACCGTGCGCAGTGCCGGGGTGCGCAAGGGGCTGGCGTGGCGCTCCTCGACCTCGATAGCGGGCGGGGTGGCGAAGGGCAAATTTGCCAGCATCGACGTGCTGCCCATTGAGAACGTGCAGGGGCCGTACCGGTTGAATGGGCCGAACGGCGAGCAGTTCATCATCGTGCTGGCCAACTCGGAGAAGGTGTACCTCGATGGCCGCCTGCAAAGCCGGGGCTTCGATGCCGACTACACCATCGACTACAACCTGGCCGAAGTCACGTTCACGCCGCGCCACCTCATTACCCGCAACTCGCGCATCAAGATTGATTTCGAGTATTCGGACCTCAACTATTCCCGCTCGCTGGTGGCCGCCAGCCACTACCAGCAGCTGGGCCGCCTGAGCGTACACGGCAACTTTTACCAGGAAGGCGACAACCCCGACAACGCCCCCAACCTCAACCTGAACGACACCCTGCGCGCCGACCTGCGCCGGGCCGGCAATGTGGCCGTGGCTACTGCCACCGGTGGCGATTCGGTGGCCTACGACCGCCGCATTGTGCAGTACCACCGCGACGTGCGGCTGGTGGGCAGCCAGCGTGTGCCGGTGTTCACCTACGTGGGGGTCGATGTGCCGATTGACTCGCTGCGCGGCTCCTATACGGTTCGGTTTACGGATGTGGGCCAGGGCAACGGTGATTATGTGCGTAGTACCAATCCACGCTTCCTCACCACCAACGGCACCGTGTACGAGTACCTGGGGCCGGGCCTGGGCCGCTACCGCCCGGTGCGCCTCATCCCCACGCCGCTGCTGAAACAGATGGTGACGGCCGGCCTCAGCTACCAAGTAGACAGCAGCACGACGGTATTCGTGGACGCCGCCCGCTCGCGCCTCGACCGCAACCGCTTCTCGCCGGCCAGCGACCAGGACGGGGCCATGCACGTCGGCTATGCGATGCAGGACCGCCGCCTGCCCGCCGCCCTGGCCACGGGCGTTTTGAAGAATTACCGCCTGCGCTCGACACTGGATTATGAATATACTGGCAAGCGTTTCGCGCCGATTGACCGCTACCGCGACATTGAGTTTGACCGGAACTGGAGTAACGTGAGTACCACGGTGGCCACCGGCACCACGCCCGTGGCGCGGGAGGACAATATCTTCAATTTCAGCGTGGGGGCCGATAAAGATGCGAACAACGGCGTGAACTACCGCCTGAGCCGCCGCTTCCGGCCGGGGGAGGTGAACGGGCTCCAGCACTGGCTGGACGCGGCCCAGAAAGTAGGCAACCTGGAAATGCGCGGCTCGCTGTTTCTGCTGAATTCGGATGCCGGGCGCTTCCATTCCAACTGGGCGCGGGGGGAGGCCACGGGTCGCTTCGTGGGCGGGCGCATCGTGCCCGGCTACGCCTATCGGTTCGATAAAAACCGCGTCACGTCGGCTACTACGGACACCATTCGTTCGGCTAACTATTTCGATGAGCACGACGTGTTTATCCAGAGCCGCGACTCGGCCCGCACCCAGTTCCGCCTCGACTACACCTACCGCCGCGACCAAACCCCCAACGCCGAGCAAAACGCCCTGCAACGGCGCGGCACCGCCCAAACCTGGCAGGGCACGCTGGCCTCGCGCCTCGGCAAAACCCAGGACATCCGGGTGCTGGGCACTTTCCGCGACCTCGACTCCCTGGGCCTGGCCCGCAACCGCACGGTGCTGGGGCAGGTATTCTACAACGCCGGCCTGCTGCAAAACCAGATTCGCTCCGAACTGAACTATAGCGTAGCTACCGGCCGCGAGCTGAAGCGCGACTACTCGTTTCTGGCCGTGCCGGCGGGGCAGGGCACGCACTACTACGCCGGCGACCTCAACGGCAACAACCGCGAGGACAAGGACGAATTTTTTGAGGCGCAAACGCCGGATGCGCAGTACCGCACCTATATCAAGGTCTACCTGCCCACCACCGACTACATCACCGCTTTCACCAACCGGCTGGCCTACCGCCTCACCACGGCAGCCCCGCGCGGCTGGCGCGAAGCCGGCGGCTGGCGAGCGGCGGCCTCGCGCTTTGCCACGCTCACCAGCATCACCGTGGACCGGCGCACCACCGACCCGTCGGTGCTCAAGCGCCTCAGCCCGTTCAGCTTCAACAAAGAAGATAACCAGTTGCTGGCCTTCAATCAGCTGTTTCGGAATACGCTGTATTTCAATCGGTCGAATCCCATATTCGGGGCGGAATTCACGGTGCAGCAGACCCAGCAAAAAACGCTATTGGCCCAGGGTTCCGACCTGCGCAACCTGACCACCCAGAGCATATTGCTGCGGCGCACGCTGGCCACGTCGTTCACGGGCCGCCTCACGGGCTCGCGCGACATCCGCGAATCGACCAGCAGCTACCTGCTGGCCCGCAACTACCGCCTGCTGATTTACACCGTCCAGCCCGAAATCAGCTACCAGCCCACGCCTTCCCTGCGCCTGACGGGCACCTACGCGCACACTTTCAAGCAGAACACGCTCGATGCGCCTCTGGCCACGCTGCCCACGCCCACCCCGGCCGAAACCCACCCCGGCCTCTTCGACGACCTGGGCCTCGAAGCCCGCCTGAGCCAGGTGAGCAAGCGGACTATTTCGGCGGCCACGCACTACACCCGCGTGCAGTTCGACGTGGACCCCGCCGCCCTCAACTCCGTGGTGGC
Organism: Hymenobacter sp. UYAg731; assembly: GCF_054061335.1. Classification (NCBI taxonomy): domain Bacteria; kingdom Pseudomonadati; phylum Bacteroidota; class Cytophagia; order Cytophagales; family Hymenobacteraceae; genus Hymenobacter; species Hymenobacter sp. UYAg731. The sequence goes on along the minus strand of NZ_JBSSEC010000003.1, from coordinate 212,699 downwards.
CATCGAAATTCTCAACGCCCTGCGCCCCGGCAGCAACTTCACCTGGAACCTGAACGTGGAGCAGCGCCTCAGCAACGGCCTCAACATCACGCTGGCCTACGACGGCCGCAAAGCCAGCAACCTCAACACCGTACACACCGGCCGCATGCAGGTGGCCGTGCTGTTTTAGAACCGGAAACCTAGCGGGCCAGGGCCATGCGCTGCTTGGCCGCCCGCGCCGCCAGCCCGGCCGTGAGCTCGCGCTGCTTGAAGCACAGTGGCAAGGCCGTGCCCGAGCGGAAGGCCCGCACCGTGATTTCGGCGCAGGCGCGGGCGTCGCTCAGGGCATCGTGGTGGTTGAGGGGAATGCCGAACTGGCCGGCTACGTGGTCGAGCTTGTGGCGCTCGAAGTGGGGCCAGCATAGCTTGGCCAGCTTCACCGAGCACAGGGCGTGGAAGGCGGGAATGGGCAGGCCGAAATCGCGGCAGCTGTATTCGAGTACACTCACGTCGAAAGCCGAGTTATGGGCCGCTACGGGCTGCTGGTGCAGGTAGGGCAAGAGCTGGGGCCACACGTCGGCCAGGCTGGGGGCGTGGTGCAACTCGGCTTCTGAGATGCCGTGGACCTGCTGGTTGCGCCAGTCCACGCGCAGCACGCGAGGGCGCAGCAGGGTGGCGTAAGTTTCCACAATCTGGCCGCCGCGCACCCGCACCACGCCCACGGCGCAGGCACTTTCGCGCCGCTCGTTGGCAGTTTCAAAGTCGATGGCCGTGAAGTCGAGGTTGGCCAGCGCCCGGGTGATTTCTGCTTGCATAACAGGCAAGTTAGCCGCTATGGGGCTAATCTGAACTATTGGCCCGGGGTTATTGGGCGGCGGGTAGGGGTGGCGTGGCGGCATCACAGCACACGTCGGGTACCTCGAAGTAGCGCTCCATCACGCCGTTAATGTTGCCCGCGCAGCCCGGCGTGAGGTCAATATCAAACTCAATATCGGGGCCGAACTGGCGCAGCGGGGCCAGCACCCGGCCGTAGGAAAGGCGCAGCGGCGGCAGCGTAAGCTGGGGCGTACCAGCGCGGTGTGCCGCCCGCAGTGCGGTGAAGCGGACCTGCATCTGGGCATCAAAAGGCGCGGCGCTGGTGGCCAACTCCCGCCAGGCTTCGGGCACATGGCCGGCTCCGAATATGCCGATGAACAGCAGCAGTAGCAGCGCTTGAAGCGGTAGCTGCCAAGCCTTGCCCGCGCTGGCTGGACGCAGAAGCTGTTGGCCCACCAGCCACCCCAGCCCGGCCGTGGACAGCAGAAGCACCAGCAGAATCTCATTCTGAGCCCGGGGCAGCGGCGGCCCCACCACGAGCTGCCGGAACAGCAGGAAGCCGATAAAATTCAGCAGCCCAAACGCCAGCAATACCGCGCTCCACTGCCGACGGGTAAGGTGCATAATAAATTGGTTATTAATTGCTTGTCGGTGGCCAATCCACAGCCCAACGGCCCCGGCGGCCAGCACACTTAGCGCAATCAGCGGCTTGCTGAGAAATAGTGCCATCGAATAAGCGGCGCGGGGGGCCAGCACCAGCCAGCGGTAGGCGTGATAGGGGTCGGAGGGCGGGGCCATGGCAGCCACGCGCGCCCAATTGCCGGGGGCCGCCGCTGCCAGCGCCGTGGCCGCCGCCCCGATGCCGAGCCATAGCAGCAGCTTGGGCCGGGCCGCTTTCGGCAGCACGAAGCCCAGTAGCGCCAGTACGGGTACGGTCTGCACCAGCGTCAGCTCGTTGCCGGTGAGGGCCAGCACCAGCGGCAGGCAGGCCAGGCCCGCGTTGCGCCACCGCGCACGGGGCGGCCCCCAGCCCGCCCGCAAAGCCAGCGCCGTGAAGTTCAGCAGGCCCATCAGCGGCAGCTGGTAGGCCACAATGCCGCAGAACCAATACAGGAACGAGAACGGCGAGGGCGCGGCGTTGCAGAACAGCGCCAGCAGCAGTCCCGCTACCCACAAGGCCTGGCCCCAGGAGCAAGCCCGGCGCAAAGCCGTGTGCCACCCCGCCCGCAGCAAATGCGCCAAGCTGGCCCACTGCCCCAGAAAAATAACGGCCGCCACTACTTTCACACCGTTCAGCCAACCGTAGGCCACCGGGTTGAGCACCGTCATAATGAAGGTGGTGGTGAAGCGCCCGGTCCAGGTTTGAAACAGCCACAGCTGTACGCCCCAGGTGCCGTGCTCCCGCATCCAGTAGCCGTTGCGGAAATCGTCGAAAAACGGCTGGTTGAACGCGGTAAGCAGCAGGAAGGGAGCCAGGGCCAGCAGCAAAGCCAGACGGAGCAAGTACAGACGCAACGTAGATTTTGGCAAAGTCGGGAGGTGTAGAGATGCAAAGATGCGTCCCTACATCGGTCAAAGGCCCGCCAGCTTGCGGGCGGCTTTCACCACGGCCAGCTCGGCCTGGCCGGCGGGGGCCTGCGCGGCATCCAGCGTGGTGCGGGTGGCGGCCAGCCAGGCCAGGGAAGGGGCCTGACCGGTTTGCAGCTGCGTGAGGCGCTCCAGCACCACGGTTGCCACGGCCGCGAGGCGGGTGGAGAGCGGGCCGTACTCGGTCAGGCTTGGGTTGGCGGCCAGCAGGGGTTGGAGCAGTACGTCATTGGCCTGCCAGCGCACAGCCTGGACGCGCAATGTGGCCAGCTGGCGCAGCGAGGCGGGCAGCCAGTTGGGCGTAGCGGGCTTGAACGCCACCACGCTATCCACCCGCTCGGCGAAGCGGCGCGCCACTTCCGACTCGGCCGGGGCGGCATCCACCAGGCGGTTCAGTACGCTGGAAGTGGTGTAGTTATAGCCTTGAAAATGACGCTTGTACTCCTTCACTGGCTCAATAACATCGGCCAGGTTGCGCAGTGGAGCCACGTTGCTGGTGCCGGCCATTTGCTTCAGCAATAGTTCTGGCACCCGGCGGTGGCGCAGGCCCAGCGTTTCGAGTTGGGGCGAAAGCAGGTTCAGCCGGCGGTACATATTGGCCACGCTCTGGGTAGCGGCCTGGGGCGACCACAGCCGCTCGGCCACAGCCGCCGCCCGGGGCCAGATGCGCGAATCGAGCACCGTCGAATCGGCGTATTCAGCCCACATCGCCGCCTCGCCGCCCAGCACCAGCTTTTGCTCGGCGGGCGTGAGGGGTGTGTCGGCCGGTAACGGGTCAGTGAGGTAGGAGCTGGCCGCGCTGAAATTCAAATCCAGGTAATAGCCATTTGAAAGCAGCACCGGGTGGCCCAGCCGGGCGGCCTCATTCAGACCTTTTTTCCCGCGCCAGCTTTGGATGACGGCCTCCTTCGGCAGGTCGGGGCCAAGGATTTCATCCCAGCCAATCATCGTTTTGCCGTGCTGTTGCAGCATCGCCATTACGCGTAGGTTAAAATAGGTTTGCAGCTGGTGCTTGTCCACGGTTTTGCCGTCGGCTTTCACCATTTTGTGGGCCTGCATCCAGGCCACGATGCGTGGGGTGCGCCGCCAGTTGCGGCCATCGTTCTCGTCGCCGCCGGCGTGGAAATAGGGGTCCGGAAATAGCCCAGTCATCTCTGTCAGCAGCGAATCCAGAAAGGTGTAAGTGGTTTCGCGTGTGGCGTCGATGGCCACGTTGGTGGTGCGCCAACTCGTGTAGGGCGCGTACACCGAGTCGTTGGAAGCTAGGCGCGGGTAGGCCACAATCCAGCTCGTTGTGTGGCTGGGCATGTCGAATTCCGGCACCACCCGGATGCCGCGCGCCGCCGCGTAGGCCACCACCTCGCGCACTTCGGCCTGGGTGTAAAAAAGTCCATCGGTGCTGCCCACGGTCTGCAAACGCGGAAAAACCTTGCTCTCGATGCGAAAGCCCTGGTCGTCGGTGAGGTGCCAGTGTAGCACGTTCAGCTTCACGGCGGCCATGCCATCGAGGTTGCGCTTGATGACGGCCACGGGCATAAAGTGCCGCGCCGCGTCAATCAGCAGCCCGCGCCAGGCAAAGCGCGGCTGGTCCTGGATGTCCACCTCGGGCAGGTAGCGGCCTTTTTTATCGGTGCGCGGCAGCTGCTCCAGCGTGGCCAGCGCCCGCAGCACGCCCAGGCTGGTAGCGGCGTCGATGCTCACGCCCATTGGCGTCACGCGCAGCGAGTACCGCTCCTCGTCAAACAGCTCGGGCCGGCCCACGCGCCCGTAGCGGATTTGCAGGATGGCCGGGCCAATAACCTTGGTGCCCGGCGACAGGCGGCCGATGGTACGGCCCACCGCGTCTGCCACCGCCGCGTCCACGGTGGCTGGCAGCAGCGGTTTCAACGCGGCTTTCAGCGGCAGGCGGCCCTGGCCGTAGCTGGCTTCGGCGGGCAGCGGCAGCAGCGTGTAGGCAGTTTGGGCCACCGCCGGGCGTGTCATCAGCCCCAACATTATCATCAGCCATTTGGCGCATGTGCTCACCGCATTTCCAGCCTTCTGCATCGTGTTCAGTTAAAAGTGAATGCCCCGCCGCCTACAAATAGTCGTCCACAACCGGAGGCCAGCGCAAGTTAAAATCCGTGAACCGAAGGACAGCGAAGCTGAATCCGCTTGAATCCGAGCGAATTCGTGGTCTATATCAGGCCCCGGGCTTTGAATTCCAGGTACTTGTTGATGGTGTTCGCCGTTAAGTCCTTCGGCGCGGTCAGGAGCGAATAAATGCCGTAGCGCTGCAATTCGAGCACAATCTGGCGTTTTTCCTGAGCAAATTTCTCGGCGATGGTCTGGTTATACACGTCCTCCGTAGTGGCTGCCGGGGCTTCCAAAAAGGCCCGCAGCTCGGTGTTCTCGAAGAATACGACCAGCAGCAGATGGTCCTTGGCCAGGCGGCGCAGGTAAGGCAACTGGCGCTGCATGCCGTGCAGCGTCTCGAAGTTGGTGAACAGAATCAGCAGGCTGCGTTGCTTGATTTTGGCCCGCACCGTGGCGTACAGCAGCTCGAAATCGGTTTCGAGGTACTTGGTTTTCTGGCGGTAGAGGATTTCGAGCAGCTTCAGCAGGTGGCCGGGGCGGCGGTCGGCGGCCAGCGCGGCCCCGGGGCGGTTCGAGAAGGTGAGCAGGCCGGCCTTGTCGTGCTTGAGTAGGGCAATGTTGCTGACCACCAGCGTGGCGTTGATGGCGTAGTCGAGCAGGCTCAGGCCGTCGAACGGCATCCGCATCACCCGGCCCTTGTCAATGAGGCAGTACACCTGTTGGGCCCGCTCGTCTTGGAAGTGATTCACTACCAGTGCATCAGATGCCCCGGTGCCGGCGCGGCGGGCGGTGGCTTTCCAGTTCATGCTGCGCGGGTCGTCGCCGGGCACGTAGGGCCGGATTTGCTCAAATTCCATGCTGTGGCCCACGCGCCGGATGCGTTTCACGCCCACCTCCGTGAGGCGGTTGTGGATGGCCAGCAGCTCATACTGCCGCATTTGCAGAAACGACGGGTAAACCGGCACCATCTTGCCCTGCGCGTAGCGAAACCGCCGCCGCACCAGCCCCAGCGGCGAGGCGGCGTAAATATTCAGCGCCCCAAACTCGTACTCGCCGCGCTTGACGGGCCGCAGCTGGTAGTCGATAATTTGCGTTTCGCCGGGACGAATGGCGGTTTTGAACAGCACGTCGCGCCGCTGAAACTGGTGCGGAATCTCGTCAATCGTCTCCGTCTGAATAGGGAAACGGTAGCGGTTTTCGAGGTAAATCCGCACGTCGTTGTCCGAGCCGTTGGCCAGCTTCTCGCCCAGCACCCGCCGCCCGAAAACCGGCGCAGTCTGGCCCTTGGCTGGTGCGTACAGCAGTAGCGCATCAAGCAGCGCCAGCACCACGAACATGCCCAGCGCGATTTTCATCGGCCCTAACAGCCAGGGCAGAAAAAAGGCCACCACAAAGCCGCTGGCAATTGCGGCCAGCGTTTGGAAGAAGCGGGGAGTGAGGAATAGGGTCATGATTAGCGCAATTTGTCCCGCACTTCCATCAGAGCAAAGCCCAGTAGGTTAGGCCCCAGCCAGTGGGCGGGGTTAGCGGCATCAGCTGAGTCGGCGGCCAGCCCGATGCCGCAGATGGTGTCCACCGGGCTGGCTTCGACCAGCACCCGGTCGTTGGTAGAAAGCAGGAATTTCACCAGCTCCGAATGCTGCCTGAATTTGTGCCGGTTGCCGGCTATCACGATGCCGACCTTTTGCGCTTCCCATCTCTCAGGCTCGAAACCCTGGATTTCACGGCCCAGCTTTTTGGCTTCAGCCGGGCTTTTGGCCGCTAGAATCTGGACTGCTATTTCATCATTATTGAACAGCCGCGCCTTTTCGGCCATCATCCAATGCTCGGTTGAACGGTAAGTTATGCCGGCCACTACAAAATCGGCCAGCCACCATTGGCTTAGGCAGGATTTCGTGATGGTGCCATCCTTACTGGGCTGATTACCCCAGAAGAATAGGTGCTTAACCTTGGTGTCCTGCGCCAACTGTTCAAGCAGCCATTCAGTTGAATATTTCATGCTTACCGCGGCACTTCCACACTCTGGATAATTTGCTTCACCACCTCATCCGGCGTGCTGCCTTCCATCTCGCGTTCTGGCGTGAGCATGATGCGGTGGCGCAGCACGCTGGGGGCCAGAAACTGCACGTCCTCGGGCGTCACAAAGTCACGGCCGCGCAGGGCGGCCAAGGCTTTGGCACCATTCAGCAGGGCCAGCGAGGCGCGGGGCGACGCGCCCAAGTACAGCGACTTGTGCGCCCGCGTCTGGCCCACCAGCTTGGCGATGTATTCGAGGATATTGGCCTCTACGCGCTGCTGGCGCACCTGTTGGCGAAGCTGGGCCAGGTCGGTGGCGCTGAGGATAGGCTGCACGGCTTCCAGGTTGGTGCTGCCCTGGCCGCCGTGGTGGCCGGTCAGAATCTGCACTTCCTCGGCCAGGGTGGGGTAGCCTACGTGCAGCTTGAAGAGGAACCGGTCGAGCTGGGCCTCGGGCAGGCGGTAGGTGCCTTCCTGCTCGATGGGGTTTTGGGTGGCCAGCACCAGGAAGGGCTCCTGCATGGCGTAGGTGGTGCCGTCCTGGGTCACGGTGCGCTCCTCCATCACCTCAAAAAGGGCGGATTGCGTCTTGGCCGGCGCGCGATTGATTTCATCAATCAGCACCACACTGGCGAAAATGGGGCCGGGTCGAAACTCGAAATCGGCCTTGTTTTGCCGGAATACGGAGGTGCCCAGCACGTCGGAAGGCATCAAATCGGGGGTGAACTGGATGCGGCTGAACGGTACTTCCAGGGTGCGGGCCAGCAGCTTGGCCATGAGGGTTTTGGCCACGCCGGGCACACCTTCGAGCAGGACGTGGCCATCGGCCAGCACGGCCGTCAGCAGCAATTCCAGCAACTCGGTCTGGCCGACGATGATTTTGCCGATTTCCGTCCGGATGGCGGCGGTCTGGGCCGTGAGGCGGGCGAAATCGGTGCGCGGGGCAAAGGCTGCTTCCGGCGAGGTAGCGGAGGTTTCAGCGGTTTCGGTAGGCACCGGAGCCGCCGTAGTTTCGGGCGATGCCAGGGCGGACGATTGGGGAGTCAGGTCGAGGTTTTCGGGTTCCATCTACAAAGTGCTGGCGTAGCCAAGTAAAGTCTGAGCGGTTTCGTCGTCGGCGCAGGCGGTGCACAGGGCGGCGTGAATTTTAACGGCATACTCGTCGGAGACGAGGTGCTTGTGGTAAAGCGTGAGGTCTTGCAGAAGTTCGGCCAGCATGTGCCAGTCGAGGTCGGCCAGCAGTGCTTTTTCATCTGCCAGGCCCTGCTTATTGAACCGTCGGTAATCCCAGCGGTACTTGATGAGGATGGCGAGCTTGGACGTGGTGAGCATGGCGGGCATTGATTAGCGGCGGGCTTCGCGTTTAAAATCAGTCAGCGCCCGGCTTAATTGCAGCAATTGCTGGTCATTCATCTGCGGAGCGGTGCGGGCGAAATTCACCAGCCGCAACAGCTCATCGACCCGCTTTCGGGCGAGGCCCGACTTCTGGCTGAGCCGCTCCCGAAAGTCCTCATCACCAAAATCCGGGCCCGTTTCCTGAAAGCGGGTGCGCAGGTAATCCATAAACAGCCCGACTTTTTTCTCCGCAATCAGGGCGTGGCTGCTGCCCTGGCGGTAGAGGCTGGCCACCGTGCGCGTAAACAGCAGCGTAGTATTGGGCAAGGCCTTGAACGTAGGGATGATGCGCTGCCGCCGCCGCGCCTCCACCAGCACAAATAATATCCCGCCGATGATGAGCAAGTACCAGGCCGTGTTCAGTGCTTCGTGGCCGCTCACAAGGCGCAGCAGCGACTGGTTGCCCAGGCGGCCCTGCTTCTGGTATTCGTCCCACCACGTAGGCCGGGCGGGCAGGTAGGAGAGGGCCGTGGCCGCCAACTGGCTGCTGGCCGGCCGCAACACAAACTGGTTGGTGAAGGCAATGGGCACTGAGCACAAGTAAACGTGACCGCGCCCATAGTCCAGGCACACGAACACGGGCCGGCCCTGCGCATCGGTGGCCAGGGCACGGCCTACACGGCCCGAATCCACTACGAAGCGCACGTTGGCATCGCCGCCCGGCAGGTGGTAGCGCGGGCCGGCCAGGGCGGGGTTGGTGAAGCGCACCGCCACCGAATCGGGCACGGGCAGGCCGCGCGGGCCGGCGTGGGTGGGCAGCTTCACCACGCGGGTACGCACGCCCAGCGTATCGAGCAGCGCGCTGGTGGAATCGCCAAAATTCTCGGCTACGATGAACACGTCGTTGCCATTGGCGATGAAGCGCAGCAGGGCGTGCGCATCGGCCTTGCCCGCCTCGAATTCGGTGTTCACAAACAGGTAGTTGGCGCGGGCGTGGCGCAGGTGGTCGGCTACCCAATCGTGTTCCGGCTCAACTTCCTCTTCAGCTGAACTTTCGGTCGGAGTAGCGCTGTCCGTGGCCGCAGATTCATCCGCCTCAGCGGCTTCTTCCGAAGAGGTGGGCGTGCTGGCTGAAGCCGTGGCATCGGAATCGGTTTCAGAATCCGAATCCGGCACAGAAGAAATTGCTTCTGAAGCGGTGGAGTCGGATTCAATAGTTGTGGCCGAGCCGGAAGCAGGCTCCGAGCGGGCTTCGGTGGTAATGGTGCGCGACTGCGATTCGGCCAGCGCATCGGTTACTTCCAGCGAGAGGCCGGTGAGCTGGTTGTAGATGGGCAGGCGCGTGGTCTGGACGGAATCGGTGCCGAGCAGACGGGGCAGTTGGTCGTATAGCACGTAGGTGCCGTAGGGAATCTTGTCCTTATTAACGAGTGTCGGGGTCCAGTCCACCGGTTTGGGCCGGTAGTATTCCAGCGCCACGTAGGCCCCAAACAGGGCCAGCAAACCCAGCAGATACCAGCGGAAATTTGAGGTCATGAGATAGGAAAATTAACTCAGGCGGCGCGACGGGCGGCGGCACCGCTCACCAGCGTTTGGAAAGTACGCTGCCCGGCGCGCACCCGCTCGTACAGCGGTCCTGATAGCGCCAGCTCGCCGTACCACACAAACTCAAACTGCCGGGTGATTTCACGGAAATCGTGCCGGATTGAACCAGCGGGCGGTAATTCGGCCAGGTAGGCGTGGTTGGTTTTATCAGCTTGCCAGTTAATGAGGCCCCGGTCCGACAATGTTTTTAGCAGTTGCAGATAGCCCAGGCGCACGGCCAGCCGCCAGTTGCCGGCCGCCTCGGCCTCGGCCAGACGGCTGGTAAAATCCACTTCGTGAATATTCTCGGCGGCGGTGTCGTAGGCCAGCGGCCCGCGCCGGGGCGAGCGGCCCAGCATGGCCGTGAAGTCGATTTGCAGCAGCTTGAGCACCACGAACACGCCCGCCCCCAGAAACAGCGCGTAGAACACCCAGCGCCAGAAGTGACCGTAGCTGCGGCTGTTCAGCCACTCCATAATCGTCTGCCACACCCGTCCCCAGAACAGGCTCCAGGTGCTTTGCTCAGCGCGGGTGGCCGGCTCCACGTACTGAAACTCGCGCTGCCCGCGCAGTTCCCGCAGGCGGGCGGCATCGGGGCGGCGCAGGCGCGGGGCCGGGCCGGCATCGGGCGGGAGGGGGCGGGTGGCGGCGGGCCGTTCGGGGGCGTCGGGCAGGGCCGCCCGGGCCGGCGCAATCAGCACCAGTAGCAGCAGCAATGCCCGAAACCAAGAAGAAAAAGCAGCCAAAGCTATAGGGAAGAAGGACGGATTTTTAACAAATGCGCAAGCGCGGCTACTGCCGAAAATAACGCTAGTATTCGCCTTCGTCGTCGGGCCGGTAGTCGGTGTTGCGCACGGCTGATGGGGCTTGGCCAAGCTGGCTCACCATGTTGCGCAGGCCTACGCCGTCGTGACGCTCCACCAGGTTAAAATATTGGAAGGCAAGTGCCAACAGTAGCGGTGGATAGATGAGCAGATTGAAAAAGCCCGTAAGCGCCGAGGTGATGACGGTGAACAGGCCCAGGGAGCTGCTGGCGTCGTCGGTCCGGAGGAAGCCAACCTGCTTCGCCGCGAAATACGATATGCCGCCCAACACGCTGCCCACCACGGCTATTACAATACCCAGCGCAAACGACATCACCACAATCAGTCCGAAGGTGGACCACCACTTGCCCCGCACCAGCTGCAGGCAGCGGCGGCAAGTGGCCACAAACCCCGTGCCTTCCACCACTTTCGTGATATAAAACAAGCTGAAGGCTACCGAGAGGTAGATGCCGGGAAAGCCCAGCAGGAAAAAGCCAATAATTATCAGCACCAGCAAGCCGAAATACGACAGGTACGAGCCGATAAAATCACCTTTCACCACTTCCCACACCTGCCCCACGGTAATGGGCTCGGCCGAGGGCATGGGCCGCAGGCAGCACCGCACGTAGGCGTACACGGTGAGCACCAGAAACATGACGAAAATGCCGCTGACAGCCACGTTTACCCAATAAATGGGCGACTGATACATTCCGTTGAGCATTGTCAGCTGCTGCAGCTTGCTCACGCCGGTACCGGTTACGTGCAGGGCTTGGGCAAATATCTGCTTTTGGAGCAGCGCCGTCACGATGCCCTGCAAAATGGCCACTGGCAGCACCAGATAGAGCATGGCTTGGCCCAGCCCCCGCCAATGCGCACCAATGAATTCAAACGCCGCCGAAAACTTTTGGCCGAAATCCCGCTGCTGACGGAAATCTGATTCCTGGGCGAAGCGCAGGGTAGTACGTGGAAGCATAAAGGGAAAAGAAAGGTGAAAAATCAGGAATTGGGGGCTGGCATAGCCGCGCCCTGCCGCCGCAGCCGCCACGGGTACCACCCAAAATACCACAGAATGAACGCCGCCGAGCTGCCAATAATGGCCACGCTAGCCGCCACCGGCATCTCGGTGTGGCGCGTCACAAAGCTCTCCAGGAAGCCAGCCAGGATGAAAATGGGCACCAGCCCCAGCGCCAGCTTGCCGCCCTCGCGGGCCGCGTGCCGGAACGACTCGGCCCGGCCGTGGGTGCCCGGAAACAGGATGCCCTTCGCCATGACAAAGCCCGCCCCGCCGGCCAGCACAATGGCCGAAATCTCCAGCGTGCCGTGAATCCAGATGGTGAGCAGCGAGGCCGCCAGGACGTGCTGCTTATAGAAAAAATACTGGAACGACCCCAGCATCAAGCCGTTGTAGAACAGTGCTACGCCCGTGCCCAGCCCCGCCGTGATGCCCATGGCAAAGGCCGTGAGCGCCACCTTGATGTTGTTGAAGGTGATGAACAGGAACATCGACGTTTCCTCGTCGCTCTTATAAATGGCCATCGGGTCGCCCCGGTGGATGTTTTCCAGCGTCTGGTTCACGTAGCCATCGCCCAAAATGCTGCGCACGAAGGTGTCGTCGTACGCCGCCGAAAGGGCCCCGAGGGCCGTGCAGAGCACAAAAAAAAGCAGCGTCCAGGCCAGCACACCCTGGTGGCGGCTCACCACCAGCGGCAGCTCGCGCACCCAGAAGTGCCCTAAACGACCCCGGGCCTCGGCCTTGTTCTTGTAAATGGCCTGGTGCAGCTTGCCGGCGAGGCCGTTGAGGTAGGCCGTGGTGGGCGATTCCGGGTAGAAGGTTTGGGCGTAGGCCAGGTCGTCGGTCAGGGCTACGAAGCGGGCGGCCAGCTCGTCGGGATTGGCGGCGGGCTGGGTTTCGTATTGCTGCCAGCGGGCCTGGTTTTGCCGCAGGAAAAGGGCTTCGCGCATGGGGCGTGGGATAGGACCTTAAAGGTAGCGAAAGCGGCGACAGTTGCAGAATGTTAGAAGAAAAGAGGTTGGGCCAAGTGTGACGCCTAACTGGTTATATGCCCGGTCGCGGCGTACTTTTCCCCATCTAATCCTAGCTGCTCACATCATTCCGCTGCTTCCGCCTGCCCGCTCATGAGTACCATCCGCATTCAGACTACCCAAAACGTTTCCCTTGAATATGAGATTGCCAGCGTCGGCGACCGTATCCTGGCGTCGCTCATCGACTACGGCCTGTATTTCGTCTGGTTCATTGCCTGGAGCGTGCTCAATGGCGAGTACCACCTCGGCCCCGGCGGGCGGGCCGGCCAGGTGATACCCCTGCTGCCCACTACCTTTTATATGTTGGCCTGCGAGGTGTTTTTCAACGGCCAAACGCTGGGCAAAAAAGCCCTTAGTCTGCGCGTGGTGCGGCTGGATGGCACCCGCGCCGGCCTCGGCGACTACCTGCTGCGCTGGCTGCTGCGGCCCATCGAAATCGTGGCCACGTCGGGCGTGGTGGCCCTGATTACCATCCTGCTCAACGGCCGGGGCCAGCGCCTGGGCGACCTCGCGGCCGGCACCACCGTCATCAGCCTCAAAAAACGGCCCGACCATACCACGCCCCTGGCCGGGGAGGTGGCGGCCATTGCGGGCTACCAGCCGGTATTTGCCCAGGCCGCCGCGCTGTCTGACCACGATGTGGCACTTATTCGCAAACTGCTATACCACGGCAGCAAACAGGAAAACTATCTACTATTGAATGAGGTAGCCAACAAAGTGAAGGCCATCACGGGTATTCAGACCAGCTTGCAGGATGGGCCGTTTCTCAAAACTGTTCTGCGCGACCACGCCCACCTGACGGTGCATGGCTGAGGGCTATCCGGTAGCCAATTATGCCCGCAAAAAAAGGCCCGCTGAAACTCAGCGGGCCTTTTTTGTGACTGGTTAACCGGCAATTATTCCCGCTCTACGCGCAGCATGGTGCTGCTGCCGTCGGGCAGCTGCAGGCGCACCAGATAGAGGCCGGCGCGCAGGCCGGCAGCTTCGTTCCAGGTGAGGGTGCTGGTGCCGGCGGCCACGCGCTCCACGGTGCGGTGCAGCAGCAGGCGGCCGGCCACATCGTAGAGGTTGAGGTCCATCTGCGGCTGGGCCGAAGGCAGGTTCAGGCGTAGTTGCAGGCCCGGTGCGCCGAAGGGGTTGGGCTGAGCCGTGAACTCGCTGGCCTGGGCCAGGCCGGCTTTCTGGGCCGTTACCGCAGCGGGCAGCAGGTAGGTAGTTACCGTCTGGGTGCTTTGCAGGACGTTGGCACCGTTGCGCAGCTCCACAATCTGGTTGCCACCGCAGCCATTGATAACCTGGATGTCATCGACAAACCACCCCTCAAACGTGCTGGGGCTGCCATTGTCAGTGCGGGTGCGGAAGCGCACGAGCATGGGCATGCCCGCAAAGGAGCGCAGGTCGAGCGCCGAGCGGATGAAGCCGCCGGTGCCGGAAAAGCATTTCTGACCGGGCGCCGTGGTGCTGGCATCGAAGATGCTGTTGTAGCCATTCTGGAGCCAGAGGGTAGCCGGGTTTTGCCAGGTGGTGCCGTTGTTGGTGGAAATTTCCACCGTGCCGCCGTCGTAGCTGCCCTCGAAGTCGAAGTAGTGATAAAACGAGAGCACCGACAGGCCCGTGGGCGTGAACGGAGCCGAAGTGAGCACGAAATCGGTGGGAATGGCCGGGGCCGTGGCCCACCACGAAGTGGTGCCGCTGTTGGCGTGGGCGGTGCTGGTAGCCCAGGTAGAAGTGCCGGTGATGGGCGCGGCCACGAAGCCGCCCGCCGTGTTGGCCTCCCGGTTATCATTGACGGGCGTAACTGGGGCGCAGGCTCCGGCCGCCGTGGCCTGCGCCAAGAAGCGCAGCGTGCGCGTCTGGCCCAGCGCCGTGAACGTCTGGTTGCTGAACGTCACCTTATTGCCCACCAGCGTGCCGCCGGTGGTACTGCTCACGAATTGCATGCCCGTGGGCAGCTCGGCGGTGAGGGTGTAGGGTGCGGTGGGCAGGCTGCAGTTGCAGGTCAGCTTATACTCGTTGCTGAACGTGTTGCCGGAAACCAGCGGCGTTACTTTTTGTAGCGTGATGGGGGGGGGCATATCGAAGGCCGCCGTTTGGTCGGTGGCACTGCCCGAGGAGCCTTCCACGGCGCTGTAGCCCATGCCGCGGCGGGCAAACGCGTTCCAGATGGTGCAATGGTACTGGCCCTGGTAAAGCAGCGAGTCGGCGGCCAGGATGGCGTCGCGGGCATCGAGGAAGCCGGGCTGGCAGGGCTGCAGCTTCATGCCTTGCATCACCAGTTGGAGGGCAATGTTGTTGCCGCCGTTGCCGGCCCCGTTATACAGGTTGGGCTCGATGCGGCCGCGTTGCTGAATAACGTTCCAGGTCATGTCCCACAGGGCCGCGCACCAGATTTCGCCAATGGCATGCACCTCGGGGTTGGTGGCCACGTTGGCGTAGGTCAACGGGTTCACTGTGAGGCTGGTGGAGTAGGGGTAGCGCCGGATGCCGCTGGCGGCGGCCGTCTGGCCGGCGGCGTAGGTACCCACGGGGCGGGCGTTGGGGCCGTCGGCCAGGGCGGCCGTGGTCCAGTCGGTGGTCATCATCAGGGCCAGGTAGTCGCTCCAGCCTTCGCCGCCTTGCTCGGCATTGCCGAGGCAGCTACTGTTGGCGGGGCCGCCCGTGAGGCGGTTGCTCACGCCGTGGCCGTATTCGTGTACCACCACGCCGTTGTCGAGGTCGCCATCAATCATGGGGCCGGGAGCGGCGGCGCGGGGCAGCGTTACCTGAATGTTGTTGGCAATCTGGGCAACGAGGGCCGCGCCATCGGCCTGCGAAATCATTACCGAAGGAATGGTCACCGTGTTATCAGTGCCGCCCATTACAATGGAGGCACCGGCCACGTTATTCACCACAATGGCGGCAATGGCCCCGGCCAGCTGGGCGTTCTTCACTTTAGGCGCGAAGCTGCAGGTGCCCCGGTAAATCAGCGCGATTTTGCCAGTGAGCGGGGTGCCGGTGGCTGCCACGCAGCCCAGGTTGCCCGCGTCGTTGTACAGGGCCAGCTGCCCCGAAATGGGACCCAGCGTGGCCAGGCTGTTGTTGGTGCTGAAACCGCCTTCCACGGCCGGGTAGCTGCCGGCCACGGTGCTGGGGGCCGTCACGGTCAGGGAGTAAGCTGGGGTAGCGGCGCTCCAGAGGTACATCTGCATGCGGCCGCTGCTGCCATCGTCCGGCGTGCTGAAGTTGGCGTTGTTGGTGCCGCCGCCGTCCTGGGCTTCGGCCCGCACGTAGTCGTTGCCGCTGCCGCCCCGGCCCAGGTTATCGGCCTGGAAGTTGCCGGCGGCCTCCGTGAAGCCGTACTGATAGGTAACGTCGTGAACGATGTTGTTCCAGTAGAACAGGTTCACCACGGCCGCGTTGCGGTTGGTAACACCGCCGGGCGCGAGGGTGAAATTGGGCGTGTAGCTGAAGCTGAGGGCCGGAGCCGCCGTGAGCGAGTTAGCGTAGTTGCCGGGCAAGTTGACGTTGGCCGCATCGTCGTAGGCCGCCACGTTGTTGCCCCGCGTGAGGGCGTAGTTGGTGGTGCCGTCGAAATTCCAGCCGTGGGTGGTGGCGTTGTTGGTCGCGCCGGCTTTTAGCCACGGGTCGGTTTCGGTCTGAAAACCACTGGCAGCGGGCCGCTCCAGCGGGAACGGAATTACCAGGTAAGACGACGAGGTCGTGTTGGGGGGCGGTGGGGGCAGGAACTGCGCAGTTTTAGCAGCCCTGGCTACCGAGCCATTAGCGGCCGCCGCAGCGGGCCGGGCTTGGTGGGCAGCGGCTTCGCTCACGGTCCAGTTGTTCTGGCTCACGATGGCACCCGTGGCGGCATCTACCCGCACGTTCCACCAGTCGGACGAATCCAGCAGGTCGACGTTGACATTCCAGGTCAGGTGGGCCTTGCCGGCCTCGTCAAACGCCCAGGTCAGGCTGGCCACGATGTCGCGCCGGGCCACGCCGCTGGCGGCAAAGGTTTGGCGGGCTTCGGGACTATTTCCCTCCGTGAGGCGAGCCGGGGTAGCGGCAAAGGGCCGGGCCAGGTGCTGCAAGGCGCGGCTCACGGCCACTGCGGCCGTGATGGCCGGCGTGGCGGGCACGGCCACCAGCTGTTTAGCCGGCACAAATGCCCCGGTGTGCGAGGCCAGCCGCCCGCCCAGGAAGGCCAGCGACTGTATTTTATTGAACACCGGAATGCCCAGGTACAGCTGCTGCACATATATGTGCTCCAGGCCATTGGCGTCGGTGTAGGCGCTGCTTAGGCGCAGGTCGGCCGGCGCGAAGCCGGGGCCGGCCCACTGGCTGCGCACGGCCAGCGCTTTCTCCATGGCCTGCTGAGGAGGGATAGACTGCGCGTGCAGCGCAGAAAGCGGCAGCAGGCCGAGCAGGGCCAGGCTTAGCTTTTGGAAGGTAAAAGGTTTACTCACGGGCAAAAGATATGTAGTGATGAAACGATTTGAAAATAGGAAAACTAAAAGTACAACATCCGAAGTACTTCCCCGGCGACTCAATGCAAACCATTGCCGCAAAATTTCTGGAGCCAATTCTTTTTAAGAAAATTCATTGCTTTCTGACAAAAAAACACCCCATCGGATGCGTCCGATGGGGTGTTTTTCGCATTGTTGCTCACCTAAATAGGCGGCCGAGCAATTATTACTCTACCACGACCTGGCGGGTGGCGGCGGACTGGCCATCCACCACGAGGCGCACCAGGTACAGGCCGGGCTTGGCCGCGCCGGCTTCCCAGCGCAGCTCCTGCGGCCCGGCCGGCAGCATGGCCGCCGTCACAGTGGCCACGCGGCGGCCCAGGGCATCCATCACGCTCAACTCGACGCGGGCGGTGCGGGCCAGGCTGAAGGCCAGGGCGGTGCGGCCGCTGGTGGGGTTGGGGTACAGGCTCACGCCGGCGGCCAGGTCGGCACGGTCGCGCACGGCCGTGTTCACGCCGGCCGGGCCAGCCACGGCAATGTCGCGGGCCGCGAGGCCATTGCCGATGGCCCCTACCAGCGTGGTGGCACCCGTGGTCAGGTTCACGGTGTAGAGGTTCGTGTTGGCCGTGGTGCCGGGATTAGCAACCAGGTAAGCCGCGTTGGTACCGGCCACGGATGAGTAGATATCCAAATCAAGGCTGGAAGCCGTGGCGTTGGCCGTAATGCCCGAAGCACCCACCGTATTCAGCGTGCCGTTGTTTGGTGGGTTCTGGGTGGTGAGGATGTTTAGGCTCAGGTCGTAATTGTAAAGAGTGGTGGTGGCAGCGAGGGGGCCGGCCACGCTGTTGGTGTAGGCCGCGGCCCCAATGTTGGGGGTAGCGGCGGAGTTGGCATCGGTGGCGGCGTAGGCCAGCTGGGTATCGGTGGCGGCAATGGTGCCATCGTTGGGGTTCAGGCGGTAGTTGGCGCGGTTGCCGGACGTGACGCGGATGCGGTCCACCGTCGGGTTGAAATCGAAGCCAACTTTGCCCGTGCCCAGCTCCAGGCGAATGGCCGAGCCGACGGCCGTAGCCACGCCCGTTACCGCGCTTATCGAATACACCTGGGCATTCAGGCCCGGCGTGGCCAGGGCCGCATCGTAGCCCAGGGCGAAGAGCGTATTGGTGAAGGGCCGCACGTCCAGGCCCACCAGGGTTTGGGTGGCGGCCATGCCCGTCACACCCAGCGAGGTGCGAATGGTGCCTGGCAGCGCCGTATCAAACGTAATCAGGTTGGTGCCGGCCAGGGCATAGGCGAGGTTGCCGGTCAGGGTAGCGGGCACCGTGCGCGTGATTTGCAGGGCAATATCCGTGACGGGCGACGTGAGGTTGCCGCCCACCCCGCCCACCAGCGTAGGAGCGCCGGTGGCGAGGTTGATGGTGTAGAGGCTGCTATTGGTAGAGCCCGCCACCACCGTGGGCACGGCCGTGAAGTAGGCTACATTGGTGCCGGTGGTGGGGTTGAAGTAGATGTCCAGGTCGGAGTTGCCGAAGGCCGGAAGTCCCAGCCCGCCCACGGTGTTCAGCACGCCGTTGTTGGGTGGGTTCTGGGTGGTCAGGCGGGAGTTGGCCTCGTCTACGTCGTAGAGGGTGGTGGCCGTGGTGCCGATGTAGCTGTTGGTGTAGGCCACGGCCCCCACGCCCGGCGTCTGCGCGGCGTTGGCATCGGTGGCGGCGTAGGCCAGGTTGCCATCGGTGGCGGCCAGCGCGCCGTTGTTGGGGTTTAGGCGGAAGTTGGTGTTGTTGCTGCCCGTCAGGCGGATGCGGTCCACCGTCGGGTTAAAATCAAAGCCGATGCGGGCGGTGTTGGTGCCCAGGTCCAGCGTGAGGGCCGCGCCCACTGTGGTAAGCGCGCCGGTGGTCACGTTCAGGATGTAGAGCTGCACCGAAGTAGTGGCCGCCGTGTAGCCTACCGCAAATAGCTGGCCGGTGTTGGGGCGGCTGTCCAGGCCCACCAGCGTTTGGCCGGTGCCCAGACCCGTGATTGCCGTAGTGGCCGTGAGCGTGCCCGGAGCCGTCACCTGAAACGTGACGAGGCTGGTGGCGGTGGCTGAAGTTTGCAGGCCATAAGCCGTTTGGGCCTGGGCCGCGGCGGACGTCAGCAGCAGCAGGGCAGCCGTTGCTGCCAGCCGGGAAGAAGTGGAAAAGTGGTGCATGGGTAAAAGTTAAAATGTTTGTGAAGAATTAGTGAAGTGCATGAAAATGAGGTACGCGCCCATGGCCAAAGCGGATTCATTTTAACAGGGTTTTAATCTAATTTATTTACTATATATAAAATACTTGATAAAACCCCGGTCATTCTGACGCTAAGCAGTCGTGCAAAAGCAACCAGGTAAAAGGCCGCCGTGCTACGCTCTGCATGACAATTACTTTTACTGACCAAAACCAGAAGCACCCCTCACGGCCCGCTAAGCGGACAACGAGGGGTGCTGTGGCGGGCGACGTTCCGGGCGGCGAAAACCCGTGGAACGCTGAGTCCGGTTCGGCGCAGTACGGGCTGCTTAGTTGCGGGTCATGAGCTTGTTGGTGGCCAGCTCGGTGGAGGGAATGGGCCACACGTACAGCACATCGGTGGGGTTGACGGCCGAAACTGAGCCCTTGCCCGGAATGGGGGCGTTGAGGCGCATGATATCGATGTTGCGCAGGCCTTCGCCGATGAACTCAATGCGCCGTTCCAGCAGCAGGGCATCCAGCATATCATTGGCGGAAGCAAACGCGGCATACTGCCCCGTGGGGTTGGAGCGGCCGCGCACGGCGTTCAGCAGCGCCAGGGCCTGCGGGTTGACGGCATTGGCCTTGCGCACCAGCGCTTCAGCCAGGTTGAGCATCACTTCCGCGTAGCGAATAACCGGGGCTTTGTCGGTGTAGGGGGAGGGGGCGTTGCTGCCATTCGCGTACTTTTTCAGGTAAGAGTCGGCCCCCGCTACCTGCACGAAACTGGTGCGGCGCGCATCGGTAGCGGCCCAGGCCGGATTGGCCAGAATGCCTCCCGTGGCGGAATTCAGCGCGTATTCGCCGTTGCCGCCCTGGCCCGTGCCACCCGGCAGGTAGTAGTAGGCAAACTGGTTCTGGGTGCCCGGCCCGTCGGAGGTGGTGAAGGGAAAGGACAGGATGCTTTCCGGGGTTTCCTCCGAGCCCGTGAAGATGGCGGCCACCGAGGCATTCAGGGCATTGGCCACGCCGGTTGGGGCCACGTAGCTGCCCGTAGCGGGTACCAGCTTGTTGGCCTCCGCTATCACGTCATCGTAGCGGCCCATGCTCAGGTACACCCGGGTTTTGAGGGCAATGGCCGTGTTGCGGTGCGCCCGGGTCACGTTCAGGGTGCCCGCCGTGGTGCCGGTGTAGGCCAGCGGCAGGTTGGTTTCGGCAAAGTTCAGGTCGAGCAGAATCTGGGCGTACACTTCGGCCACCGTGCTGCGGGCCAGGTCGTTGCCAATTGCATCGCCTTCGGCTTTGAGGCGCAGGGGCAGGCCGGGCTTGCTGCCGGCTCCGTCGGCGTAGGGCCGGGCATACAGCTGTAGCAGGGCATAGTAGCTCAGCGCGCGCAGCAGCCGGGCTTCGCCGCGGTAGCTGTTGGCCTTCGCCGCAAAATCGGCCGGGAAAATCGGGGCCACAAACTTAGCCGCGTTGGCATCCAGGCCGGCCAGAAACACGTTGGCCTGGTTGATGGCCGCGTAGCCCGCGCCCCAGGTATTGACCACATCGTTCTGCGACGTTTCCGTGAGCGTGTGGTTCCACACGGCCGTGCCGGTTACGAGGTTGGATGCTTTGTTGATGAAGTCGTTGGCCCGGATGTCGTTGAAAATCTGGAACCGACCGCCCAGAAAGATGCCCGTTTTCACGTAGCTGTACAAGCCGTTGGCCTGCAATTCGATGCGGGCCGGCGTGTCGAACACCACCTTGTCGGAAAACAGCGTCAGGGGAGCCGGGGTAAGCTTATCGGGCTGGCAGGCCGGCGTGCCCACCGCCAAAAGGACCGCGCACAGGGCGGCAGCCGCCTTATTGTTTAGAAAAATAGTCATCGGGTAGGTACGGTTAGAAGCCAATGTTGAAGCCCACAGTGTAAGTCCGGGCCTGGCCCACGGAATTGCGGTCGACGCCCGCGCCGGTGTTGTTAGAGCCGTTGGTCGAAATCTCAGGGTCGATGCCCGAATACTTGGTCAGCAGGGCGGCGTTTTGCACCTGCACGTACAGGCGCGCATTGGCCACGCTCAGGCGGCTCAGCAGCGTCTGGTTGAACGTGTAGCCCAACGACACCTGCCGCAAGCGGGCAAAATCACCCTTTTCCACGTTCGATGATATCACCAGGGCCGAGCCGTTCGACACGTTGTCGCCGTACACCACGCGGGGCCACTCGGCGTTGCGGTTGCTGTCGGACCAATGGTTGAGGATGTCGGTCTGGTTGTTCCAGAAGCGCTGGTCGTGCAGGCCCGACTTGGTGCCGTTGTAGATGTAGTTGCCGCCCGAGAACTGCACGAACACGCCCAAATCGAAGGCCTGGTAGCGGAACGTGTTATCGAAGCCGCCGTAGAACGTGGGCAGGGTAGGGCCGTAATACTCGCCGTCGGTGAGTTGGGTGGGAGCCGACGCGTTTTTGCCGTCGAGCGTGGTCCAGCCGGTTGAGCCCACGCCGGTCGTACCCTGGTGGTTGTACTGCACCACGCTGTTATCGGCTTTCCGAATCATGCGCTGGCCGTTATCGGGGTTCACGCCCAACGAGCGCACGGCCAGAATTTCGCCCACCGAATGGCCCACTTGGGTAAAGTTGGAGGTTTCGAGGCCGCCCGTGGCCGTGCCGATGCGCTGGCCTTCGGTGGCCAGGCTTAGCACCCGGTTTTTGAGCGAGGTCACGTTGCCGCTCACGGTCCAGCTAAAGTTCTTGCCCTGAATGGCGTTGTAGGTAAGGTTCAACTCAACGCCGGAGTTGCGCATCGAGCCCACGTTGGCCGGGATGACGTTGCCCAGCGTGCCGGGCGCGGCGGTACCCGAATTGGGCACGTTCGGAACGCCTTTTGACGGGGCCTGGGGCACGTCCAGAATCAAGCCATCCACGAGGTTGTTGTAGTAGGCAAAATCGCCCCGCAGGCGGTCCTGCAAAAAGCCAAAGGCCAGGCCTACGTCGCTTTTCTTGCTGGTTTCCCAGGTCAGGTTGGGGTTGCCCGCGCCGCTGAAATACAGCGTGGCGTTAGCGCCGTACAGGCCCGAGGAATAGGTTTGCAGCGCGGCAAAGTCGCCAATGCCCTGGTTGTTGCCCACGCTGCCGAAGCTGCCCGTGAGCTTCAGGAACGAAAAGACCTGCGAGAACGGCGCGTTTTTCCAGAAGTCTTCCTCCGACACCACGTAGCCCAGCGAGGCCCCGTAGAAGTTGCCGTACTTCTTGGCAAAAGCCGAGTAGCCGTCGCGGCGCACGTTCACCGTGGCCAGGTACTTATGGTCGTAATTGTAGTTCAGGCGGCCGAAAAACGACACCAGATAGTTGGTGCCCTGAAACTGGCCCGAAGACGCAATGTTGGTGTAGCCGCCCTGAAACGAGGTGAAAAAGTCATCGGCGATGCCGGTGCGAATGGCGCCCCAGCGCTGCACGTCGGTATTCTGCTGCTCGTTGCCGAGCAGGAGCGAAAAATTGTGCTTGTCGCCGAAGGTGTGGTCGTACTGCGCGGTGTTCTGCCAGTTCCAGCGCTTGTTGGTGCGGTAGAAGTTGTCGGCCTCGCCGGCCGGAGTCAGCGAGCCGGGCCGCGACGTATAAAACGCTTTGTCCTCGAAGGAAATGTTGTTGATGCCGTAGGTGGTGCGCAGGTTCAGGCCCGAGATGAGTTCCCAGTTGGCGTACACGCTGCCTTCAATCTGGTTGCCGTCGGAGTTAAAGCTGTTGTTTTTGATGTCCACCACCGGGTTGATGAAGCCGATGACGAAGGGGGCACCCCCGGCGGGGTTCAGGTTGGGGCCCGCCCCGATGCTGGTGCCGCTCACGTTCGGGCTGCCATCGGGGTTGTAGGGGGCCAGGTTGGGCGGCAGCAGAATGGGCACGCGGCCCAGCCCGGCCGAGCCGAAGGAGTTGTCGCCCACTGAGCCCGTATTGGGCGAGGAGTTGTGCGTGCCGGAGTAGCCCACGCGCATGCCCACCGTAAAGTTCTTGAACACCTTGTGGTCCACGTTCAGGCGGGCCGAGATGCGCGAGAATTCGTTGTTCACAATCATGCCCTTCTGGTTGGTGTAGCCCACCGACGAATAAAAACTCGTCTTCTCGGTACCGCCCGAGAAGTTGACGTTATGCGAGTGCGAAAAGCCCGTGCGGTAGATGTAGTCGTACCAGCGCGTGTCGGCCGCGTTGCCGTTGGCATCGGCCAGTTTGAAGCCCTCCACATTGGTGGCCGCCGCCCCAATGGCCCGGCGGTTTTCGTTCAGGTTGCGCACGGCCTCGTTTTTCACGTTCACGTAATCCTGCGCGCCCAGCACGTCGTAGAGCCGCACGGGTTTCGACCAGCCGGCCCAGGTGTCGTAGCTGATGTGGCTCTGGCCCTTCTTGCCCTTTTTGGTGGTCACGAGGATAACGCCGCCCGCCGCCCGCGAGCCGTAGATGGCCGTGGCCGAGGCATCCTTCAGCACTTCCATGCTCTCGATATCGGCCGGATTCAGGTTGCTGAGCGGGTTGTTGGGCACGCTGCCCAGCGCCGAGTTGTTGCCGCTGAAGGCCGGAATGCCGTCAATCACCACCAGCGGAGCCGAACTCAGGTTGATGGAGTTAACCCCGCGAATGCGGATAACCGGCGGGTTGTTCAGCACACCGTTGGGCGTGGTAATGTTCACGCCCGGCGCGCGGCCCTGCAAGGCCTGGTCGAAGCTCTGCACCGGGGCCGTGGCAATCTCCTTGCCGCTGATGGAGGCCACGTTGCCCGTCAGGTCGCGCCGGCTTTGGGTGCCGTAGCCCACCACCACCACTTCTTCGAGGCTCTTGGTGTCGGTCGCTAAGCTGATGCTGAAGGCCTTTTTATCGCCGATGGCTGCTTCCTGCGTGGCGTAGCCCACGTAGGAAAACACCAGCGCGGTGGCCGTGGCGGGGGCGGCCAGAGAAAACTTGCCGTCCGCATCGGTGGAGGTGCCTATTTTGGTGCCTTTCACGAGCACCGTCACGCCCGGGATGGAAGCCCCATCGGAACCCGCCACCGTGCCGGTGAGGTTCCGGTCCTGGGCCTTTAGGCTGTGCGCCGTGAGGCCCAGCACCATGAATAGAAATAAGAGTAAGTGTTTTCTCATGTGAGTGGTTGGTTGGTGAAAAAGGAGTGACTGAATTGCCGAATATAATTGTGAATTTCTGATTAAGGCAGCTTATTGTCAGTGAGGATGCCAATTGAATGTTTATTGCATAAAGATTACGCTCATAATTTGGAAGAATTAGCATTGAAAATATTTTGTAAAGCATTTATTCATACAACTAACGGTGCTGGTGGCTCAGCCAGCGGGCGGCAGCTCGGGAAGAACCATAAAAAAGCCCGTCCGTTGATTGCTCAACTGAACGGGCTTCAATTAATAAACGGCCTGTTACCTTAATTTAAGGCCAACTGTCTGGGTAAATCCCGGCCTGCGTCCCCGGCGGCTACCACGGCACGGGCTGGCCCTGCCAGGTTACGAAGCTGCCGTTTTCCTCGGCGTGCAGCTGCTCAACCAGGCGGATGATGCCCCGGGCCGAATCGGCTGGCTCTTGGGTGGCGTGGTCGCCGCCCATTTCAGTACGCATCCAGCCCGGGTCTACCAGCACCGAAATCAGGCCCATGTGGCCAATTTCGGCCGCCAGGCTGCGCATGTACATATTCAGGGCGGCCTTGCTGGCGCTGTAGTGGTAGGGGTCGCCGGTGGCTTTCCACGTCAGCGAGCCCTGGCCCGAGGAGATGCTGAGAATGCGCCCCTTGCGCCCGGCGCGCAGCAGCGGCAGCAGCGCCTGCGACACCAGCAGCGGCCCAATGGCGTTGACCTGCATGGTTTCCATGGCGTCGTCGTGGGTGAGGTGGCCCAGGCGCTGGTGGGCGTCGCCGGAGCCCGCGTGCGGGTACACCCCGGCGTTGTTAATGAGCACATCGAGGCCATCGGTGGCGGCCTGTACGGCCTGCACGGCCGCCGCGATGGAGGCTGCATCGGTCACGTCG
The DNA here is from genome assembly GCF_054061335.1 of Hymenobacter sp. UYAg731. Lineage (NCBI taxonomy): Bacteria > Pseudomonadati > Bacteroidota > Cytophagia > Cytophagales > Hymenobacteraceae > Hymenobacter > Hymenobacter sp. UYAg731. The sequence goes on along the minus strand of NZ_JBSSEC010000003.1, from coordinate 187,836 downwards.
AGGGGCAGCAGCACGAGGCGGTCGGCGTATTGCTGCTTCAGGGATTGCAGCTCAGCAGCCTGGGCCGGCTGGCGGCTGGCGGCGAATACGTGGTCGCCGCGCTCCAGGTACTGGCGGGTAAGTTCGAGGCCCAGGCCCCGGTTGGCTCCGGTGATGAAAGCGCGCATAGGTGTTTGGTGTGGTTAGGAAATAGCGGGAAGAATTGGGGCCGAAGTTTACGCACAAAAGCCCGGCCCGCCGCCGGGGTGGGCCATTTACGCAAGCCGATTTGCCGCCGAATGGTTTTCTTGCGTCCCTTATGGCCCCTCTCATCACCTCGCTCAGCGCCGCCGAAGCCCGGGCGCTGCTGCCCCAACTCCACGAGCTGCTCCATGATGCCGTTGACTCCGGCGCGTCCGTTGGTTTCCTGCCGCCACTGGATACCGCTGAGGGCCATAGCTATTGGCAAAGCGTATTCGCAGCCTTGGAAGCTGGCCATCGGCTGTTGTTGGTGGCCCGCCAGCCCGGCACCGGCGAGCTACTGGCCACCGCGCAGCTTGACTTGGCCACCCGCCCCAACTCCCTGCTCCGCGCCGAAGTATCGAAGCTGCTGGTACACCGGCGGGCGCGCCGCCAGGGCCTGGCCCGGCAGCTGCTTGTGGCCCTGGAAGACCACGCCCGCACGCGGGGCCGCACCACGCTGGTGCTCGATACCCGCCACGGCGACATCGCCGAGCAGCTTTATCAAAGCCTGGGCTACGTGTTTGTGGGCGCTATTCCGGCCTATTTCATCAATTTCGACGGGCAGCCGCACGCCACGGCGCTATATTATAAGCTGTTGGCAGCCAACTAAAACAGGATGGAAATAACGAACAAGGCGGCCGTCATGCACATGACGGCCGCCTTGTTCAGATAAGGAAATGCTAAATACTACCCCGCCGCGATGGCCTTGCGGCGCGAGCCGGTGCTGGGCCGGCGCTCCTCGCCCTGGGCCAGCAGCTCGTCGTCGCGCTCGGTTTTCTTCACCCAGCTCACCGAGTACAGGTCCTTGCGGCGGTCGCGCAGGTTGCGCACGGCCCCGCTGGTGTTCAGGTCCTTGAGCAAGTCAAGGTCAAGGTCGGCAATCAGGGTCATCTCCGTGTTCGGCGTGGCTTCGGCCACAATGGCATCGTGCGGGAAGGCAAAATCCGAGGGGCTGAACACGGCCGATTGCGAGTACTGAATGTCCATGTTCTCGACGCGCGGCAGGTTGCCCACCGAGCCGGTGATGGCCACGTAGCACTCGTTCTCGATGGCCCGTGCCTGGGCGCAGAGGCGCACGCGCTGATAGGCGTTCTTGGTATCGGTCCAGAAGGGCACGAACAGGATTTTCATGCCCTCGTCGCTCAGCATGCGCGAGAGCTCGGGGAATTCCACATCGTAGCACACCAGAATGCCGATTTTGCCAAAATCCGTGTCGAAGCATTTCAGCTTATCGCCGCCGCGCATGCCCCAGTAGCTGGCCTCGTCGGGCGTGACGTGCAGCTTGTATTGCTCGTCCACGGTGCCATCGCGGCGGCACAGGAAGGCCACGTTGTGCAGCTTCTCATCCAGGTACACGGGCATCGAGCCGGCCACGATGTTGATGTTATAGCTCACGGCCAGCTCCATCATCTTGGCCTTGATGGGCTCGGTGAAAGCCGCCATGGCCCGAATGGCCACCGCCGGCGAATCCTCGTTGGTGAGGGCCATGAGCGGCGCGTTGAAGAACTCCGGAAACATCACGCAGTCAGACTTATACCCGCTCACCGTATCCACGAAGAACTCAATCTGCTGCAACAAGTCTTCCAGGCTGCGTGTGGCGCGCATCTGCCACTGCACAATGCCGATGCGGACGTTGGATTTGGTGTTGCCGATGAGCTTTTCCTCTTCCTCATAATACACGTTAATCCACTCCAGCAGCGTGGCATAGGCCTTCGATTCGGAGTCGTAGGGCAGGTAGCCGCGAATAATTTTGCGAACGTAGAACTCGTTGGAAAGCTGGAAGGTGAGAATGGGGTCGACCAGCTCCTTGTTGCGCACCATTTCCACGTACTTGGCGGGCGTCATCTCGTTGGCGTAGGTGGCGTAGCCGGGAATGCGGCCGCCGGCTACCATAGCGCGCAGGTTTAGGTTCTCGCACAGCTCCTTGCGGGCGTCGTAGAGGCGGCGGCCCAGGCGCAGGCTGCGGTACTCGGGGTCCACAAACACGTCGACGCCATAGAGCGTGTCGCCGTCGGCATCGTGGGTGTCGAACTTGCCATTGCCCGTGATTTTGGCGTAGGTGTGCTTGTCGCCGTATTTGTCATAGTCCACGATGATGGCCAGGGCGGCGGCTACCAGCCGGCCGTTGTCCTCAATGCCAATCTGGCCATCGGGAAACTTGCGAATCAGGGCGCTGAACTCGTCGGCCGACCACGCGCCTTCCATGTTGGAGTACACTTGGTCCATGATTTCTTTGATGGCCTTGAAATCAGAGCGGCGCAGGGTGCGCAGCACCAGTTTGTGGGCCGGCACGGCGGTGGGGGTGAGGAGCTCATCGGCGAGCTTGCCCACCTTTTTGGCGGGCGCGCCGCCGGGCGCGGCCTTGCCGTTGGAAGCAGCAGATTTGCCGTTGGAAGAAGTTGCCATAATATCGAAAAAGCGCTGTGTAAATGGTTGGACCGCCCAGCGGTCCGGTTGCCGGGCACCGCCAGCAGCCCGGCAAATTTACCCGTAAAAAAACCCGTTGACGGCGTTCGCCAACGGGTCCTTCAACGGCAAAACGGTCAAAACGGTGCAATTTTTCAGTATTGTTACTCGCGCACCAGCCGGCGGGTGGCCGTGCCGTGCGCCGTTTGCACCGTCAGCAGTAGTACGCCCCGGAAGGTGCCAAAGAATTCAGCATCAATGCGCAGGCTGCCCGAATTACCGCTAAAGCTGCGCCGAAACAGCTGCCGGCCCACCACGTCGGTGGCCGACACGGTGAGCAGGCCGCTACCGGCGGGCACCGTCAGCATGAGCGGCGTGCCGCTGGCCGAGGGGTTGGGGAAGGCCGTCAGGACGGCATCGGTGGCCGCGTCGCGGGTGGCCGTGCGGATGATGCGGCGGTAGATGTCGCGGTATTCCACGCCGGTCACGGTTTCGGTGCCGCCGATGGTGCGCGTGGTGATGGTGAGCAGCGGAACGTGCTGGGTTTTGGCCAGCCACTTATACTCGCGGGTCAGCGGGATGTCGAAGCCCTGACCGGGCATACCCCCAAAAGCCACGCTGTCGTGGTCGATGAGCCTAGTAACCACGCGCACCGTCTGGAACGTGCCGAAGGGCGTGGTGAGCGTGCCCCAGGCATCGGGCTTGTTCACGCGCTTGCGCTTCTGGCTCAGGTAGCCAACGGTAGCAATGGCCGCCGGGGTCGAAAAGAAAGAATTGCTGGAATCGGGCAGGCTGGCGGAGCTCAGCGGGAAGCGGTAAATCACGTCCTGCTGGGCCGCGCTGGCATAAGTAACGGGTACGGCCGCGCCATTGAGCGAAGCCCCAAAGCCCACGGAACGGAAGTCCTGCTGCGCCGCTGCCGCCGCCGAAGTAGCGTAGAACTGGTACGAATCGGTGATGGGAATGGGCAGGGCCACGGGCAGCGGCAGGGCCTGCGGCGAGGCCACGGTGGCCCGGTTGGCCCCGCCAAACGGCCCGAATATGAAGGCGTACGTGAGCGAGGTTGCCGTCACGCTACTTGCCGACACGAAGGATTCGACCCGCTGCGAGGCGGGCGTGAGGGTGCTGTAGTTCCAGGTTTGGTTGGCCCCGCGCTGGGTTAGGAGCGGCACGGTGTTGGGCAGCACCGGGCTGGCCACGCTCAGCCGCAGGCTGTCCACGGTGGTCGTGGTGGCCGGCATATCGGTCCGGTCAATTATTGGCGAAACCTGGGCCTGGGCCAGCGCGGGCAGGGCGGCCAGCGCAAAAAAGGTAAACGTTTGGCGCATAAAGTCGTGGCTATGGGTGGCTGCGAAGATACGGCCGGGGAGTAGCATATGCTTTAGCTTGCGATGAGCGCAGCGAGTAAGCCGGCCCGGCGGTGCGGGTGCCTGAACTTGCTGCGCTCGTCGCAAGCTAAAACATACGTTACTAAGCTATTATGCTATAGCACCATCTCCGGCACCTCGCCCTCGGGCACCACCAGCTTGCCGGCGGTGGCGGCCACAATCTGCGCCACCGTCACGCCCGGGGCACGCTCGCGCAGCACGAAGCCGTCGGGCGTCACGTCGATGACGGCCAGCTCGGTCACGATTTTCTTCACGCAGCGCAGGCCGGTGATGGGCAACGTGCAGTCGGACAAGAGCTTGCTGGAGCCGTCGCGGGCAACGTGCTGCATGGCCACGATGATGTTCTTGGCCGAAGCCACCAAATCCATCGCGCCGCCCATGCCTTTCACCATCTTGCCGGGAATTTTCCAGTTGGCAATGTCGCCGCGCTCCGATACTTCCATCGCGCCGAGAATGGTGAGGTCGACGTGTTCGCCGCGAATCATCCCAAAGGAATCGGCCGAGGAGAAAATGCTGGAGCCGGGCAGGGTGGTCACGGTCTGCTTGCCGGCGTTGATGAGGTCGGGGTCGACTTGGTCTTCGGTGGGGAAGGGGCCCATGCCGAGCAGGCCGTTTTCGGATTGCAGCTCGACGTTGATGCCGGCCGGGATGTAGTTGGCCACCAGCGTGGGAATGCCGATGCCGAGGTTGACGTAGGAGCCGTCTTTAACTTCCCGGGCGATGCGCCGGGCGATGCCGTGTTTATCTAACATAATTGCCTGAACCGCAGATTTAGCTGATTTAACAGATTTCGCGGATTTGAAATTGAGTGGGAATGATGGGAAATGGCCGGTTGAGAGGGGAAATCGGCGGATTATCGGCTGCCCGAAGCGGCTGGGGAAACTGGCGCAGCCGCGACTTTTTGGTCCGGCACAAACGACTCGTACACGGCCGCTTTGAACTTGCTGGCTAGGTCGCGGCCGGTGCTGTTGGGGTATTTCTGGGTGTAAATCAGGCCCACCAGCTTCTGCTGCGGGTCGACCCAATAGGTGGTGCCGAAAATGCCGCCCCACTCATAGGAGCCGGCCGACAGGCCCGGCACCTTCGCATTCTCGGGAGTAGTGATGCTGAAGCCCAGGCCAAACTTGTTGCCGCCCTGGCTCACGGCCCCCATCTGGTTCCGGGTGATGAGGGCCACGGTGGCGGGTTTGAGGAACTGGCGGCCGTGGTAAGAACCGTTGTTCAGCAGCATTTGCAGGAAAACGGCGTAGTCGTCGATGGTGGACGACAGGCCGGCCCCGCCCGAAAAGTACGTGCCCCGGGCCTTTGGGTAGTCGGGCCGCATGCGGCCCTGCGGCATCATGGGGACGGTTTGCCGGGTGGCGTCTTCGGTGTACAGCTCCACGAGGCGGGCCTGCTTGTCGGCGGGCAGGTAGAAATAAGTGTCCTTCATGCCCAGCGGCTGAAACAGCCGCTGCCGCAGAAACTGGTCTAGCGACTGGCCCGAGAGCACCTCCACCAGCCGGCCCAGCACGTCCACGCTCAGGCCGTAGGTGAATTTTGCGCCGGGCTGGTGCAGCAGCGGCAGCTTGGCCAGCGCGTCCATGGCGGTGGCCAGCGTGCCCGTGGGCGTGCCAATGCCGCTCGGAATGCCCGCTTTGGCATAAATGGCCGTGGCTTCCCGGCTGCCAATCACCGGGTAGCTGATGCCCGAAGTGTGCGTAAATAGCTGCCGGATGGTGACCGGGCCGTTGGCCGGCACCGTGGTGTAGGTCGAATCCTGCGGGTTGAAGGTGGCCAGCACTTGAGGGTTGGCAAAGGCGGGCAGGTACTTCGCGATGGGGTCGTCGAGCTGGAACTTGCCTTCGTCGTACAGCATCATCAGCCCCACGCTGGTCAGGGCCTTGGTCTGGGACGCGATGCGAAAAATGGCATCGGTGCGCAGCGGCGTTTGCGCCGGGATATCAGCCACGCCGAAGGCCCGGCGGTACACCACCTTGCCGTCGCGCAGCACCAGGGCCACCGCGCCGGGTACGTGCTTATCGGGGCGATACGCCGCGCTGCCGTCGGGCATTATCTGCGCCAGGGGGCCGCGCGTGCCGGTGTCGGCCGTGTATTGAGCCAGCAATTGGTCGAGGCGCTGGGCCGCGTCCGGGTCGATGGTGGCGGGCGCGGTGGCCGGGGCGGCCGGTACCGGAGCCTTGCCGGGGCGGACGGCTTTGCGGGCCGGGGCCGCTACCTGGGCCGTGGCTCCGTAACCGCTCAGCAGCAACAGCAGCGCAAGGGAAGACTTTTTCATGGGCTTAATCAGAAAAGTAAGCAGAACGTCATGCTGAGCGGAGTCGAAGCATGACGTTCTCTTTTTTATGCCCTAAGTGGTACGCACCGTGCGCTGCTCGATGCGCTTCTCGTACTGCGCGCCCTGGTAGATGCGCTGCACGAAAATACCCGGCGTGTGAATCTGGTTGGGGTCCAGCTCGCCGGCGGGTACCAGCTCTTCCACCTCGGCCACGGTGATTTTACCGGCCGTGGCCATCATCGGGTTGAAGTTGCGGGCCGTGCCTTTGTAGACGAGGTTGCCGGCCGTGTCGCCCTTCCAGGCTTTCACGAAGGCGAAATCGGCAATGAGGCCGGTTTCCAGCAGGTACATTTTGCCGTTGAACTCGCGGCTTTCCTTGCCTTCGCCCACCTCGGTGCCGTAGCCGGCCGGGGTGAAGAAGGCCGGAATGCCCGCGCCGCCCGCCCGGCAGCGCTCGGCCAGCGTGCCCTGCGGAATTAATTCTACCTCCAACTCGCCGCTCAGCAGCTGGCGCTCGAACTCGGCATTTTCGCCCACGTAGCTCGAAATCATCTTGCGCACCTGCTTGGTTTGCAGCAGCTTGCCAATGCCGAAATCATCGACGCCCGCGTTGTTGGAGATGCAGGTGAGGTCCTTCACGCCAAGGCGCAGGATTTCCTGAATCGAGTTTTCGGGGATGCCGCACAGGCCGAAGCCGCCGAGCATCAGGGTCATGCCATCGGCGAGGCCTTGCAGGGCGGCCTGCACGTTGGGAACGGTTTTGTCTATCATGGGTGGGTTTGGGAGGCGGCGGCTGAGGCCGGCGGCAGGTAATTCACGGGTAAAAATTCACCCATTTTTTCGAACCCCCAGTATTCGTCGGTAAATACGGCCAGCGGGTTCGTCAATTGGCCGTTGGGTTGAATCTCAATTTCCCGCGCCAGCAGCACCAGCTGTGACACTTGCCGGTCGGCGGGCGGGAAGGGCGCATTGGCCGGTAGCGCGGGGCGGAGCTGGTACAACGGGTCGGGTGCTTCGCGCAGGTAGCTCACCTGCAGGTCGTCGCGGAAGCGTAGGAAAACCGGCTCGCCCCCGGCCGCCACGCGGCGCAGGCTATCCACGGGCAAAGCCTTCGTGTAGAGCATCGAAAACGCCGCCGGCACCTTGCGCCAGATTCGTATCGAGTCATTATCGGCGGCCGAAAGCACCAGCATTTCGCGCTTGCGTAGCAACTGGCGGCGCAGGCTGTCGGCCCGGGCAAAGTGTGGGTTGGGCACAATGCGCAGGCGCTGGGCCGTGAAGCCCTCCTCGGCCACCCGGCCGGTACGCACGCTGCTCAGAAAATGCGTGAGCGAGCCGTGGTAGGCCGCCGCCCGGTTGGCCTCCCAGCGGCGCTGCTGGCGGGTGTTGCGGGTGGTCATTTCCTCGAACACGGGCTGGCCGTAGAAGGTGACGACGTGCTCGGTGAAATTGGTGTTGAACCGCAGCCCATAGTATTTGATGCGGTAGCCGAGGGCCTGGTTATCAACCTGCACGAAGTTGATGGCCGTGGCCGTCAGCTCATTAGCCTCCGGGTCGAAATCAATCAGCACGTCATCGGGATTACGGATGCGGCACTGGCGCGAAAACGTGGTGCGGCCCAGGAATAGCTCCGTGAATTTCTGGTAGTCGCGGGCGCGGTTCGGGTTGGGGCGCACCACCACTTCGCCAAGGCGGTTGGCCGAGGGGGCCAGCTGGAGGGTAAGCTGCTGGGCGGTGGCTGTTACGGTGATGGGCTGTTTGGCCAAACGGTAGCCCACGTAGGAGCCCACCACGTTGTAAGTGCCGGCCGGCACGCTCGGGAAATTGAACTGGCCCTGCTCGGTCGTGGTCACGCCCAGCGTGGTATTAGCCAGAAACACACTGGCAAAGGCCAGCGGCTGGCGCGTCACCGAGTCGAGCACCACACCGCTCAACCGGCCTTGCGCCTGCCCTGCACCCGGCCGTAGCAGCAGCGCCAACAATAGCAAAAGCACCGGGGAGAAGCGCATTCGGGCAGGGCAAAGGTAGAATGAAGCGGCAAAGAACCGACCCGGTCGCTTACTTGCGGGGCGCGGCCGAAGATACCGTGGGCGGCATGTAGTCAAACGGCAAAAACTCCCCGATTTTCTCAAAGCCCCAGTATTCGCCGTTGTACACGTCTAGGGGGTTCAGCAGCGAGCCGTTGGCCTGAATGGCGGCCTCCCGGCCCTGCAATTTCAGGCGCGACACCTGCCGCTTGGTCGGATACGGGATTTTGGGGTAGCCCAGCGGCGACATCGGCCGTTTATACAGCGGGTCGGGAGCCTCGCCGAAATGCGCCACCTGGAGCTCACCGGTGAAGCGCAGGAACGTGCGCCGTCCGTTCGGTCCCACCCGGCGGATGCTGTCAATCGGCAGCGGTGCCTGGTTGAGCGTGGCAATAACCGGGGCCATGTCCTCCCATTTATCGAGCGAGTCCTGCTCGGCGGCCGTGAACCGGTTATCGGGCTGGCGGGCCAGCAGGGTGCGGCGCTTCTCGTCGGCGCGCTCGAAGCGCGGGTTCTCGCCCACAGTAATTTTCTGGGTCAGGAAGCCCTCGGCCTGCACGCGGTTGTTGTACACGCTCCGCAAAAAATGCATGAAAGAGCCCGTGTAGGCCGTGAGGCGGTTGGCCGCCCACTGCTTGCGCTGGCGCTCATCGCGCGGCTTCAGCTCCTCAAAAACCGGCTGGCCGTAGTAGGAAATCGACCCGTCGTCGTCGTTCGCCGCGAAGTACAGGCCGTAGTATTTCAGGCGGTAGCCCAGGGCCTCGTTGTCAATCTGCACAAATTCCTTGGCCTGGGCCGTCAGGGTCTTGGTCGAGTCGTCGTAGAAAACCCGTACATCGTCGGGGTTGCTGATGCGGCACTGCGCCGAAAAGGTGCTGCCGCCGACGAATAGATTCGCAAATTTCTGATACTCTTCGGGCTTGTTGGGCTCCGGTTTCACCACCACTTCGCCCAACTGGTTGCCGGTAGGGGCGAGTTGTAGCGTGAGCTGCTGGGTCGCCGCAGTCATAGTCACCGACTGCTTGGCCAGGCGGTAGCCCACGTAGGAGCCCACCACGTCGTAAGTGCCGGCCGGCACTTTCGGAAACTCAAATTTGCCCTGCTCGGTGGTGGTAGCGCCCAGCGTGGTATTGGCCAGGAAAACGCTGGAAAAAGCCAGCGGCTCGTGCGTCACCGAATCCAGTACCACGCCGGTCAGCTTGCCCTGGGCAGAAGCAAATATCGAATTGGTGAGCAGCGTAAGAAATAATAGGAAGCGCATAGCTCTTATTAAAGGTCAATAATTTTTTGAGCTACTTCTTTACAGTGCTCAATATTTCCGGACAAACCCATCCTTATTTGTTCGAGTTCGTGTAATCTTTTGGCAATGACATCTGCCGTTGCCCCAGTAGTTTTTAAGCTAAAAATTTCGGGAGTATACATTTGATACTCGTCTCTCGGTGCAATATCATTTACTCCAATGGGGTCCCAATCATTCCAGAGTATTTCGTCAATAGCCCGGTAAATAGCCTTTTCTGTGCTTGCAGCCAACGCGGCCCGCGTGTTCTGCGCATCCAACGCCAATTGGGTGGTTAGCGCGTCCAGGCCATCGTATTTTTCTTCGCCCCGCAGCCAGGCCACAAACTCCAGCGTGAGCAGCTGGTCGTATAAATCGCCGCTGAAATCAAGTAGGTTCACCTCAATCGTCTGAGCCAAATCGGTGCCAATCGTGGGCCGCACCCCAATGCTGAGCATGGCCTGGTGCCGCGTGCCCGCCGCCGTGGTGGCCCACACCGCGTAAATGCCCCGGGCCGGTACCAGCTTCAGCGGCTCCGGAATGGCCAGATTAGCCGTCGGATACCCAATAGTGCGGCCGAGCTTCTGGCCATGCTCTACCAGGCCCGTAAGCGGGTAGTAGTAGCCCAGGTAGCGGTTGGCGGTGGCAATGTCGCCTTGGCGCAGCGCTTGCCGGATGCGGGTGCTGCTCACGCCCACGGCGTCCACGTCCTCGCGGGGGATTTCCTCCACCGTCAGGCCGTAGCGGTCGGCATTCTGGCTGAGGTAGTCGAAGCCGCCTTCGCGGTTCTTGCCAAAGCGGTGGTCATAGCCAATCACCAATTGCTTGGCACCTACGGTTTTCAGCAACAGGTTCTGGATGTATTCTTCCGAAGTCCACTGCGCGAACTCCCTGGTGAAGGGCACGATGAGCAGGTAGTCCACGCCGCGCTCGGCCAGCTTGGCAATGCGCTCATCCAGCGTGTTCAGCAGCTGCAAATCCAGCAGCTCGGGGTGGGATGGGGGCGGCCCCAGTACCAGGCGCGGGTGCGGCCAGTAGGTAATCACCACCGACGGCCCGCCGCTGGCCTGCGCCACCTCGCGCAGCCGCGTCAGAATGCGCTGGTGCCCTACATGCACCCCATCGAAGGTGCCACTGGTCACAACGGCATTGCCAAGAAACGGAAACTGGGCCGGGTCGCGGATGACGTGCATAAGGCGCCGGAGAAGCGTATTAAAGGTAAAAAGCGCCACGAAGGTAACGGGCAGGGGGGTGAGGCGCGGCAGCGACGCACGAATCCGGCGTGGCTACTCCGGGCTTGCCTCGGGCGTTTCCTGGTGCGCCTGATGCTCTTTCGCCGCCAGCGCATCGGCTTGCAGCGCGGCATAATATTGCAGGCCAGCGCGGTTGGGGGCCGTGTGGGGCCGCTCGCGGCGGGGGCGGTTCGTACCTGGTAGGGCGGGCTCGTCGCCCTCGGGCCGGGGCGGCCGTAGCGCCTCAATGGCTTCGAGCGTAAAGGCATCCTCCACCCGAAACTCGCCTATGCGGGTGCGAACCAGCCGCGTGAGGTGCGCGCCGCAGCCCAGGGCCACGCCCAGGTCGCGGGCTAGGCTGCGGATGTAGGTGCCCTTGGAGCACACCACCCGAAAATCGATTTCGGGCAGCGCGATGCGCGTGAGCTCGAAGGTCTTGATTTCGACCGTTTTGGGTTTGATTTCGGCTTCCTGGCCGGTACGGGCCAGCTCGTAGGCACGCTTGCCGTCGATTTTTACGGCTGAGAAAATGGGCGGCGTCTGCTGGATGAGGCCGGTGAACTGGGGAGTGGCGGCCGTAATCTGCTCATCGGTGAGGTGGGCGTAGGGGCGGGCCATGTCCACGGCCGTTTCCAGGTCAAAGCTGGGTGTGGTTTCGCCGAGGCGGAAAGTGCCGGTGTACTCTTTTTCCTGGGCCTGAATCAGGTCGATTTCCTTTGTTTTCTTGCCCGTGCAGAGGATAAGCAGGCCGGTCGCCAAGGGGTCGAGGGTGCCGGCGTGACCGATTTTTTTGATGCGCAGCGTGTTCTTCACCTTGCGCACCACGTCGAAGGAAGTCCACGTCAGGGGCTTGTCCAGGAGCAGGACTTCCCCCGTTTCAAAGTCGAAATCGGCCAGGGTCTTCGTCATTATACCAGATTTAAGGGCAGCTTCAACGCCAACATAATCAACAAAATACCGCCCGCGATAATGCGGTAGATACCAAAGGCCCGGAAGCCATACTTCGCCACAAAGCCCACGAATAGCCGGATGGCCAGCAGCGCCACCACGAAGGCCACCACGTTGCCCAGCGCCAACTGCTTCAGCTCCGTGGCCGAAAACAGGTGCGCCACATCGGTACCGGCCGCCTTGGCGTCTTTGTAGTAATCGTAAACGTCTTTTACGGCCGCTGCCGCCATGGTGGGCATGGCCAGGAAAAAGGCGAACTCGGCCGCCGCCCGGCGCGTGAGCTTCTGGGTGAGGCCGCCGATGATGGTGGCCGCCGAGCGGCTGGTGCCCGGCACCACGGCCAGGCATTGAAACAGGCCGATTATCAGGGCTTCCTTGAAGCTGGGATTGGTAACGGGGTGGCCGCCTTCCTGCGGGTCCTCCTGCGGAAACCAGCGGTCGATAAACAGCAGCACCACGCCGCCTACTACGAGCATCACGGCCACGGTCGTCACCGATTCGAGCAGCGCGTCGATGTGCTTTTTAAACAGCAGCCCCACCACTACAATGGGCAGAAAGGCCACCAACAGCTTCAGATAGAAGTCGATGTTCTGAAAAAAGCGTTTGTAGTACACCACAAACACCGACAAAATCGCGCCCAGTTGAATAACGACCAGATAGAGCTTGAAAAACGGCGTAACCGGAATGCCCAGCAGGGCCGAGGCGATAATCATGTGCCCGGTACTGGAAACGGGCAAAAACTCGGTAATGCCCTCCACGATGGCGAGGAGCAGCGCGTGCCAATAAGTCATTGGTAATGGTTAACGGTTAATGATTAGTGGTTAACGGTCAAGTATATTAATCCTTAATCACTGACCGTTAACCACTAATAAGGGCGCTTGTAGGCGGGCGCGGCAGCGGGCGCATTGGTAGCTGCCACCGTCTCGGCGGTGAAAGCAGGGGTGACTGCATGGGCCTCCGTGGCTGAAACCACCGACTTATCGCGCACCATGATGGCACCAAACTCCACGATGAACCCGGCGATGAGTAGCAGCGGGCCAAGTGTGATGCCCACGAAGTCTTCGCCGTAGTTGGCCTTGTCGCCAAACATCATGGTGATGAATCCGGCACCCAGCAGGGCCAGGCCCGCCCACATCAGGCGGTAGTTGCGGGGACCAAAGGCGAAGCGGAAGGCGGGTTTGGTGGGTTGCATATGGGATTGTCAGTTATTCGTTGTCGGTAGGACGTCATGCTGAACGAAATCGAGGCATGGCGTTCTGGGATGTTAATACAATTCGTCGAGCGACATTTTGAGGTACTTATGCACGGCGCGGGCCGAACTGAAAAAGCCGATGACTACGCCCAGCCCGATAACGCCGAGCAGGAGCAAGCCGAGGCGCAGGTCGTCGCGCAGCAGGCGCAACGGCTCCACTTCGAGGTAGGCGTATTGCAGCAGCGCCACCAGAATCAGCGCGGCCAGCAGGCCACTGGCGAGGCCCTGCCACGTAGCCCGCCGCAAAAACGGCTGCTGGATAAAGAGCCGCGTCGCGCCCACCAGTTGCATGGACCGGATAAGAAACCGCTGCGAAAACAGCGCCAGCTTGATGGTATTGTTAATCAGAATGACCACCACCAGTACCAGCACCGCCGCAAAGCCCAGCAGCACAAGGCTCACCCGCGTCAGGTTGTTGTTGATGCTGGCGAACAAATCCTGCGGATACTGCACCTCAAACACCCCGCGCTGGGCCGAAATGCTGCGGTTGAGCTGGCCCAGGTGGGTGGTGTCGGTGAATTCGGGCTTGATTTTGAGGACATATGCATCGCGCAGCGGGTTGTCGCCCAAGAACTGGCGGAAGTCCTCGCCGGTGCTTTGCAGCAGCTGGCGGGCTCCTTCTTCCTTGCTCACGAACCGGATTTGGGGCTTGCCGTTGCGCTCGGCCACGAAGGCCTGCTGGCCCAGGTCCTGTTGCAGGCGCAACAGCTCTGTTTCGGGCAGGTCGCGGTCGAGGTATACCTGCACCTCCAGGTTTTCGCGCACCACTTCGCTCAGCTTTTGGGCGTGTACCAGTAGCAGGCCAAACAGGCCAATCACCACCAAGGCCAGCGTAATGCTGAACACCACGAGCAAAGTAGGGTAGGAGCCGAGCTTTTTCTTGCGGGAATGAGAAGTGGTTGGGGCAGCCATATCCGGCAAAGGTAACGGAAGGGACAAGTAAAAAGCACGTCATGCTTCGGCTCCGCCCAGCATAACGTGCTTTCCTAGTTCCAGCCAATTTAAAGATTCGTGCGCGGGTCCTCGTCCACGGTCATCACCTCCTTGCCTTCGCGGGCTTTCTGGGTGTTGCGCTCCTTCTTTTTGGGGTTTTTGCGAGTGAACAGCTCGCCGAAAGTGTTGAACTGCTCGGTGTGCAGCAGCGAGAGGCCCGCCCGGGGCTGATTGATGGTTTCCAAGTCGCGCGGGGTGGTTTCGTAGCGCAGCTTTGCCCGGAACTTGCCATCGGCCCGCAGGTAGTATTCCAGGCTGAGGTCGCCGAGCAGGGAGGCCTGGCCGGCGGTGTTGCCGGTGCCCACGGGCACGGGAGTTGTCCCCCCGCTCGTGCTGTTTACCAGGTTTGAGTTGCTGGTGAAGCCGCCTTCGCGCGTCACCCGCAAGCGGCCGTTCAGGAACGAGTAGCTGAGGCGCACTTGCAGGGCTTGCAGCTGCTCGGCGGTGATGCCGTTGATGTTGAAATCAATTTCCAGGTTCTGGTCGATTTGGGAGGTGAGCAGGCCGAGCTGCGTACTCAGCACCTGGCCCAGGCTTTTAAATGCCGTGTTATCCTGGCCCCGAATGGAAATGGTGTTGCCGAACGAGCCCGGCGGCGAAAGCTGCTTAAACACCAGTAGGCTGAAAACCTGCCGGTTGAGCTCCTGCTCGTCGTTGCGCAATGAGGTGGTGAAGGCGGCCAAATCGCCCTGAAGCGTGCCCGGCGTGTCGTTGAATTCCAGGTTGAGCTTGATGGCGGGCAGCAGCAGCGGCCCGGTCAGGTTCATCACGGCCGTTACGGGCACCACGGCCACGCTGCCCGACGAGCCCGCGCCCAGTACCGGGGCCAGCGAGGTGCGCTGCGTATAGGTCGCCGTCACGTTCATTTCGCCAGCCAGCGGGTCTCCGTTCCAGGAAATAATGCCGCCGGGCCGTACTACGAACTCTTTGTTAATCAGGCCTTGCAGGGTAAAGTTGTAGGCGCCCCGCACAATTTCCACCTGCCCGTACATGTTGAACTCGCCGCGCGTATCAATGGCCATGCGCAGCTGCCCGGCTGCCGAGCCTCGAATCACATCCCCCGTGCTTTCATCAAGCAAAATCTCGACATAAGCCTCCGGCGTGATGGTCAGGTTCATATTCAGCTTGATGCCCGACAGGTCCACTTTGTCCTGCGCGGCCACCACCACAGCCTTTTTCGTGATGACAGTATCGCCCACCGGGTTGTTGTTCACGAACTTGATGTAGCCCGCCTTCTCAGCCTTGGCGGCATTATCAAGAGGAAGCGATACCCGGGTGCCGGCTTCGCTGCTGGCCCGCACGGTCACGTCCAGGTCGTCGGTGGGGCCGGTCACGCGGGCGGTGCCGGTGGCGTAGGCCGTGCCGAAATACAGCTGGTTGTCCTTGCGCGTGGTGTTGAGCACCTGCATCTTCCGGAAATTGGCCGCAATGTCCAGGCTCATGTCCTTGAAGCCGTGGTGGTTCACAATGCCATCCACGGTGCCGGTGTTGCCCAGCACGTCGCGCAGCTTGATGTTGCGGAACTCTATCGACTTATTGGTGAAGCTGATGCGGTCGGCAAACGTGTAGGTTGTGCCCAGGTAGCCGAAGGTGAGTCGGCCGTTGCTCACATCCACGTAACCCAGCAAGTTGGGCGCGCCAAACAAGCCCGTGAGTCGCAGCTCGCCCCGCCCGGTGCCGCCCAGGTTCTTGAACAATGACCCCAAAAAGGGCTGCGCCAGCACAATGGGCGCATCATTGAGCGTGCCGGTGAGGTTGAACTGGTTAGTCGGGTCCTTCGGCGCGATGTCGCCCAGCACGGTCAGCACCGACTGGCCGGCGCGGGCCACGTCCAGGTTCACGCGCAGCTTGCCAGCGGCATTGTCCCAGTCGCCGCGCCCGGCCACTTGGCCAATCAGCGTGCCGTCGTACTTCAGGGAGTCCACGCCCAGCGTGCTGCTGATAGCCAGCGGGCCGTACACGCCGCTCACGGTGCCTTGCGCGTTCACGCGGCCCGAGAGGTTCTGGCCGGTCAGGGTTTTGAGCGTGGCCAGCTCAAAGTCCTTGATTTGCAGCTGCAGCGGCGGCTGGCTGGCATCAGGCGAAATAAAGCCCTGCGCGCCCACAAACTGCTCCCCGTTGCTGAACGTCAGGTTCTTGATGTCGAATTCCTTGCCGTAGTTCGAAATCCGCACCGAGTTATTCTCCGCGATGGTCCAGTCCTTGTCCAGCAAATGCACGTCCGACTTCCGGAAAATAACTTCCACCGCCCGCGCCAAAAAGCCCAGCGAGCCGTTGATGGTGGCCTTGTTGGTGGTGCCTGTCTGGGCCAGCGAAGTCGAAAAGTTGATGCGCTGCTGGTCCCACACGCCTTCCACGATGAACTTCTCGGTGCGGCCCAACCCCGGCAGCACCTGCCGGTCGCTGGTGATGCTGGCCTGGGCCAGAATATCGGACTTGTAAGGCAGTTTCGAAGTCAGGAAGTCGAAGTTGTCGTTCACTGTCTGCACCGGGCCGTAGCGCAGGCTGTCGAGGTGGCCGCCCAACTGGAAAATCGACGTGGCCCCGTTCCGGAACGAGCCGTCGATGCGGCTGCCATCAGCCACCCGCAAATCGGGCACAAACAGCGTTAGCACCGGGTTGGCTTTTTTCAGATTAAGCAGCAAGTCAACTTGATACACCGGCAAAGTGCGCTGGCGCTTGCGGCGGTAATAGTCGGCCGTGGCCACCGCGTTGCTCTCGAAGTTGAGCCGATACTCCGCGATGAGCGTCTGCACGTCGCGCACCACATCGGAAGTGTTGAACGTGCCGGCTAGGCTGGCGTTTAGTGCTTCTGAACGCAGCGTTACGCGGCGCTGGTTCAGGCGGTTGCGGGTGCTCACCACGTCCAGCGTGTCAAGATTGAGCTTGCGGCCATCCAGGGCGAAGCGCGAGTGGCGCAGGTAAGCGTGGCCGATGAGCGAGTCGAGCTGCACGCCCTTGAATTTCACGTCGGCGGTGGTGGCCACGGTCAGCGGCTGGCTCAGCAGGCCCAGCGTGCGCAGGTTGGCGTGGTCGATTTTGGTTTTGATATCCACGTCCTGGTGTTCGCGGTCGAGGTCTACGTGGCCGTCGGCCACGAGGCGCACGGCCGGGTCGTTCACCGTGAGGTGGCCGTTGAAAGCCTGCTGGTGAAAGTCGCCACTGAGCGCGATGTTGTGGTAGCGGTAGCCATTGAGCCAGATGGCCGGCACCGTGAGCGCGGCCTGGCCCCGCGCAAACGGTGGCAAAAAGCCCACGCCCGAAACCTTCCCGTTCAGCGTCACATCCCGGATGATGCTTTCATCGCCCAGAAACTTGCCCACCTGGAAGGCGTTGGAGCGCACCGTGCCTTCATAGGTGGCGTGCGTGAGGTCGGTTTTGGTCTTGAGGTTCACGTCGGTCGACACAAACCCCAAAGCCGTATCGAACGAAGCATTGGCCACGAAGTCGTTGTAGAAACCCAGCATCTGACCCTGCAATTTCACCGTGCCCAAACGCTGCACAATCTTATTGGCTGAGGCCGGCAGCCACTTCTTCAAATCGTTGGCCACCACCACTGAAGGCAGCAGGCGCAGGTCGATAAAGCTCTCCTTATAATTGGGCAGGCCGTCGGCGTGGGCGCGCTTGGCCACAATGTGGGTGCCGGTGCCGTAGCGCACATCCAGGTTGTTCACCTTGAAATCGCGCACGTAGCCCGAGGCATTGCCCGATATGGCCACCGACTCGTGCAGCGTAGCCAGCTGGGGCGCAAACCTGGCAATGTCATCCGAATAAATCTTGGAATTGCGCAGGTGCGCAATGGTCTTCATCGAGTCATTATAGTCGGTGAAATTGCCGAAAACCCGAAACTCAAACCGCACATAATCCTTAATCTGGCTGCGGCCCACGCGCAGGCTCAAATCCTTAAATTCCCAGAAATGCGGCCCGTACGTCATATCCGCCGTGATTTCGCGGAGCTGCGTCCGCGAAGGCGTTTCCACCGCGTGCAGCTGGCTGATGCGCATCCGCAGCGTGTCTTCAAGCCGGATTTTGGAGATGTCGGCGTAGATGCTGTCGACTAAAAGGTGGTCGTAGTCAATGCTCTGGCCGTAAGTTTTAGACCGTGGCGCGTCGCTTTTCTCGATGGCAAAATGGCCGTTGCGCAGGGCCACAGTGGCAATCTCAAAATCGAACGGGGCCGATTTGGCGGTGTCCTTCGATGGCCCAATCAGCCGCTTCACCGAAGCCATAAACTGGCTGAACGTGGTCGAATCGGGCTGGCCCGGCAGGTTTTTCAACTCAAAGCGCGGTTCGTTCAGCGTGAGCGTGGCAATGTGTAGGTGCCGCGGGTCGAACACTGAAAACAGGGAAATATCCGCATCAGCCCGCCCGATGCTGAACAACTCGCCGCCGCGCCGGTCCTTCACGCTCACGCCATCGAGCAGCACCCGCGAAAACGGCCGGATGTCGATTCCGCCAATCGTCACCTGCTGGCCCAGCTTCTTCGTTAGCACGTCGGCCGCCTCGTGAGCCAGCCGCGTTTGCACGCTCGGAACGCGCAACGCCACCAGCGCCCCCACCACGGCCAACACCACCAGTAGCGCGAGGCCCAGCAGTATTTTTAGCAGAATGGCGAAGAAACGACGCACCGGACCAGGGGGAGATTTGTATGCGAGAATCGCGGGTTAATCCGCAAAGTTGCGGTTTTTTAGCCGTTGGCGACAACCGGAAGTCAGCGGGAAGCCAATTATCACGCCAAAGGAACGGCCAATGCACGGTCGGGGTTCAACTCCTTCGGCCGAACTTTGTGGGCGCGCTGCTCTGACTAAGCCTACCAAGGCGTTTGGCCTTTGGCTGCGCTGCGCCCGTTTTCGTTATTAGCTACTCCAAATTTTATCCATGCCAGCGCACCCCATCATCCTCGCCATCGAATCGTCGTGCGACGACACCGGCGCGGCCGTTCTGGCTGGCGGCCAGCTGCTGAGCAACGTCGTGGCCACCCAGAAAGTCCATGAGCAGTACGGCGGCGTGGTGCCCGAGCTGGCCTCGCGCGCCCACCAGCAGCACCTGCTGCCCGTCGTCACAGCGGCCCTCCGCGAAGCCGGCATTACCAAGGCCGACCTCGACGCCGTGGCCGTCACCCAGGGCCCCGGCCTGCTCGGCTCCTTATTAGTAGGCGGCATGTTCGCGAAGACCTTGGCGCTGGCGCTCGACAAACCGCTGCTGGCCGTGAACCACATGCGGGCGCACATCCTGGCTCATTTCCTGCGCGACCCCAAGCCTGATTTTCCCTTCCTCTGCCTCACCGTGAGCGGCGGCCACACGCAGTTGGTGGTGGTGAAATCGGCGCTGGAAATGGAAGTCATCGGCCAAACCATCGACGATGCCGCCGGCGAAGCCTTCGATAAAACCGCCAAGCTCCTCGGCCTGCCGTACCCCGGCGGCCCGCACCTTGACAAACTGGCCCGCCAGGGTAATCCGCAGCGCTTCGCCTTCCCGGTGGGCGCTATGCCCGGCTACGATTTCTCGTTTAGCGGCCTGAAAACGTCGGTGATGTATTTCCTGAAAAAGGAAGTAGCGGCCAATCCTGATTTCGTGGCCGAAAACCTGCCCGACCTCTGCGCCAGCATCCAGCACACCATCGTGGCCACGCTGCTGCGCCAGCTCCGCCGCGCCGCTCATGATACCGGCCTCACCCAAGTGGCCCTCGCTGGGGGCGTGGCCGCCAACTCCGGCCTGCGCACCGCCCTTGAGGCTGAGGCCGTGGCCCAAAACTGGCAGGTTTTCATCCCCGATTTCGCCTTCTGCACCGATAACGCCGCTATGGTGGCCATGACCGCGCATTTCCAGTACGAAGCGGGCGACTTCGCTGACCAGCTCACCAGCCCCAACCCGCGCCTGAAGCTGACGTAGGCGTAGCTTCGCGCCCCGTTTGCATGTAGCACATGCTTTAGCTTGTGCCAAAACTGCGCAACGATGCACAAGCTAAAGCGTGTGCTACACTACACTACCATCATGGCCAAAGACGATAAACCTGTCATCATCAACATCAAAAACCGCCGCGCCAGCCACGAATACACCTTCCTGGCCAAGTACGACGCGGGCGTGATGCTGCAAGGCACGGAAATAAAAAGCATCCGCGACGGCAACGTGAACCTCACCGACGGCTACTGCACCTTCGACCAGCGCGGCGACCTCTGGATTCACTCCATCCGCATCGCGCCCTATTCCCTGGGTACTTACAACAACCACGATGCCATGCGGGCCCGCAAGCTCCTGCTCAACAAGCGCGAGCTGAAGCAGTTGGCCGGTAAAAGTGTCGACCAGGGCCTCACCATCATCCCCCTGCGCCTGTTCGTGACGGACCGGGGCTTCGCCAAAATCGAAATCGCCCTCGCCCAAGGCAAAAAGCTCTACGACAAGCGCAACGACCTCAAGGAAAAAGCCCAGAAGCGCGACATGGAGCGGATGTGATGGAGGTGAAAAATATGGGGGATGTGAAAATATAGCCTTGCTGAGCTGCTTTCGGGGCAATGGTAGCATCTTTGTAATGGTGGAAGCATGACTTGGCCTTCATTCTCATATTTCCACATCACCCACATTCTCACATTATTTTGAATCCCGGCATCTGCGCACTCAGCGCCGTCCCCGTCCGCGCCGAGCCCAACGACCGGGCCGAGCTCGTTACCCAACTGCTTTTCGGCGAATGCTACCACATTCTGGTGAAGCAGGAAAGCTGGCTGCAGGTTCAGCTCGCTGCCGACGATTACGTGGGCTGGATTGATACCAAGCAGCACACGCCCGTTTCGCCCGAGTATTATGCCGCCTGGCGCGCCCAGGACCACCCCCGCGCCCTCGATGTGGTGCAGGCCGTGAGCGACGCTACCACCAAAATCCCGCTCACGCTGGGATGCCGCCTGCCGTTTTTCGATGGTATGAACGTCCGCATCGGCGAGCGCAACTACTTCTACAACGGCACTGCCACCAACCCCGCCGCCGCCCCCGATACCGCCCGCCAGGCGGCCCTGCTACGCAAAATCGCCCTCATGTACCTGAAGGCCCCCTACGTGTGGGGCGGTAAAAGCGTCTTCGGTCTCGACTGCTCCGGCCTGTGCCAGCAACTCTACGGCCTGGTCGGTATCCAGCTCCCGCGCGACGCCCGCCAGCAGATTGACCACGGCCGCCCCGTGCATTTCGTGGCCCAGGCCAAGTTCGGCGACCTAGCCTTCTTCGACAATGCAGAAGGCCGTATCGTACACGTCGGCATGGTGATGGACGAAGGCCAGATTTTGCACGCTCACGGCGAAGTCCGTCTCGACCCGCTCGACCACAACGGCATTTACAACCGCGACCGGCAGCGCTACTCCCACAAGCTGCGGCTGATAAAGCGCCTGCTGCCGGAGTAGGAGGGGAGGGTAAGCAAGAGCAAAATAGAACGTCATGCAGAGCGCAGCGACGCATCTTGCCCGCTACCAATAATCCAATCGAAAGGTTTACTGGTGGTGGGCAAGATGCTTCGCTGCGCTCTGCATGACGTTCTTGCTTCGTCCCTGATTCCCCGCTGAACTTAACCCCAATATGCTTGTTTATCTGGTCGGAAACCGCTAGCTTTCGGCGGGTTATCCGAAACCCGACGCGTGTATGGACCAAAAAGTGTTAGTGCTGAATGGCGACTATACCGCCATCACCCTGTGTAGCGTGCAAAAGGCGTTTGTGCTCCTGTTTCTCGACAAAGCGGAAATGATAGCCAAGTCCGACGGCACCCTCCGAACGATTTCGCAAGCCTATCCCAAGCCAAGCATCATCCGCTTGCAGCGCTACGTGCGCGTGCCCTACAAAGGCATTGCCCTGAGCCGCCACAACATCTTCAAGCGCGACCATTTCGAGTGCCAGTACTGCGGCTCGCCCAAGAATCTGACGCTCGACCACGTCGTGCCCCGTTCGCGTGGCGGAGAATCTTCGTGGACCAACCTGCTCACGGCCTGTGCCCGCTGCAACCACGCCAAAGGCCACCACACGCCCAATGAAGCGGGTTTAACCATTCGGCAGCAGCCCAAAAAGCCGACGTTGTCGGGTTTCCTGCGCCTCTCGGCGGGCACTATCGACCAGAACTGGCACGAGTATCTAAACTAAGTTTGGTCGGGCCGGGTTGGGGCAGAGTACATTTGTGCTTCATCATCCCAATTCTTGCCCATGGCCTTACCCAAATTCGCTGCGACCCGCTCGTTTCACACCGAGTTGAAAACCCGGATAAATCAATACTTTGAAGAGTCCGGCCGGCCAATGACGGGTAATGCCAGTCTCTTGTTCAAAGCAATATTGCTCGTGGGCATCATGGTGGCGCTCTACGTCCACCTCGTATTTTTCACGCCCGCCACCGGCTGGGCCTTGCTCGAATGCGCTTTGCTGGGCTGCACCATCGCCGCCATCGGTTTCAACGTGATGCATGACGGGTCTCACGGCAGTTTCTCGCGCTACCCCTGGATGAACCGCGTGGCAGCCTACACGCTCGGCGTGCTCGGCGGCAGCCCCTACATGTGGAACTCGAAGCACAACCTCATCCACCACACCTACACCAACATTGAGGGCCACGACGACGACATCAACATCCAGCCCTGGATGCGCATGACGCCCGACCAGCCCAAGCACCCGCTGCACCGCTACCAGCACTTCTACTTCTGGGCGCTCTACTGCATGCTCTACACGTCCTGGATTTTTGCCATGGACTACCAGAAGTACTTTTCCCGCCAAATTGGGGCCATCGGCCTCAAGCCGATGAACACCGGCGAGCACGTCAGCTTCTGGGGCTTCAAAGTCCTGAACCTCTTGCTCTACGTGGCGCTGCCCATCTACATGGTTGGCTTCCTGCCGTGGTTCGCGGGCTTCATGCTGAGCACGGCCGTGGCCGGTCTGGTCCTAAGCATGGTGTTCCAGCTGGCCCACACCGTGGAGGATGCCGCTTTCCCCGTGCCCCACGCCACCACCGGTAAGCTGGAGGACGAGTGGGCCATCCATCAGGTGCGGACCACGGCCAACTTTGCTACTGATAATAAGGTGGTTAGCTGGCTGGTAGGCGGCCTCAACTTCCAGATTGAGCACCACCTGTTCCCGAAAATCTCACATGTGCACTACCCCGCCATCAGCAAAATCGTGCAGCAGGTGTGCGACGAGTTCGATGTAAAATATAATAACTACGCCCGCACTCGCTCGGCTATCGCCTCGCACGTCGGCTTCCTCCGCCAGATGGGCCGCGCCGCTTAAGCATCGCAACTATCCAAATTGAAAAAGGCCCCGTTGCAGTTGCAACGGGGCCTTTTGCTTGTCCAAATTCGACTGATTATTTCCCGCCCACGAAGGCTAGCAGGTCTTTCGTCAGCTTATCCTTGGCCGTGAAAAACAGGCCGTGGGGCTCGCCTTCGTACACCTTCAGCTCAGCGCCAGCCACCATTTGGGCCGTGCGCTCGCCGCTCACCGGGAAGGGTACCGTCTGGTCTTTGTCGCCGTGAATAACGAGGGTGGGTACGGTTATTTTCTTCAAATCGTCGCGGAAGTCGGTGCCCGAGAACGAGGTCACGCAGTCGTTGGTCGCATTGGGGGCGGCCAGCGTGGTTACCGTCTGGTTCCAGTTCAGCACCGCCTGGCTCACCGGGTGGCTGATAAGGCTCTGGCCGTAGAAATCCTTGGCGAAGCTTTCCAGGAAAGCAAACCGGTCTTTGAGAATGCCTTCGTGCATACCGTCAAATACCTTCTGCGGCACGCCGTCGGGGTTGTCGCTGGTTTGCAGCATGTAGGGCGTCACGGCGCTTACGAAGGCCACGCGGGCCAGCCGCTCCTGCCCATAGTTGCCGATGTAGCGGGCAATTTCGCCGCCGCCCATCGAGAAGCCCACCAGCGTCACGCCGGTAAGGTCCAACTCCGTCAGTAGTGCGTTCAGGTCCGAGGCCAGCGTGTCGTAATCATATCCGCCCCACGGGCGCGACGAGCGGCCGAAACCGCGCCGGTCGTAGGCAATTACACGGTGGCCGGCCTTGGCCAGCGCCACCGCCTGATGCTCCCACATGGTATGGTCGAGCGGCCAGCCGTGGATGAGCACCACTGGCGCGCCCTGGCCCCAGTCTTCGTAGAAAATATTGACCGGATGCCCGGCGGCATCGTTACCTGCTTTGATATGTGCCATTACGTGAAAGAGAGTTTTGGATGTATTGATACTCTCTCCTTACGGGCGTAGCATTGTGGGAGGTTTTGCGGAGTTGGGTTAAGATTAGGGCTTATGGCAGTTGACGAGTTGGTTGCGATGATTCCAACTTTCTTTACCGAATGAGAAAACGACGACTTACCCACGGGCAGCAGTTGCGAAAGATGCAGAAAGAGGCTGCACCAGATTCTGCCTTGAGCCGAGAACTCGAAGCACTACGAATTGCTATTGAAAAACCAAGGAATAAAGCCATCGCCGAACTGATTAAACTTCTCAAATCAAGTTTGCAACGCGAAACGCAATGGTTCATTGGTAAAGTGTTTAGCACCGCCAAAGATGAACGGGTAATCAAACCATTGATACGGGCAGCACAAGCTCCTGAGAATGAAAACTATTCTTCGAACTTTATCTGGCCACTAGAAAAATATGATTGCACGCGGTATCTAGATTTCTTTGTCAAGTTCATGCTAGAAAGTGAAGACCCCAACGAATCGGTGTTGGCGTGTTCTTATGTCATTGAGGCCATGAAAGGTCCGTTTAAACCAATAGTGGTAAAGAAAAATATCAGAAAGCTATTGGGGAAAAGTAAGCCGCAAGCAGAGCCAGACATGGAGCTTATGGCTGAACATTTCAGAATGAGTGCAGCCGACGCTTTGATGTCGAAGTACTTCCTGCAAGTTGCTAAAGAGTTTCATGGCACAAACGGTAAGAAAGGGCACTAGCAAAACCGCCTGAAAACCCGTACCTTTGCGCCCCCGCCAGGGTGGCGGGCCTTGTTGACTAACAGCAAGGAGTTCAACAAGAACCGCGAATTGGCCCGGGCACCGGCCTTCTCGTTTACCTAAGCGGTGTCCAAAAGCTATTTATGGCAGATTTGATTGACGATTTCGACTGGGATAATGTCGGAGCCACCGGTTTTGGTGGAAACTACTCGGCCGACCAGCGCGCCGAGATGGAGCAGATGTACGGCGACACGCTGACCACTGTCCAGGAAGAAGAAGTAGTGAAGGGCACCGTAGTTGGCATTACCGACCGCGACGTAATCCTGAACATCGGCTTCAAATCCGATGGTCTGGTGTCGATTACCGAATTCCGCGACCTGCCCGACCTGAAAATCGGTGACGAAGTTGAGGTGTTCATCGAAGACCAGGAAGACATCAACGGCCAGCTCATCCTGAGCCGTAAGAAAGCTAAAATCAAGCAGGCCTGGAAGGCTATTTACGATGCCCTCGAGCTGGATACCATCCTCGAAGGGGTAGTGAAGCGTCGTACCAAAGGCGGCCTCATCATGGAGCTCGATGGCGTAGAAGCCTTCCTGCCCGGCTCGCAAATCGACGTGAAGCCTATCCGCGACTTCGACATTTATGTTGGCCGTCGCATGGAAGTGAAGGTGGTGAAAATCAACTCCGCTTTCGACAACGTAGTGGTGTCGCATAAAGTACTTATCGAGAAAGACCTCGAGAAGCAGCGTGAGGCTATCCTGAACAACCTCGAAAAGGGTCAGATTCTGGAAGGCAACATCAAGAACATGACCAACTTCGGCGTGTTCATCGACCTCGGCGGTGTCGACGGTCTGCTGCACATCACGGACATTTCGTGGGGACGCATCGCTCACCCGAGCGAAGTGCTGACCTTGGACCAGAAACTGAACATCGTGGTTCTGGACTTCGACGAAGCCAAGAAGCGTATTTCGCTGGGCTTGAAGCAGCTGACTCCCCACCCGTGGGATTCGCTGCCGGCCGACCTGCAGCCGGGTTCGAAAGTATCGGGCCGCATCGTGAACGTGGCCGACTACGGCGCATTCATGGAAGTGGTACCCGGTGTGGAAGGCCTCATCCACGTTTCGGAAATGAGCTGGAGCCAGCACCTGCGCAACCCGCAGGATTTCATCAAGCAGGGCGACACGGTAGAAGCGCAGATTCTGACGCTCGATCGCGAAGACCGCAAGATGAGCCTCGGCATCAAGCAATTGACCGAAGACCCCTGGACGCGTGGCGACTTCGGCGACAAGTACGCCGTGGGCACCAAGCACAGCGGCCTTGTGCGCAACCTGACCAACTTCGGCCTGTTCGTTGAGCTGGAAGAAGGTGTGGACGGCCTCGTACACGTCTCCGACCTGTCGTGGACCAAGAAAATCAAGCACCCATCGGAAATGGTGAAGGTGGGTGACAAACTGGACGTAGTGGTGTTGGAACTGGACCTCGGCGCTCGGCGCCTGGCCCTGGGCCACAAGCAGCTGGAAGAAAACCCCTGGGATACCTTCCAGACGGTATTCACCCCCGGCTCGGTACACAAGGCTACCATCACCGAGAAGTCGGAGCGTGGCGCAGTACTCGAATTGCCTTACGGCATCGAGGGCTTCGCTTACCCCAAATCGCTGGTGAAAGAGGATGGCTCGAACGCTGAAAACGGTGAGTCGCTCGACTTCCGCGTAACGGAGTTCTCGAAGGATGACCGCCGCATCGTGCTCTCGCACACGGCTGTGTTCGACAAAGCTGCCGCTGCTGAAGACGATAGCCGCAACTCCAAGTTCAAGAAGAAAACCAACGCGAAAGCTGGCGAACCCCAGGGCGAAGGCAAAATCAGCGACTTGAAGAAGACGGAAGAGAAGTCGACCCTCGGTGACCTGGACGCGCTGAGCGCCCTGCGCGACCAGATGATGGGCAACGAGCGCAAGGCTGGTGAGCAGAAGCTGAAAGCTGCTGCCGCTACCAAGCCCGCCGATGTGCCCGCTGCCGGCCCCGACAACGCTCAGGCGCTGGAGGACGGTGCGGCCGCTGGCAAAGGTGCCTCGGCTGCTGCCACGCCAAAAGCCGCTGCTAAGGCTGCTGCTACCATCGAAGGCACTGCTCCGGCTGCCGAAGCTGCTCCGGCCGCTGAGGCTGCTGAAGAAGGTGGCCTGCTGGCCAGCATCACGGGTGCTGCCTCCGCAGCCTTCGACAAAGTGAAAGAAGTGGCCGCCGACGCTGCCGAAGCCGTTTCGCACAACGAAACCTTCGACAAAGTGAAGCACGCCGCCGCTGACGCTGTGGATGCCGTGACGCACTCGGAAGCTTTCCACAAAGCTTCGGAAGTAGCCGGTGACCTGGTTGACAAGGCCAAAGGCCTGGTTGCCGGTGACGACGCTGCCGATAAAAAAGACGACGAAGCCAAAGCCTAACCGCTTAGCCTAGTTGCAGAAAGGAGCCCCGGCGTACGCGCCGGGGCTTTTTTTGTGCCAAAACCTTGCCCATGCCAAACGGCCTCGTTACCTTTGCGCTCCCAAAAGACCACTACTGGTGACGTGACCGAGTGGCTAGGTAGAGGTCTGCAAAACCTCCTACGGCGGTTCGAATCCGCCCGTCACCTCTGATTATTGTTGCGAAAAGCCCCATTTGCCATCCGGCCGATGGGGCTTTTTTCGTGGATGATGGGCCGGGCAGTGGGTTTTGGGCACATTATGCCTACATTTCGTAGCCAAGCTGCGCCGTTGGCCGTACTTGCGCCTGAACCCCGTCTCTTACCACCCCACACCATATGAAGATTATTGACCTCCGCACCATGCGCGGGCCGAGCTACTGGTCTGTAAAGCACCACAAGCTCATCGTTGCCAAAGTTGATTTGCAGGAGTTTGCCGGTCAGTGGTCGAATGCCGTGCCGGGCTTTGCTGGGCGGTTGATGAAGCTTTTTCCGAATATTGAGACCGTGCAGCCGGGCGGCATGAGCGGCAAGCAGGCCGCCAAGCACCAGCCCCTGACGCTGGAAGCGCTGAATGACGGCGAGCCGCTGGGCTACGTCATTCAGCATGTGGCGCTGGAGCTGCAACGGCAGGCCGCTATGCCCACGTTTTGGGGCAAGAGCTACCCGGCGCACGAGGAAGGGGTGGAGTACGTGGTATTTGCCTACCAAGAAGAGCGTGCGGGCCGCCGCGCCGCCGAGGCCGCCGTGGAAGTGGTGGAAGCCCTGTGCAAAAAGGAAAAGGTGGACCTCAAGCCCATCATCACTGAGTTGCACGAAATTCGGGAAGATGAGTTTTTTGGGCCGAGCACGTACAGCATTGTGGCCGAAGCCGCTTCGCGTAACATTCCCTACATCCAGCTCAAGAATACCAGCATCATTCAGCTGGGCTATGGCGTGAACCAGCGCCGCATCTGGGCCACCACGACCAGCCTGACCTCGCACGCGGGCGTGGAGGTGGCCGGCAATAAGAACCGCACCAAGGCCATGCTCAACGATGCGGGCGTGCCCGTACCGCGCGGCACCACCGTGTATTCGGAGGCCGGCCTGCGCGATGCGATTGACGAGTTGGGCTTCCCCATCGTGACCAAGCCGCTGGACGGCAACCACGGCAAGGGGGCTACCATCCGCATCATGAACTGGAAAGATGCCGCCGAAGGTCTGGTGGCCGCGCAGGCATATTCGCGGGCCGTGATTGTGGAGCAGTTTATCGAAGGCTTCGATTTCCGCCTGCTGGTGGTGAACGGCAAGCTCATTGCCGCCGCCAAGCGCACGCCGGCCGCCGTGACCGGCGATGGCAAAAGCACCATTCAAAAGCTCATTGATGAGGTGAACAAGGACCCGCGCCGGGGCATTGGCCACGAAAAGGTGCTCACCAGCATCAAGGCCGATAAACCTACGCTGGACATTCTCAAAGCCCGCAAGCTGAGCCTGAAATCGGTGCTGCCAGCCGGCGAGGAAATTTACCTGAAAAGCACGGCCAACATCAGCACCGGCGGCACTGCCACCGACGTAACCGACCAGATGCACCCCTACAACGTGCTGCTGGCCGAGCGCGTGGCCGGCATCGTGGGCCTTGATATCTGCGGGATTGATTTGATGGCCACCGACATTGCCGTGCCGCTAAATGAGAGCCGTGGTGCCGTGATTGAGGTGAATGCCGCGCCGGGCTTCCGGATGCACATTTCGCCGGCCGAGGGCCTGCCGCGCAACGTTGCTGCCCCAGTGGTAGACATGCTATTCCCGCGCGGCAGCACGGCCCGTATTCCGATTATCGCCGTGACCGGCACCAACGGTAAGACGACGACGACGCGCCTCATCGCGCATCTGGTGGCCAGCAAGGGCTACAAAGTGGGCTTCACGACGACTGACGGCATCTATATTCAAGGCGTGCAGCTCCAAACGGGCGACTGCACCGGCGGCCAGAGCGCTGAATTTGTATTGAAAGACCCGACCGTGAACTACGCGGTGCTCGAAACGGCACGGGGCGGGATGCTGCGCTCGGGCCTGGGCTTTCATAGCTGCGACATCGCGGTAGTGACCAACGTAGCGGCCGACCACCTCGGGATGCGCGACATCTACACCGTGGAGGAAATGGCCGCCGTGAAGGGTGTGCTGCCCCGCACGGTGCGCAAAAACGGTTGGGCCGTCCTCAACGCCGACGACGACCTGGTGTACGCCATGGCCCGCACCGTGGACTGCCGCGTGGCCCTGTTCAGCATGGATGAGAAGAATCCGCGCATTCTGGAGCATGTGGAGGCCGGCGGCGTGGCGGCGGTGTACGAGGAAGGCTACGTGACCATCTATCGTAACAGCTACAAGCTGCGCATCGACCGGGCCGCCGAGTTTCCGATTACGTTTGAGGGCCGGGCGGGCTTCAACATCGAGAACTGCCTGGCGGCAGCGCTGGCCGGCTACCTGGCCGGCTTTACGAGTGACGATATCAAAACCGCGTTGCGCACCTTCGTACCCTCGGCCACCAAAACGCCGGGCCGGATGAACGTCTACAAATTCCCCAAGTTCGATGTGATTGTGGACTACGCCCACAACACAGCCGGCATCACCAAATTCGCCGAGTTCATGGAGGCCACGCCGGCCACGCACAAAATCGGCGTGGTATCAGGCCTGGGCGACCGCCGCGATGAGGACACGCTGGGCTTCGCCCGCATCGCCGGCCGCATTTTCGACGAAGTCATTCTGCGCCAGGACCGCGACCTGCGCGGCAAGTCGAAGGAATTCCTGCGCGAAATCATGGAGCGCGGCCTGCGCCTCGACAAGCCCGACCTGAAAATCACCTACATCGAGAAGGAGCCCGATGCCATCGACTACGTCCTGAAAACGGCCCCGAAAGGCGCGGTTATCACCATGTTCGCGGAGAATATCGCGGCTACCATCGCCAAGCTGGACGAGTTCGAGAAGGCTATCTGAGGACGGCGAGAGTAGGGTGCGGGGAAGTACCCGGTAGGGTTTATTCCCTGCCGGGTACTTCCCCGCACCCTACTTGTATATTGTAACTGCTACTCCTTGTCATTTCCTTCCTTTCCATGTTCAACTTTACCTCCTTTCCACTCCCCGACGGGGTGGCTCGCACCCTGCTGGCCTTTCTCCTGCTGGCCTTTCTCCTGCTGGTCTGTCACCTGCCGGCGGCAGCCCAGGCCCCGGCCTGGCAGTCGACGCAGGCAGTGGCGGTGGCTACTGCAGCGGCGGGGGGCAACAACTCGATAGTGACAGCCACGGCCCTCGATGCGGCGGGCAATGTTTACTTGGCCGGCAGTTTCGCAAATACGGTGGTGCTGGGCGGCACCATGCTCACCAGCCTCGGAAGCTATGACGTGTTCGTGGCCAAGTTCAACCCGGCCAGCAACCAGTTCGTGTGGGCGCAGCGGGCTGGCGGCACGGGCTATGATATTGCCAACGCGCTGGCCTTGGGCGGCACCAGCGTCTACGTGGCAGGGTATTTTGGCAGCCCGACGGCGGACTTTGGCTCCGCCACCCTGGCCAATGCGGACGCTAACACGGGTAATGACGACGTGTTCGTGGCCAAGCTCACTGACGCAGGCAGCACAAGTAGTTTCGCCTGGGCGCAGCGGGCCGGCGGCATCGATACCGATTTTGCCACCGCGCTGGCCGTGAACGGCACCAGCGTGTACGTGGCCGGAAGTTTTGGTAGCCCCATGGCGAGCTTCGGTTCAGCCACCTTGGCCAATGCGAACATTTCTTTTGACGTGTTCGTAGCCAAGCTCACCGACGCGGGCGGCACGGGCAGCTTTGCTTGGGCACAGCGGGCTGGCGGCACGGGCTATGATTTTGCAAGCACGTTGGCAGTGAGCGGCACCAGCGTGTACGTAGCCGGTGCTTTCGGAGGCCTCACGGCGGGTTTCGGTTCCGCCACTCTGGCTAATGCGGGCGCTTTCGACGTGTTTGTGACCAAGCTCACCGATGCGGGCCCTACAGGTAGCTTCGTCTGGGCGCAGCAGGCCGGTGGCACGGGCGACGATTTTGCCCGCGCGCTGGCCTTGAGCGGCACCAGCTTATACGTGGCTGGAGAGTTTTACAGCCCCACGGTGGGATTCGGTTCCGCCACCTTGACCAATGCAGTTACTAATAGAGGCTCTTCTGATGTATTCGTGACCAAGCTCACTGATGCGGGCCCTGCAGGTGGTTTCGCCTGGGCGCAGCGGGCCGGCGGCACGGGCGACGATTTTGCCCGTGCGCTGGCCCTGGGGGGCACTAGCGTGTACGTGGCCGGAGGTTTTGGCAGCCCCATGGCGGATTTTGGCCCCGCCATCTTGGCCAATGCGGATGCTAATATGGGCAATTATGACGTGTTCGTGGCCAAGCTTACTAACGCGGGCGGCACGGGCAGCTTCGCCTGGGCGCAGCGGGCCGGTGGTATCGGCAACGATTATGCCACCGCGCTGGCTGTGAACGGCACCAGCGTGTACGTGGCAGGGGACTTTCAAAGTCCCACGGCAGGTTTCGGTACCATCACCCTTGTCAACTCCAATCCCCCTTTACCCCTCGGCTATCTGGCCGCCCTCACCGACCCCACCCTCACGGCCACCACCGCAGGCCACCCCCTCATCCCTGCGCAACTCTTCCCTAACCCCGCCCACGGCACGGCCACCCTGCGCCTGCCCGCCGGCACCGCCCCCGCTCCCCTCACCCTCACCGATGCGCTGGGACGGGCCGTGCGCCGCTACCCCGCCCCGGCCGGCCCCGAGGTCGCGCTCGACCTGCGCGGGCTGCCCGCCGGCCTCTACCTGCTGCGCGGGGCTGGCCCGGCCCAGCGCTTGGCGGTGGAGTAGGGAATATTGCCTGCACAAAAAAAGCCGCTCCTGAGAGCGGCTTTTTTTGTGCAATGCGAACTAGAAAGTTCGCGCTACTTTAATGTAAAGGTCGTTTTGCCCATCAGTTGGCCGCTTTCGTAGAGCTCCACCGTGTGCAGGCCCTTCTTGTACTCGGCCCCTTTGGCGTACACGAATTCCAGCTTCTGCTTGGTATTGTCGTACACCACGTCCTGCTTTTGGGTGTAAAACGCTTCCTGGCCGTCCACGGTGAAAGTGCCGCCTCCCGTGCTTAGGTTGTAGAGGGCCGCGCCATCGGGCTCTAGGATGCGCAGGTAGATGGCTTTGGTTTCTTTGGGCGACACGTCGTTGCGGGCCAGGTTGGCGGTGATTTTGACTTTCTCCACGCGCTTGGCTTTGAACTCCTCCTTGTCGTCGTCCTTCTCCTTGTTTTTGGACGTGATGATGGCCACGTGGATGTTATCGGCCTGCAGGCGTGACGCCACCGTTACTTTCTCGGACAGCTCCTTGTTGCTGCGCACCACCGTGCTGATGGTATCAGACAGCTTGTTCTGCTTCTCTTTCAGCGTCGTGGTTTCGGTGTACAGCGACTCGTTGTCCTTTTTCAATTGGGCAATGTCGTCGTCCTTCTTCCGCAGCTGGCCTTCCAGGTTCTGGGCGCGTTGCTTGAACAGGTTTTGCTGGGCAATGGAGAAGCTGCCGGCCTTAAAGGAGCGCAGCTTCAGCAGGTCGGCATTCACGCCGGCGATTTTGGATTCCAGCGAATCGTTGCTCAGGCCCAGGGCTTGCAACTCCGAGCTTTGGCGCTCAAAATCAGCCTTCAGTGCTTCGTACTGCTTGATTTGTTCCTGGAGCTTGCTGTCCTTGGCTTTCACTTCGGTGGTCAGCACTTCGTTTTGCTGGCCTTTCTGCTGGTTGAGGTAAAACAGAACGCCGTTGATGCCCAGGAGGACCAGCACGAGGGCTACCCAAAGGAGGACGCGGCTGTTATTGGAGCGGGGTTCGGGGGTTTCGTTCGGGTCCATGCGGGAATAGTTAAGCGAGAGAAGCGGAAAAAATCAAGGTTCGTGCTGCTACGCGCCGCGTACCTTTGGCGTAAAAATAGGGGACTTTATTGCCCTGGCAAGTTTATTCTATACTTCGGCCCTATGGAAACGGTTTCTGCGAACTTCGATGCGGCCTACTGGCAAGCACGTTACGCTACCGGCCGCGACGGCTGGGATGCCCACACCATCACCCCGCCGCTACGCGCCTATTTCGACCAGCTCGACGTGGCCGCGCAGCCGCGCATCCTCATCCCCGGGGCCGGCCGCGCCTACGAGGCCGAGTATCTGCACCAGCGGGGTTTCCGGCAGGTGTTCGTGGCCGACATCGCCCCGGAAGCCCTCGCGGCGCTGGCCGCCCGCGTGCCCGATTTCCCCCGGGAACACCTGCTCCTGGCCGACTTCTTTGGCCTGCCCAACGCCCCTGCCTACGATTTAATTGTGGAGCAGACCTTTTTCTGTGCCCTCAACCCGGCCCTGCGCCCGGCGTATGCCCGGCAGTGCGCCCACCTGCTTCGGCCCGGCGGCACGCTCATGGGGCTGCTCTTCGACACTGATTTTGGCCCCGTGCAGGAGCCGCCGTTCGGCGGCAGCCGGGAAGAATACCGTGCGTATTTCGCACCATATTTTGAATTCCGGCATTTTGAGACGGCTACCAATTCGCTCAAGCCCCGGCAGGGACGGGAGCTGTTTATTTGTTTGAAAAAACTGTAGCGCGGAGCGGAAGCTTCGCATCCCGCCCGCGTCATCTTACTACTCTATTTCATGCCCCGCGAAGCTTCTGCTTCGCGCTACAGCTCACGAAAACATGCTTCAAGCCCTCGCCAACACCCTCCCGCACTTTCGCCATACCAATTCCGGCCAGTTCTTCCTCATGGCCGGCCCCTGCGTCATCGAAGGCGAAGATATGGCTCTGCGCATCGCCGAGCGCATCAAGCACATGACGGATAAGCTGCAGATTCCCTTCATCTTCAAGGGCTCGTACCGCAAGGCCAACCGTTCGCGACTGGACTCGTTCACGGGCATCGGCGACGAAACGGCGCTACGCATCCTGCAAAAGGTAGGGCGTGAAATCGGCGTACCTACCGTTACCGATATCCACGAATCGACCGAGGCCGCGCTGGCCGCCGAGTACGTGGACGTGCTGCAAATCCCGGCCTTCCTGTGCCGGCAGACCGATTTGCTGGTGGCCGCCGCCCAAACCGGCAAGGTCGTTAATATCAAAAAAGGCCAGTTCCTGAGCGGCGAGGCCATGAAATGGGCCGTGGACAAAGTGCGCCAGGCCGGCAACCCCAACGTCATCCTCACCGAGCGCGGGAATTCCTTCGGCTACTCCGAGCTGGTGGTCGATTTCCGCAACCTGCCCACCATGCGCCAGTTCGGGGTGCCCGTGGTGATGGACGTGACGCACTCGCTGCAACAGCCCAACCAAGCCAGCGGCGTGACCGGCGGCCAGCCCGCCCTCATCGAAACCATCGCCAAAGCTGCCATTGCCGTGGGGGCCGACGGCCTGTTCATCGAAACCCACCCCACGCCCGCCACGGCCCTATCCGATGGGGCCAACATGCTGCCGCTCGACCAGCTCGAAGCCCTGTTGCAAAAGCTGACCCGCGTGCGCCAGGCCATTCAGGACCGGGGCGAAGTAGAGCTGAACCAGTTGCCTTAGTGCTGTACCGTGGACGCTGCGAGTCCGCGCCGTGGGCCGTTCAAACGCGCGGAGTCGCAGCGTCCACGGTACACTCACACCCGTAGCGAGAAATGCTGCTTGGGCTGGTTCTTCCGAAAGAAGACCAGCCCGATGTAGAATAAGTCGACCGTCACCGTCACTTCGGGGTGGATTTTGATGGCCTCCCAGGCCCGCTCCATCTCTTCGGACCAGTGAATATCGTCGAAAACAAACACCGATTCGTCGGTGCGGTGGGCTAAGCACAACTCGAAATACCGCAGGGTCGGCTCATAGCGGTGGTTGCCGTCGAAAAAGGCGAAGTCGACGGGCGCGGGCAAAGCCACGAGGGCAGGAGCGAGGGTGTCATCAATGTTGCCCTCCACGATGCTCACGTTGTTGATTCCGAGGGCCGCAAAAGTTTCGCGGGCCACGCTGGCTACGTTGGGACAGCCCTCGAAGGTGGTGACGTGGTGCCGCGAATCGGCCGCAGCCAGGTAGGCCGTGGTGAGGCCCAGGGAAGTGCCCAACTCCAGAATGGTGGTGGGCCGGAAATAATTGACCAGCCGAAACAGCAGCTGCGCCAGATGCGGCGGTTTAGCGGCCGTGCGGGCAATGTCGGCCACGCGGCGCTGCCGGCCCGCGCCGGTGTGCGAGCCCGCCCCCAAATCTGTCACGCTGATGCTGGCCGCGCTGCCGAGCAATTGTTGCCGCCGCGCTTCCACGGCCGCGTAGGCCCCATAGCTGCCCGTGTGCCGGACGGCCGAGGTATAGAGGCCGAACACGAACGGCGAGTGTAGCCCGTGGGCATTGCCCGAATGAAGCCAGAAGCGGAGGTAAGCGAGAAGTTGAAACAAGAAGCGGACGGACAGTGCGAACCGCAAAGGTCGCACCGCCGTCCGCTTTTTCAGGAATAGATGGAAGCTCGTTAGTTCAACCGATACGGCACCATGAGGGTAAACTCCGGGATTTCGACCGTGAATTCCTGGCCGTTGGCGAGGCGCTCCATGAGGTAGGTGCCGCGCATTTTGCCCACTCCTGATTTCAGGTTGCAGCCGCTCACGTACTGGTGGGCCTCGCCGGGCTCCAGCACGGGCTGGCGGCCTACCACGCCTTCGCCCTCTACTTCGCGCACCACGCCGTTGGCGTCGTGAATGTGCCAGTGGCGGCGCAACAGCTTCACGGTGAACTCGCTGTTGTTGCGAATGTCGATTTTATAGGCGAACACGAAATGCTCCTGGCCCGGGCTGGAGTAATCGGGCAAGTAGTTGGTCGTAACCGAAACGGTGACGCCTTGCGTAGTGGTGGTGGGCATAGTCGGCGGAGCTAAGAAGTAGCTGCGGGCGTAACAGCCGCCCGCCAGAATTGGTTTTACGCAAATTTGGCTCCACAACGCCGCACAAACCCGTTTTATTTTTCTCAAAAACTCAATGGTAAAGATAGCCGAAAGCTGGCGGCCCGTGTTGGCCGACGAGTTCGAAAAACCATATTTCCAACGCCTTATTGCGTTTGTGAAGGGCGAATACGCCACTGCCACCGTCTACCCGGCGGGCTCCAATATTTTCCACGCCTTCGAGGCTACCCCGTTTGATAAGGTCAAGGTCGTGATTCTGGGCCAGGACCCCTACCACGGAAAAAACCAGGCGCATGGCCTGTCGTTTTCGGTGCAGGACGGGCAGCGCACGCCGCCTTCGCTGGTGAATATTTTCAAGGAGCTGCAAGCCGATATTCCCGGTACGCCGCCCCCCGCCAACGGTAACCTCGACCGCTGGGCCGAGCAGGGCGTGCTGCTCCTGAACGCCACGCTCACGGTGCGCGCCACCGAGCCGGCCTCGCACCAGAAAAAAGGCTGGGAGGAATTTACCGACGAGGTTATCCGCAAGGTTTCCAATGAGAAGGCGCACGTCGTATTCATCCTTTGGGGCGCTTACGCGGGCAAGAAATCGGAGCTGATTGATGAGCGCAAGCACCTGATTATAAAATCAGTGCATCCATCGCCCTACGCGGCCGATAAAGGGTTTTTTGGCAGCAAGCCCTTCAGCAAAGCCAATGCCTGGCTGGTGGAGCATAAGCTGGCACCGGTGAAGTGGTAGGCGCTGGGTGCTCAATAAAAAAAGCCCGCTGTTGAGCGGGCTTTTTCGCGTCTGGCAATGCCAGCCCTAATTAATGGATGATGTTGAACAGGCGGTTCCAGCGGATTTTGTGCCAGAAATCGGCGTTGGGGTCCGTGGAGAGCCAGATAAGGACGGCCTTGCCCACGACGTGGTCTTCGGGCACGAAACCCCAGAAACGCGAATCCTCCGAGTTGTGGCGATTGTCGCCCATCATCATGTAGTAATTCTGCTTCAGGGTGTAGCTGGTGAGCATTTTGCCATCCTGGTAAATCATGCCGTCCTGCCAAGTAACGCCGGTATTGTGCTCGTAGCGGGCCACTATTTTGAAGTAGATAGCGGCGTTGGCGGGGCTCAGGGCAATGGTCTGGCCCTTCTTGGGGATGGGCAGCGGGCCGTAGTTGTCGAGGCTCCAGTTGCGCGGGGTGGCGCTCATGGCCGTGGAGCCGTGGAAATCGGCCACGTCGGGGAACAGCTGTACCTGCGGTTGGAGCACCGTCATGCCCTTTACGTAGGGCTGCTTTTTGAAGTAGTCGGCCGCCGCCTGGGTGCAGCTGATGGTGTATCCGTAGGTGCCCTGCGTGGGGCCGGGCACGGCCTGGGGCAGGCCGCCGGGCGCTTCGTAGTCCACTACGCCCTGGCTGCGCAAAGCGGCCAGCACTTCATCGTTGGGGTTGTCGACCTGCATAAAATACGTGGTTTGCAGGCCGGGAGGCGTCACGCCGGGCTTGCCGTTGAGGAACACCTGCCCATCTTTAATTTCCAGGGTATCGCCGGCCACGGCCACGCAACGCTTGATGTAGTTGGTACGCAGGTCAGCCGGATATTGTGTTTCGTGGGGCACGTGGAATACCACCACGTCGTTGCGCTTGATTTCGGAGAAGCCCGGCAGCCGGAACGTGGGCAGCTGAATGAGGTCGGAGTAGCTTTTCAGGCCCGTGCCCCACAAGGTTTGGTGCGTGAGGGGTACCTGCAAGGGCGTTTGGGGCGTGATGGGACCGTAGTGCAACTTGCTTACAAACAGGTAGTCGCCCACCAGCAGCGACGCTTCCATGCTGGGCGAAGGAATGGTGTAGGCCTCAAATGTAGCCCAGCGAATGAGCGTGGCGGCCACGATGGCAAAAATCAGCGAATCGGCCCATTCGCGGGTTTTCGTTTTGGGCGGCTGGGGCGGAGCGGTGGGGTCGGTTTTGAGCAAAGACATGGGGGAGCAAGCTTGGGCTTGGCAATGAAAATCAGGCAAAGAAACGCAGCAGAACGTGAGGCCGGCCCGGGGCCGCCTGCGAAAGCCGGAAGGACTACAAATCCAGCAGCTCTTTCATTCCGAAAACCCCCGGCCGGCCGGGCAGCCACTCGGCTGCCAGCAGCGCACCCAGGGCGAAGCCTTCGCGGCTGCGGGCCTCGTGCTTCAGCTCCAGCACGTCCACATCGGAAGTATAGGTGACGATGTGCGTACCCACGGCATCGCCGGTGCGCTCGCTGATGATGGCCAGCTCGGCGGGCGCTTCGGCCGGGGCGTTGCGCCAGGTAGTTTTGGCGGGGAAGTGGCGCAGGATGCCTTCGGCCGCCGTGAGGGCGGTGCCGCTGGGCTGGTCAATTTTCTGGGTGTGGTGGATTTCGCGCATCGCCACGTCGTAGCCCCCGTACTGGGCCATTTTGGCCGCGATGTACTCGTTGAAGTGGAAAAACAGGTTCACGCCGACGCTGTAGTTGGAGGCGTAGAACAGGCTGCCGCCCAGCTCAGTAGTCAGGGCGCGGGCCTCTTCAAAATGATGCAGCCAGCCCGTGGAGCCGCACACCACGGGAATGCCCTGGCCCAGGCTGGTCATCACGTTGGCAAAAGCCGAATCGGGATGCGTGAATTCGATGGCGACGTCGACGGTTTGCGGGGTGAAATCGCGGATGTTCGATTGGCTGGCGTGCAGGTCCACGATGCCCGCGATTTCGTGCCCGCGCTGGGCGGCCAATGCCCCAATGGTCTGGCCCATTTTGCCGTAGCCGATGAGGAGGATTTTCATGCGTTCAGGTAGTCGGGATTCAGTAAGTAGCAGATAACCAAAGCAAAAATATTGGCCCGCGCCTATTTCACGCGCAGCGCAAACATAACGCCTGGAGCCGTGGGCAGGAAGCTGGTTTGGCCGGGCACGGCCATCATTCGGGGTTCCCAGTGCAGGCTCAGGTCGTCGCTCACGTCAAAATCCTGGAGATGCGCATCAACCAGCGCATCCACGATTTGCAGGCCATAGGCCAGGCCGATGTAGAGGTAAAAGATGTCGCGGTAGCCCCGGTAAA
Source organism: Hymenobacter sp. UYAg731 (assembly GCF_054061335.1). Taxonomy (NCBI): domain Bacteria; kingdom Pseudomonadati; phylum Bacteroidota; class Cytophagia; order Cytophagales; family Hymenobacteraceae; genus Hymenobacter; species Hymenobacter sp. UYAg731. The sequence goes on along the minus strand of NZ_JBSSEC010000003.1, from coordinate 148,507 downwards.
ATATTACGCCGCTACTGAGGCCGTCTCTGCTGCGCACTAAATCGGCACCGCTTTTAAAATCCGGGTTGAGCACCTTTTTTCGGCCAGCATCCACCTCATTTAGGGCGTAGGCAAAATCGCTGTAATGCTTCTGGTAATAATATTCGCCATATATCACGCCTCCCAGCGCACCGTACACCAGCGGCAACTTCCAGTATTTGTGGTTGTAAATCTGGCCCGCGCCGGGCAGCACCAGGGCCAGCATGGCCGCTTTGCCGGGCCGCGTGAGGCGAATGCCCTTGTAGCCAAAGGCCCGGAACATATGTTCAGTGCGCTTGGCCGAATCGGCGGCGGCTTTTTGCTTTTTGGCTTCGGGTGTCATCACCACTTCCCGGCGCTCGGTGGTATCGGGCACGATGGTGGTAGGCGTGGTGGTAGCGCCGGGTGAGGTAAATACCTGCGCCTGAACGCGGGAATTATCCAGCAAGGCGCTGGTTAGCAAGGCAAAGCCTGCGAGAAAGGAATACGGATTTTTCATGGCAAGCCTGTTAACGAGAAACGCCGGCGTTTAGCGCATTGGTCAACGAAGGCCGAAAAACGGCCACTGCAAGCCATCGGTCCAAGCTACGCAGCCGGCGGGACGGCCGGCCTACGACGGCTGCAGAATGTGCAGAATGCGCTGCATGTCTTCCACCGAATCGAAAGCAATTTTGATTTCGCCGTTGCCCTTGGACGTAGGGCGCACCTGCACGCGGGAGCCAAACCGGTCGGTGAGGTGGCGCTCGGCGCGGCGGATTTCCGCCACCGGCACGGCGGGCGGGGGCGGCGTAGTATCGCCGTCGGGCTTGGGCTTTGCCTCGGCCCCACGGCCGTAGCCGTTGCGCACCAGCTCTTCCACGCGGCGCACGGAGAGTTCCTCGGCCACGGTTTTGCGGAACAGCTCGACCTGCAGCTTGGCATCGTCGAGGCCGATGAGGGCGCGGGCGTGGCCCATGCTGATTTCAGCGTCGCGCAGGCCAATCTGCACATCGGGCGGCAGCTTGAGCAGGCGCAGGTAGTTGGTCACGGTCGTGCGGTTCTTGCCCACGCGGTCGCCCAGCTCTTCCTGTCGCAGGTTGCACTCGCTCAGCAGGCGCTGGTAGCTGAGGGCGATTTCGATGGCATTCAGGTTTTCGCGCTGAATGTTCTCAATCAGGGCCATTTCCAGCATCTGCTGGTCGTCGGCCTTGCGGATGTAGGCCGGAATCGTCTCCAGGCCCGCCAGCTTGGAGGCTTGCAGGCGGCGCTCGCCACTGATGAGCTGGTAGGAATTAGTGCCGAGCTGGCGCAAGGTCACGGGCTGGATAATGCCCTGAATTTTAATGCTGTCGGCTAGTTCCTGCAGCGCTTCCTTGTCGAAGTGCGTGCGGGGCTGGTAGGGGTTGGCCTCGATGTGCTCGACGGAGATGAGGCCAACCGAGTTGACGGGATGCGACACGAGCCGGTCGCCGGAGCCGGGCCGGTCGCCTTTTTTGTCGTAGCTGCCTTCAATGAGGGCATTCAGGCCCCGGCCCAGCCCACCCTTGCGTTTCACTGCGGCGGCGGCGGCCAGGGCAGCTTGCAATTTCTCTTCGTTCTTCTCTAGCGGCATAGTTCATCGGCCGCGCCCATAAAAGGCCTGCGGCAACGGATGTCAAAATTACGGATTGTTGGGCGAAGGGCAAGCCGATAAGTTTGGCGCGGGCGGTTGAGGTTAAAATCAGGGTCTGATACAGCTGATTTCCGGCCCTAGGGGGGCGGCATATCGGTAGAAAATCAAGGCGCGGAGAACTAAAAAGCCCCATCGCGGCGACACTCATTCAACGAATGCCGCCCCGACGGGGCTTTGAGAATCTAAGGAAGCTTTGGTTGCTACCGACATGTCGCCCCGCTGGGGCTAACTGCTGTACGATGTGAAGAGTAATATATTTTATAAACCTGGCGAATTCAGAGGGTTTAAATCGGTGGGATACTGCGCCCACTCATCCCAAATGGCATTATCGTCATGTTGTGCCAGGGTTGCGTTTCGACAATGCCAAGCCCGATTCAAGTGCATAAAGGCATGGGCCATATCGACTCTAAACTCTTCCTCCCCATAATCAGATTCATTATTTGCGTCTCTGAGCAGGGTGTTTATCGCATCTTGGGCGTCTTTCAACTCATCAATTAGCAGAGACCAAGCAACGGGGTCGGTTTGCTTATCAATCATAACCCCTAAATCCGCTCGTCCTCCGCCGTTTCCTCGGTAGCCTCCACGCTATTCTTCTCCACGATTTCGCGTGCCAGGTTGAGGTAGCTGATGGAGCCTTTGCTCTCGGCGTCGTGCAGAATGACGGGGATGCCAAAGCTGGGCGACTCGCTCAGCTTCACGTTGCGGGGGATGATGGTGTCAAAGGCCAGCTGCTGGAAGTGCATCCGCACTTCCTCCACGACCTGGTTGGAGAGGCGCAGGCGTACGTCATACATCGTGAGCAGGATGCCTTCGATTTCGAGCTCGGTGTTGAGGCGGCTCTGAATGATTTTGATGGTATTCAGAAGTTTACCCAGGCCTTCGAGGGCGAAATACTCGCACTGTACCGGGATGATGACCGAGTGCGCCGCCGTGAGGGCGTTGACCGTGATGAGGCCGAGCGAGGGCGAGCAGTCGATGATGATGAAGTCGTACTCGGCGGCGAGGGGGCGCAGGGCCTCCTTCATTTTCTCTTCGCGGTTGGGCAGGTTTATCATTTCCACTTCGGCCCCCACCAGGTCGATGTGGGAGGGCATGAGGTCGAGGTGGGGCAGGATGTTGGTGGGCACGATGATGTCGCGGGCGTTGATGCCGTCCACCATGCACTCGTAGATGCTGTTCTGGATGTCCTTGGGGTCGTAGCCCACGCCCGAGGTGGCGTTGGCCTGGGGGTCGGCATCGACGAGCAGGGTCCGGTAGTCCAGGGCGGCCAGGGACGCCGCGAGGTTAATGGAGGTAGTGGTTTTGCCCACCCCGCCCTTCTGATTGGCTACCGCGATGATTTTTCCCATGAGTCTCTCTAGTTGTCAGTTGGTCGTTGTCAGTTGTCAGTTGCTTGGTATTGGATGTTCAGTATCAGGGCCCGGGCGTTTTCACGCTTTCCGACTAACAACTGATAACGAACAACTGGCAACTAATAACTAATAACTTTTGCCGTAGCATTGTGACAAAGATACATTCTTTCCCTGTTCGCATGGCCCCTTTTTTGACTCGCTGGGCTAGCTCACTGGCTAAACCTTTTAGATTCTGGCTGCCTGCGCTGGCCCTGGCCAGCTGCCACGACACGGCCCGCCCGGCCGCCGACGAGCGCCGCGTATTCCGCTACAACCAGCCCGAGGCCCTGTCCTCGCTCGACCCCGCTTTTGCCCGCAACCAGGCCAATTCCTGGGCCGTATCGCAGCTATTCAATGGGTTAATGGAGCTGGATTCGACGCTGCTGCCGGTGCCCGCGCTGGCCCGGCGCTACTCAATTTCGCCCGATGGGCGAACGTACACGTTCGTGCTGCGGCAGGGTGTGTTTTTCCATGAAAATGAAGCCGTATTCATGCCTTCAGGTGCAGATACGAAAGCATTGATAGACCAAGAGTTGAAGGACCATCCTGAGCGCAACAGGGCTGAAGTGGAAAAGTATGGAACAGAAGCTTATCCCGTGGCTACGCGTCAGGTTGTTGCGCAGGATTTCGTCTACAGTTTCAAGCGCATTCTTGATGCGGCCACGGCCAGCTCGGGCGGCTGGATTTTCCGGGGCAAGGTGCTGGAGAAACCCGATGGTAGCATCAGCGACACGGCTTTTGTGGCGGCGAATGACTCCACGCTGCGCATTCATTTAAAGGAACCGTTCATTCCGTTTCTGGGCATCCTCACGATGCCGTATGCCTACGTGGTGCCGCACGAGGCCGTGGAGAAATACGGCAAGGATTTCCGCGAGCACCCGGTGGGCACGGGGCCGTTCCGGTTCAAGCTCTGGGACGAAGGCAACGTGCTGCTTTATAAGCGCAACCCCGACTACTGGCGGAGCGATAAAAAAGGCCATTCGTTGCCCTACCTCGATGCCGTGGCCGTGAGCTTCCTGCCTGACCGCAAAACGGAGTTTCTGACTTTTATGCAGGGTAAGCTGGATTTTCTGTCGGGCATCCGGGCCGGCTCGCGCGATTTGATTATGCACCCCGATGGCACCATTCGGGACGATTTCAAGGGCAAGTTCACGGTGCAGAAAGCACCGTACCTGAATACCGAATACTTGGGTTTTCAGCTCGATTCGGCCAATTTGATTGGCGAGCAGGCCATTCAGGGCCGGGCGTTGCGCGATAAGCGCGTGCGCCAGGCTCTGAATTACGCCATCAACAAGCCCGAAATGCTGAAATACCTGCTCAATGGCGTGGGCGATGCCGGCACCTCCGGCTTCGTGCCGAAGGCGCTGCCCTCGTTTTCACAGGAGCAGGTGCCCGGCTACACCTTTCAGCCGCAGAAATCCCGCCAGCTGCTGCGCGCCGCCGGCTACGGCCCCCAGCGCCCGCTGAAGCTGCGCCTCAGCACCGTACTGGAACGCAAGGAGATAGGCGAGTATTTGCAGAAGCAGTGGGCCGATGTGGGCGTGCAGGTTCAGATTGACATCAACCAATCAGCGGCGCAGCAGGATTTAGTGGATAACGGCCGGGTGGCCTTCTTCGCCAAAAGCTGGCTCGGTGATTACCCCGATGCGGAAAACTACCTGGCGCTGTTCTACAGCCCCAATTTCAGCCCCGCCGGCCCCGACAAAACCCACTTCAAAAGCGCGGTCTACGACCAGCTCTACGACGAAGCCCGCCGCACCCAGAACGTGGCCAAGCGCACCGCGCTCTACCAGGCCATGGACCGGATTGTGGTGGAGGAATCGCCCGTTATCAGCCTGTATTACGATGAGGTAGTACGCCTGACGCAGAACAACGTGCGCGGCCTCACTCCAAACCCGATGAACCAGCTGCTGCTGGAGCGCGTGCGCAAGGAGTAGCCATTCATTTCACCGAAACGGAACAGACAATGCGGTATCTGCGAATTGTGTTGTTGACGGGAGCGTTGGCTTGGGCCGCAGGGCAGAGCGCACATGCTCAGTCTACTAGTGTGACTGCCGCCGCCCCGCTGGCTATTGGCCAGACCTTTACCCTCGAATCCAAAGCGCTGGGCGAAACTCGACGCATCAACGTGTACCTGCCGCCGGCCTATACCGACTCGGCTACGGTGCGACTACCGGTGCTGTACATGCCTGACGGTGGGCTAGGGGAAGATTTCCTGCACGTCGCGGGCCTCGTGCAGGTGCTGACCGGTAATGGCACTATGCGGCCCTTCATCTTGGTGGGCATTGAAAATACCCAGCGCCGCCGCGACCTCACCGGCCCCACCACCAACGCCGAGGACCGGAAAATTGCGCCCAAAGTGGGTGGCTCGGCTGCCTACCGGCAGTTCATCCGGGAGGAGTTGATGCCGCAGGTGCGGCAGCGCTACCGCACCACGGCCGAAACGGCCATCGTGGGGGAGTCGCTGGCCGGCCTGTTTGTGGTCGAAACCCTGCTGCTGGAGCCCAAATTGTTCAATATCTACCTCGCCTTCGACCCCAGCCTGTGGTGGAATAATGGCCAGTTGGCCAAAGAGGGAAACGCGTTGCTGCGCACCACCGGCCGGCCGCCGGTCACCGTATACCTGGCCACCAGTAGCCAGGGCGACCTGAAAGCCACGCGCCAGCTGGTAGATGCCGCCGGCCCCGAAGCCACCCGTATCGGTACTTGGCACTATGAACCGATGCCGCAGGAAACCCACGCCACCATTTACCACCCGGCGGCGCTCAGCGCCTTTCGGGCGGTGTTTAAGCCGCGCGCGGTGAGCCCGCGTTAGGTTGTTTTTGAGGCGCTACAGATTAGCCGCGTCGGCCGCCTATTTCTCTACGCCGTTGAGCTGGGCCAGCTGGTCGAACTGGTTGCCAAGATAAGTGAAGAAGCTTCGCACGTTTTCGGGAGCGCCTTCCTCAACCGTCACGCTTTTCAGCGTACCGTCGGGCTGGCGGATGGCCACGATAGTGCCAGGCAGGTCGGAAGTGTTGCGGGAGTATTGCTTATCAAACGTCTCGAAGTGAACTTCTTTGGCCTGGCGTAGCATATCGGCCACAGCGGCGGCGGGCAGTTTTAGCTCCTGCTTGCCCATCAGGGGCACGGCGCGGCGGCCTTCGTAGGCCACGCGGCCGTCGGCGTACACCTGCATGCTGTAGCCGGGGCAGGTGCCGTAGCAGGGCGTCCGCTCAAAGGTGAGGACCGGTCCGGCGGCAGTGGGCGTGGCGGCCTTGGGGGCAGCGGCGGTCTTTTTACCGGCCTTCACCTTTTGGGTCGACATCCGTTGGGCGCAGGCGGGCAGCACGAAGCTGAACCCGAAGAAGCTAAGTAGCAGCAGGAGCGAGAGGGAGCGCATGGTGGTTGGGGTGAGGTGATGCGAGCGTAAAAGTAAGCGCACAAAAAACCGGCAATACGAAAACCGTGCCTGCGGTTTCGGTATTGCCGGTTTGGGTGGTAAAGCAGCACGTCATGCTGAGCGAAGCCGAAGCATGACGTGCTAATCAGCTGTTCAGCCTACGATTTGCGCTTGGCCTGGGCCTCGCGCTCCTGCGCGGCCTTCATGGCTTCGGCAATGCGGCCCTGAATGCCGCCGGGCTTCTTGTCCTTGTTTTTGATTTTATTGGCGTCAAGCTGGGCGCGGATTTTCGTGTCATCCACGAACGTTTTCGTGATGGCCTGCTGCGCGAAGGTGATGACGTTCGATACGAAGTAGTACCAGGTGAGGCCCGCCGCGAAGCTGTTCAGCACGAACAGGAAGATGATGGGCATCAGGTAGCTATACGTCTTCATCGGGCCCTGCATGGCCGTGTTGGTCTGGTTGCTCTGCCAGGTCATGAGCAGGGTCGAGGCCGTCATCATCAGCGTGAACATGGAGACGTGGTCGCCGTACCATTTCACGTAGAAAGGCAGCTGGATGAACACGTCGTAGCTGCTCAGGTCCTTGGCCCACAGAAAGCTTTGCTGGCGCAGCTCGATGGCGTTCGGGAAGAACTGGAACATGGCAAACAGAATCGGCATCGTGAGCAGCGTGGGCACGCAGCCGCTCAGGGGGCTCACGCCGAATTCCTGGTACAGCTTCATGGTTTCCTGCTGCACCTTGGTGGCATCGTCGCCGTGCTTGGCTTTCAGCTCGTCAATCTCGGGCTTCAGCACTTTCATGCGGGCCTGGCTCTCATAGGTTTTGTAGGTGAGTGGCCAGGTGACCAGCTTGATAAGCAGCACCAGCAGCGCGATGATGATGCCGTAGGACGAGATAAACTGCTCCAGGAAGTGGAACACCGGCAGCACCACAAAGCGGTTCACCCAGCGGAACAGGCCCCAGCCGAGGTACACGTTGCGGTCGAACTCAGGCGTTACGGCCTTCAGCAGGTTGAAGGCGTTCGGGCCGAAGAAGAAGCGGTACTGGCCGCGGCCCTGCTCCACCTCGGCCACCGGAATGGTCAGCGTCGAACTCAGGGTTTTGATGGTCGTGGAGTCGGCCAGGTTCACGTCGGCGTTGAACGCGCCGCCCGCGAAGGGCTGCTGGTCGGCAATGAAGCCGGCCACGAAGAAGTCGTGCTTGTGGGCGGCCCATTTTACGGGGCCGGCGGCCTTGTATTCCTCGGGCTTTTCGCTGGCTTCGGCCAGCGCGCCCTGGTCGCCGGCGGCCAGGTAGTGGTTGATGGTGGTGTGGTTGCGGTTCTGCTTGAGGTCCTGCTCGGTCTGGCGTACCTGGTCCACGAAGGTGAAGGTGAGCGGCTCCTGGGCCACGGTGCGCTCCAGGCCCAACAGGCGCAGGTCGTACTTCAGCTCGAAGCTGTTGGCAGGCAGCGAATATGTCTGCACGATGCTGCCGCCGGCCACCGGCGCGCTGAACGTGAGCACCGAGCCCGCGGCGGCCTGCGAAGGCACCGCCTGGAAATTCAAATCCGAAAACTTGATGGTCTTACCATCCACGGTCCGGAATTTGGTGTCCATGCGGGCGCTTTTGGCGTCGAACAAATCGAGCGGCTGGCCGAAGAACGTCTTGTACTTGTTCATCCGCACGGCCGTGATGCGGCCCCCGCGGGTCGAGAAAGTGACGGTCAGGTTTTCGTTGGCCAGGGTCACGTCCTTGGCCGGACCGGCCGTGGTGTCGAGGGCGGTTTCCGGGGCCAGGGCCGTAGGGGCGGCGGGCGTTGCGCCGGCCTGGGCAGCGGCCGTGGTCGCGGGCGGGGTTTTGCCGGCGGCTTTTTCATCCGGCTTCTTCGGGCTGAAGAAGAACAGGTACACGAGGAGCAAGGCCGAAATGAGGAACAGGCCGGTTGCTGAATTTCTATCCATTAGTAAAAAAGGTTGCGAAGGGGCAAAGGTACGGAGGGACGCTGCGCTTAAGGAAAAATGAGGAATTAAGAATGAAGTTGCCTGTCATCCTTTATCTGGCTTTCGCTTGCGAAGGTCTTTATCGCGTTTGCATGGCTTGACATTACAGCAAACCGTTCAGCGGTGATAAGGTCCTTCGCAAGCGGACGCCAGATAAAGGATGACAGGCGACTGAATTAAGTGCAGGCGTCCTACCCTTTCCGGTGCTGAATGGCCGCCCGCACAAACCGCACGAACAGCGGATGCGGGTTTTCCACGGTGCTTTTCAGCTCGGGGTGGAACTGGCCGGCCACGAACCAGGGGTGCGTGGGCAGCTCAACCACTTCCACCAGGCCGGTTTCCGGGTTGGTGCCGGTGGCTTGCAGGCCCGAGTCCTCGAACTGCTTCAGGTACTGGTTGTTGAACTCGTAGCGGTGGCGGTGGCGCTCGCTGATGTGGTTACGGGCGTAGGCTTTAGCGGCTTTGGAGCCCCGGCGCAGGTCGCAGGCGTAGGCCCCGAGGCGCATGGTGCCGCCTTTCAGGGTGATGTTTTTCTGCTCTTCCATCATGGCCACCACGGGGTTGGGCGTGAGGGAATCCATCTCGGTAGAGTTGGCATCGAGTAGGCCGAGGACGTTGCGGGCGTATTCCACCACGGCCACCTGCATGCCCAGGCAGATGCCGAAGAAGGGGATATTGTTTTCCCGCACGTACTTCACAGCCACAATCTTGCCTTCAAAGCCCCGCTCGCCGAAACCGGGCGCTACCAGCACGCCATCGCAGCCGTGCAGCAGGCCGGCAATGTTTTCGGGCGTGATGTTGTCGGACTGGATGCTGCGCACCGTCACCTTGCACTCGTTTTGCGCGCCGGCGTGGACGAAGGCTTCGTTGATGGATTTGTAGGCGTCGGGCAGTTCCACGTACTTGCCCACGAGGGCAATGGTCACCTCTTCAGTCGGATTTTTCAGCTTGCCGAGGAAGTCTTTCCAGGCTTCCAAATCGGGTTGCAGCGTGCCGCCGGTCAGTTTCAGGCGTTTGATAACCCGCTCATCGAGGCCCTCCTTGCGCATGAGCAGCGGCACCGAGTAGATGCTGTCGGCATCGAGGCTTTCGATAACCGAGTTGATTTTCACGTTGCAGAACAGCGCGATTTTGCGGCGCATCTCGGCCGGCATGGGGTGCTCGGTGCGGCACACCAAGATGTCGGGCTGGAGGCCCGCCTCGCGCAAATCGCGCACCGAGTGCTGGGTGGGTTTGGTTTTGAGCTCGCCGGCGGCCTTCAGGTAGGGTACCAGCGTGAGGTGAATGACTAGCGAGTCGGCATCGGGCAGCTCCCAGCGCAGCTGGCGCACGGCCTCCACGAAGGGCAGGCTCTCGATGTCGCCGATGCAGCCGCCGATTTCGGTAATCACCACGTCGAACTGGCCGTTCTGGCCCAGCAGCAGCATGCGCCGCTTGATTTCGTCGGTGATGTGGGGCACCACCTGCACGGTTTTGCCCAGAAAGGCGCCTTCACGCTCGCGGCGGATGACGTGGTCGTAGATGCGGCCGGTGGTGACGTTGTTGGCCTGCGAGGTGGGCGTGTTCAAGAACCGCTCGTAGTGGCCGAGGTCGAGGTCGGTTTCGGCTCCGTCGTCGGTCACGTAGCACTCGCCGTGTTCGTACGGGTTCAGCGTACCGGGGTCGATGTTGATATAGGGGTCGAACTTCTGGATGGTGACTCGGAACCCGCGGGCCTGCAAAAGCTTGGCGAGCGAGGCGGAAATAATTCCTTTGCCGAGTGAAGAAGTGACGCCGCCGGTAACGAAAATGTATTTCGCTGCCGACGCGCTGGGGGAGGGGTTGGAGCGTTCGGGCATGACGGGAGTCAAAAGTACGGCACCCGAATTTGGGACGGCGATAAATCTGGGCAGCGTGGGCGTGGCGGGGCAGCGAAAGCGGGGGGGGCGGGTACAGCTAAGTTCATCCGGCCAAGGCGGATACTGCCGTTTGAAAAAAAAACTTTGTGCCCGCCTGAACAAACGATTGCAAAATGGGCCGGAATCGATTGCAGAATCTATTGATAATGTGTACATTTATTTATGGCACACTTCATCAACCACCTCGTGCAGGCCTGGGGCCTGAGCCCGGTACACTACTGGCACCTGCGGCTGCTCACGGCCCTGCTGCTCACGCCCTTGCTCGGAGTGCTCTACGTGGTGATTTTCGACCGGCCCCGGCGGCCAACCATGGGCCGGCGGCTGTGGCATCAGTAGCGGAAAGCCCGGTGAGTGGATTCGTTGGTAATGACGAGCAGCAGCGATAAACCCGTCATGCAGAGCGCAGCGAAGCATCTTTACCGCAGTCACTAATCCTTTCAACTGGATTGCGTTGAGCGGGCAAGATGCTTCGCTGCGCTCTGCATGACGGACTTGCTTTACCACAACATGCCGCTCACTCCGCCTGACCACTCGCAGGCTCGCGCGGACTGACGTTCCTTTGGGTTGTTCAACCCAACCGAGTGCCCATGCTCCATTCCATCCTGCTGCTCATCCTCGGCCTGCTGTTCGCCGTGTTTCTGCTGGTGATGCTGGGGCAGAAGCTGGGTATTTCCTATCCCATTTTCCTGGTGCTGGGCGGGCTGGGACTGAGTTTCGTGCCGGGGCTACCGCGCGTGGCCATCGCGCCGGACCTCATTTTCTTGATTTTCCTGCCGCCGCTGCTCTACGAAGCGGCCTGGACGACCTCGTGGAACGACTTCTGGCGCTGGCGGCGGGCCATTGGGCTGCTCGCGTTCGGGCTGGTGGCCTTCACTTCGCTCATCGTGGCCTACGTGGCGCGGGCCGTGATTCCGGGGTTCACGCTGGGGCTGGGGTTTTTGCTGGGCGGCATCATTTCGCCGCCCGATGCCGTGGCGGCTACCTCGGTGCTGCGCGGCATCAAAGTGCCCCGGCGGGTGACGGCCATTCTGGAGGGGGAGAGTCTGATAAACGATGCCAGTAGCCTGATTGTATTCCGGTTTGCGCTGCTGGCGGTGCTCTCGGGCACGTTTGTGTGGCAGCAGGCCGCCACCAGCTTTTTGCTGGTGAGCGGCATGGGGCTGGTGGTGGGGCTGGGCGTGGCCTACGGCTTTTTTCTCATCCATAAATACCTGCCCACCACACCCAGCATCAACACGGTGCTCACCTTCATGGCGCCTTACGTGATGTACCTGCTGGCTGAGGAATTCCACTTTTCGGGTGTGCTGGCGGTGGTGAGCGGCGGGCTGCTGCTCGCGCACCTCTCGCACCGGGTATTCGATGCCAATACCCGCCTGCAGGCCTACAGCGTGTGGGCCAGCGTGAGTTTCGTGCTCAATGGGCTGGTGTTCATTCTCATCGGCCTGCAGCTGCCCATTGCGGTGGAGGGACTGGGCAATTATTCGTTGCAGCAGGCCATTACCTACGGCCTGCTGATGAGCGGGCTGGTGATTATAATTCGGCTGCTGTGGATGTTTCCGGCGGCTTTTATTCCGCGCTGGCTGAGCCGGAGCATCCGCGCCAGCGAGCCCAGCCCCGGCTGGCAGGGCACGCTGGTGCTGGGCTGGGCGGGCATGCGCGGGGTGCTGTCGCTGGCTTCGGCGCTGTCGGTGCCGCTGCTGGCGGGCGGTGGGCAGGCATTTCCGCAGCGCAACCTCATTCTGTTCATCACCTTCGTGGTCATTCTGGTGACGCTCGTGCTCCAGGGGCTCTCGCTGCCGGCCCTCATCCGCCTCACCAAACTAGCCGAGCGCGACGACAGCACGCCCCTCGAAGAGCAGGAAGCCGGCGTGCGCCTGCACCTGCGCACCGCCGCCGTGAAGCACCTGAAGCGTCACTACCCCGCCGAGGTTCAGGCCAATGAGCTCATCGCCCGCCTCCAGCAGCGCATGGAAACTGAGGTGAGCCTCACCACCCACACCCTCAATTCGCTGGAAGTGGATGAAGCGGGCCGCGACGCCCTGCGCCAGTACCACCGCGTGCTGCTCGACGTGCTGCAAGTGGAGCGCACGGCGCTGGAGCACCTGCGCCACCACGACTCTTTCGATGAGGAAGTGCTGCGCCAGCAGGAAGCCCAGCTCGATTTGGACGAGGCCAAGGTGAAGCACATCGAGCGGTAGGAGCGGGGCTGGCGGAGCCGGCTAGCAGGGCCTGGGGGCTTGCGCGCAGGCAACCAGCTCCCGGCGATGCACCCGAAAGCGCAGCAGGCCCACCAGCAGCACCACCGCCGCCACGGCCAGGGCCGTGTAGCCCAGCCGGCCGCCGCGCTCGGGATGAAACTGGAGCAGGGCCAGGCCAAAACCCACCAGGGCCAGGCCGGTACGCACGTAAGTGAGCAGGGTGCGTTCGTTGGCGAGGCGGGTACGCTGGAGGGCCAGCCGGTCGGTGAGGGAGAGGGGAGTGTTGGCGGACGGAAGCATGAGGCCGGTGAGCACAAGCTCAGAAAAAAAAGATTTTTTATCCCCGAATAGTTTTTCGGTCGCATTCGGCCGCTGTGTCTGCCGCGCGCTCCCTGATACGAAGCCCTTCGCCAGAAAGGCGGGGAGGACAGGTCCTGCGATGCCGTAAAAGCTGGTTGGGAAAGCAAAGCATACTCCCGAAGCACCGCTCCGGAGGACACCGTGGAAATGTTTGGATAGGGCAGGGGGACTTATTATTTGTCGTTTATTTTGACTGAATTTATTCCTCTGTCTTCACTTTTTTCGCATGAGTCTTTATTACCAGCCTTCCAATAAAATGCCCCTTGGGGGCGTGCTGCTGTTTTTGCTGGGGGGCGCGGTGGCCGCCGCCGTGCTGGCGTTTGTCTACATCTACGCCATCTGGTACATCCCTTTCGTCTACATCAACTTCTTTCTGTGCCTGGGTTTTGGGTTGGTATTGGGAGGGGTGCTGATGCTGCTGGCGCGGGCCGGCAAGCTGCGCAGCCCGAAGGGCGTGGCCGCGCTGGCGGTGCTGGTGGGCCTGGCCGCCACCTACCTGGAATGGACCGTGTACCTCACCCTGCTGTTCAACTCCGAAACCACCGGCACCGGGCGCAATGCCGATACCAGCACCTCCTTTAGCCCGCGCCTGTTTGTTGATGTGCTCACCCATCCGGGCGCGATGTGGAATGCAATTGGTAAAATCAACGAAACCGGTACCTGGTCGTTGAAAGGAGCCACGCCCTCGGGCGCGTTCCTGTGGTTTGTGTGGGTGGTGGAACTGCTGATTATCATTGGCGGGGCCTACCTGCTGGCCCGGTCGCAGGCCGATGAGCCCTTCTCGGAACTCACCAACGAGTGGGCCGAGGAAGAAACCCTGGCCCACCCCATCGCCTTCGCCCAGGACGCCGCCCAAACCCGCACGGCCCTCGAAACCGGTCAGTTCCACGCCCTCGCGCTCCACCCGGCGCAATCCGGGCCCGCCCCCTTCGCCCGCCTCAAGCTGCACCGCGTGGCCAACGACCCCGCCTGCCGGTACCTGACCCTGGAAAACGTGACCCCCAAAGTCGACGACAAAGGCAAAGCCACCGAGGCAACGGCCACCGTGGTGCAGCACCTGGCCATTTCGCCCGCGGCCTACGACGACCTGAAGCAACGCTTCGGCCAGCGGCCCGCAGCAGCCAGCGTGTAGCAACCCGCGCCGCTACTCCGGCCGGCCAGCCTGGTGCGTTGGTAATAGCATTGCCAGGGCGGCCGCTTCCGCCTCCAATGCCTCGGCTTGCAGGCGGAGCAGGTGGTGGCGGGCCGCGTCGTCGGGGGTGAAGGCGGTGGCGCATTGCTGCGCCAGCAGGCGCGGATAGCTGAGGCGGGCCCAGTCACCGGGCGGGGCCGGGGCGGGCGCGGCCGGGGGCATGGCGGCCAGCAGCGCGGGCAAGGCCTGCTGCCAGCGGAGGGCCACGGCCGCCCGATGGTTGAGGGTGCGCAGCTCGTAGCGCAGGTTGGCGGCGCGCCATTGGCAGTAGTCGCGGCGGGCTTCCAGCTGGCCGGGGGCGGGCGCGGCGGGTAGGGCGGGCGGCGGCGGGGGCACGGCCAGTACGGTAAGCAGCGCCGATTCGGGCAGCAGGGCCAGCAAAGGGGCCGCGCGCTCGTGAACAACCCGGCTCATCGCGCGCCGGTTGGCTTCGATGTTGGCCAGCAGGCTGCGGCTGATGCCCAGAAACAGGGCCAGCTGCTCCTGCTGCAAGCCCAGGTATCGCCGCAGAATGGCCAGGCGCGAATCGGGGAAATTGGAAGGGCGGGCCATGGTACTATGAATCCAGTGAAACTTATTCACATAAAAATAAAGAATATGTTTCACACCTTGAAACATATTCCAATTGTAAAGCCAAATATGTTTCAACACTATTTTCCGTGCTAGGCAAGCGCGTCTGTATTCAATGCGTTGTAGCCGCGCAAGGCATTCTGCTTTCGGTAACAGCAGGGATGATGAGCGGCCGGACCGGGCCATTATGAAACCAGCGACGGCCACCCCAGCCCCGTTTGCTGCGTAAGTTGCGGCCAATGCTACGTCCGCTCTATTTCCTGCTGCTACTCACGATTGGGACCACCCAGCTATCGGCCTGCGCCCAGGCCCCGGAGAAGCCGCCGGTGGCCGCCGCGCCGGTGCCCGGCCCGCGCCTGCCCTGGCTCGATTCATTGCTAGCGGCCTCGCCGGTGCTGGCCCAGCACCAGGTGGGAATCAGCCTGGCCTACGCCGACAGCGCCCGGCCGTTCTACGGCTTCCAGGAAACCAAATACTTTACCCCGGCCAGCAACATGAAGCTGTTCAGCTTCTACACCGGCCTGCACCTGCTCGGCGACTCGCTGCCCAGCCTGCGCTATTTCAGCCGTGGCGACACCCTGTTTTTCCAGGGCACCGGCGACCCCACGCTGCTGCACGGCGACGTGCCCAGCCGCCGCGCCTACAACTTCCTGCTGCACCGCCCCGAGCACAGCCTCGCCTACTGCGCCATTGCCTGCGTGGCCCCCTTCGGCCCCGGCTGGACCTGGGACGACTACGGCTACTATTTCCAGGCCGAGCGCGCCGCCTTCCCGATTTACGGTAACACCGTGCGGTTTTACGCCACGCCGCCCGCGCCGGTGCGCAGGGGCGGCGGGGCGGCCGTGCGGGCGGGGCTGGTGCCGCAGTCACGGGTGCGGGTGTTGCCGCGCTTCTTCGCGCCGCTGGCGGGGCCGGCCCCGGCCGATTTGCTCACGCCGGCCCTCGATAAGGACACCCACGTCATCCGCGCCCTGCACGAAAACCGCTTCTACGTGCTGCCCACCACCCGGAAGTGGGTCGATGAAACCCCCTTCGTCACCAGCAGCGGGCTGATGCTGCGGCTACTGGGCGACACCCTGCGCCGCGCCACCACCGGGGCCGTGTGGCACCCCCGGCCGGGCCTGGACTCCGTTCGCACGCTGAACGGGTTGCGCGTGGACTCCCTCTACCGCCGTATGCTGCGCGTGAGCGACAACTTCCTGGCCGAGCAGTTGCTGCTGATGTGCAGCACCAAAATAGGCCGCCACGACTCGCTCAGCACTGCCCGCGCAATTCGCTATGCCCGCAAAAACCTGCTCACCGGCCTGCCCGACCCCGTGGTCTGGGTGGATGGCTCGGGGCTCTCGCGCCTCAACCTCGTCACCCCGCGTACCCTCACGGCTCTGCTCCTCAAGCTGCACCAGGAGTTGCCCGAGCGCCGCCTGCTGAGCCTACTGGCGGCCGGCGGCGGCCAGGGCACCCTGCGCAAGCGCTACCACGACGCCGCCGGCCCCTGGGTGTGGGGCAAAACCGGCACCCTGAGCAACAACCTCAACGTGTGCGGCTACCTGCGCACCAAAAGCGGCCGGCTGGTGGCCTTCACCTTCATGAACAATAACCACGTAGTGGACAGCGGCGACATGCGCAACGAGGTGGAGCGGGTGCTGCGCCAGGTGCGCGAGCGGCTGTAGCAACATTGGCCGGATACGTCCGGTGAATGGCTGATGGTTGAATTTCTGAGCCAGTACTTTTGACTCAGAAATTCAGCCACCGTATGAAATCCTTGCCCCACGTTGTGTTTGTTGTGCCGCCCGGCGTGCATTTGCTCGATTTAACGGGTCCCGTGCAGGTCTTTTACGAGGCGGCCGAATATGGCCGGCCGTACCGGCTCACGTACTGCTCCTATGCCGGCGCGGCGAGCACCAGCTCGGCCGGCCTGGGCCTGGGGCCGCTGCGGGCTTTCGAGGATGTTCAGGTGGAGCCCGGCGATTTGATTTTCGTGCCGGGCGTGGACATGGACTACCTGCGCTCCGCCGCGTTCCGGCAGGAGGGAAGCGGCTTTTTTGCCTGGCTGCGTGAGCAGCACGGCCGGGGCATCCGGGTTTGCTCGGTGTGTACCGGCGCATTCATTCTGGCCGAAGCCGGGCTGCTGGATGGCCGCAAATGCACCACGCACTGGAAGCGGCTGGCCGAGTTGCAGGCCCGCCACCCGCTGGTGCTGGCCCAGGCCGACCAGCTGTTCGTGCAGGCCGGAAACCTGTACACCAGCGCGGGCATCACGGCCGGCATCGACCTGGCGCTGTACCTGCTGGAAGAAGCGCACGGGCCATTATTCGCCACCAAGGTGGCCCGCGAGCTGGTGGTGTACGCCCGGCGCGGGGCCGGCCACAGCCAGCAGAGCATCTACCTCGACTACCGCAACCACCTCAACTCGGCCGTGCATCGCGTGCAGGACTGGCTCACCGAAAACCTGGCCGCCGGCGCTACCCTCGACACCCTGGCCGAGCTGGTGCATATGAGCCCGCGCACGCTCACCCGCACCTTTCGCCTGGCCACGGGGCTCACGCTCAATGAGTACACCACCGCCCTGCGCCAGGAGCTGGCCCGCACCCTGCACCGCGACCCGGGCCTGACCCGCGAGGCCATTGCCGCCCAATGCGGCTTCCGCAACGTGCGGCAGCTTCAGCGCATTTTGCCCAAGCCCGCCGGCGAAATTGCGCGCCCTGCCCTGGCCCCCTAGGCGGCGCTTTTCGGCCCCTGCGCTCTTTCGTGCTTTTTGAAATCAGCATTGGCCCAATGCCTGGCTGGCTGTGCGCGCCCTTTTATTTCCTCACCCTTTTTTCTGTAATCAAGCCCATGTCCCTCATTTTTCGATTTCTGCTGGCTGCTGTATTGGCGTCGACCCTGCTGATTGGGGCGTTGAAAACAACTGCGGCCCAGCCCGCTGATGCGCCGCCCAAAACGGCCCCAGCTGCCGTGCCAACCGAGCGAATAGCCCCGTATTTGGCCCGGTTTGGGCGCAGCCGGCCGGTGGTGGCCGTCATCGGCGAGAACAGCGCCACCGAGCTTACCGACTTCGTGATTCCCTATGCGGTGCTGGCGCAGTCGGGGGCCGCCGAGGTGCTGGCAGTGGCCACCCGGCCGGGCCTGCTCAGCATGCGGCCGGCCTTGCAGCTCCGGCCGGATGCCACGATTCAGGCCTTTGACGCGCGCTTTCCGGCCGGGGCCGACTATGTAATTGTGCCCGCCGTGGTGAAAAGTGCCGACCCGGTGCTGCTGGCCTGGATTACGGCGCAGGCCGGCAAGGGCAGCACCATTGTCAGCATTTGCGACGGCGCGCTGGTGGTGGCCAATGCCGGCCTGCTAACCGGCCACCGCGCCACCGCGCACTGGGCCACCGAAAGCCTGCGCAAAGCGAAATACCCGGCCACCACCTGGCTGACCAATACCCGCTACGTGGCCGATGGTAAATTCATTTCCAGCGCTGGCATCAGCGCGGCGGTGCCGGTTTCGCTGGCGCTGGTGGAGGCCATTGCCGGCCCCGCCCGGGCCGCCGCGCTGGCCCGGGCGCTGGGCGTGGCCGACTGGAGCCCCCGGCACAACAGCGACAGCTTCCACCCGCGCTTCGGCCGCAACCTTACGGCGCTGCTGGCCGTGAATCTTACCAACGGCTGGTTCTTCAGGCGGCAAAGCATTGGCGTACCAGTCGCGCCTGGGGTCGACGACATTGCCCTGGCCCTGACCATCGATGCGTACTCGCGCACCGGCCGCAGCCGCGCCTGCGCCGTGGCCGCCACCCGGGAGCCGTTGCGCACGCGCCACGGCCTAATGGTGGTGCCCGACCAAGCGACGGGTGCCCCCAACCCGCCGGGCCTCCTGCTGCCGGCTTTCGATGGCCGGCCCGCTACGCAGCAGCTCGATAATGCCCTGGCTGGCATCGCGGCCCGCTACGGCCGGGCCACCGCCTACGGTGTGGCGCTGGATTTTGAGTATCCGGGATTTTAGAGGCTTTTCTCTGCCCTGATGCGTATTTTTGGCCCCTGCCCAATCATCGAATTCATGGCCCATATACTTGATAACCCCGTTTGGAACGCGCTGATTTCGGGCAATGAACCCCTGGCGAATGGCACCGCGCAGGTAAAGTATTTTGCGGAAGACGTGTCGCCGTTTGTGGGGTTTGAAACCTTCACGCCGCAGGCTTTTGATGCGCTCCACGCCCTGGTGCCCGCCGAACGCGTGCTGGGCGTGGTTAGCCCGGTGCCAATGGTCATTCCGCCCCAATGGCAGGTGGTGCAGCAAATGCAGGTGGGGCAAATGGTGCAGGAGCGGCCGGGAGCGGACATCCCAGACAGCCCGCCCGCCATGCTGCTGGGGCCGGCGCAGGTGCCCGCCATGCTGGCCCTCACCAGGCAAACCAACCCCGGCCCGTTCTTCCCCAACACCATTGCGTTCGGGCACTACGAAGGCATTTATGAGGGGAATGAGCTGGTGGCGATGGCCGGGCAACGGATGAATCCGGCCCCGTACGCTGAAATCAGCGCGGTATGCACCCATCCCGACCACTTGGGCCGGGGCTACGCCGGCCAGCTCATTCAGCGCCAGGCCCAGCGCATCATTGCCGCCGCGGGCATCCCGTTTCTACACGTAAAAGCCGACAATACGCGGGCCATCCAGCTCTATCAGCACCTCGGGTTTGTGGCCCGCAAGGAGATGAGCTTTTACATCATCCGGAAAAATCCGGCCTGAGGCTGGAGGGCATCAATGTGTCACCACAATTTTTTGGGTGCCGCCAACTGCCGCGCCCTGCACTTTGAGGTAATAAACCCCGGCCGCGACAGTGGATAAATCGAGCTCAGCCGGCACCGACGGATGCAGGGCTACCGCCGCCGTCACGGGCTGGCCCAACGTGTTGAATAATGTGGCGCGCAGGTCGTTGGCTACGCCGCCTTCGGGGGCCACGGTGAGGCTATTGCTGGCCGGATTGGGGTAGGCACTGATTTGCAGGCCGGCGGCCAGGAAAGTAGCCGTCACCACGTAGGTCGTCACTGGCTCATTTACCACCGCGTGGCCCGACTGCGGGCCGATGGCCCCGGCCGGAATCACGCCATAATAAGTAGGGCCGGGCGTGTAGGGGTAAGCCCCTTCGTAGCGGCTATTGATGGTGACAAAGTAGGCATAGGTGCCGGCCGGGTACTCCGGCGTCACGCAGAAGCGGCCGTTGTGTACGTCCAAATCGCCCCGGCCGGCCACGTATTCGAAATCTTCCACATAGTAGCCCAGCGGCTTGGCCGTGTTGATGGCCGGGCCGGCCGAGCTGGCGGTGCTGCCGTCGGGCAGCGTGGTGCGGGCCGTGATGTTGCGGGCGCGGTACGAAGTCTTCATGCTTTTGATGGGGCCGGTGCCGTTGGCATTGGCGTAGCCGTAGGCCCCGTAAATGGGGTAGCCATCGAGAGCAAAGCCGATGAGCGGGGCGTGGCGGCTGCTGTCGTGGTCGTTATAGAGGCAGCGCGGGTTGAGGTGGTGGTGGTACTCACCGTTGCCGGCCGGGTGGCCCAGGCAGGAGTCGAAGCCGGGGCCTTCGACCACGATGGCGTTCTGGTTCCACACGCCCGCGTTGTTGTAGCTCATGGCGTCCTTGGCGTTGAAGAGGCTCACGCCGTTGCTCCAGATGCCGGTGTGGCCCAGGGGCGTGGCCGTGGCCGGGCCGGTGTTGGGCGTGGGTGTGCGCGTTATCTTGAACACGAAGTTTTGGTTGGTGGCCGTATTGGGGTTGTTGCCCCAGCCGCCGATGGCGTAGCCCGGAATGCCCGTGCAGGTGATGTACACGTTGGCCGCCGAGTACTGCACGCGCTGCACGTTGCTCGGGATGTTGTTGTAGCCGGTGGCCCCGGTGGTGTTCACCAGCCAGCCGCTCACAATGGGGGTTATCTGGGCGCGGCCCAGAGCGGGAATCAGTAGTAGCAGGGCCAGGAAGTAGCGATAGGGCATAGAGGCAGGAGTTGAAGAGAGACGACCGGAAAAAACGCGAATCAAGCCTGAAAGTAAGCCCGGTCGCAGGCTTGCCCCCCAATATTTCTCCAACCCGGGAATTTGCACCGACCAACGGCCAGTTTAGGCCGACGACTTATCGATAGTGCTCGATGGAAGAAAAACAGCCCGGTAAAAACGCCTTCAAAGGGCTGGGTACGCACTTTTTGGCCAGTTAGCGGCCCGGATTTCATTCGCTGGGAAATCGGGTTCATTGAACGGGAAAGTGACCGGATTAGACGAAGGAAAAAATACCACCCGGCCCCGGTGAGGAGCTTTGTATCATCAAAACGGTCGCAATTAAGCTGGCCCCTCCCCAAGTCACTTCCCCTCATTATCAGCAATATGTTTACGCTCGCTACTCCCGCCGCTCGTTTGTTCTGCCTGGCCACGCTGGGTTTGCTGCTGCCCGCCGCCGCCATGGCCCAGGCGCCCACCATCAGCAGCGTAACGCCGACCACGGCCGCCCCCGGTGCCACGGTCACCATCACCGGCACCAACCTCACGGGCTTCACCTCGGTGCTGCTGAACGGGCAGGCCGTGCGGGCTTCGGCGGGCCTGGTGCCCGCTACCACGGCCACCTTTATCGTGCCGGCCGCCGCGGGCACGGGCCGGGTGCGGCTGACCACCGCCGCCGGCACCGCCGTGAGCGCGGCCCGAATGGGCGTGACCCGGGTTTCCTCAAACCGGAACTACGGTCAGCTGAGCGTGAACGCCACCAGCGCCACGGCCGCCGGCAACTTCTCGACCCCCGTGGCCGCCGACCTCGACAAAGACGGCCTGCTGGAGCTGCTGGTGGGCCAGGGCGACGGCACCATGATTGACTACGAGCAGACGACGACCAACGGCGCATTCAGCACCACCGGCACGCTTATTACGTTCGCGGCCGGCGGTACCGTCGATGTGGGCCTCTACGCCAAGCCAACGGTGAGCGACCTCGACGGCGACGGCCTGCAGGAAATCATCGTGGGCGAGGAAAACGGCAAAGTGCTGATTTACGAGCAAGCCGCCAGCACGGGTGCCAACGCGTTCAAAATGGGAGCCGGCACCACCTTGTTCGTCAACCCCTACGGCGTAACCACTACCACCGTGGCCAACGCCGGTTCTTACGCCCGTCCTTCGGTGGGTGACATCGATAACGACGGCCTGGTTGACATCATCGTGGGCAGCAACAATGGTTACCTGAACCGTTACGAGCAGCTGGCCGCCACCAATAATACCACGGCCGGCTTCAGCGCTGCCACTACCATCAAGTTGGCCGATGGCACCACCATTCTCGATGCCGGCGACGTGAGCAAGCCCCTCATCACCGACTACGACGGCGACGGCAAGCTCGATATGCTGGTAGGCAATGTGGCCGGCAACGTGCAGCTATACACCCAGACCTCGGTCAACGCCCTCACCTTTAGCTTCGTGCAGAACCTGAGCACGGCCGGCACGGCCGCCAGCGTCATTAATATGAGCAACTCGGGCACCAACCCCAGCAACAGCGGCGGCTACGCGGCCCCGGCCGTAACCGACTACGACGGCGACGGCCTGCTGGACCTCTTCATCGGCAACGGCAACGGCACGGTGTTCCGCTACGAGCAAGCGGTTTCGGCCGCCGCGCCCACCATCACGGCTCCGCTGCCGGTGGTGCTCAGCGCCTTCGGCGGCCAGGCCACCAGCGCCGGCAACCGCCTGACCTGGACCACCGCTCAGGAATTGAAAAGCGCCAGCTTCGTGGTTGAAGCCTCGGCCGATGGCACTGCCTTCGTGGCCGTGGCCGAGCTGGCCGCCGCCGGTACCAGCACCAGCGCCCACAACTACGAGTACCTCGATGCCTCGGCCACCGCCCAGGCTGCCAGCCGCCGCTACTACCGCCTGCGCCAGGTGGACCTGGACGGTACCCTCAACTTCTCGCCGGTCGTGACCCTGAGCCGCGCCACCGTCGCCGCTGTTACAACTCCCGCCACCGCCGAAGCCTACCCCAACCCCTTCACCAGTCAGCTGTCGGTGGCCCTGCCCGGCACCATCGAGCCCCAGGCCACGGCCGTGACGCTGTTTTCGCTGGCCGGCCGCCCGGTGTTCGCTACCAAGCTGGCCCTCGGTGCCGCGCCCCAGGTGCTGGCCGGCCTGCCCGAGCTGCCCGCTGGGGTCTACGTCCTGCGCCTCACCACGGCCGGCGGCAGCATCAGCCGCAAAGTAACCCGCCAATAAGCGGCGGTAATTCAGGCTAAATAAACACGGCCCCGGCCTCCGCAAGGAGCACCGGGGCCGTGTTCGTTGGAGGACTGTCGGTTTAGTACAGCACCCGGAACTTGATGGTGTGCTCCACCTCGCGCAGGGCCTGAATTACTTCGTGGTCGTACTCGCGGTTGATGTCGGTAATCACGTAGCCGATGTGCTCGTTGGTTTTCAGGTACTGGCCCAGGATGTTGACGTGGTGGGCGGCCAGCACGTTGTTGATTTTGGCCAGCACGCCGGGCACGTTGGCGTGGATGTGGATGAGCCGGTGCGCCTGCTGCGTAGGCAGCTGAATGTTGGGGAAGTTGACCGACTGCTGCGTGTTACCCGTGTTGATGTACTGCATGATGCGCTCGGGCACGAACTCGGCAATGTTGCGCTGGGCTTCGGCCGTGCTACCACCGATGTGGGGCGTGAGCAGCACGTTGGTCAGCCCGCGCAGCTCGCTCTCGAAGCTCTCGCTGTTGGTCTTGGGCTCGTAGGGAAACACGTCCACGGCCGCGCCGCCGAGGTGGCCGCTGCGCAGGGCCGCTGCCAGGGCGGGCACGTCCACGACATGGCCCCGGGCGTTGTTGAGGAATAACGCGCCTTTTTTCATGAGGGCAAACTCCGGGGCACCGATGTAGTTGGTGTTTTCAGTGCGGCCGTCGATGTGCAGCGTCACCACGTCGGATTGCGTGAGCAGCTCTTCCAGCGTGCGGCATTTCACGGCGTTGCCCAGCTGCAGTTTTTCGGCCACGTCGAAGTACACCACCTTCATGCCCACGGCCTCGGCCACCACCGAAAGCTGCGAGCCGATGTTGCCGTAGCCCACAATGCCGAGGGTTTTGCCCCGAATCTCGAACGAGCCGTTGGCCGACTTATCCCACTCGCCCCGGTGCATTTTGGGGTTCTTCTCGGGGATGCGGCGGGCCAGCACAATGATTTCTCCCAGCGCCAGCTCCACCACCGAGCGGGTGTTCGAAAACGGCGCGTTGAACACGGCCACGCCCTTTTTCATGGCGGCGGTGAGGTCAATTTGGTTGGTGCCGATACAAAAAGCACCGATGCCAATCAGCCGGTTGGCCGCATCGAGCACGCGCTGGGTTACCTGCGTTTTGGAGCGAATGCCGAGCAGGCTCACACCTTCGATGCGGGCAATTAGCTCTTCCTCGTCGAGGCCGCCCTTCACTTCTTCCACCTGGTAGCCTTCCTGGCGGAACAGCTCGGCGGCGCGGGCATCGGGATTCTCCAGCAGCAAGACTTTGATGCGGTTTTTGGGGTATGATAAAGTCATGGGAAGTCTTAGTTGGTACAAAAACTCGTCGAAGGTGGGCAGCACTTCGTCGGCGTGGGCCACCACGGTGGGGCGGCTAACATTCTCGGTGTAAGCGTAGAAGCGGTGGGCCAGCCCGGCTTCGCGGATTTGGTAGTCGGTGTAGCCATCGCCGAGCACGTACACCGGCCCGTCCAAATCGAGCAGCACCAGCTGCCGGATTTTGCCGCCGTCGCGGCTCAGCACGTTGGCCGGGTCGCAGCCGATGATGTTGCCCTCGGCATCGAAGGTGAAGGTGTTGGCCAGCACATGGCTGGCTGAAATGCCGAACTCGGCCACCACCGGCTCAATGAATTCGCGGAAGCCGCTGCTCACCACATAAATCCGGTCCGCAAACTGCCGGAAGAAGGCCCCGTTGCGCCGGATGCTCTCGCTTACCTTGGTTTGGAGGCGGGCAATGAGCGGGGCGAGGTGGCGCTCATTGGCCCCCAGCAGCGCCAGCCGCCGGGCCAGCGACTCCTGGAAACCGATTTCGCCGGCCATGCCCTGGTCGGTGAGCGCGCGGATTTGGGCCACGCGCTCGGCCGCGTCGGGGCGGCCGGCCAGGGCAATGTCGGCCAGCTCATCCAGCCCTTCAACCTGCGTGAAGGTGCTGTCGAAATCGAAGACGAGGTAGGGCAGGGGAGCGGCAGCGTTGAGCATGAGCGCAAAGGTGGGGCCGGCAGTACCTTGGCGCGGCATTCCACGCCCAAGTTTTTATGAAATCAGTGCTACTCCTGCTGCTAACGCTGCTCCTGAAACTGCCCGCTGCCGTGCCGCCGGCGGTGCGCGTCACGTTCAGCCCGCTGACGAAGGCGGCGTATCTGGCGGCGGCGAAAGGGGCGGTAGTAACTAAGCCAGCCGTGACTTTTCCGCTGAAGAAGATACGGGGACGCATTGTAATTCCGACTACTAAAGGCCGGGTGGTTTTTAAAGATAATCCGGTCGAGGAAGAAAATCCGGATTGGGAAGTATATCATTACCGTGGCTACTGCCCGCAGTTGGAATGCCACTTGATTGAGCATAACCACTACGAATGGTCGAGCAATATCCTGGTTGATAGAAGTGGTCAGCAAACGGAAGTTTTCAGTATGCCCGTTTATTCCCCTGACTTCAGAAGATTTGCCACGATATCGGCAGGAATAGAGGATGCCGTTTTTCCCAATGAAATTCGGATTTATCGATTCGAAAGCCATCACTGGAA
The DNA here is from genome assembly GCF_054061335.1 of Hymenobacter sp. UYAg731. NCBI lineage: Bacteria > Pseudomonadati > Bacteroidota > Cytophagia > Cytophagales > Hymenobacteraceae > Hymenobacter > Hymenobacter sp. UYAg731. The sequence continues at coordinate 123,132 of NZ_JBSSEC010000003.1, read as the reverse complement.
GCAGCTCTGGATACTGGAGCCGTCGGTTGACCCGGCTACCTGGGAGCCGGTTGAAATCCATTGGCTTTCCAACTCAACCCTGCTGCTGAAAAAGAAGATGTGGGCCGGCAAAAACCCCGGTAATACTTTCACCTACGCCAAACTGGAAATTCACTAGCCATGAAGACTTTCCTGCAACTGTTGCCCCTCGCGCTGGCCCTGACCACCGCGCCCGCCCAAGCCCAGAAAGCGCCCCCCTTCCACACCCTCGACGGCCGCACCCTGCGCCCGGCCGACATCGACCGCACCGTGCAGCAGCTCATGGATTCGGCCCGGGTGCCGGGGCTGGCGGTGGCGTTGCTGGAGGGTAATAAGGTGCGCTACCTGCACACCTACGGCTACCGCAACCTCGAAACCAAAGCGCCGCTGGAACCGCAAACGGCCATGTACGGGGCCTCGCTCAGCAAGGCGGTGTTTGCCTACCTGGTGATGCAGCTGGTGCAGGAAAAGCGCCTCGACCTCGACCGGCCATTGGCCGAATACCTGCCCAAACCGCTGCCCGAGTACGACGCCTACCACGACCTGGCCGACGATGCGCGCTGGCCGCGCCTCACGGCCCGCATGGCCCTCACGCACACCACCGGCCTGCCCAACTGGCGCTGGATAGCGCCCGACAAAAAGCTTCGCTTCCAGTTTGAGCCCGGGGCGCGCTACGCGTACTCGGGCGAAGGCCTGCAACTGCTGCAGCTAGTGGTCGAAACCATCACGCAGAAAGGGTTGGTAGCGCTGAGTGAGGAGCGGGTTTTTCGGCCGCTGAGCATGGCGCACACCAGCTACGTATGGCAGCCGGCCTTTGAGCAGAATTATGCGCTGGGTTACGACGAGCAGGGCCAGCCCCTCGAAAAGCACAAGCGCACCAAAGCCGGCGCGGCCGGCTCGATGGAAACCACGCCGGCCGACTACGCCGCCTTTATGGCCGCCGTGATGCAGGGCCAGGGCCTAGCGCCGGCCACCAAGCGGGAAATGATTCGGACGCAGGTACGCATTCCGTTCAAGGCGCAGTTTGGGCCGCTGGCATCGGTTGCTGCGCCGGACAGCAACCGCGTGATTAAATTGGGCTACGGGCTGGGCTGGGGCACGTTTGAGTCGCCCTACGGCCACGCGTATTTTAAGGAAGGGCACGACGATGGCTGGGAAAACCACAGCGTTATCTTCGGCGAGCGCAAGGTGGGGCTGCTGCTGCTGGGCAACAGCTCCAACGCCGACAAAATCTTTAAAGCGCTGTTGGAACGGTTGCTGGGCGACCGGGACACGCCCTGGCAGTGGGAGAATTACGTGCCCTATCAATACGTAGAAAAATAGCCGCTTCGAATAGCCAGCTGGCGGCGCTCGTTTGCCGTTTGTCAATCAGCTTTCCTTTATTATGCCACCTCCTGCTTCCCGTTTTTTAGTGCTGCCCCAACGCCTCCTCTTCGTGTACAATGCCGACGGCGGCCGCCTGGCCGGCCTTAAGGACATGTTCCACAAAATTCTTTCGCCCTCAACTTATCCTTGCTCGCTCTGCGCCATCACCTACGGGGCCACGGCGATGCGGCCGGAGTGGGGTGCATTCATCAAAACGCTGCCCGTGCCGGTGGATTTTCCGCACCGCGACGAGTTCCGGCGCGACTACCCGCAATGGGCCGGGCATCCGCTGCCAGCGGCCTTCGCCGTGGATGCGGATGGCGGCCTCACGCCCTTCATCGAAGCGCCGGAGATGGACGCGGCCGACCTGAATGGCCTGATGGAGCTGGTGCAGCAGCGGCTGCGGTAGTAGCAGATGCGCCGGGTATCTTTGGCGAATTGAACAGGATAAAAAGAACGTCATGCTGAGCGCAGCCGAAGCATCTCTACCGCAATACTAAAATTGATTAGTTGCGCGGTAGAGATGCTTCGGCAAGCTCAGCATGACGTTCTTTTTGCAATGTTCTTGTTGCTCTCAACTTACTTTTTCCTTCTGATACTTCGCATGAAAATACCCTTCCTGCCCGGCGCGCTGCTAGGCGCGGCCCTGCTGGCGGCCGGCCCGGCCCTGGCCCAAAGCCCCAATACCGGCCCGGCCTACGACTCGCGCACGCTCTTCAACCCCTCGTTCATCGAGCAGCTGAGCACACCCACGCGCACGGCCGGCGGCCAGCCCGGCGCGGAGTACTGGCAGAACGCGGCCGACTATAAAATCGACGCCCGCCTCGACGAGAAAACGGCCCGCGTGACGGCCACCGTGGCCATCACCTACACCAACAACTCGCCCGACGCGCTGGCTTTCGTGTGGCTACAGGTCGACCAGAACCTGTACCGCGAGGACTCGCGCGGGGCGGCCATCACGCCGGTGGGCGGCGGGCGCTTCGGCAACAACTCGCGCGGCTTCCGGGGCGGCGACTCGCTGCAAACCGTGAGCATCGAGCTACACGGCAAAAAGATAAAAGCCAACTACCGCGTAACCGATACGCGCATGCAAATTATGCTGCCCGAGGCCCTGAAGCCGAACGGCGACAAGCTGAAAATCGACATCGCCTACGGCTTCAGCATTCCGGAATACGGCTCGGACCGGCTGGGCCGCCTGCAAACCAAGAACGGCGAAATATTTGAGGTGGCGCAGTGGTACCCGCGCATGGCCGTGTACGACGACGTAGAGGGCTGGAACACGCTGCCCTACCTCACGGCCGAGTTTTACCTCGAATACGGCAACTTCGACTACACCCTGAACGTGCCCGCCAACTACCTCGTGGGCGGCTCGGGTGAGCTGGTGAATCCCACCGAAGTCCTGACCTCGGCCCAGCAAAGCCGCCTGGCCAAAGCGGCCGGCTCGGACCAGACCGTGATGGTGCGCTCGGCGGACGAGGTGACGCAGGCCGGCTCGCGGCCCGGCGGCAAAAACGGCCGCCTCACCTGGCATTTCAAGTGCCAGCGGGCACGCGATGTGGCCTGGGCCGCGTCGTCGGCCTTCGTGTGGGATGCCGCCAAGATGAACCTGCCCAGCGGGCGCAAGTCATTGGCGCAGTCGCTGTACCCGGTGGAAGCAGCGCAGGATACGGCCTGGAACCGCAGCACGGAGTACGTGAAGAAGAGCATCGAATACAACTCGAAGCAGTGGTACGAATTCACCTACCCGGTGGCCACCAACGTGGCCGGCGTGGTGGGCGGCATGGAGTATCCAGGCATCGTGTTCTGCGGCGTGAAGGCCCGCAAAGCCAGCCTGTACAGCGTGACGGACCACGAATTCGGTCACAACTGGTTTCCGATGATTGTGGGCTCGAACGAGCGCAAGTACCCGTGGATGGACGAGGGCTTCAACACCTTCATCAACATCCTGTCGTCGGGCGCTTTCAACAACGGCGAATACGCTAAGCGGCTGAACGACACCACGCGGCTGGTGCAGGGCAACATCCGCTACATCATGGACCCGGCCGCCGTGCCGCCCTACACCGTGCCCGACGTGACGCCCTCCAACTACCTCGGCTATGCGGCTTATAGCAAGATGGGCTACGGCCTGTTTTTGCTGCGCGAGGAGATTCTGGGGCCGGACCGGTTCGACTATGCTTTCCGCACCTATATCAAGCGCTGGGCCTTCAAGCACCCGCAGCCGAAGGACTTTTTCCGGACCATGAACGAGGCCAGCGGCGAGGATTTGACCTGGTTCTGGCGCGAGTGGGTGTACAATAACTGGACCCTCGACCAGGCCGTGACCACCGTGGCCTACGTGAACCAGGACCCCGCCCAGGGTGCCCTCATCACCGTGGAGAACAAGGGCCAAGCCGCCATGCCCGTCATTGCCGACGTGACCGAAACCAGCGGCAAGACCACCCGCGTGCGCCTGCCCGTAGAAGTGTGGCAGCGCAGCGGCACCTGGACCTTCCGCTACAACTCAACCACGCCGCTCACCCTCGTGCGCCTCAACCCCACCAAACTGCTGCCCGACGCCAACCCCGCCAACAACGTGTGGCGGGCGCAGGTGCTGAAGTAAGGAGTTAAGCGTTAGGGTTTGAGAGTTGAAAAGCCCCGGCTGCTTCCTGAGCAGCCGGGGCTTTTTTGTGGGTTGGTTCGCCGTGGGGTATTAATCCTCCGAGGCGCCAATGCGACGATGCCGCTTCCAATCCGGGTTATACTGCGCGCCGCCAAACAGATACAGCATCAGCGCCCGCGAATACCGCAGAATAACCGGCGTGAGCAGCACCGTGACGGCGGTGACAAGGGCCACGTACACCCACGCATCGGGGTTGTCCATCAGGTAATAAATGAGCACGCCCAGCACCAGCGTAGTGGCCACGTTGAAGCCGAAGGTGATGTACATCGAGCCGAAGTAAAAACCCGGCTCGGGCTCGAAGGTCTGGCCGCACACGGGGCACTGCTCGGGCATTTGGGCAAATCGGGTGATGTTCAGCGCCGAGTAGCTGAACAGCTTGCCCTGGTGGCAGCGCGGGCAGCGCAGCTGGAGCAGCGCCAGCGCAGTAGAATCGACGAATTCGGGTGTTTGGGTAGGTTCGGCCATAACCGGGGCGGGGGAGGAGTGCATAAGATAGTAGTGTCTATACGGGTAAATGCGGCCCGCGCCCATGCGCAAGTGGCCGGCGCGGCACCTGCCGCTTGTGATGCCCCAAAATTACCAGCCGCTTCCCCTGCAGCTCCCGCCCATTTGCGGGCGCTTACCGGACAAATCAACGCTGCTGCCGGAAGGCCTCGGGCGTGTGGCCGGTGTACTTGCGGAAGTAGCGCCCGAAGTACGAGGCATCCTCGAACCCCAGCTCGTAGGCCACCTGCGCCACGCCCAGCGCCGAGTGGCTCAACAGCCGCTGCGCCTCGGTGACGATGCGCTCGTGGATGAGGGCGCTGGCCGTTTTGTTGAGCACCCGGCGGCACAGGGCGTTGAGGTGGTTGGCCGATACGTGCAGCAAGTCGGCGTAGTCGCGCACGCTGCGATGGGTGCGAAAGTGCTGGTTGAGCAGCGCCCCAAACTGCCGGATTTGCTGCTGCGCCAGGCCCGTTTCGGCCGCGACCGGGGCCGCGTAGTGACGGGCGGCCAGTTCCAGGCCCAGGTGCAGGTAGGACCGGAAAACCTCGGCCTGATTGGCCTGCGGCGCCTCGTATTCGGCAAAAAGGCGCTCGAAAAGCGGGCGAATTTCCGTTTCGGCCGGCGGCAAATACAGCACCGGCGAGTGCGCGCTGGCGAAAAACGGGAAGTCGTAGAGCCCGCTGCCGGGGTAGCGAAAGAGGTAGAAATCGGCGCTGAAAAACACCACGAAGCCGCGGGTCTCCGGCGCTAAGTGCCACTGATGCACCTGCCCCGGAGCCAGAAAAAACAGGCTGCCCGGCCGCAGCTCATACGTCACCAAATCGACCGTATGCGTGCCCGCGCCTTCGGTAATGTAGAGCAGCAGGTAGAAGTCGTGGGAGTGCGGCACGTTGACGTGCGGAAACCGCACGACGTGGCTCTGCAGGCGGTCGCAGTAGTACGGCGTGCGGGCCAGCGGCCCCGGAAACGAGGCCAGGGCCAGAACCGGCGGGGGCGTACCCGTCAGGGCGGTGGGCTTCATACCGCTAAAGGTAGCGCGGGGCGGGATGAGCCAGAGTATTACGCCTCCCGTTGAGCATCGCACACCGGTACCCAGCCCTTGCCCTGGCATATCGGGCACGTCGCCGCATCGCCGCGTGCCAACTCCTTTACTTCGCCGCACTTGCAGCAGGCGTGGGCACCGGCAGCCTCCGCGCGGTGCTGCGATTTGGCCAGCAGCTCGGGCCAAATGGGCAGGCCAGGGGCGGCGGCATCGGGGGCGTAGAAGTAGGCGCTGAGGTTGCCGGTGGCCTCCATGTAAGCGCGGCGCACCTGGCCCAGGTGCTCCACCTGCTGCTGCCGCAACTCGCCGAATAATTCCTTTTGGGTCAGGTTGAGGTTATCGAGGTTTTTCATGTTGATGCGGCCTTCTTCCACCAGCAGCACGGGCGTGCCTTCGAGCCAGTCACTGAAGCGGGGGAACCACTCGGTGAGGCGGTTGAACAGCCAGTACATGGCACTCACCACGGCAAACACGATGACGACGGGCAGCAGCGGCGTGTCGTGGTAGAACATGGTATCGCCGGCGGCCGAGCCCAGCGCCAGGATAATGCTCAGCTCGAAAATGGACAGTTGCCGCACCCCGCGCCGGCCCATCACGCGCAGGGTGGCCAGCAGCAGCAGGTAGGTTACCACGCACCGAAACACAACTTCGAGCAGGAAAGTGGGCGGCGCATCGGCCGTCCAGAGCAGGCGCTGCCAGTCGAAAGGCGTGATGGGTTCGGCGAGGAAGAGCATGAAAAGGAAGCAGGGGTGAAGCCGTTGCTGGTACGCACGGCCCGGCTCACGGTTGGCCGCGCCGTACCTTTGGGGCACTGCTGGGGTCTGGTTGGCCCTGACTGGCGGGCGTCGCGTGCGGCGTCGCGCCGGCGGGTATCGCACGGAGCGGTGGCCGCCGGGTTGGGCCGATTTATCGGCTTTAATCCAGCTTTGCCGACGCCCGCCAGCAGCAACCTGTTGCCTCGTTGCCGTGAATGTTTCGTTGTTGATTTCCCCCGCCATTTGGGTGGGGCTGTTGGGTGCGGCTGCGCACCTGCCGGGCCTGGGTGCCCAGGGCCAAACGGCGGCCACGCCCCGTAGCCGCACGTTCGTGCTCACCAGTACGGCGACCTTGCCCGTGCCCCCGGCCGGCACCAAAACCCTGGATTTGTGGTTGCCCGTACCCCACGCCGATGCCTCGCAGGATGTGCGCGACCTCAAGATTGAGTTGCCCGTGCCGTATAAAATCGAGAAGGGCGAATACGGGACCCAGATGCTGCACCTGCGCCTTACCAGGTCCGAGCCCGCCGCCGTATCCACCGCGCCGCTGGTGGTGAAACTCACCGCCCAAATCACGCGCCGCGAGCACCTCAACCTGCGCGCCAACGCCCCCACGGCCAAGCCCGTCAAAGAAAAAACGGACCCCAACCTGGCCCGCTGGCTGGCCCCTGACCGCCTCGTGCCGCTCGATGCTAAAATCAAGCTTCAGGCCGAAGAAGTCGTGGCCAAAGCCGGAGCCAAAACCCCGCTCGAAAAAGCCCGCGCCATCTACGAGCACGTTGTGAGCACCGTCACCTATGACAAAACCGGTCAGGGCTGGGGCCGGGGCGATATCTACTACGCTTGCGATGCCCGGCGCGGCAACTGCACCGATTTCCACGCCATCGTCATCGGCTACTGCCGGGCGCTGGGCATTCCGGCCCGCTTCAGCATCGGGCTGCCGCTGCCGGCCGAGCGCGGCCACGGCGAAATCAAGGGCTACCACTGCTGGGCCGAATTCTTCACCCCCGAAACCGGCTGGGTGCCCGTCGATGCCTCCGAAGCCGCCAAGAACCCGGACAAGCGCGCTTACTTTTTCGGCGCGCACGACGAAAACCGCGTCGAGTTCACCCGGGGCCGCGACGTGGTGCTGACCCCCAAGCAGGCTGGCCCGCCGCTCAACTACTTCGTGTATCCCTACGCCGAGGCCGACGGCCAGCCGCTGGAAGTGGCCCGGAAGTACGAGTATTCGGACATCACGGCGCAGTAGTTAGTGCGGGAAACTACCTCGGCCCGCCGGCGCTCCAGCAGCGTCGGCGGGCCGGGGTGTTTTAGTCGCTGCCCGTTTGGGAATGCTTTTTTGGTGCCCATTGCGAAGTCCGGCTTCGCGATGGACATCTGGTTTTAAACCTGGGCCGTCGGCGCTTATCCAAGGCGCGGCCAGTGGTGCGGCGGTCCTCATCCTGCCATCATGTGGGCGGGCTAACTAGCCGGCTTTCTGGCCAGCTGCTCTCATTCATCTTTCTCCAATTCTCATGAAGCACCGGTTACTTTTTAGCTTACTGCTCTTATTGGTAAGCCTGGCCTGGGGCCGCACAGGCGCGGCGGCCACCATCACCACCTCGGTCCTGAACGGCCCGAACTTCTGCCAAAATACCACCGTGCGGGTGAGCTACGCGGTGAGCGGCAGCATCGACCCCAGCAACGTGTTCACGGCCCAGCTCTCGGACGAAACCGGCTCCTTTGCCGCGCCGGTGGCCATTGGCTCGCTCACGGGCACGGCGGGCGGCACCATCACGGCGGCGCTGCCGGCGGGCGTGGTCACGGGCTCGGGCTACCGCGTGCGGGTGGTGGCCTCCAGCCCCGCCACCATTGGCACCGATAACGACCAGGACCTCACCATTACCAACATCGGGACCGTGACTTCGGGCAGCAACTCGCCGCTCTGCGCCGGGGGCAACCTGCTGCTTACGGCCAGCACGGTGCCGGGGGCCAGCTATTCCTGGACCGGCCCCAACGGCTTTACCTCGCTATTGCAAAACCCCACCATCGCCAACGTGGGCGTGAACCGCTCGGGCACCTACACCGTGACGGCCAGCTCAAACGGCTGCTCGGCCACGTCGTCGGTGACGGTGACGGTGAACGCGCTGCCCACGGCCAGCGTGAACCCGGTGGCCACGGCCATCTGCGCCGGCCAGTCCATTACGCTGAATGCCAGCGGCGGCAGCACTTACTCTTGGAGCCCGGCCACCGGCCTTAGCAGCAGCACAGTGGCCAGCCCCACGGCATCGCCCACGGCCTCCACTATTTATACGGTAACGGTGACCAACGCCGCCGGCTGCTCCAGCACGGCCCAGGCCACGGTGACGGTGCGCGCCACGCCGGTGCTCACCGTGTCGCCCAACACGACGATTTGCGCCGGTAGTTCGGCCACGCTTTCAGCCAGCGGCGCGCAGAACTACACCTGGTCGCCGAGCACGGGCCTGAACAACCCCCGTTCGGCCACGCCCGTCGCCTCGCCCACCGCCACCACCACCTATACCGTGACCGGCGACAACGGCAACTGCTCGGCCACGGCCACCGTGACCGTGACCGTGGAGCCCCTGCCTACGCCCAGCGCTGGCCCCGACCGCGTGCTGTGCTCCGGCCAGTCGGCCCAATTGGGCAGCGCGCCCGTGGCTGGCCTCACCTACAGCTGGTCGCCGAGCACGGGCCTGAGCAGCGCCTCCAGTGCCCAGCCCACCATCACCCTGACTAATACCGGCACGGCCCCACGCACCACCACCTACACGCTCACGGCCGTATCGGCCACGGGCTGCGTGGGCAGCAGCACGGTGCGCGTGACGGTGAACCCCGCCGTGACCGCGAATGCCGGCGCGGCGCAAACCTTCTGCTCGGGCGGCTCGGCCCAGTTGGGCACGGCCGCCGTCACGGGCTACACCTATAGCTGGAGCCCCGCTACTGGCTTATCCAGCGCCACCGCCGCCCAGCCCACCGTGACGCTGACCAATACCACCAGCGCCGCCGTCACCACCACTTACACGCTCACGGCCTCCAGCAACGGCTGCTCCAGCACCAGCACCGTGAACGTGACGGTGAATCCGGCTACCACCGCCACTTTCACCTATAACGCGGCCTCGTACTGCCAGAGCAGCGCCAACCCCACGCCCACCATTAGCGGCACGGCGGGTGGCACGTTCACAGCGGCCAGCGGCTTGGGCATCAATGCCGCCACCGGCCAGATTAGCCTGGCTGCCAGCACGGCCGGCACCTACTCCGTGACCTACAGCGTGGGCGGCCCCTGCCCCAGCACCAGCACCCAGTCGGTGACGGTGGCCACGCCCGGCGCGGCCGGTTTCGGCTACGCCAACGCGGCCTACTGCGCCAGCGGGGCCAACCCCACGGCTACGTTAATGGCCGGCGCGGCAGCCGGCACCTTCACGGCTTCGCCCACGGGCCTGAGCCTGAACGCCAGCACCGGGGCCATCAATCTGGCCGCCAGCCAGCCGGGTACTTATACCGTGACAAACACCGTATCGGCCAACGGGGCCTGCCAGACCGCCTCGGCCACCACGCAGGTGAGCATCAGCGCGGTGCCGGCAGCGGCACTGGCCGTGAGCGGCCCCACCACCATCTGTCAGGGCAGCACCGTGCCGCTGACGGCCAACGGCGGCAGCACCGGCGCTACCTACCAGTTTCTGCTGAATGGCCAAGCCATTGCCGGAGCCACCAGCGCCACCTACGCGGCTGCTCAGGCCGGCACCTACAGCGTGGTTGTCACCAATCCCGGCAACTGCACGGCTACCTCGGCCGGCACCACCATCACGGTGAACCCCGTGGCCACGCCCACCGTGGCCTACGGCGCTACCAGCTACTGCCAGAACGCGGGCACCAACCCCGGCCCCACGGTTTCCATCGCGGGCGGCACGTTTTCGGCGGGGGCGGGCCTGAGCCTGAATGCCGGCACCGGCGTTATCAACCTGGCCGCCAGTCAGCCCGGTACTTATACCGTGAGCTACGCGGCGGGCAGCCCCTGCCCCGGCACGGCCACGGCCAGCGTCACCATCAGCGCCGCCCCGAGCGCGGCGTTTGCCTACGCTTCCTCCACGCTGTGCGCCAGTGGGGGCACGGCCACGCCGGCCATCACGGGCACGGCGGGCGGCACGTTTGCTTCGGCCAGCGGCCTGAGTCTGAATGCCAGCACCGGGGCAATTAATCTGGCGGCCAGCACGGCCGGCACCTACACCGTAACCTATACCGTGAGCGGCACCTGCTCGGCGGCGTCCTCGGCCAGCGTGACCATCACGACAGCGCCGGTAGCGACGTTCAGCTACCCGGCCAGCAGCTTCTGCGCGGCGGCCCAGGGCAACGTGGCCCCGGTGTTTAGCGGCGGAGCCAGCGCCGGTACCTTCACCTCCACCACCGGCCTGAGCCTCGACCCCGCCTCCGGCGTGGTGAACCTGGCCGCCAGCCAGGCCGGCACCTATACCGTGACGAATACCATCGCAGCTTCGGGCTCGTGTGCGGCCACTACGGCTACGGCTGCAATTACCATCAGCGCCGCGCCGGTGGCCACACTGGCGGCCAGCGGCTCCACGGCCATCTGCCAGGGCACTGCGGTGCTGCTGACGGCCGGCGGCGGCGGGGCGGCGGCCACGTATCAGTTTCTGCTGAATGGCCAGGCCATTGCCGGGGCTACGGCGGGTAGCTACTCGGCCAGCGCGGCGGGCAGCTATGCGGTGGTGGTCACCAGCGGCAGCGGCTGTTCGGCTACCTCGGCGGCCACGGCCGTCACGGTGAACCCCGCTACCTCGGCGGCCTTCAACTACCCGGCTACCGGGTATTGCCTCAGCAGTTCGACCTCCACGCCCAGCATCACGGGCACGGCGGGCGGCACGTTTGCTGCGGCTTCGGGCCTGAGCCTGAACACGACCACGGGAGCCATCAGCCCCGCCACTTCTACGCCCGGCACCTACACCGTGACGTACAGCGTGGGCGGCACCTGCCCAAGCAGCAGCACGGCCAGCGTAACGATTTCGGCTCCGGCTTCGGCGGCATTTAGCTACGGCAGTGCTTCGCTGTGCGCCAGCGGCACGGCCACCCCGGCCCTGGCCACGGGGGCCAGCGCGGGCAGCTTCACCTCGACCACCGGCCTGACCCTGAATGCTACGACCGGAGCTATCGACTTGTTGGCCAGTACGCCCGGTACCTACACTATCACCAACACGGTAAGCAGCACCAGCGCCTGCGGCGGTACGTCGGCCACGGCTACGGTCACGATTAACGCCCTGCCCACGCGCCCCACGGTGAGCGCCCAGTACAACGGCCCCACCACCACGCTCACCAGCAGCGCCGCCACCGGCAATCAGTGGTACCTCAACGGCGTGGCCATTGCCGGCGCTACCGGCCCCACCTACGTCGTGAATTCGGCCGCCCAGTTGGGTTCTTACACTGTCACGACCACCTCGGCGCAGGGCTGCGTCTCGCTGCCCTCGGCCCCGCTCGTGGTCACGGCCACGGCCCGGCAGCTGGCCGATGCCACGCTCCAGCTCTACCCCAACCCCACGCCCGACGGCAAGCTGACCCTGACGCTGGCCAACGCCCACCCGGCGGTGCAGCTCAGCGTGCTCAACGCCCTGGGCCAGGTGGTGTACCGGGTAGCGGTGCCGGCCTCGGCCGCCGCGCAGCCACTCGACCTGAGCGCCCTGCCCACCGGCGTGTACCTGCTCCGCGCCAACACGCCCGATGGAAGCACGGCCACCCGCCGCTTCGTGCGCGAGTAGCGGGCCGGATTTGCATGCAAACAGCCCCGTCGGCATTGGCCGGCGGGGCTGTTTTTTTTCATGATTCTCGGGGAGGTTTGGTACACGCGGGCTCGCAAAGTCCGCGCTACGTAGCTACGGGGCCAGCACCAGCTTGCCGAAGTTCTCGCCCGAAAACAGCTTCAGCAGCGCCGGGAGGAAGTTCTCCACGCCGTGCTCGACCTGGATTTTAGGCGAATGCAACTTTCCTTCCTGAATCCAGCCGGCCATTTCGCGGGCTGCCGTGCCGTAGTTGGCGGCGTTGTCGAACACCACGATGCCTTCCATGCGGGCGCGGTTCATCAGCAGGGAGAGGTAGTTGCTGGGGCCTTTGACGGGCGTGGTGTTGTTGTACTGCGAGATGGCCCCGCAAATGACAATACGGGCTTTCATCCGGATTTGCTCCAGTACCAAATCCAGGATTTCGCCGCCCACGTTATCGAAATACACGTCGATGCCCTGCGGGGCGGCGGCGCGCAGGGCCTGGCGCACGTTGTCGGTTTTGTAGTTGATGCAGGCATCGAAACCGAGCGTTTGCATACAGTAGTCGCACTTTTCCTGGTCGCCGGCGATGCCCACCACGCGGCAGCCTTTTAGCTTGGCAATCTGGCCCACCACGCTGCCCACGGCCCCGGCCGCGCCCGATACCACTACGGTTTCGCCCGGTTTGGGCTGGCCGGTGTCGAGCAGGCCGAAGTAGGCCGTCATCCCCGGCATCCCCAGCGTGGCCAGATAGGCTTCGAGCGGCACGATGGCGGGGTCAACTTTCACGAGGTACTCGGGGCTGCGCGGGTCTGTGGCCCCAGCCCCCACCACGGCGTACTGCTGCACGCCGAGGTTGCCGGTCACATAGTCGCCCACGGCGAAGGCGGGGTTGTGCGACTCCACCACCTGCCCGGCCACGCCCGCCCGAAACACGTCGCCAACGGCAATGGGCTTGATGTAGCTGCGGCCCTCATTCATCCAGCCGCGCATGGCGGGGTCGAGGGAAATAAAGCTGATTTTCACCAGCACCTGACCCTCCTCCAGCGCAGGCACATCGACGGTGTCGATATCGAAATTGGCCGGCTGCGGTAGCCCCACGGGGCGCGAGGCGAGTTTGACGCGGGTGTTGGTGAGGGCCATGGTGTTTGGGGTATTGAGGGTGGGAGGGTATGGAGGCGCAAGTTGCAAAAGCCGAGGCTTGACCTAGGTTAGGAAATGGGGGAATGGGAATAAAAAGGAACGTCATGCTTCGACCAGCTCAGCACGACGTTCCTTTAAGCACCACACTACTCTGCCTGCACCGGCTGGGCTTTTTCCAGCGTTTCCAAATCATCTGCCGTCAGGCGTAGCCCGGTGGCTTCGAGTAGCTCCTTCACCTGGCCCACGCTGGTGGCGCTGGCAATGGGGGCGGTTACGCCGGGGGCTTGCATCAGCCAGGCCAGGGCTACCTGGGCGGGCGTGGCCGAGTGGGTGTCGGCCACGGCATCGATGGCGGTGAGCAGGGCGAGGCCCTTTTCGTTGAGGTATTTCTGGCCCACGCCGGCTCCGCGCGCGCTTTTTTGCAGGTCGGCCTGGTCGCGGTATTTGCCGGTGAGGAAGCCGGCGGCGAGGCCGTAATACGGAATCGCGCTGATGTTCTCCTCCAGCAGGAGCGGGGCGAGGTGCTGCTCGAAGTCCGCCCGGTCGTACAGGTTGTAAAGATTTTGCAGCGTCTCGTAGCGCGGAAAACCATGTTTGGCGCTGGCTTCCAGCGACTCCTGCAAGCGGGCGGCCGTGAAGTTGGAAGCCCCAATGGCGCGCACCTTGCCTTCCTTCACCAGCTGGGCGTAGGCTTCGAGGGTTTCCTCCACAGATGTGGTTTCATCGTCTTTGTGCGACTGGTACAGGTCGATGTAATCGGTTTGCAGGCGCTTGAGCGAGCCTTCCACGGCCCGTAGAATGTAGTCCTTTTTCAGGCCCTTGTTGTCGGCGTTTACTTCCCAGCCCACTTTGGTGGCAATGATGATATCATCGCGCCGGCCGCGCCGTTGCAGCCACTTGCCAATAATGGTTTCCGACTCGCCCCCGACGTGGCCGGGCACCCACACGGAATAGCCGTCGGCGGTATCAATAGCGTTGCCGCCGTTGGCCACGAAGGCATCGAGCACGGCGAAGGACGTGGTTTCATCGATGGTCCAGCCGAAGACGTTGCCGCCCAGCATGAGGGGCGAAATTTGGAGGCCGGAGCGGCCAAGTTCACGGGTTTGCATAGCAGTTTGAATATTCAGGGAATGAGCCTCCCTAACTGAAAAACCCGCCCGAAGGTTAGCCGACGGTGGGCTCAACTGCCACCAACACCCGCCAGCCGTGGGCCGGTACCGGTAGTTCCTCGCCGGCCAAAAGGGTCAAAGTTTCGTCGCTGAACAGGTCGCGCCACTGGCCCGGCACGGCGGGGGCGCGCTGCGCTCCGGCTGCCACATTCACGGCGCACAGCACGGCCGCGTCGCCCTTGGTGCGCAGGAAGGCGTAGACCTCAGGCGGGCCGGGCAGGCGCTGGAACGCGCTGGCCGGGTCGCCGTTGAGCAGGGCCGGGTGGCTTTTTTTGAGCTGAAACAGGCGGGTGTAGAAATCCTGGAGTGGTAAATCTCCCCACTCAATAGTATCGCGGTCGAAGAACTCCAGCCGGCGGTTCAGGCCCGCTTCCTGGCCCGAGTACAGCATCGGCATACCCGGCAGCAGGGCCGTGAGCACGGCGAAGGGCCGCGCCAGCGGCCCCAGGCGCTCATACTCAGTGCCGTCCCAGCTGTTCACGTCGTGGTTGCTGGTGAAGTGCATCAGGTACACGCTGGGTGGGTATTTCTCGCGTTCGGCGGCCAGGTAGGCGTCGATTTCGGGCAGCCCGGCGTGGCCTTCGGCAATGCGGTCGAGCAGGTAGTGCAGGCGCAGGCCGAAAGTCATGTCGAAGGCTTTTTCGAGCAGCCGCGTGTCAGAGTCGAACTCCTCCCAGCTCAGCCCGCCCGAGGGGTACAGCTCGTCCCACTCGGCCAGCATAAACACCGGCTTAAGGGTATCAAGCACGGGCCGGGCCTCGTCCCAGAAATCCGTGGTCACCAGCCCGGCCACGTCGCAGCGGTAGCCATCGATGTCGGTTTCCCGCAGCCACCAGGCCAGGGCCTCAATCATGTAGCGGCGCATGGCGCGGTTGCGGTAATCGAGGGCCACCACGTCGGTCCAGTCGGCTACGGGCGGCACCAGCTGGCCGGCGGCATCGTGCTGGTACCAGTCGGGGTGCTCCTGAATGAGGGCATTGTCGCGGCTGGTGTGGTTGGCCACCCAATCGAGCAGCACCTTCATGCCCAATGCATGAGCCGCCTGCACCAGATGGCGCAGGTCATCCAGGGTGCCAAACTCCGGATTTACGGCGAAATAGTCGCGCACGGCATACGGCGAGCCCAGCGTGCCCTTGCGCCCCACTTCCCCGATGGGATGCACCGGCATCAGCCACACAATGCCGATACCCATCGTTTGCAAACGCGGCAAATGGGCCTCAAAGGCCCGGAAAGTGCCTTCAGGGGTGAAATTGCGAACGTTGACTTCGTAGATGGTGGCGTGGGCCGCCCACTCGGGGTGAGCCACGGTGAAGCGGGCGGCAAGCGGGTGGTCGGGCATGTTGAGCGAGGGCGGTGGAGTGTACCGCTACGCGCCTGAAGTGGCGTCGGTTGCTGGCCGGACGCTGTAGAGACGCAATATTTTGCGTCTCGTCGTTGAACTCGCGATAGAATCGTTCGGCGGTTCCTTCAAAGACTCCATGCAACGACGAGACGAAAAATATTGCGTCTCTACCCCTCGTAGAATTCCAGCGGCAGGCCGTCGGGGTCGGCAAAAAAGGTGAAGCGGCGGCCGGTGAATTCATCCACGCGCACGGGTTCGCAGGTCACGCCGTGCGCCTCCAGGTGCCGGATGGCGGCGGCTACGTCGGGCACGGCAAAGGCAAGGTGGCGCAGGCCGGCGGCCTCCGGATAGCTGGGGCGCGGCGGCGGGTTGGGGAAGGAAAACAACTCAATGACGTACTGCCCGTTGATGGCCAGGTCCAGCTTGTGCGAGTCGCGGGCCGCACGGTAGGTTTCGGCCAGAATTTCCAGCCCGAGAATTTCGGTGTAGAAGTGTTTTGAGGCCGCGTAATCGGAACAGATAACGGCGACGTGGTGCAGGCCGAGGAGGAGTTGCATATGTTAGTTGGTCGCGCTCAGCAGCTTGTTGAGGGTGCTCTGTAGCTCTTCGCCGCGCAGATTGGTGGCCACGATTTTACCCTGCGGGTCAACCAGAAAGTTCTGCGGTACACCCTGCACGCCGTAGGTCTGGGCCACCGCATTGTCCCAGAATTTCAGGTCCGATACGTGCGTCCAGGTCAGGCCGTCCTTCTCGATGGCGCGAAGCCATGCTTCGCGGGTGCGCTCATTATCGAGCGATACGCCGAGAATAGTAAAGCCTTTGTCCTTGAAGGCATTGTAGGCTTTGACTACGCTGGGGTTTTCCTGGCGGCAGGGGCCGCACCAGCTGGCCCAGAAATCTATCAGCACGTATTTGCCGCGCAGGCTGCTTAATGTCATGGGCACGTTTTCGGGGTTGTTCTGGGTGAAGTCGGGAGCGGTAGCGCCCACGGCCACGCTTTGCAGCCGCTTAATCCGGTCCCCGATGAGCACGCCGCGTGGGGTGCTCCGCAGGTTTGCGCTCAGGCTTTGGTACCATTCGGCGTAGTGGGCCAGGTCGGGGGCGTTCCACTCCAGCTCCTTGAGCACAAATAGGCTGAACAGCGCGTTGGGATGCGCCTTAATGTAACTGACCCGCACCTGCTGCTTTTGGGCGTTGATGGCAGCCCACCGAGGCTCAAACTGCTTCCGATAGGCGGCGTTTTTGCGGGTAGCCTCGGGTTGGGCGTAAAACTCTTTGTTTAGGGTTGCGGCTTGCTCATCCAGCGGTTTCAGCAAGGCTTGCAGGCGGGCTTTCTCGTCGTTGAGCGGGGTGCCGCGCACAATGGCTTTGCCGGCCGAATCGGGCGTAACCCAGGTAACGGTGCCTTTTTCCAGAAAAAAAGGCTGCAATGTGAAGTCCCGCGATGCGCTGTAAGGCGTGCCGTGGTGGCTCAACATAAGGGAGCCCTGCGCCACCTCGGGCAGGGTGCCCCGGAATTCGAAATGCCCGTTCTGCACGGCCACCGAGTCCCGTACCTGGGTGTGGTCAAAGCTGTAAAAAAGGTATGCTTTAGTCACGCCGGCCTTCGCGCCGGTGGTGCCCTTCAAAATAAAGTTACCGGTTTGGGCCTGGGCCAGTATGGGCAGCAGGAGCAGGGCGCTGTAGAGGAGCTTTTTCATGGAAAGGGTGGGGTTAGATAGCACACTGATGCCAGTTGTCCGGCTACAGTTGCACGGGGCTCCGCGGCGGTGGGCGCGGTATTGCGGTTCAACGATTGCCGAAGCTGAACGGGCCGGTCGCTACTCGCTCACCCAGCGGGTTTTGTCCTGCACCGGCCCGCGCTGGCCGGGGGCGAGGGCACGTCGATGTAGCCCAGCTGGAAAAATCCCAGCAACCGGTCGTCCGGTCCGAGGCCGAAAAACGCCTTGGCCTCTTCGGTGTACGTGATGCCGCCGCTGCTCCAGTAGCCGCCCAGGCCGTAGGCGTGGGCCGACAAATGCAGGTTTTGCACGGCGCAGGCCACGGCTTCAATTTCCTCGATTTCGGGCAGGCGCGGCTCGGTGCGCTTCATGGCAATGGCGATGACGTGCGAGCACTGCGGCGGATTAGTCCGCAGCTTGGCGTGCTTGGCGGCTTTGTAGGCTGGCCCGGCGGTTTTTTCATACAAATCGGCCTGAAATACCGCCAGCTTTTCGAGCCCCGCGCCCGTGAACACGACGAAGCGCCAAGGTTCGGTTTGCTTGTGGCTGGGGGCCCAGTTGGCATTTTCCAGCAGCTGCCAGATGGTGGAGTCCGGGATGGCCCGGCCGGGTACAAACTGCGGGATGAACGTGCTGCGCCGCGTGCGGATGAGGGTATTGATTTGTTCGGTATCGAAGAGCGGAGAGGTCATCGGGCGGAGGGAAAAGGCGGATTGAAAACGGTGACCGGGCGGCCCGTTCGGCCGCGTAGCGCGCTGGCCACTTCCCGGCGCATTGTGTATCCGGCCATTGTGCCCAGGGTTACGCGCCGGGGCCGTAGCCCATGACGCAAAATAAGCACCGCAACCAGCAACCAGACCAGGCGGGCCGGCTGCATCTTTGCAGCCCTCGGGGGCTCCCTTCGCAACGCTATGCAAATCACGGTTTCCTTCATGTCGGTGGCGCTGTTTGCCGTTATCGCGCAGGCGCTGTTTGCGGCGGGGCTGCTGGCCAGCGCCCCGGTCAACCGCGTATCGAACCGCTTTCTGGCCCTGCTGATGGTGGCCATTGCCTTGTGGATACTTGATGGGTTTTTCCGGGTGTCGGGGCTGTATGAGCAGGATGCCGGGCTTTACTTTTCCCCCATCTACTACTCGTTGGGGTTTGGGCCGCTGCTGTTTTTCTACGTGCGCAGCCTCGTCAACCACGGGTTTCGGTGGCGGGCGCGGTACTGGGGGCATTTTGCGCCGGTGCTGTTGCAGGCGGGGCTGTACTGGTGGTTGCGCTTCCAGCCCTACGCCGTGCGCAACGACTTCTGGCTGCACGTTCACCGGCCCGTTACCTACCGGCTGGAGTTCATCGGTACCTGGCTTTCGCTCATGGCCTACCTGCTGCTGAGCCTGCACCTGCTGCGGCGCTACGGCCGCTGGCTGACGGATAATTTCTCGGAAGTGTCGCGGCTGCGGCTGCGCTGGTTGCGTTGGCTGCTGCTGCTACTGGCCGCCGTGAGCGGGCAATGGCTGCTGGAGCTGGTGCTGCGCGAGTTTTTCGGGATTTACTATCGCTACGACTACTCCACCGAGCTGCTGGGCGTGGTCGTGTTCGTGATTGGCGTGGTGGGCCTGCGGCAGGCCGATATGCGGGCCGTGCATTTCGCGCCCGAGCAGGATGCGGCAGCCGCGCCCACCGCCGCGCTACCGGCCGGGGCCACCGAAACCACCGTGCCCACCCGCGCTATTGAAACCATTGCTGCCAACGAAACGGCCCCCGCCGTTCCCGCCAACATCACCGATAATGTAGCCTCTCCAACGGCCGACCCGCTCATGATGGAGCGCATCTGCCGGGCGCTGGTCGACGACCAGCTTTACCAGAACCCAACCCTCACGCTGGCCGAGCTTTCGGCCCACACCGGCCTGCCGCCGCGCCTAATTTCCTTCACGGTGAACGCCGGCTTCGGCCGCACCTTCAACGACCTGGTGAACGGCTACCGGGTGGCCGAAGTGCAACGCCGCCTCGCCGCCCCCGATGCCCGCCGCTTCACCCTGCTGGGCATCGCCTTCGAGAGCGGCTTCAATTCCAAAACCACCTTCAACCGGATTTTCAAGCAACTGACCGGCGTGGCCCCGAGGGAGTACCAGGGAGGCGAATAACATGATTTGGGCCCGAAAAGGCCCCAAATCATGTTTCGGTACGTCCCACATCCGGTATTGGGGCGATGGAGGGTAGGGCAGAGGGCCACCTTTGGGTCGTACTTCAAACGCCCCGTTTATGACCCGCTTCCTGCTACCGGCGCTCCTGGCGCTGGCCCTCCTCCCGGCCCCCGCCCCGGCCCAAACTACCCCCGCCGCCGCCCTGCCGGGTACGACCTGGACCGACCGCACCCGCGTCCTGCCCGATGAGCTGCGCCGCCTGCCGGTGGGCCTCACGCTTCGGCACTCGCCCGGTGTGGTGCATCCCGAGGCCGACCCCGCCACGCCGGGCGGCTACGTCTGGAAGCACCAGACCACGGTGCGCGCCGAAGATGCCGACCTCGAAATAGTGGCCTGCGGCAGCTACATCTGGTACAGCGCCGAGGGCTGGCAGCGCAACCTGCGCGAAACGCCCGCCGAGTTTGCCGAGCTCTTCAACTGCCCCGGCGGCCACCTCAAAAAAGGGGTCACCTACACCTTCGCCCGCAACTACCGGTACGCTGCCAGCGCCCGGCAGCTGTATGGCGGCGATGCCCTCTGGTTCGTCATCGCCCGCGATGCCCAGGGCCGCCTCTACAAAGGCTACGGCCTGATTGAAACCGAAGCCGACGTGCTGCCGGCTAAGTAGGCCCGTGCCGGCCCCCGGTCCGACCGCCCTAGGCGGTCCGACCGGTCGTCAGGGGCACGTTCTGATACGGTTTGCTCAATAATAACGATAACCGGTCGGACCGCCTAGGGCGGTCGGACCGGGCAGAATACCTCTCTTAACCTCATTTCCCCCTCCCAACTCTCATGAAAAAGCTCCTGATTTTCTCGCTGCTCCTCCCGCTGCTCCTCCCGCTTCTGGCCCTGCTCGCCGCCCGTCCGGCCCCCGCCACCCTGCGCCTAGACCCCGCCGCCAGCACCCTCGCCTGGACCGGCCACGCCGAAGCCGGCAGCTGGGCTCCGCAGGGCAGCATCCGGCTGCGCGAAGGCACGGTGGTGACCGAGGACGCAGTAGTGCGCGCCGCCCGCGTGGTGGTCGACATGGCCAGCATCGCCCACGACCAAGCCCAGTTGGCCGAGCACCTGCGCGGCCCCGATTTCTTCGACGCCGTGAAGTTTCCCACCGCTGTGTTCGAGCTGACTGCTTTTAAGAATGGCCAAGCCAGTGGCACGCTTACCCTCAAGGGCATTCGGAAGCCGGTGGCTTTTCCCGTGACGGTGGCGGCCGAGCCCGGCGGCGGGCTGCGCCTGCGCGGCACGGCCACCATCGACCGCACGCAGTTTGGGGTCAATTTCAACTCCTCGTCCTTCTTTCAGAACCTGGGCAGCTACGCCATTCGCAACGATTTTCAGGTGGCCTTCGACGTGGTGGCGCGGTAAAGGCTCAGGACTTCAGCCTAGCTACAGAATCGGCGGCGACCTTCGCCGCATCGGTTTCATCTTAAGCTCTTCCTCTGTGAAAAACCTGCTGCTGGCCGCGCCCCTGGCGCTCTCCTTTTTCGGTCCCGCCGCGCTGGCCCAAACCGCGCCTGCCGCGCCCTACCATTTGCTCAACACCATCAGCATCGGCGGCGAGGGCGGCTGGGACTACCTGAGCGTGGACCCTGCCGGCGAGCGCCTCTACGTGTCGCACGGCACGCGGGTAGAGGTGATTGATTTGAAGACCCGCAAGGTTATCGGCACCATCAAGGATACGCCCGGTGTGCATGGCATCGAGGTGATGCCCAGTGCCAACCGGGGCTACATTACCTGCGGACGCAACAACACCTGCGTGGTGTTCGATTTAAAAACCCTGCAGCCCATCGGCGCGCCCATTCCCACCGGCCCCAAGCCCGATGCGCTGCTGGTGGATAAGTTCTCGAACCGCGTGTTCCTGTTCAGCAACGACGGCGGCAAAAGCACCGTGCTCGATGCCAAAACCGGGGCCGTGGTAGGCACCGCCGAGCTGGGCGGCGACGTGGAAGCCCCGGCCACCGACGGCAAGGGCCACATTTTCGTCAACATCGAAGACAAAAGCCAGGTCATCGAGTTCGACGCCAAAACCCTGGCTGTGCTCCAGCGCCATTCCGTGGCCCCCGGTGAAGAGCCTACTGGCCTCGCATACGACCCCAAAACCAACCGCCTGTTCAGCGGCTGCGCCAATGAAAAGCTGGTGGTGACGGACAGCAAAACCGGTAAGCAAATCGCCGTGCTGCCCACCGGCAAGGGCACCGACGGAGCCGCCTTCGACCCCAGCACCAACAACGTCATCGTGTCGAACGGCGGCTCCGGCACGTTCACCATCATCCACGAAGACACACCCGATAAGTACACCGTGGTGGCCAACCTGCCCACGGCCCGCGGGGCCCGCACCATCGCCATCGACCCCAAGAGCCACCACCTCTTCACCTGCACCGCCGACTACGGCCCCGCGCCGGCCCCCACCACCGAGAACCCACGGCCCCGGCCCAGCGTGGTGCCCGGCACGTTCCGGGTGCTGGAGTTTGGGCGGTAGGGTAGTAAGTAGACAAAGGCTGTCATGTAGAGCGCAGCGCAGCATCTTTACCGCACAACGCAATCCAATAAAAAGGATTACTGGTGGCGGGCGAGATGATTCGCTGCGCTCTGTATGACGGCCGTTTCTCAATTCGGTTCGTAACTCACCATTCACCAGAATAGCCACCACCGCGCCATGCTCACCACTTTGTGGCCCCACCTGCGCCACGCCCTGCGGGCGCATAAAATGCTGCTGCTGGCGCTATTGGCTGGCTTAGTGCTGCCATGGGTAGTATTCATGAACGTGGCCGAAGACATTTGGGAGTCCGGCGGCTTCATCGGCGACAAACGGATTCTGGAGTTCCTGCACGCCCACGCCACTCCCTTGCTGGACCGGCTGGCGCTGGCCTTCACCGCCGCCGGCGACCCGCTGCCCATGGGCGTGCTGGCCGTACTCATCACCGGGGGACTGGCCGTGTGGAGCGTGCGTCGGCAGGCATGGTTTTTTGGGTTGTCGGTGGGCGGGGCCATGGCCCTTAATCTGCTGGTGAAGGTGCTGTTTGCCCGGCCCCGGCCATCCTTGTGGCTGAGTTTGAAACCGGCCTTCTACTACAGCTTCCCGAGCGGGCACGCCATGGGCGCGGCGGCCGTAGCCACGGCGCTGGGCTTCCTGCTGTGGCGGCACCGTGGCCACTGGCTGGCCTGGGTGCTGGGGGCACTGTTTGCCCTGGCCGTGGGCTGGAGCCGGGTGTATCTGGGCGTGCATTTCCCGTCCGACGTGCTGGCCGGCTGGACGGGCTCGGTGGGCTGGGTGGCGGGGCTGCACATCCTGTTTTCGCCCGAGTTTCATCAGTTGCGGCGGTTCTGGCGCGAGGTCCTGCACCGGCGTCTGCCCACCGTGGTATCGCCGCCGCTGGACGCGCAAAGCGTCCCGGCTTAGCAACGGCCGTTGTTATTTGCCGGCGATTTCCCCCGGCTTCCCTATGCTTTCGCCTCCCCGTTCTGCTTTCAACCCAATGCCGCAGGCCAGGGCATTGGGAGTGGTTTTGCTGCTCTCCGCTGGAATCTTCGCTTGGTTAGCCATGGCCGTGGCGCACGCGGGCGGCCTGCCCTGGGATGTTCCTGTCCTCGAATTCTGGCACCGCCACGCCACGCCGGCCCTCGATAAAACGGCCGTGTTCCTCACCATCATCGGTAATACCTGGCCCATGGTGAGCCTTGGGGTGCTGGTGTGGCTGGGGCTGCTGCGGTGGCGGCAGTGGCGGGCGGCGTGGGTGTGGTTCGCGTCGGTGGGCGGGTCGATGCTGCTCACGCAGGTCATCAAGCGGCTGGTGGCGCGGCCCCGGCCGGCGGTGTGGGCCAGCATCCAGCCGGAGCACACGTTCAGCTTTCCCAGCGGGCACGCCATGGATACGGCGGCCATTGCCACGGCGCTGCTGCTGCTGGGTTGGGGCGGCCGGGCACGCGGCTGGGGCTGGCTGATGGCGCTGTTTGCGCTGGCCGTGGGCTGGGCGCGCATGTACCTGGGCGTCCATAACCCGTCGGATGTGCTGGCGGGCTGGGCGGCGGCCGTGGCCTGGGTGGTGGCGATGCACCTGGTGGCGCGTCGCGAGCTGGCTGAATAGTTGGTCAACAAGCCAACCGAACGGTCAGCATGACGTTCCTCTTTATGAACGACTACTTGCCTGATGGGGCCGGCGCATCGGCCTCAAACCACACGCAGGGCATCCCTTCTACCAGGAACTCCGCTCCCTGGCGCAGGCCGATTTTGGTGAGGATGCGGCGCGAAGCCACGTTGTGCGTGTCGGCGTAGGCGCAGATGCGGGGCAGGTGCAGCATCTCAAACCCGTAATCCAGCCAGGCCCGCGCGGCCTCGAAGCCGTAGCCCTGCCCCCAGAACTGCGGCAAAAACCGGTAGCCCAGGTCGTAGAAATCGTGTTGGCCGTTGATGGGGCCGGCCACCAGCTTCAGCCCGGCCCAGCCCATGAATTCGCCGGTTTCGCGCAGTACCACGGCCCAGCGCCCAATGCCGTTAGTGGTATACTGCCCTTGAATGTAGCGTATCATGGCCAGGCTTTGGGCGGGCTCGCTCACCATGTGCCCGCCGATGCCGCCGAGGTAGCGATGCACGGCCGGGTCCGAATCGAGGGCGAACATGCCGGCCGTATCGGCGTCGGTGAGGGGGCGAAAATGCAGGCGGGCGCTATCGAAAGGCAGCATATGAGCAGGGTAGGAGCGGCGAAGATACTGCGCCAGCCCCCGGCGCGGGCGGGGCGTTTCGGCCCCGTGCCCGCCGGCCACTAGCGGGGAGCGGGCTAAATGCACCGACGGCCCCGGGGCATTTAGCCAAGCAGCGGCAAGGTTGCGTACCTTCATCCATTCAACGTAAAAGACGAGCCGCCAAATGACGGCTCCGGTTAGCGAGCCAGTCATGTACATTGTTCCGGCACCCACAGCCGGGCCATTTGCTGCTTAGGCGCGTGTTGTTTAAATGTTCTGGTCTTCCCTCAGCGCTGTTTTTTCGTGATAGGACTTAGTATTTCTGCACCATGTTGCCCAAACCGACAGCTTCCCCCTACGCTGCCGTTTTCATCGATTTTGAAAACGTCTATTACTTCCTGAAAAACCACTTTCACGACCCGCCCGACCTCAACGACATCTGCCTCGATATCGTCCGGACCCTGCGCGAGCAGCTCAGCGACAAGGGCCTCGACAGCCTCATCAGCTACGCCTACGCCGACTTCGAGCGCCTGGCCACCGCCCCCCAGGGTGCCCTCTACCTGATGGGCGTGAGCACCCGCAACGTGCTGGGCACCGACCATAAAAACGCCGCCGACATGCAGCTCTGCATCGACGCGCTGGAGGTGATGTACACCCGGCCCGACATCGGCACGTTCGTGCTTGTGGCCGGCGACCGCGACTACATTCCCGTGCTTCAGCACCTGCGCCGGCAGGCCCGGCAGGTGCTGGTGGCCGGCTTCCGCGAGTCGGTATCCGGCGATTTGCTCCAGAACATCGGGGCCGCGCAGTTCATCGATGCCCGCGATTTGCTCACGCCCGAGCGCGTGGAGCAGCTCGAAAAGCGCCGCACCGACCGCCAGCGCACCATCGAAGAAGGCCGCCGCCTGCGCGAGCAGGGCCTGGCCGGCGTGCCCTCGGCCGCTGCCCTGGCCGCCCGCGCCGATAGTGGCTCCGAAGCCGTGCCCATGCCCTCGCCCAAAGTCGTGCCCGTGCCGTCGGCCAGCGCCCCGCGCCCCATTGTACCGGTGCTGGCCCGGCCGTTTGTGACGCGCGATGAAGTCTCCGAATTTGCTCCCACCCGCCGCCTGGCCACCGACACCGAACGCCGCACACTGGCCTTCATGCTGGCCGAGTTTCAGAAGCTCGAAGCTAAGCAGCAGCGCCGCGTGACGGAGCTGTGGCTGGGGCCGTTCATGCGCCTGCTCACTGACGAGCTGCCCGAACTGCCCGACTACGAGCGCCGCGACCAGCTCAACAAGCTGCGCGATGCCGGCACCATCCGCATCGAGAAGCGCGAGGGCGAGCCGCACCCGTTTTCCGTCATCGTGGTCAACTACAGCCACCCCGACGTGCAGGAGCTCCATCCTGGTGAAGAATAGCCGGCGGCGGCTGCTTAACTGCTTTTGGCCTGAAATGTTTGTTATTAAATCATGTATGAATAAATGCCAGAATTTTGTTGGTTAATAAGTTAACATCCTTGTGATTGATGGGTTGCTAAGGCATCAGTTCACCTAATCAACCTTCTTTTTCCCATGGATAACAACCCATCACAAAGCAGCCAGGGCACCAGCCAGCTCGACGCTACCCTCAACGCCCTGCAAGGTGGCTTGGCCGCCGCCGCCGGTGCCGCCGGCCCCAACATTGCCGGCTGGATTAAAACCCTGCAAGGCAATCCGCAGCTTTCCGGCATCAGCTCGGAGCTGCAAAACCTGCACGACGCCCTGAGCAGCGGCGCTTCCGACACCGGGGCCTTGGCCAGCAGCCTGAGTACCCTCGGCGAGCACACCACGAAAGTGGCCGACGCGGCCACTCCCGACGCGCAGGATAAGCTGCGCCAGCTCGGCCAGGCGCTGAGCGCCGCCGCCGGCCAGTTGAAGGGCTAAAATGCGATAATCGCGGCCCTGCAAGCCCCGGAAAAGGCCGTCAGCCATTGGGTTGGCGGCCTTTTTCGGGGCTTTTGTCTTGGCGGTGGGCGGCGATTGCCCGGCCGGCCGTTTGCCGGTTTGCTTGCCTTGCTGCGTATCTTCGCCGTTGAATGTGGGCCGGCTTGGCTGCCGGCCGTCGCGTTCTTTTTCATAAATCACCTCTCATCGCACTCATGAGTTTTATCTCCGAAGCAGAATCCAGCATTCGCATGCTGTTCGACACCACCAACGCCGGCTTCCACGTTGACCCCAGCAAGGGCCTCAGCCACCTCGAGAGCTGGACCCAGCACCTGCGCAGCATCGACCAGCCGGCCACCCGCCTGATGGTAACCGAACTCGAAACCCTGCGCGGGCACGTCAATAACAACAACGCCGCCGGCATGGCCCTGTCTTTCCAGAGCCTCGGCGAAATGACGGCTCAGGCCGCCCTCACCACCCACAACTTCAGCGGCGAAGGCGACAAAGCCCGCGAGCTTAGCCAAAAGCTGATTTCGGCCGCTGGCAACCTGCGCCACATCGCCGCTTCGCAGGTAGTGCAGCACTAAGTTGCGCTAACGCAGCTTTTGGGTTGAAGAAGCCCTAAAAAAGCAGAACGTCATGTTGAGCGCAGTCGAAGCATCTCTACCTGGGAAGTAATTAATTACTACCACACGCGAGATGCTTCGACTGCGCTCAGCATGACGTTCTTTCTTTAACGGTTAACCGTTGACCACTAATCAATATCCCAGCGCCGTATCGTCGCCGCGCGGGTCGGCCCCGCCTTCCAGGGTGCCTTCGGGCAGGATGTGGATGATGTCGAGCCGGCCCCAGGGCAGGCGCGGGTTGAGGTGGTAGCCGCGGGCGCGCAGCGTGTCCTGCGCCACGGGCAGCAGCGCGCCGGCTTCCACGTCGAGGATATCGGGCAGCCACTGGTGGTGCAGGCGTGGCGCGGTCACCACCTGCTGGGCGTTCAGGCCGTAATCGACAATGCCAATTATGGACTGCAACACGCTGGTAATGATGGTGCTGCCGCCGGGTGTGCCGGTCACCAGCGCCACCTTGCCGTTGCGGGTGAGGATGGTAGGCGTCATGCTGCTGAGCATGCGCTTGCCGGGCGCGATGGCGTTGGCGGTGCCGCCCACCAGGCCGTAGGCGTTGGGCACGCCGGCCTTGGCCGAGAAGTCGTCCATTTCATTATTGAGCAAAAAACCCGCGCCGGGCACTACTACTCTGCTGCCGTAGGCCCCATTCAGGGTGGTGGTGCAGCTCACGGCATTGCCGAGGGCATCGACGATGCTGTAGTGGGTGGTTTCGTCGCTCTCGTAGCCGGGCAGCTTGGCCCCGGCGGCCACGGCGGCGCTGGCGGTGGCGCGGCCCCTGGGGCGCAGGGAGGCGGCCCGCTGGCGGTTGTAGTCCACGTCGAGCAGCTTCTGGGTGGGCACGAAGCCGAAATCCGGGTCGCCGAGGTAGGTGGCGCGGTCGGCGTACACGCGCCGCTCGGCCTCCGTGAGGTAATGCACGGCCAGGGGCGTGTGGTAGCCGGCCTGGGCCAGGTCCACGGGCTCCAGCATTTGCAGCATTTGCAGCAGGGCCACGCCGCCCGAGCTGGGCGGCGGCATGGTGATGACATCGTAGTCGCGGTAGTGGCCGCGCAGGGGCTCGCGCCATTTGGCCTTGTAGGCGTCGAGGTCGGCCTGGCTCA
Source organism: Hymenobacter sp. UYAg731 (assembly GCF_054061335.1). NCBI lineage: Bacteria > Pseudomonadati > Bacteroidota > Cytophagia > Cytophagales > Hymenobacteraceae > Hymenobacter > Hymenobacter sp. UYAg731. Next base: position 95,195 of record NZ_JBSSEC010000003.1, on the reverse strand, counting down.
CAAGGCCGCCGCCGCGCTTCATCTCGCTGAGCAGCAGGCGGGCGGTCTCGCCCCGGTAGAAGCCGGCGCGGCCCTGGTCGCGCACGCGGGTGAGGGTGCGGGCCAGCTCGGGCAGGCGCAGGGTGTCGCCGGCCTGCCACTCGCCGCCACCGGGGCGCAGGTAGGCCGGCGGGTTGCCGGGGTTGTACTGCTGAAAATCGGCGCGGGTGCGGTTGAGGCCGGCGGCCTCTTTGGCCGTGAGCGGGAAGCCGCGCGTGGCCAGGGCCACGGCGGGCTGCACCAGCGTGGCCCACGAGAGCTTGCCCAACTGCTTGTGCAGGGTCACCATGCCGGCCACGGTGCCGGGCGTGCCCACGGCCAGCGGGCCGGCGGTGCTCAGGCCGGGCACCACATTGCCGGCTTTGTCCAGGTACATATCCCGAGTAGCGCCGGCGGGGGCGGTTTCTCGGAAATCGAGCGAGCCGGCCGAGCCGTTGCGGTCGCGGTAGAGCAGGAAGCCGCCGCCGCCGATGTTGCCCGCCACGGGCAACGCCACGGCCAGGGCAAACTGCACGGCCACGGCCGCATCATACGCGTTGCCGCCGCGCAGCAGAATCTGGGTGCCAATTCTGGAGGCTTCGGGGTGGGCCGATACCACCATGGCGTAGCGGGCGAGCTTGGGCGCGGCGGCCTTGGGCGGCGGCGTACCCAGCGAGCCCTCGAAGGCCCGCGAGGTGGACGTGACCGGCCGCTCGGCCGAGCAGGCCAGCAGCAGCGCCAGCGGAATGGTCAGGAGACGGTATCTCATCATTAGGCAAAATAACGCCATGTTTCAGCGGATTACTATTGCAGAGCCGAAATTGCCGGTCAGTTCTTATAAATTGCCGTTGAGCTACTGCCATTGCCGGGCCGGCAGTGGCGGCGCGTTACTTTTGGCCCAAACCTTCCCGCATCATGGCTCCGTCGAAACCCACTGCCTCCGCCGCTTCCAAGGCCCGCCGCCCGGCCCCGCTCGCCCTCGTGAAAAACGACGCCTGGCTCGCGCCCTACGAGCCCGTGCTGCGCCAGCGCCTGGCCCGCCTGCAGGCCCGCCTGGCCGAAATCGAGCAATACCACGGCTCCCTGCTGAACTACGCCACCGCGCACCAGCAGCTGGGCCTGAACCACGACGCCGGCCGGGGCGGCTGGGTGTACCGCGAGTGGGCTCCGGGGGCTGATTATTTGTCGCTGGTTGGCGATTTCAACGGCTGGGACCGCGGGGCCAACCCGTTGCAAAAGCTGGATTTTGGCGTGTGGGAAGTGTTTCTGCCCGATACCGAGTTTGACCAGCGCCTCAGCCATGGCAGCCGCTATAAGGTACACGTCGCGGCCAACGGCCAGGGCAAAGACCGCCTGCCGGCAACCCTGCGCCGCGCCGTGCAGGATGAGGAAACCAAGGACTTCGCCGGCCAAATCTGGCGGCCGGAAACCGAATTCCGCTGGACCGACCAGAAGTTCAAGCCCGCTACCGCCGTGGCCGAGCCGCTCATCTACGAGGCCCACGTAGGCATGGCCACCGAGGAAAGCCGCGTGGGCACCTACCGCGAATTCGCCGAAAATATCCTGCCCCGCATCGAGACCGACGGCTACAACACTGTGCAGCTCATGGCTATAATGGAGCACCCGTACTATGGTTCCTTCGGCTACCACGTCGCCAATTTGTTTGCTGCCAGCTCCCGTTTCGGCACGCCCGAAGACCTGAAGTTTCTCATTGATGAAGCCCACCGGCGCGGCATTGCCGTATTGCTCGACATCGTGCATTCGCACGCCGTGAAAAATGAGGCCGAGGGTCTGGCCGATTTTGACGGCTCCGGCAACCTTTATTTCCACAAAGGCGAGCGCGGCAACCACCCCGGCTGGGACAGCAAGCTGTTCGACTACGGCCGGCCCGAGGTGCAGCAGTTCCTGCTCAGCAACCTGCGCTTCTGGCTGGAGGAATTCCACTTCGACGGCTTCCGCTTCGATGGCGTGACCAGCATGCTCTACCAGCACCACGGCGAGGGCGTGGCCTTTGTGGGCTACGACAACTACTTTGGCGCGGCTGCCGATGAGGACGCCATTCTGTATTTGCAATTGGCGACCACGCTGGCCCACGAGTTCAAAAAAGGGAGCCTCCTCATTGCCGAGGACATGAGCGGCCTGCCCGGCCTGTGCCGCCCCATTAAGGAGGGCGGCGTGGGCTTCGACTACCGCCTGGCCATGGGCATCCCCGACTACTGGATTAAGCTGCTCAAGCACACGCCTGATGAAAACTGGCCCCTCGGCGACCTCTGGCACACCCTCACCAATCGCCGCGCCGGCGAGAAAACCATTGCCTACGCCGAAAGCCACGACCAAGCATTGGTGGGCGACAAAACCCTGCTGCATTGGCTGATTGATGCCGGCATCTACACCCACATGCACGTCATGGACGGCGACCCGGGCGCGGCCCGTGGCGTGGCGCTGCACAAGCTCATCCGCCTGCTCACGCTGGCGGCCGGCGGCGAGGGCTACCTCACCTTCATCGGCAACGAGTTCGGCCATCCCGAATGGGTCGATTTTCCCCGCCAGGGCAACGGCTGGAGCTACCATTTCGCCCGCCGCCAGTGGAGCCTGGGCGACAACCCCGAGTTGAAATACCACCAGTTGGGCGAGTTCGACAAAGCCATGATTCACCTGGCCAAAGCCCGCCACCTGCTAGGGGCCGGCCCGGCCGTTTTACTGAAGCACGACGAGGAAAACAAAGTCCTGATTTTCGAGCGCGCGGGGCTGGTATTCGTGGTCAATTTCCACGTCGAAAAAAGCCTGACCGACTACCGCTTCTGGGTGACGGAGGAAGGCAAGTACCGCGTGGTGCTCTCGTCGGACAACAGCCGTTTCGGCGGCTTCGACCGGCCCGATGAAGCATTTGAGTACGAGACGTTTGAGCACCAGCTCAGCCTGTACGTGCCGAGCCGGGTGGCGCTGGTGCTGGCACGGGAGTAATGCTTAGAAACGTTGAGCGGCGGTGAATTTAAGTAGTCGCGCAAAAGTAAACGAGTAAGAGAACGTCATGCAGAGCGCAGCGAAGCATCTCGCTCGCCGCAGTAAATCAATAGTTTAAAGATGCGAGCGAGGTTCTTCGCTACGCTCTGCATGACGGCTGCTTTTGCGCGAATACTAAGTTATATCACCGTTTGGTTAGGTGCTCGTTAGGGCTTGGCCTTAAATTCAACCGGTATGGTATAGACCACCGCCACCGGCTGTCCAGCCTGCTTGCCGGGTTCAAATTGGGGCAACTGCTTCACGGCTGCCACCACTGCCGCATCGAATGCCGAGTTCAGGCCTTTTACAATTTTGGCATCCTGCACCGTGCCATCCGTATCGACCACGAAGCTGACAAAGGCCCTACCACTGGGCAATACTTCCCCAGGAAGGGCTTTCGGATAGCTGATTTTACTTTGCACGGCCTGCACCAGCGCCGGAATGCCCCCACCACCGCCTAGCTGCGGCATTTGCTCTACGTAGGTATATATCTTATGGCCGCTGCGCGTAACGGGCGGCACTCCAGGCGGGGTGATGGGCACCCGGGTGACCGTAATCGTCTGATTGGGTTGGTCAGAGCGACTGTCCACGGAAACCCGCTGCTTGGTTCCCGGCTCAAATTTGCCACCCGTGCGCAGCGAGTCCTGTCGCATTGCTTCCGATACCTTGCCCTGAAAAGTTTTCTTATCGGCATTGCGTGGAAAAGAGAGTTGAACGCCCGCCGGGGTAGACTGTGCTTTGGCAGCCCCACCAGCCAGCGCCAGCGCGATAAGAATGGGCAGCACGGGCCACTGCTTCCAGCGGCGCATGGAATTTTGGTGTTGCAACATGGCAATGGGAGTAGGGGTTGATGAAAGCGTGAAGATAGCCATTGTGCTGAATATGAATGGTTCATGGCTTGTCATGAACCCTCCTTTCCGTGAACCGATGCCTATAGGAACCTGTGAGTAATTTGAATAGTGTTTACTGTCCAAGTAGAGTCTAGTAAACAGGTTCACCTTTCGAAGTTTACGAAACTCGATTTAGACATGAGTTTCGTAAACTTCGAAAAGCAGATTTCAAGAGTCATTTCGAGCAGCTTATTTTGCTCCGATTGATTGGCAGCGCGCCAGTCAAGCCGCTACTTCAGCAGCTCCAGCACCACGGCGGTTTTGGCGGGTAGCGCCAGGCTCGCAATGCTACTCAGGCTTTCGCCCGTCAGCACGTTGCGCGCTTTCGAGAAGCCATTCACGCGCTCCACGAAGCGGGCTGTGGACAGCGTGGCGGGCTTGTCGCTGGTATTCGAGGCCACCATTACCGTGCCGCTGGCATCGTAGCGGAAGTACACGTAGAGGCCGTTTTCGGGCAGGTACTGCATCAGCTGGCCGTCGTGCAGTACTTTGTGGTCGCGGCGGTAGGTGGCCAGTTTTTTCACGAAGTCGAAGGCTTCGTTTTCGCGGGCGGTGCGGCCGGCGGGAGTGAATTTGTCCTCCTTGTCGCCGGGCCAGCCGCCGGGGAAATCGCGGCGCACCTCGGCATCGGTGGGGTCTTTGAAATTCTTCATCAGGATTTCGGTGCCGTAGTACATGCTCGGGATGCCGCGGGTGGTGAGCAACCAGGTCAGGCCCATTTTATACTTGTCGAGGTCGTCGCCGATTTCGGAGAGGTAGCGGTTGTGGTCGTGGTTGTCGAGGAAGGTGACGAGCTTGGTGGGGTCTTGGTACACCGCGTCCTGGGCCAGGGTCTGGTAGAAGCGCTGCACGCCGCCATCGTAGCTCACGCCTTGTCTCAGGGCATCAAGCATGGCGCTTTCGAGCACGAAATCGAGGGTGCCCGGCTGGTTCGATTTGAAGGGGAAGCCGATGGTGTTTTTAGTGTAATAGGACTGGTCCACCACGTTGTTCACCGACGATTCGCCGAAGATGTGAATGCGGGGGTATTCGGCCAGCAGCGCCGCGTTGCAGCGGTTCATAAACGGCTGGTCATTATACATGTAGGTGTCGATGCGCCAGGCATCAATGCCAAAATTCTCCACCGACCAGATGGCATTTTCAATCAGGTAATTAGCCACATAGGGGTTGCTCTGATTCAGGTCTGGCAGGAAGGGCACGAACCAGCCGTCGAGCGTGACTTTGCGGTCCGAAGGTGCGCCGTGCGGGTCCGTGATGGGCTGGTAGCGGTAGGTGGTATTGGTGTAGGTGGGCCACTGGTGCAGCCAGCTTTTCATGGGCAAATCCTGGAGGAACCAGTGCGTGTTGCCGACGTGGTTGTACACGGCATCCTGCACCACCTTCAGGCCGGCGGCGTGGGCCTGCTGCACGTAGCTTTTGTAGGCTGCGTTGCCGCCCAGGCGGCGGTCCACGTTGTATTGGTCGGTGAAGCCGTAGCCGTGGTAGGAGGCGCGCATAGTGCCGCCCTCGTTGGTGAGCGGCTGGTTGTTTTCCAGCACCGGCGTGAACCATACGGCCGTCACGCCCAGGTCTTTGAGGTAGGGGATGCGCTGGGCCGCGCCCTGCAAATCGCCGCCGTGGCGGAAGAACGGATTGGCGCGGTCCATGTTCGGGTCGCGCATATCGGCGAACTTGTCGTTAGCCGGGTCGCCGTTGGCAAACCGGTCGGGCATGGCCAGATAGATAAAGTCGGCGGCGGTCACGCCCTGGGCTTTGGGGGCGTTATCGCGAGCGCGGATTTCCCAGGTCTGGGTTATCGTCTGACTACCTTTTTTACCGATAATCTGAACCCGGCCGGGCTTGGCCGTAGGCGCAATGGTCAGGTCGAGAAAAGCATAGTTGGGATTTTCAACCGTACTGCTTTTTACCAGTTTCACGCCGGGGTAGCTGATGCTGTAGGCCAGCGTGCCCGCGCCAGGGCCGTGGATGAGTACCTGCACACTGGGGTTTTTCATACCCACCCACCAGTTGGTGGGGTTCACGCGGTCGATACTGGCGGCGGTTTGGGCATTGGATAGATGCGGGAGTAGCAGGGCCAGGAAAGGCAACAGGTAGCGTTTTTTCATGACGAGAGTCGGTGGGAAACTGACGGTGTGGGTTGTTAGTAATTTCGATTATTAGAACGTCATGCTGAGCGTAGTCGAAGCATCTCTACTGTGTAAGTAATCCAAACGAAAGATTTACTACAGCTGTAGAGATGCTCTGGCTGCGCTCAGCATGACCGTATTTTCTTCAAAAAATATTCGAGAGCGTCGTTTTACCCGCGCTTGCGCCCTTGCCCCAGCATTTCCACTGTCTCGGCCAGGCGGTGGGCGCGGGTTTCGGGGCGCTTGGCTCCTTCCAGCCAGCGCACGAACTCGCGCTGGTGGGTGTAGGCCAGCTTGTCGAAATAGGCGGCCGCGGCGGGGTTGGTAGCCAACTGTTCGGCGAGGTCGGTGGGGGCTTCCATTTTGCGTTCCACCACATCGCGCGAAAGCGTGACGCGCACTGTGTCGCCGATGGTTTTATCCACGGCTTTGCGGATTTGCTTGAGGACGTGCAGGGCGTGGTGGCCGTCGCCGAGGGGCGTGATGCTGCCTTGGTACGGGTAGCCGTCGAAGGTGACCTGCACGGGCACGCGGCCCTTGGTGCCATACACTTCGGGCACCAAAAAAGGTATTACGACGAACACGCCGCCATCGCCATCACCGGCTTCCAATACGGCTTCAAATTCGTGTTCAGGCTGCATACGGGGCGGAGTTTTGGGGTTGAAAAAGGGCTTATTTCAACAAAGTAAGCCATTTCGCAATGAAGCCGCCGTGGCGGGCTTAGCCCATTGCCACTTCGCCCAGCGCCTGTTGCACGGCGGTTTCGTCGTCGGCCGCCACCACGCGTACCTTGCCGGCGGCGTCCTCATACAGGGCCAGCAGGCGGCGGCGCAGGGCCTCGTCCGGTACCAGCACGAGGCGGGCGCGGCGCATGGCCATGCGCTCCATTTCGAGCTGGTAGCCGTGCTCGGCGGGGTTGGGCAGGTCGAGGGCCAGGCTGGCTACATACAGCACCAGCGGCCGGCCCGAGCTGTTGCGGATTTCGAGCGCCGCCAGCCACGCCGGCCAGCTGGGCGCATAAATCACCCCGAAATCGGAGCGGCCCCGCACCAGCTGCGCGGCCTGCCGGGCATACTGAATCATGCGGAAGTTCAGGCCGTCGAGCCGGGGCGTGAGCACGGCGGGGATGGTAGGTGTGGCAGCGGTTGGGGCCGGAACAGGGACTGCGCGGGCCGCTTCAGGCCTTTCAGTATCAGCAGCCGGCGCGTTGGGTACAATATCATCTTCGGGAGCCGAAATATCGGCGGCTTCGGCCGCGCCAATTTCTTCCGTGGTTTCCTGAAAAATGGCGGGGTGCTGCACGGCCGGCAGCTCCGGGTCGGGGTCGAAATTCAGGTCGCCGGCCTGCGGGTGCGGCCGGAGGCGCAGGGTGGCCGTGGGTGTTGAAGTGGCGGCGGATGTCGCGGCTCCATTCGGCTGCCCGGCACCGGAGCTTGTTGCCGGTTGCCCCGCGCTGGTACCTTGCCCAGCCGTCAGCGGCCGGGGCGGCGCGGGCGGCGGCGGGAAAAACCCGCCCGAACCCGCGCCCAGGTACGGCGCGGCCGGCGCTTGCCACTGGCCGGCCAGCGCGGGCGCATTGGCACCCGTAGGCCACTGGCTGCGGCTGGGAGCCGGGGCCGGCGCCAGCGGCGAACCCGCCAAAGGCTTCCGCAGAGCCGCCGAGGCGCGCCGCCCCGCAGGCTCCACCGCAGCAGCAGCCGCCAAATCGGCCAGCCCTACAATGCGCGATTGCAAGGCCGCAACCACCGTTTGCGTCCCCGAAACCAGCGTGGGCAATACCTGCACGCCCGGCCCATTCACCGCCGTAGCCAATGCATCTATGGAAGCCTCAGAGGCGGCCGCAACAGCTGCGGAATCATTCGCAGTGGCGGTTTTCGGGCTGGTCATTTTTGAGGTGGCCGCAGCCGGCGCTGCCGGGGCTTGCGGTGCATTGGCGGCATTTTTAACCGGGGTTTTGCTGGCCGGCAGGTGCGGATAAACGGCCAGCACGGGCTGCCGGGCGGCCAACTGGTACACCAGGGGCAGGGTGGGGGGCAGGGCCGCGCCGCCGAGCACGGCCACGGTGGGGTCGGCATCGTCCCAGGCCAGCAGCAAAACGGAAAATTCGGGCGGGGTCATGGGCAAAACGGGAAGGGAATTCAGTCGGCCGACCACTGGGGGGTGGCGCTTGGCCGTGAATTAACTCCCAATGCTACGGCAACGAGGTCGCATTTGCCGAAAAAACTCGTTTGGCGGATTCAGAAAAAAGTAACTTGCGTGTCTCACCGGCCCGGCCGGTCTTTTTTTGCCCGGCTTCGTTCCGGTTTTTGCCTTCTGCTCAGAATTACTTTATGGATACCACGATTCAGGAAAATAACTACATGGTGAACGACCTGGCGGCCCAAAGCCACCAGGAACATTATCCCGGCGAAATCATCCGGGCCGACGACCTCGGCAACCACCGCTTCCTCTTCAATTGCCAGAACGGCGTGCGCCTGCTGTTGCACGTACTCAGCGACAAGATTATCCGCTTCCGCTACCTCACCGACGGGCCTTTAAATACCGATTTCTCCTACGCCGTGCCCGCCGATGCCGTCTCGCGCCTGACGCCCGCGCAGGTGGAATTTCGCGAAAAGCCCGACCACTACCGCATCACCACCGAGCGCCTCATCTGCATTGTGCAGAAGGAAAATCTGAAGGCCCGGGTGCTCGACCGCTCTGGCACTATTCTCAGCGATGATGAAAAAGGCTTCCATTGGGAGTACGACTACGACACCGGCAACGATATCGTGAAGATGAGCAAGCAGGTGCCCGCCGGCGTGCATTACTACGGCCTCGGCGACAAGCCCGACAACATGAACCTGCGCGGCAAGCGCTTCACCAACTGGGGCTCCGACACCTACGGCTACGTGAAGGGCTCCGACCCGCTCTACAAGAACATCCCGTTCTATCATGTGCTGCACCAGAAAATCGGGCACGGCATCTTCTTCGACAACACCTTTAAGGCTAGCTTCGACTTCGCGGCCGAGCGCGCCGACGTCACCAGCTTCTGGGCGCAGGGCGGCGAGCTGAACTACTACTTCATCTACGGCCCCACGCTGCTGGAGGTGACCGAGGAATACACCCTGCTCACCTGCCCGCCCGAGCTGCCGCCGCTCTGGACGCTGGGCTACCACCAGTGCAAGTGGAGCTACTTCCCGGAAAGCAACGTGAAGGAAATTGCGAGCGGTCTGCGCGACCGCCAGATTCCCTGCGACGCGCTATACCTCGACATCGACTACATGGAGGGCTACCGCTGCTTCACTTGGAGCAAATCGCACTTTCCCGAGCCCAAGCGCATGGTGCAGGAGCTGGCCGCCGACGGCTTCAAAACCATCGTCATCATCGACCCCGGCATCAAGATTGACCCCGAATATTCGGTCTATAAAGAGGGCATCGAAAACGACTACTTCTGCCGCCGCGCCGATGGTCCGCTGATGAAGGGCTCCGTGTGGCCCGGCCTCTGCAACTTCCCCGATTTCACCGCCCCCCGCGTACGCGAGTGGTGGGCCGGCCTCTTCAAAGAGCTGATTCAGGACATTGGTGTGAAGGGCGTGTGGAACGACATGAACGAGCCGGCGGTGTTCGAGAAGGGCACCTTCCCGCCCGATGTGCGCTTCGACTACGACGGCCACGCCGCCTCGCACGCCAAGGCCCACAACATCTACGGCATGCAGATGGCCCGCGCCACCAACGACGGGGTGGCGCGCTTCAGCTTCCCCAACCGGCCCTTCACCATCACGCGCAGCACCTACAGCGGCGGCCAGCGCTACTCCTCCGGCTGGACCGGCGATAACATCGCCAGCTGGGAGCACCTCTGGCTGGCCAACATCCAGTGCCAGCGCCTGAGCATCTCGGGCTTCAGCTTCATCGGCTCCGATATCGGCGGCTTCGTGGATACGCCCACCGGCGAGCTCTACGCCCGCTGGATTGCGCTGGGGGCCTTCCACCCGTTCTTCCGCACCCACTCCTCCGGCGACCACGGCGACCAGGAACCCTGGAGCTTCGGCGACACCGTGACCGACCTGGCCCGCCACTTCATCGAGCTGCGCTACCGCCTGCTGCCCTATATGTACACCGCCTTCTGGCAGTACGCCACCAAGGGCACGCCCATGCTGCGCCCGCTCACCTTCCTCGACCAGAACGACACCGAAACCTACCTGCGCATGGCCGAGTTCGGCCTCGGGGACCACCTGTTGGTGTGCCCCATCACCCAGCCCGGCGCCGATGGCCGCTGGATGTACCTGCCCCGCGGCGACTGGTTCTACTACTGGACCGACACGCCCCAGGCCGGTGGCAGCGAAGTCTGGGCGGCGGCCGACCTCACCCGCATTCCGCTCTTCGTCAAGGCCGGCGCGGTCATCACCATGCAGCCGGTAATGCAGTACGTGGGCGAAACCCCCGTCACCGAACTCACCCTGCACGTGTACTACAAAAACGGCACCGCCGAGAGCGTCCTCTACGACGACGGCGGCGAAGGCTACGCCTACCTCGAAGGCCACAAAACCGTGCGCCGCTTCACCGTCACCGGCTCCGCCACCGACCTCGTCCTCACCCAGGCCATCGAAGGCGACTACGCGCCCAGCTACGCCACCTACCGCGTGGTGCTGCACGGCGTGGCCGGTGCCATCGACGTAACCACCGACGGCCAGCCCGCCACCGTATCAGCAGAAACGCTGGAAACGGGGCTGGTGCTACCCGGCCTGGTGGTGCCCGTCGGCTTCGGCGAGGTGCGCGTGCGCGTCGTGCTGGCGGGGGCGGGTAAGGGGGAGGTAGCACCGGCTGCTTAAGTTTCTTAAAGTTGCAAACAGAAAAGGCGCTTCATGGGGCACCTTTTCTGTTTGCAACAAATAAAAACTGCCGTTTTACTGAACCAGAATTACCTTGCTGGTATGCACAGATTTGACAAGGAATTGGTATGGGCAACTATTCAGCACATCGTACATCTGTTAAGCAGTGGGGGTATTGAGCAGGCGCTTCGGGGCGGCAAAGCCAGTCGATGTGCAGTCGAAGACCTCAACGTCGTTCTGGCTGAGCACGGGCAACGCATTACCTTACCGCACAAAGTCCCCAAAGCCTATTTGACGCTTGGGGAAGGGAAGCACGCAGAACTCTTCGCCGACATCCGCTTGTGCGTAGATGGAGCTCCGAGCGACTTGGTTCTTCGGTGTACCCTCTTCGCCGAACAGAGCGCGGGCCACTACACCTACCGTGTAGAGGATTTGCTCGCCCCTTGAGGCTGTACTGACGCGTGCCAACCAAGCCAGCCACCCAAAACCAAAACAGGGCACCCCATGGGGTGCCCTGTTTCGTTCCCACCCACCCGGCCGCTACGCCTTGCCCGGCACGGGCGGCACGGCCGGCGCGGGCGTGTCGGTCACCACGTAGTCGGCGTATTTGCGGGCGTCGGTGGTGGCGTAAAGGGCCTTGCCGCAGTGATAAGCCGGATGGCCTTACTTTGGGCGCTGCTATACCAAATACCTGTATGAAAAAGCTTTTTCTGGTGGTCATGCTGTGGGGTTGCACCACGGTGGCGCACGCCCAAAACCCCGTTTCATACCCGAAGGACACGCTGCTGTCGGCCCCGGAGCTGAACTTTGAAGTGCTCTGGCACACCTTCGAGGACAACTACGCGTTTTTCAAGCTGCGCCGCATCGACTGGCACCAGGCCTACCGGCAGTACCGGCCCCGCGTCACGGCCACCACCCCGCCCGATTCGCTCTACGCCGTGTTTTCGGCCATGCTGACCCCGTTTCAGGACAACCACATCAACCTGATTGTGCCGGGCGTGAAGCAGTTCAAGTCGGTGAAGCCCTCGCGGTTTGCCCGGGAGTTTCCCACCGACAGCCTGCGCGGCCGGTTCTGGGCAATGGTGGACCACACGCTGGCCCAGAATGGCTTTGGCCCGGTTCAGACCCTGGGGCCGGATTTCCGAGGCCAGCCGCTGTTCCGGTACGCCGTGTCGGCGCAGTGGGCCTACCTCCGGTTCAACCGCTGCTTCGTGGACCAGGAAGCCGACAACAAACCCGATGCCGTGGCCCTCGGCAAGCTGCTCGATACGCTCTTCCCGAAATTCGCCGGCTCCAGGGGGCTGATTATTGACGTGCGCGACAACATCGGCGGCAACGACGAGTTCAGCTTCGAAATGGCGGGCCGGTTCACCGCCCGCCCGCTGGTGGGCATGTACAAGCAAACCCGCCAGCGCGGCGGCGGCTACGAGGAACTGGAAAAACCCGAAACCTGGACCATCGCGCCCCGTGGCCCGGCCCCGTATCGCGGCAGAGTAGCGGTGCTCACCAACGACAAGACCGTGAGCGCCGGCGACGTGTTTGCCATGCTCATGCGGCAGCTGCCGCACACCCAGCTCATCGGCGAGAATAGCCGGGGCATCTACTCCGATATGTACGGCTTCACGCTGCCCAACAAGTGGCTGGTTTCGCTCTCCAACCAGCGGTATTACGATGCCCGCAAGGTGTGCTACGAAGGCACCGGCACCCCGGTCGGCATCACCGTCAAAAACACCCGCCAGGATTTGGCGCGGATGGCAGACCCCGTGGTCGTGCGCGCCCTGGCCGAGCTAAAGCAGCAGCCGGCCGGCCGGAAATAAAGAAACGCCGGCTGGTACACGACTGTGCCGAGCGGCGCGGAGACGCGAACTGAAAGTTCGCGCTACTTTGCGGCCCAACTCCTGATTCCATGCCCGGTACCATCCTCCACGCCATCAGTATCTACCAGCTGCGGGTGCCGCTGCGCGAGCCGTTCGTTATTTCCCTCGGCCCGCTGCTGGCGGTCGAAAATATTGTGGTGGTGCTGCGCACAGCCGATGGGCACACCGGCTACGGCGAGTGCAGCCCCTTCCTCACCATCAACGGCGAGAGCGTGGACACCGGCTTCATCGTGGGCCAGTACTTTGCCCCCGCCCTCAAGGGCCGCGACGCGCTGGACCTGCCCGGCTGCCTGGCCGAGCTGGACCGCATCATCTACGGCAACAGCAGCATCAAAAGCGCCTTCGATATTGCCCTGCACGACATTGCGGCGCAGCACGCCGGCCTGCCGCTCTACGAATTTCTGGGCGGCAAAAACGACAGAATCCTCACCACCGACATGACCGTAAGCCTCGGCCCCGCCGATAAAATGCGGGCCGATGCCGTGCGCTTTCAGCGGGAGGGCTTCCCGGCCATCAAGGTGAAGCTGGGCGGGACGCTGGCGGAGGACGTGGCCCGGGTGCGGGCCATCCGGGCGGGCATCGGCCCCACGCACCCGCTGCGCATCGATGCCAACCAGGGCTGGGCCACGGCCGATAACGCGATTGCCGTGCTCCAGGCGCTGGGCGAGTTCAACATCGAGCACTGCGAGGAGCCCATTCTGCGCCAGCATTTCATGGAGCTGAGCCGGGTATCGGCCGCCTCGCCCATCCCCATCATGGCCGATGAAAGCTGCGGCGACGAGCACGACGCGGCCCGCCTCATCCAGCTCCGGGCCTGCCAGCTGCTGAATATCAAGCTGGGCAAATCCTCCGGCTTTCACCGGGCGCAGAAAATTGCGAAGCTGGGCCAGGCCGCCGGCCTCACGCTGCAAGTGGGCGGCTTCCTCGAATCGCGCCTCGGCATGACGGCCGCCGCCCACCTGGCCCTGAGCAACCCCGCCATTCACCACTGCGATTTCGACACCCCGCTCCTGTTCACCGAGGACCCCGTGGTGGGCGGCATCCGCTACCGCCCCAGCGGCGTGATTGAGTTGCCCACCGGCCTGGGGCTGGGGGCCACCATTGATGAAGCCTGGCTGCGCAAAGCCCAACAAGTGCATTGCTGATGCGAAGGAGTATGCTTATCCGCGGCCTGCTGCTGGTGCTGGCCCTGCTGAGCCGGCCCGCTGGCGCGCAGCTTCGCCCCAATGCCCTGCGCCAAGTGCTGCGCCCCGATACCACGGGCCTGGGCCGGGTGCTGGCCCGGCCGGGCTTCTATCGTTTGCAGGTGCAGTACACCCGCATCCGGCGCGATGCGGCGGGCGTGGCCCATTTCAAAACCTATGGCTACCGGCTGCGGCCCCGCGCATACTTCTACCCGGCCAGCGCCGTGAAGCTGGCCGCCGCCGCCCTGGCCCTGCAAAAAATGCGCGGCCTGAGCGCGCAATATCCCGGCCTCGGCCCCGATTTGCCGATGCTCACCGATTCGGCCTTCGCGGGGCAGACGCGGGTGCGGCGTGATACCAGCAGCGCCAGCGGCCGGCCCACGCTGGCCAACTACGTGCGCAAGGCGCTCCTCGTGAGCGATAACGACGCCTTCAACCGGCTGTATGAGTTCGTGGGCCCCGAGGAGCTGAACCGGGAGCTGGCCCGCCTGGGCCTGCGCCACAGCCGGCTGCTGCACCGCTTGGCCGTGGGCGACCAGGAGCCCGGCAGCCGGCACACCAACCCCGTCGCGTTCTACGCCGATACCGCCGCCACGCAAGTCATTCTGGCCCGGCCCGCCGGCTACTACGCCGGCCCCTGGCCCCGGCTGGGCCTGCGGGGCGAGCACATCGGCGAAGCCTATATCAACGGAGCGCAAACAGTGGTCGGCCCGCTGGATTTCACGCGGAAAAACGCGTTTTCACTGCCCGACTTGCAGCACCTGCTGCGCCTGATTCTGTTTCCCGAAAGCGAGCCGCCGGCCCGCCGCCTGCGCCTGCTGCCCCAGGACTATGCCCTGCTGCGCGAGGTCCTCTCGCAGCTGCCGCGCCAAAGCCCGCACCCGCGCTACGACGCCGCGCATTACCCCGATACCTACGCCAAATTCCTGCTGGGTGGGGGCGGCATCGCGCCGTTGCCGCCGGGCGTGCGGGTGTTCAATAAAATCGGCCAGGCTTACGGCTTCCTCATCGACAACGCCTACGTGCAGGACGAAAGCAATGGCGTCGAATTCCTGCTCAGCGCGGTGCTCTACGTGAATGCCGACGGCGTGCTGAACGACGATAAATACGAGTACGACCGCATCGGCTTCCCCTTCCTGCGCGACCTGGGCCGCCGCATGTACGAGGCCGAATGCCGCCGCGCGCGCCGTTCCAACTGGTTTAAGAAGTAGAAGAGGTTGTTTCCCGCAGTGTTCGCAGTGGTTAAAACCGCAGTGGGCGCAGTGTTTTGCTAGCCGGACACCGCGCCCACTGCGGTTTTAACCACTGCGAACACTGCGGGAAATAAGTAGAGGTATTCTTGCGTAAACCTGTTTAAAGGAAGCTGGCGGTTAGCTACTTCACCACCAAGCGCACGGCCGCGCCGTTGCCGCGTACCACGTACAGGCCGGGCGCGAGGGCCGCCAGCTCCAGCTGAAGCGCGCCGCGGCCGGCCTGCGTAGCTGTGAGCCGCACCCGGCCAGTCAGGTCGAGCACCTGCACCCGCTGGCCCGCCGCCAGACCCGCCACCGTGACCGTGCCCGCCGCCGGGTTGGGCCACACCTGCAACCGGTCCACCGACCCGACGGCCACGGCCCGCACCGGCGAGAGGCTTTCCGCGCCGTTGTTATCCCGCTGGCGGAGGCGGTAGTACACCGTGGGGCCGGGGTAGGTGGCCAGCGCCGCGTCGTCGAACTGGTAGCTGCGGGGCCTGGTGCTGCTGCCCTGGCCCGGCACCCAGCCCAGGCGGCGGAAGGCCGTGCCATCGGTTGAGGCTTCAATGGCAAAGCCGGCGTTGTTTTTCTCCGAAGCCGTGTGCCAGTCCAGGTGCGCCGTGGGGCCGTGGGCCTCGGCCGTAAAGGCCGTCAGCTCCACGGGCAGGGCACCCGTTAGGGTAATGTCGGCATTATTCACGGCGAAAAACACGTTGTTCAGGGCCTGAATTTTGAAGCGGCCCCTGGTGGTGCTCACGTTGGGGAGCTGCACCGATTGCGCCCCGTCGTTGGGCGTGCTGGCCAGCAGCACGGTGGGGAAGGTCAGGCCCCCATCGGTCGAGAAAAGCACCTGCACGGCGGGGCAGCTCACCGGGGCCTGGTCGGTGCCTAGCACGCTCCAGGTGAGGGCGTAGGAACTCCCGGGAGCCGCCGTGAAGGCCGCGCTGGGGGCCGTCACGGCAAAAGGACCGGCCGAGGCCACGGCCAGGGTCACGTTGGCCCCGGTCACGCCGCTGTGGTTGTCGCGCGCCGTGAGGCGGAAGTTAAGCGTGCGGGCCACCTGGGGCAATATTTCGCCCAGCGAGGCCGTGTTGGCCAGCAGCGACGTTAGGTTCGGAAACGTGCGGGCCGGGCTCGCCACGGGCGCAAAGCTGCGGAATAGTGGCGGGCCGGAGGCATCGGTGGCCGCGCCGGCCAGGCCGCTGGCATTGCCTATGTCCAGCTGCTCCCAGGAGTAGGCGAGGGCGTCGCCGTTGGGGTCGGTGCCGCTGCCGGTGAGGGTGAAGGGGGTGCCCAGCGGAATGGTGTAGGTGTTGCTGGCGGGCACGCTCAGGCTGGGCGGCTGGTTGCCGGTGGCCGTGAAGGTGCCGCAGGCCGCGCTCAGGCTGGGCACGATGGCGCTCAGGCTGCCGGCGTGGAAGTAATTGATGCCCGGCCCCACGTTGTCGGGGGCGCAACGCGAGTCGTACGACATGATGGTATTGCCCGCGCCCGGCTCAAAGGCCAGCGTGAGGCTGCGGTTGCCGCCGCTGCAATTGACTTTGTCGCCATTGAACGTATGCTCCGAGCCGAGCTGGTGGCCCATTTCGTGCGTCATCACCGTCGCCATCAACCCCGCCGAGCTGCCCGTCGAGGCCCCGCTGGCCTTATACTGGTCGAAGCACGTCACATCCACGTAGGCGATGCCCGAGTAGCCGCCGCCGAGGTAGCCCAGCACGTGGCCCAGGTCGTAGTTGCCCGTGCCGATGGCGTTGTCCACCACGGCCTGGTTGTCGTTCGCCAGGCTCACCACGTCGCTGTTGTTGTAAGGGTCAGTGGCGGCGTTAGTAAAAATAAGCTGGTCGGTATTGCCCACCAGCTCCAGGCGCACTGCCAGGTCGCGCTCATACACCGCGTTCAGGGAGTTCACCAGCGTCACCATGCTGGCCAGGGTGGTGGCTACGCTGTTGCCGCCCAGCTGCTGGGTATACTCGCCGGTAGCGGCCAGGGCCAGGCGCAGCACGCGGAGCTGGCTGCCATACGGTGCCGGCGGCGTGGGCGGGGTGCCCCCGGTGGGCCGCCGCGCCCGGCCCGGCACCCGCAGGGCTTGGCAGGCAAACTCCGGCAGCACGTCGGGGTGGCTCTGGTAGCGGTTGGCGGTGCCGGGTGCGGCCTCAATTACGAGGGCGCTGGTGAGGTCCAACACCTGAGCGTGCAGGCCGGCCGGCGAGGTTTCGAGGCGCACCGAGGCGGTGGGCTCGTCCAGCCCGTGCCCGGCATAGGTCTGAATCTGGGGATAGCGGGCGGCCAGCGCCGGGGCCATCACCGGCACTTTGGTGAGGGCGAAGCGGTGCAGCGTGCCATCGGGGTAGGGCAGCTCCAACGTGACGGCGCCGGCGGGTTTGGTTGCGAGCGGGGCGCTGGCCAGGCGGGCGGCCAGCTGCGGGGCATCGAGGGTAAACCAGCGGCCGGTGGTTTTCGGGCCGGCATCGCCGTTGCGGGCGGCCGGTGCCAGGGCCGGGGCCGGCTGCCACAGCGGGGCCGGGGTTTGGGCGCGGCCCGGTTTGGGGCACAGCAACAGGGAGGAAAAAACCAGCGCAAAAGAAACCTTGCCGTATCCGAAATTCATATAGGTCAAGCACAGTCGGGTATTATGCAATAATTGTACAGTGCAAAACCACTATTGCCTTTTGCCCCCGCCAAATGAGGGCTAACGTGGTGCAAAATACAAGTTAGAAAACGAAATGATTCGGTGACTGCATCGCGCAGAAGCCCTTCTGCTCCCAGCGCTACGCAAAAGTGAAGGTGTAGAGCCGTGTTTTTTCTACGCGCCCATCAATGAATTTATATTGTTTATATAAAATACTTATTTGTTGAAAAAAGTCAAAACAGCTTTTTGCTTAGTTCGTTCGGCCCAAGCCAGTGCCTGCATTGGGGTGGCATGCCATACGCGGCGTGCGCCTTACAAAAACCGCGCTTTCAGGGCCGGAGTCGGCAGCATGCAGCTTTCCTGCCGGCCAAACCAGCGGTAGCGGTGCCGGGCCACGAAGCGGTAGGCCGCATCGCGCCAAGTGGCGGGCAGCACCCGGCCCAGTGCCGCCACCCGCCACACACCACCCAGCCCCTCCGCAATGCGCAGCACGGCGGCCGAATGCGAGTACAGCCGCCCGCCGCTGAGCAGCAGCACCGATTCGGGGTCGGCCGCGACGGCGGCCGGTGCCAGGCCGTGGGCCAGCAGCAAGGCCCGGCCGGCCTCACTTTGCAGGGCCGCGAAGCGGAAATAGCCCGCCGGGTCGTGGCGAATGACGAACTGCACGAAACCGTTGCAGAGGTTGCACACGCCGTCGAACAGGATGGTATCGGGAGCGGAATCAGGCATGGATGGCGGCGGAAATTGAGGAGTGGCCCGCTATGCTAAACGGGCCAGCCGGGCCAATGTTAACGCAAACCCGGCACGGCCCGTTAATTAGCGCCTGGCCTACTGCCGGCCCGCCATCCTCCGCTATGAACCAAGCCCTGACGCCCCCACCGCAACGCACGGCTGCCGAACCGCTGGCTCCCGCGCCCGGCCGGCCGGGTTTTTGGGGCGTGCTACGCCGGCCATTCGTACTCGATTTACGGGCGCTGGCGCTGCTGCGCATGGCCACGGCGGCCGTGGTGCTGCTCGATTTAGCCATTCGCAGCACCGACCTGGAGGCGCACTACGCCAACATGGGCGTGCTGCCGCTGGCGGCGCTGCAAGACCATGTGTGGTCGGCCTATCAGTTCTCATTGCACGCGGCCAGTGGGTTGTGGCAGGCGCAGGCGGTGCTGTTTTTGCTGGCGGCGGCACTGGCGGGGGCGCTGCTGCTGGGCTACCACACGCGGCTGGCCACGGTGGCCTCGTGGGTGCTGCTGGTGTCGGTGCAAAACCGCAACCCGCTCATCGGGCAGGGCGGCGATGACCTGCTGCGGATGCTGCTGTTCTGGGGCATGTTTCTGCCCTGGGGCCGGGTGTGGAGCCGGGATGCGTGCGACCGGCCGGCCCCGGCGCGGCTCGACTATTTCAGCGCGGCCACGGTGGCTTACGTGGTGCAAATCGCGCTGCTGTACTGGTGTACTGCGCTGCTCAAAAACGGCACTGAATGGACCCAAACTGGCTCTGCGCTCTACTACGCCTTCAGCCTCGACCAGCTGCTGCTGCCCGGCGGGCGCTTGCTCTACCCGCACCCCGACGTGCTGCGCGGCCTCACCTTCGCTACCTATTACATGGAGCTTCTGCTGCCGTTTGCGCTGTTTTTGCCGGTGGGGGTGAAGTGGTGGCGGCTGCTGGTGGTGGGCGTGCTGTTCGGGTTTCACCTCGGCATCAGCCTCACGCTGTACGTGGGCCTGTTTTTCCTGATAAACATGGCCTCGCTGCCGGGCCTGCTGCCGCCCGGGGCGCTGGACTGGCTCACGGGCCGCACGGCCCGGCACGCGGCGCAGGCCGCCGGCTGGCGCACCCGGCTGCCGGCCTGGCAGCTGCCGTGGCGCCTGCGCCTGGAGCACACCCGCGCGCCCTCGGCCGGGAGCCGGCGGCTGGTGCGCGCCGGGCGCGAAGTCTTCGTGGCCCTGGTGCTGGCCTACGTGTGCTGGTGGAACCTTGATGATGTGGCCGTGCTGCGCCCCACCGGCCGCTTGCTGCCCGCGCCGGTGCGCTGGTTCGGGCTGCTGTTTCGGGTCGACCAGCATTGGGGCATGTTTGCGCCGGTGGTGTTCAAGGACGATGGCTGGTACATCTTCGACGCCACCACCGCCGACAACCGCCATCTCGACCTGAACCGGGCCGGCGCGCCTATCCGCCACACCAAGCCGGCCGCGATAGTGGCGCTGTTCAAAAACGACCGATGGCGCAAATATTCCGAGAATTACCTCTTCGTAAGCAACGCCTGGATGCGGCCCTACTACTGCAACTACCTGCTGCGCATCTGGCACGAAAACCCGGCCCACGCGCCGCTTACTCACCTTTCCATTGTGTATATGAAGGAAGTTTCGCTGCCCGATTACCAAGTGGCAAAGCCCGTGCGTGAGGTGCTGTGCGACTGCGAAACGGAGCTGGGAGAAGAGCTTGGACAGGATTGAAGCATAGTGTCGTGCCGTAAATAGAACGTCATGCTGAGCGCAGTCGAAGCACCTCTACCGCTTCGTTGCTTCAATTATATTACTAGCGCGGTAGAGATGCTTCGACTGCGCTCAGCATGACGTTCTTTCATTCCTCATTCCTCATTCCTCATTAAGCGCAACGTCACGCCCACTGCTTGAGGTACTGGAACACCTCCGGGTGCGTGAGCAGGCCGCCGTGGTGCTGCTGGCTGAATACGGCCGTGCGCACGCTGGCCCCGGCGGGCAGGGCCGCCTCGTCGCCGAAGGTGGCGTGGCCCCGGGCGCTGCCGTGGCCCACCAGCCCATCGCCAAAATACTCGCGCAGGGCCGAGGGCCGGGTGGCCCGTAGCCAGGAGCCCATCAGAATGTGGTACTGCACGCCGGGCAGTGGCGGCACGGGCGTGCGGGGTGGCGTGAGGTCGTTGGCGTGGGCGTCCTGCCAGTCCTCATCCACCAGAATCGAGTAGCGCAGGTCCTTGATGCCGTTGCTGCGCTGGTTGAGGGCCTTGCTGAGGAAGCGCGTGGGAAACAGGTTGATGCGCTCCAGCAGCCGCGCCGTGAAGTGCGAGTTCTGCTCCAGCCACGAGCCATCGTTGGGCGTGCCGATGAGGAAGATGGAGCGCAGATGCGCCAGCCAGGGGGCTTTTTCAGTTAAGAGTGAAGAGTTAGGAGTTAAGAGTTGATTTGGGTCGGGAGTAGTAGCTGATTCATTAGTAACAACTTTTAGCTCTTCACTTTTAACTCCTAACTGACCATAATGCCCTGCCGAGCGGATGATGAGCCCGCCCATGCTGTGGCCCACCAGTACGAGCTCGCCGATGGCGTCGGGGTAGGTTTCGACCAGCTCCGTGAGCAGGCGGTTGAGCTCGCGGCCGTTTTCGGAGAGGTGCAGGCCCGAGTTGAAACGCAGGTAGAGGGCGCGGCTGTGGGTTTCTTCGGCCAGGCGGGGGCCGTAGCGGCGGCTGCCGGCCGGGTCCTGGAAGCCGGTTTGCCAGATGAGTTCGTCGCCCATCAGGCCGTGGACGTAGACCACGGTTTTCTGGTGGGGCTCGCTCAGGCGCAGGTCGGCCACGGGCACGTCCTGCCCGCCGCGCCGGAAACTCATCCGGATGGCGCGCGGGTCGAAGCGGGCCGCCAGCTGGTCGCCGAGGGCCCCGTTGAGCACGGGCAGGAAAAAATGCTGGTGCGCCTGGCCCACGCGCACCACGTAGCTGGCCCCGCGCACGGGCAGCAGGGCGGCCCGCCCCACGGCCCCCAGGGCGCGGCGGAAGCGGGAGGGCGGCTTGGGGTCAGAATCGGGCATGGACGGTCGGAAAGGTGCAGTATTGCCCGAAAGTAGCGCCGCCGCCGGTATTGCGTTGGCCTTCCGCCCGAAATCAACGTACTTTGCACCACCAATCCCAAGTACTACTTCATGAAGCTTTCCATTCGTCCCGCCCTGGCCCTGTTGCTGGGCACCGCCCTGGCGGCCTCGCTCTCGTCCTGCGAATACCACTGGAGCCCCGGCAAAAACCCGCAGTTCAAACACGGTTTCACCAACGCCCCCGGCTGGCACAAATCGGACGTGGACCGCGACAGCATCAACAACCAGCAGCGCGTGGAGCCCGCCACGGGCACCGGCTCGGCCACGGCCATCAAAAAAGGCACCGTGAAAGACAAGCTGGATTCGGCCCCGGCCGGGGCCAGCGCCACCTCGCCACAGGACGCCAGCGGCCAGATGGGTTCGGTAGACCAGGCGCAGGCCAAAAAATAATTCTCCGGCACTTGCCCAAAACGCAAAAAGCCCGCTGCCATGACGGTAGCGGGCTTTTTGTGTTGAAATTGCGGGCGGGCTGTGGCCGGGCTACTCCGGCTTTGGCAATTGGCCGGGCCGGGCGTAGCCAAAGCGCACGGGCGGCAGCACGGCGTGGTAGCCATCGAGGCCCGAAATGGTGGCCGTGCCACCCGCCACTAAGTCGAGGGTACCATCGGGGCGGAGCAGCTCGTCGCGCAAATAAACGTG
The DNA here is from genome assembly GCF_054061335.1 of Hymenobacter sp. UYAg731. NCBI lineage: Bacteria > Pseudomonadati > Bacteroidota > Cytophagia > Cytophagales > Hymenobacteraceae > Hymenobacter > Hymenobacter sp. UYAg731. The sequence goes on along the minus strand of NZ_JBSSEC010000003.1, from coordinate 72,955 downwards.
CTCCACGGTGCCCACCAGCAGCACCGTGCCGTTGCTGATGTGGTGCTCCTCCAGCAGCCGCAGGCCAATGCTGACGGCGCTTTCGGCCACGTAGGGCGCGGGAAATCCGTCGCGGTATTCGGCCGTAAAGCCACAGGCATCAAACTCCGAAACATCATCCGGAAAATTGGCGGAGGTGTAGTGCGCCTGGGCGGCCAGGGCCTCGGGGACGTGGTTGAGGGTGTAGCAGCCGCTGCTTTTGAGGTTGGCGTAGGTGTGGCGCGGCACGGTGGTGGGGCGCGTCACAATGCCCAGCAGGGCCGGGTCGGAGCCCAGGTGCAGGGCCGAGCTGAACACGGCCAGGTTAGTCGCGCCATCGGCGGAGGCCGTGCCCACGAGGTTGGCTGATTTGAAGCCCGGCAAGCCGTTGACGAGGTTGAGGCGGTAGATTTTATCGAAGCCGGCGATGTCGGCGGCAGTGAGGTGGCGCATGTATCTGGGAGCGGGAAATGGGAGCGGGGAGTGAGAAGCAGAGCCAAGACCCGCTCATCCCGTCAAATGTTCAGGCCGTTTTCAGGGGGCAACCGGGGCCGGGGCGCGGTCGAGGCACAGGCGGTTATGCTGGCTATGCAGAACCAGCGCGAAAATGAACAGACCATAAAGCATCTGGGTGCCCACCGTGTCCCACTGTTCCAGCAGGCTGCTGCCGAAAACCAGGCTCGTCATCAGCAACATAGCGGCGGCCAGCGCCGGGCGTGTGAACAGGCCCAGCAGCAATAGCAGCCCGATGGCACCTTCCGCGAAAGGCAGCACGGTGGCGAACAGCTCCACCAGCGGCGCGGGCAGCGGCGTGGCCGCAAATTGCTTCAGCAAGCCCGCTTTGAAGCCGGCCAGCTTGGGCAAACGCACCAGAAAGTGGGTCAGAAAATTCACGCCCAGCAGCAGGCGGCCCAGCACGAAGGCCAGTTCAGGATTAGTCAGTTTAAGCATAGTTTTCCATACGATGTGGGCGGCTGGTGGGTGTACTGTGAACTCTGCGAGTCCGCACATGATAAGAGTCTTACGACCTTCGTTCACGCGCAGACGCGCAGAGTCCGCGCTACGTTACCGCTCCAGCTTGAAGCCGGGTTCCCGCGCCGGCGGGGCGGTGCGGTTGGCCACGGCCCAGCCGGTGAGGTACATCCAGGTGGTCATGCGCGTGAGCTTGGCATAGTCGATGCGGCTGGCCTCGTCGCGCGGCGTATGGTAGTCCACGTGCAACAGCGAGGTGTACATGATGGCCGGGATGCCCAGGCGGGCGTAGGGCAGGTGGTCGGAGCGGAAGTACCAGCCTTCGGGGTGCGTGGGCTTGTCCCACTCGGTATCGAGCTTGAATTTGGGGCCGGCCTGGTTGGCGGCCAGCGCGGTTTTCACGAGGTCGGAGGAGTTCATGTGCGGCGGCGTCGAGCCTAGCAGAGCGGCGCTGTCGGCCACGTTGCGGCCCATCATTTCGGCGTTCAGCACGGCCACGATGGAAGACTGCGGCACCGTGGGATGGGCCGAAAAGTACGTCGAGCCAATCAGGCCGCGCTCCTCCGAGCCCTGGTACACAAACAGCGCCGAGCGCCGCCCCGGCTGCTGCTTAAAGGCGCGCATGATGGCCAGCAGGGCCGCGCAGCCGGTGGCATTGTCATCGGCCCCGTTATAAATTGAGTCGCCGGCGATGGGCGCACGCACGCCATCGTGGTCCTGGTGGGTGCTGAACAGGACGTATTCTTTTTTCAATTGGGCATCGGTGCCGGGCATTTTGGCCACGATGTTGACGGACGGGTATTGGAAGCTCTCCACTTTCAGCTCGGTGCTGAACTGCTGGCCGGCCTGCTGCACCCAGCTGGCGGCGCTGGCGGGCAGCCACACCACGGGCGGCGTGCTCACTACTTTGGTGCTGGCCGCGCCGGGCAGGCTGTAGCGCCCGCGCTCATAAATGTGGCTCCAATGGTCGTAAAGGGCCTGCGAAGGCGCATCCGATACAAACACCACGGCCACCGCACCGGCCTTCACCAGTTCGCCGGCCTGTCCGGCAAACTTGCCAAACACGTAGCGCCGGTAGCTAATGCCGTCCGTCGGCGCACCGGCAATCTGCACGGCCACGGCCTTGCCCTTGATGTCAACTTTGGCCAGCTCTGCCGCCGAGCCGGTGCCCACGTACACCAGCGGCGCGTTGATGCTGGCATTGGTGGGAGCCACTACCGCGCCATCCTCGTTCAGCTTAATCTCGTGGGTGCCAATGCGAAGCGTGCTGCTCTTCCCCAAGCGGGTGCGTTGCAGGTTGAACCACTGGAAGTAGGTGCCGTCGTCGCCGGCGGGCAGCATGCCGGTGGCCCGAATCTGGTCGGCAAGCCACACGCTGGCTTTCAACTCATCGAGCGTACCGCCCTCCCGGCCCCGAAAATGGTCATTGGCCAGCGCAAACAGGTCGCGCTTGATGTCGCTTTCGCGGATGGCGCTTTCGGCGTTGGGGGCTTTCGGCGTTGGTTTTTTCTGAGCAGCGGCGGCTAACGGGGCGGCTAGCGCCAGGCTGGCCAGCAACAGGCGGGCGGCACGGGAAGGGATTTTTATCATGAGTAGCAGGAAAAAGAAGAATTTTTTGCAAGGTCGGCAACAGAAGTATCGGCGCAATGAAAAGTTTGCAGCCCGCCCGACTATCCGGCGCTCACGCTCACTTAGTGGCCGGCTCCACAGGCCGCAGGTACCGGTCGAGCCACTCCAGCCACAGGCGGTTCCACTCGGCGCTGCGCACGGGGTCGGACGGGACGTGGGCCGCGATGGGGAAGGCCACGAAACGCACCGGTACGTGGTGGTCTTGCAGGGCGTGGTAGAGCTTGTAGGAATTGGCAATGGGCACTCGAAAGTCGCCCACGTTGTGCAGAATGAGGGTGGGCGTGCGCCAGCGCGTGGCCCGCGAAATGGGCGACTGCGCCTGGTAGTGCGCCAGGTTCTCGGCGCTGAGCCAGGGCGAGGGGCCGTAGTGCCCGGCATTGGCAATGTTGTTGTCGCTCAGGTTGTAGCTGTCCAGCAAATCAACCACCGAGGCCGCCGCCACCGCGCAGCACCAACGGCGCGACTCGCCCATGAGCCACGCCGTCATAAAGCCGCCGTAGCTGGCCCCCGACAGTGCAATGCGGCTGGTATCGACCCAGCCGCGCCGTTCCAGCGCGGCGATGCCGGCCAGCACATCGCACCCCGGCCCGGCCCCCGCATCATCCCGAATAGCCCGCTGAAAGGCGTAGCCCAAGTTGTCGCTGCCCCGGTAATTAGGCTGGAACACCACGTAGCCGTGCGCCGACACCGCCTGCCCCAGCCCATAAAATGCCGCCCGGGAGGCATTCGACGGCCCGCCGTGCATCATCAGCACCAGCGGGTATTTTTGAGCAGGGTCGAAGCCGGGCGGGTAGGTGAGGATGCCATCAGGGCGCAGGTTGTCCGACTGCCATTCCACGGCTTCCATGCGGCCCAGGGCCAGGGCGGCGGTTTCATGGTTGAAATCGGTGAGGCGGCGCGGGGCGGCCGTGGGCGTGGGCAGGTAGTATAGCTCGGCCGGGCGGCCCGGCTCGTTGGCGGTGATAGCCACGGCATTGCGGCGGCCCACCGCCATTTCCACCCAGTAGCTGCCATTCGGCGACACCACGCCCAGCGGCAGCTTGCGGCTGCGCCCGTTCAGCTCCTGCTGCCAGATGGAAACCGTGGCCCCGTCGTTGCCACCCACCAGCAGGCTTTTGCTATCCGGGCTCCAGATGGCCCGTTGCAGGTTGCGGTCGAGGACGCGGCAGAGGTGGCGCACCGGGCCACCAGCCGCGGGCACTACGTCAAATTCCAACGACTCAAAATAGGGCGGCTCCCGGGGCGTCTGGTAGCTCAGCCAGCGGCCGTCGGGCGAGTAGGCCGGCAAATCGACGCGGTGCGGGGAGCCGGGCAGCTCGCGTGCCGTGCCGGTGGCCACGTCCAGCGTGTAAATGGCGCTTTCCGGGTCGCCGGTCTGGGCACTGGGGCGCAGCACGCACGCCAGCGTGCGGCCGTCGGGAGCCCAGGCGAAGGGGGCCGAGGAGTCATCGGGCAAACTCAGCGGGCCGCTGGTGAGGCGGCGGGCGGGCTGCCCATCATTGGCCGAAACCAGCCACAGGTGGTCGGGCGCGGGCGGAGCCGTGAGGGTGGCGCTGCTGTTGCCCACCTCGAAGCTGTCGTTGCCCCGGGCCACTTCGGCCGCATTGGCCGGCGCATCAGCGGCCGAGTAGGCGAGGGCCGTGCCATCGGGATTCCAGCTGTAAAGCTGCACGTTGGCCACGGCCGTGGTGAGCTGGCGGGCTTCTCCGGAGGCCAGGTTCTGCACGAATAGCTGGGTGTGCGCGTCCTTGCCGGTGCTGGTGCGCGCCAGAAAAGCCAGCCGGTCGCCGGTGGGCGACCAGCGCGGCTGCTTCACCGTGGGCCGGTCGGCTACGAGTAGGCGCTGCCGGCCGGTGGCCACGTCCACCAGCACTACCTCGGCATCGTGGCGGTTGGTAGCGAGGTTGGGCCGCGCTACTGTTACCAGAATGCTTTTGCCATCGGGTGAAAGCTGCGGGTCGCCCACATTCACCAGCCGGCTGATATCGGCCAGCTCGAAGCGGCGCTGGGCATGGCCGAAGCCGGGCTGGAGCAGCAGCAGCGGCAGCAGCCAGAGAAACTTGGGAACTGGGAGCCGTTGAAGCAGAAGACTTTTCATGGACGCATTAGACTAATAAAAAACGTCATGCTGAGCAGAGGCGAAGCATCTCTATCGCAATAGTAAACCGAATGGATTACTTGCTGCGGTAGAGATGCTTCGACTGCGCTCAGCATGACGTTCCTCTTGTTCCTCGTTCCGCTATTGCACCGCGTTGCGCGGGTCGGCGTGGGGCTTCATCTCGTAGTCGTGGGGCGGCTGTTCACCGGCCAGGTTCTGCACGAAATAGTCCCAGCGACGGCGCATCATGTAGGGCGAGTAAGCGCCGTAGCCGTGCTGGGCGTTCGGAAATACCACTAGGTCGTAGCTCTTGTTGGCTTTGGTGAGGGCCTCTACTACCAGCATGGTGTTGTAGGGCGGCACGTTGTTGTCCATCAGGCCGTGGGCCAGCATCAGCTTGCCTTTGAGGTTTTTAGCGAAGGTGGCGTTGGCCTGGTTATCGTAGCTGGTGGTGCCGTCGGCGTTGGTTTTCAGCAGGCCGATGTAGCGCTCTGCCCAGTCGTCCTCGTAGTTGCGGTTTTCGTGGTTGCCCGATTCCGAGATGCCGACTTTGAAGAAATCCGGGTAGCGGAACATGGCCGCCGCCGTGGCGTAGCCGCCGCCCGAGTGCCCCCAGATACCGGCCCGGTTCAGGTCGATGTACGGATACTTCTGCGCCAGCTGGCGCATGCCGGTCACCTGGTCCGAGAGCGTGTTTTCGGCCATGTTGCCGTAGCAGGCATCGTGGTAGCTCTTGGACCGCAGCGGGTTGCAGCTGCCTTCGATGACGACCACCACGAAGCCCAGCTCAGCCAGCGCCTGGTGGTCGTTCCGCGCCGAGGCAAACGACCAGCTGCCCACGCCGCCGCCCTGCGGCCCCGGGTAGATGTAGTTGATAATCGGGTACTTCCTGTTGGGGTCCAGGTTCGTGGGCGTGAACATCAGGCCGTACAGGTCAATCTGGCCATCCTGGGCTTTCACCGTGATAGGCGTGGGAGCCTTCCAGCCGGTAGCGGTGAGGCGGGAAATATCGGTTTTCTCCAGCGTCTCCAGCAGCTTGCCATCGGCCCCGCGCAACACGGTCACGCCGGGCCGGTCGGGCTGCGAGTATGTATCGACGAAATATTTGCCCGAAGGGGAAAGCATAACCTGGTGGTTGCCAGCCTCCGGCGTGAGCAGCGTGAGGTTTTTGCCATCCAGCCCCACGCGGTAGAGATGGGTGAAATACGGGTTGCCCGGCTCGCGGCCATCGGCCAGAAAGTAGAGCTGGCGCTTTGTCTCATCCACTTTCAGCAGCTGCGTCACCACAAAGTTGCCCTTGGTAATCTGGTTCTTTACCTTGCCGCTGCCAGCATCGTAGAGGTAAAGGTGGCCCCAGTTGTCGCGCTCCGAATACCAGACAACTTCCTTCGTTTTGGGTAGGTAGTGCCAGTTGATATCGCCCTGGCCCGATTCGTACTGCGTGGCTACGGTTTCCGAAAACACGTCGCGCACCGCGCCGGTAGCGGCATCGGCCACCCGCATTTTTTCCTCCTTGTGGTCGCGTGAGGTCGACACGAAGGCCAGCTCGCGGCCATCGGCGCTCCAGTCCACATCATCAAAGGTGCCGCTGCTCGAAATGTCATCCGAGAGCGAGCCCCGGTGCGGGTCGGGGGCCATCTGGAAGCGCACCACTTTCGGGCTGTTTACTTCGATGACTACCCGCTCGATGGTGGCAATGTCCTTATCACCGGGCAGCGGGTATTTCCAGGATTTGAGGGTGGGATGGCCCACGTTGGTGTTCACCAAATACATATCGCCCACGGCGCGCTGGTCCTGCCGGAAGGTGGCGATTTTGCGCGAGTCCGGCGACCAGCGCAGCACCGGCTTGTCGCTGGTGGTCCAGCCGGCGTTGTCGGTGGCGTAGCCGTAATCCTTGGCCCCGTCGGTGGTGAGCTGGGTGCTTTGGTTGGTTTTGGTGTCGCGCACCCACAGGTTGTAGTCCTTGATGTAAGCGGCCAGCTTGCCATCGGGCGACTCGATTTCGTTCTCAGCGTTGGGGCTCGGTTTGGCGGCGGGGGCGGCGTCGGGGCTCAGCTGCCCGCTGGCCACGTCGTATTTCCAGCTTTTGCCACTGGCCGCGAAGGAAATGGTCTTTTCATCGGGCGAAAACGTGAGCGTGCGAAACGGCAGCCGGGCCGCCTCGTAGGTTTTGCCGGTGGCCGTGGATAGCGCGGCAGCCAGCTTGGCCTGGTCGAAGGCGGCCATGCGGGTCTTGCGGGCGGGGTCCACGAGGACGAACTCGCTGCCCTGCGCCGTGAGCACGCGGTACCAGAACCGGTCGCCCGCGAGCCAGTTGGGCTGGCCGGCGCTGTGGTCCACCAGCGGCTGGGTGTTGTAGCTCAGGAAGCGCTCGGCGCGGGCGTAGTCCTCGGCCGTGAGAACGGGCAACTGCTGGGCCGAGGCGGCGGCGGAAACGAAAAAGGTCGCGGCCGCGAGCAGGGCCGGTACGTACTTATGCATAGGCTTTAGAAGGAGCAGGCTAAAGAGTGGTATGATTGGGCGCGAAAGGTCGGCGGGTGGCCCGGTTAGGTTGCGTTGATTTCAGCTAATGCTGGCTGTAGTGAATTGAAGCCGTTCTCAGATTTGATGTGTAGGGGACCCGCCCGTCGTCTGCGCCGCTTCCGCGATTATGTTCAACGATAGGCGGGGACAAGCCCCGCACCCTACTTTTCAATGGTAAAAAGAAAGCCCCAATAACGGGGCTTTCCTGGAATTAACAATTGCCAACGAACGGCTATTTGCCCTTCGCCGCCGCCGGCTTGGCTTTGCCAACCGGCTTTTTGGTCAGAGCCGGGTTGCTGGTTTTGGCCCCCGCCAGCGGGAAGTTGCGCTGCTTCATGAGCGCGTCAATCTTGGGGTCGCGGCCCCGGAAGGCGCGGTAACCGGCGGCGGGGTCCACGGTGTTGCCCACGGTGAAGACGTTTTTGCGCAGGCGGGCGGCCACGGCCTTGTCGTAGGGCCCGCCGGCCTCGGTGAAAGCGCTGAAGGCATCGGCTGCCAGCACCACCGACCAGAGGTAGGAATAATAGCCCGCCGAGTAGCCGTCGGAGGAGAAAACGTGCGAGAATTGCGGCGTGCGGTGGCGCATCACCAGCTCGGAGGGCATGCCCATTTCGGCCAGGGTTTCGCGCTCAAACTTATCGGGGTCAATTTTTTGCGCGCCGGCCAAATGCAGCTTCATGTCGATGAGGGCGCTGGCCAGAAACTCGGTGGTGGCGAAGCCTTCGTTGAACGAGTTGGCCTTGTTGATGCGGTCTACCAGCACCTTCGGAATGGGCTGGCCAGTCTGGTAGTGCAGCGCAAATCGGTTGAGCACCTCGGGCGTAGCCAGCCAGTTTTCCAGCAGCTGCGAGGGGAATTCCACGTAGTCGCGCACTACGCTGGTGCCCGAAAGCGAGGGGTAAGTCACGTTGCTCGACAGCCCGTGCAGGGCGTGGCCGAACTCGTGAAACAGCGTGGTCGCGTCGGTCCAGGAAATGAGCACCGGCTCGCCGTCTTTGCCCTTCACGAAGTTGGAATTGTTGGACACGATGGTGGTCACCGGCTTGTCCAGGCGCTCCTGGTTGCGGTAGGCATTCATCCACGCGCCCGAGTTTTTGCCGGGCCGGGCGTAGGGGTCGAAGTACCAGAGGCCCACCTGTTTGCCGGTAGTTTTGTCGTTCACCTGCCACACCTTCACGTCGGGGTGGTACACGGGCACATCGGTCACGGGCACGAAGGCGAAGTTGAACAGCTCGCCGGCCACCCAGAACATGCCTTCGCGCATCTTATCCAATTGCAGGTACTGCTTTACCTCGTTCTGGTCGAGGTCGTAACGGGCCTTGCGCACCTTCTCGGCGTAGTAGCGGTAGTCCCAGGGCTCAATTTTGAAGCTGGTGGGAGCACCTTCCTTTTTGGCCAGGGCCAGCATATCGGCCACTTCCTCGTGCTCGCGGGCCACGGCGGGCTTCCACACCTGCTCCATCAGCTGCATGGCGGCTTCCGGCGTTTTGGCCATCGTGTTGTCGAGGCGCAGGTGAGCGTGGGTGGCATAGCCCAGCAGCTTGGCGCGCTCGGCCCGCAACTGCAAAATCTGGGTGATGAGGGCGTTGTTGTCGTGCGCGCCGCCGTTGTCGCCCCGGTTCGTGAACATGCGCCAGGCCTTCTCGCGCAGCCCGCGCTGGTCCGAGTAGGTCAGGAACGGGTCGATGCTGGAACGGGTGTTGGTAATCACGCCCGCCGCCACGATTTTGCGGCTGCCGGCCGTGGTTTTAGCCGCGTCGCGCAGCGAGGCCGGCAGCCCGCCCAGGTCCTGGTCGGTTTTCAGCACCAGCACCGAATCGGCCTCGTCGGCCAGCACGTTCTGCGAAAAGTTGGTGAACAGCCCCGCCAGCTGCTGGTTGATTTGCGAGAGCCGGGCCTTGGCTGGGGCATCGAGCTTAGCACCCGCCCGCACAAACTGCTTGTAATCAACCTCCACCAGCCGCTGCTGCTCCGCCGTCAGCTTCCTGGTTTCGGGCGATTGATATAATGCCTCAATGCGCTTGAACAGCGCCGCGTTCTGCGTAATCTGGTCGCTGAACGCCGCCAGCTTCGGGGCCATTTCCGTTTCCACGGCGCTGAAGGCTTTGTCGTTCAGGGTGCTGCTCCACACGCCGTAAGCGGCCTGCACGCGGTCGAGGGTGCGGCCGCTGCGCTCCATGGCCGCGATGGTGTTTTCGAACGTGGGCGCGGCTGGGTTGGTGGCAATGGCGTTGATTTCGGCCAGGTTTTCGGCCATCGCCGCTTCCAGCGCGGGCTTGAAATCGGCTACCTGAATTTTATCAAAAGCCGGCACGCTGCCGTGGGCCCCGCCCCAGGGCTGGAGCAGCGGGGCCTGGCCGGCGCGGACGATAACCGACGTAGCGGGAGCGGGGTTTTGGGCCATGCCAGGGGTGGGAAGTAGGGTGAAAGCCAGGCCGAGGCCGGCCAGAAAACCAGTCAGCCGGTGGCGGGAATTGAAGTGCGACATCAAGGATGAGATTCGGAGAGTACGAAAGATGGGGCAAGGTAACAGTTTGGGGCACGGGGTGTCGGTACCGTCATCCTTCGCGAGCTCAGGATGACAGGTGGATGCTGACCACGCTATTCTTACCGCTGCCGGGCGGCCCAGGCGTCCATTCGGCGCTCCAGCACGGCCAGGGGCATGGAGCCGCCGGCCAGAATCTCATCGTGAAAAGCCCTGAGGTTAAATTTTTTACCCAACTGCTTTTCGTAGCGGGTGCGCAGCTCGCGGATTTTGAGCTGGCCGGTTTTGTAGGCCAGCGCCTGGCCGGGCATGGCCAGGTAGCGCTCGATTTCGGCCGTGGCGGCCTGCTCGGAGATGGGTTCGTTGGCCATCATGTAGTCGATGGCCTGCTCGCGGCTCATGCCTTTGGCGTGCATGCCCACGTCTACCACCAGGCGCAGGGCGCGGTGCATCTCATCGCCCAGCGCGCCGATGCGCTGGTAGGGGTCGGTATACAGTCCCAACTCCTTGCCCAGGCTTTCGCAGTACAGCGCCCAGCCCTCGCTGAAAGCGGGGTAGGAGGCGAAGCGCCGGAACTTGGGCAGGCTGGTGTTTTCCTGCTGCAACGACAACTGGTAGTGGTGCCCAGGAATGGCCTCGTGCAGGAACAGCGACTCCATGCCGGAAGTCACGTTGAACCTGGTGGCATCGAGAATGGGCACGTAGAAAATGCCGGGCCGGGAGCCGTCCGGCGTGCCCCGGTTGTACTCGGCCGAAGCCGTGGCGGCGCGGAAGGCCTCCGTCTGCCGAATCTCAAACGGCGACTTTGGCGCACGCCCGAACAGCTTGGGCAAATTGGGCGTGATGCGGGCCTGGATGGCGCGGAAGGCGTTGAGCACGTCGTCCGGCGTTTTATAGGGCATGAATCTGGCGCTGGAGCCCAGGTAGCTGAAAAAGCCGGGCAGACTACCTTTGAAGCCGACCAGCTTTTTCACCACTTCCATCTCAGCCCGGATGCGCTTCACCTCGGCCAGGCCGGTGAGGTAGATGGCGTCGGGCGTGCGGTCGGTGGTGGTCATCAGGCGCACGTCGTAGCGGTACATTTCGGCCCCGCCGGGCACGTCGCCCAGGCCGGTGCTGCTGCGGGCCTGGGGTAGGTATTCGGTGTTCAGGAAGTCGGCCAGCTTGCGGTAGGTGGGCACCACTTCCGTAAGAATGGCCTGCTGGTAGGCACTGGTGAGGCGGGCCTTGTCATCCTCTGAAAAACTGGCCGGCAGGTGCGTAATGGGGCCGTAAAACAGGCTTTTGGCGGCATCGGCCGTCACCTGGGACTGCAGCTGGGGCACCATTTTCAGCACCAGCACGTGGGGCAGCACCACGGCCGCCTTCATGCCCTGCCGGAAATTGCCGATGGCCGAGTCGGCCCACACGGGGAATTTGTTCACCCGGGCCAACCAGTTGTCGTAGTCTTTCACCGTTTTGAACGGTTGCGCGCCGGTGCCCGCCCCCAGCTGGCTGAGCGTGGTGGGCAGGCTGTAAAACTGGGCAAACGGCATCATCCACGTAGTCAGCCGCAGGCCTTCGAGGCGGCTGCGCATCTCGTACTGAAAGATGTCGTAGCTGAGCTTGTCGTCGCTGGAAAGGCGGGCGCGGTCAATGTTTAGCAGGTCATTGAGGTAGCGGCGGTAGAAGCGTGTCTGCTGCTGGCGGAAGGCGCGGGTCTGGTCATTGGGCAGGCGGTCGTTGTAGCGGTTGTCGCCCTGGGCCGTGGCCATCAGCGGAAACAGCCGGGCGCGGTCTTCCCAATACGAGTTGAATAATCCGGCGAGCAGCGTGGCGGAGGTACCGCCGGTGGGTGGGGTTTGGGAGCCGGCCGGGTGCGCCAAAAGGCACCACATTGCCAGTAGGGCAACAAAAAATCTGTTCATTAACCAGTAAGTGAGCCGGCAAGCTACACAAACGGCTGTAAATAGTCCAGTTTTTATGCGGGAAGGGCAGAATATATAAAGAATGTCATGCAATGCGGAAAGTAATAAAATAAAAGAAACGTCATGCTGAGCGAAGTCGAAGCATCTCTACCGCAATACCAAATCCAATCGAAAGGATTAGTTGCGCGGCAGAGATGCTTCGACTTCGCTCAGCATGACGTTCTTTCAATTCTACTCAGCGTTCCGACGCAATTACTGCTTGGCGGCCCAGGCGTCCATCTTGGTTTCTAGCACGGCCAGCGGCATCACGCCGTCTTTCAGGAGCTCATCATGGAAATTGCTGAGCGAGAACTTGCTGCCCAGCTGCTTCTCGTAGCGGGCGCGTAGCTCCTGGATTTTCAGCTGGCCGATTTTGTAGGCCAGCGCCTGGCCCGGAATGGCCATGTAGCGCTCAATGGCCGACGTGTCGTCCTCCTTGCTGGCGGGCATGTTGTCGAGCATGTACTCGATGGCCTGCTCACGGGTGAGTTGGCCGGTGTGCAGGCCGGTGTCCACCACTAGGCGCACGGCGCGCAGCATCTCATCGTTGAGCGCGCCCACGTATTGGTAGGGGTCTTTGTAGAGGCCCAGCTCTTTGCCCAGGCTTTCGCAGTAGAGGGCCCAGCCCTCCGTCATGGCGCCGTAACCGGCAAACTGGCGGAATTTGGGCAGGGCGGTGTTTTCCTGTTGCAGCGAAATCTGGTAGTGGTGGCCCGGAATGGCCTCGTGCAGAAACAGCGACTCCATGCCCTGCGTCACGTTGTACTCGGCGGGCTTGGGCAGGGGCACGTAGAAAATGCCCGGCCGCGTGCCGTCCGGCGAGCCCTGGTTGTACTCGGCCGACGCGGAAGCTTCGCGGAAAGCCTCGGTGCGGCGGATTTCAAACGGCGACTTGGGTACGCGCCCGAACATCTTTTTCAGGTTCGGGTCGATGGTTGCCTGAATTTTGCGGAAGCCGGCCAGCACTTCCTCGGCCGTTTTGAAGGGCATGGCCTTGGGGTCGTGCTTCAGGCTCTCAAAGAACTCGCGCAAAGTTCCTTTGAAGCCCAGTTCGGTTTTCATGCGCTCCATCTCGGCGCGCAGGCGGGCGACTTCGCGCAGGCCCAGGGCGTGGATTTCGGCCGGGGTTTTGTCCGTCGTGGTCCAGTAGCTGGCGTAGTAGCGGTACATTTCCGGCCCGCCGGGCACGGCGTTGATGCCGCTGGTGGGGCGGGATTTGGGGAGGTATTCGTTGGCCAGAAAGTTGCCCAGCTTCTGATATGTCGGCACAACTTCCGTCAGAATGGCCTTCTGATATTCCTCAGTCAGGCGCTTTTTATCAGCGTCCGAAAAGTCCTTCGGGAAAGCATTTATCGGCCCGTAGAACAGCGACTTCGCGGGGTCCGTCACCACCATGGTCTTGTCGCGCATCTGCGGAATCATCTTCTCGACCAACGATTTAGGCAGCACCACGCCCGCCTTCATGCCGCGCCGGAAATTGCCAATGGCCGAGTCGGCCCACACCGTGAAGCCGCGCACCCGGCCCAGCCAGTTGTCGTAGTCCTTCACCGTTTTGAACGGCTGGTTGCCCTGCCCCGAGCCAAACTGCCCCATCGAGATGGGCAAGCCCCAGAACTGCTGAAACGGCATCATCCAGGTGTTCAGCTTCAGCCCCGCCACACGCTGTTTCAGGTCGTACTGAAAGATGTCGTAGCTGATTTTATCGTTCTCATCCAGCCCGGCCCGGTCAAACTTGCCCAGCCGCGTCAGGTAGTCCTGGTAAAACGTGGTCAGCGTGTCCCGAAACGCCTGGGTCTGGTCGTTGGGCAACCGGTCGTTGAAGCGGTTGTCGCCCTGGGCCGTGGCCGAAAGCGGGTCGAGCCGCGACTGCCGCTCCCAGAAGCTGGCAAACAGGCCGTTGATTCCTTTGGTGGAGTCTGCCGCCGTGCCGTTGGCGCTGGTGGTGGCGGTTTCGGTGGTTTTGGTCTGGTTGCAGGCCGTGGTGAGGGCGGCGGCGACAAGGCCGGCCAAAGCAAGTTTTTTCATGAAGCGAATGGGAATGTGCCGCAAGCTACGAAGCGGCCGCATGCCCGCGTACCCGCCGGCCTTATTGCGCCGGTGCGCGGGCGGCCGTGAGGCGCGCCAAGGCCAGGCGGCCCAGCTCCGGCGCAATGCGCTCGCGTGAGTAGCTTTTCACGCGGCGCGGCATCCCGATGACGAGGGTACGGTTGGGCAACCGCACGTAAAGGTCACCGTGGCTGTCGTCGTAATAAGCTTCATGGCCCAGGCCGCTGACTGGCGAAATACTGCGGCGCAGGTCGTTGCCGGCCTGCGCAATCTGGAAAGCGGCGGCCGGCCGGAACGATACCATCACCACGGCATCGGGGCTGGCGGGCTGGTCGGCTTCCACGAAGCGACATACGTTACCCTGGGCCTGCTGCTGCACGGGACGGCCCGTGAGGCTGGCCACTTCGCCGGGCGTGAGCAGGCCGCAGGCCTCCGTGGGCAGCGTGGCCGTGGTATCCGATTGCACGGCGGTGGAAAGGCCGTTGCCGCCGCTGGCTTGCTCCAGCGGGGCACCGCTGCTACAGGCCCCCAGCAGCAACGTGCTGGCCAGCGCCAGCAGCCGGCCACCCGGCCCCATGGAAAGAACAGAAATACGCATAAAACGGACGATGAAAGGCGGTTATATCAGATACCGTTTACGTCGGCACGCCAAAAAAGGCAATGCCGGCATGGGGCCACTGCCTAATCCGTCCAAAAAAAGCCCCGCCGCTACGCAGGGTAGGGGCGGGGCTTGGTCAGCAAGTGGGGGCCCCCTTGGTTGCCGGGGCCAACGCGGGGGCTACTCGCGCAGCAGGCGCTGGGTATGGTGGCCGGTTGCGCTGCTCAGCTCCAGGAAGAAGGGGCCCTTGGGCAAGCTGCTGATGTCGAGGCGGTCATTATCGGTCGCTCTGCCGTTGAGCAGCAGCTGGCCCAGGGCATTGAAAATGCGGTACTGCACCGCGCCCACGCCGGTGGGTAGGATGAGTTGGTTCGCGCTGGGGTTGGGGTAAAGCTCCACTTTGGTGCTGGCTTCGGTTTGCACGGCCGCTACCGGCGAGTAGCTGAACGTGCCGTCGGCATCCACCTGCCGCAGCCGGTAGTAGGAGGTGCCGGCCAACGGGCGGCCATCCACGAACGAATATTCGTGCGCCATAATGGTGCTGCCCTGGCCTTTTGCCGTGCCAATGGTGGCGTATTCGCTGCCCGTGACGCTGCGCTGAATCTCGAACTGGTCGCTGTTTTTTTCGCTGGCGGTGGCCCAGGTCAGGTTCACGCCCGCACCTTTGGCGGTGGCCTCGAAGCGGGTGAGCTCAACGGGTAGGGGGTTGAACCCAGGGTAGGTACCGGCCACGTTGGGAGTTGTACTGGCCAGGGTAAAGTCGGAGAAGGAAGTGAACGTGCCCGACGTAAGCGTGCCAGTCAGCGGAGTGCTGGAGGCCGTGGTACTCGTCCCTACATTGGTCGAGCCGATGCTGGCCCAGGCCCCGCCATTGCGCTTGGCCACTACCAGTGAGGTGGTAGTGGCATTGGTCACATAATCGTCGGTGGCGTAGGAGAGCGTGATGCGGGCGTTGAAACTGCCGCCCGTGGGAGTGGCCGAGGCCGCAACAGTGAAATAGCGCCGGGTCGAGACGTGGTCAATTGGGCCACTCACCCCAAAGGGCTTGGCCGAGGCCTCAAACTGCTGGGCCGTGTAGGTGACGGAGTTCGTCTGGCTGGTAAGTGCCAGCGTGATGGGGCGGTAGTTGAGGTCGCCGTTGGTGGCCACCTTGCCCACCGGAAATACCAGGGTGGAGGTGCCAGTGGCATTTAGGCGAGCCAGGGGACCATTCACGAAACTGGTGCTACTGCCGCTACCAACGGGCAGGGTGGCGGCAGCCGTCATTGTCAGCAGCCCTGTTCCGGCCGCACTGGTGGTCAGCAGGCCATTGGTCAGCAGTAGTTCGCTGGCAATGATGAGGTCTTTCTGCAGCGTTACCCCGGCGGAGTTGTTGATTTCCAGCTTGGCATTGGTGCCGAAGGTGAGGGGACCGGCGCTGCTGATGGTCTGCGGCGAAGTGCCATTGAAAACCACTTTGGGAGTGTTGGGTGCGGCAGTGCTAGGAGAGAATGTCAGCGTTGCGGTGGCGTTGGTGTTGCTGACATTGCCACCGATAAGGGTGCCGGTAGGGGTGCCGGTAGCGCTACCCCGGGCGCTAAGGGTAAGGTTAGCGCTGCCGGTTATGGCCAGGTTGTTCGCAATGGTCAGGTTCACTGCCCCGCCGATGGTTTGCGGGTTCGAGCTGGCAAATTCAAGATTGCCAAAGGTTCGGTCGGTGGTTAGGGAAGCGCCGCCAAACGTGCCATCAACGTAGCGAAAGGTACTACCGGGCTGGTACGTAGCAAGTGGGCCGTGGTCGGATGAGTTGGCGGCGTTCTGCTCCAGGGTTGAGCCTGTTTCAAAAACCGGCGCATTGGTAAAGGCGGTGCTGGACATCCTGTCGGCAATGATGAGCTTGCCGGGACTGGTAAAATGCAAGGAGCCTGCAGTGGTGCTCTGGAGCTTATTCACCGCGTTGGAGGGGCCATTGCCCCCGGTGCTGTTGAGCTTAAGGTCGCCGGCAACGGAGCCCGTCGCGCTGGTCCCGAGGGCGAGTAGCACCCCTGCGCTTTTACTGCCAGTGCTTAAATTCCCTACCAGCGACACCGACGAACCGCTGCCAATAAAGAGGTCATTGTCGGCGGCATCGCCGGTGATGGTGACGGTGCGGGTTAAGTCTAAGGGCGAGTTGAGCGTAGCTGTGGTGGTGCCGATAAAGCTCAGGCGGCCAATTGTCTGGTTGATGTCCATCGCCACAGTAGGGGTGCCGCCGCTAAAGACGAGAATGTCGTTGGTGGCTGGATTGCGGACTGAGCCGCCGCCTCCCAGGGTGGTATTCCAATTAGCTGCGGTCGACCAGTTGTTATCGGCCCCGGCTCCTACCCAGTAGTAAGTGGTCTGGGCTTGAACCACCGTTGAAAGCAGCATGAATAGTAAAAAAAACAAAAAATTGAACGTTGAGCCAGCATTGAAACGGCTCAAAATGGTGGTAGGGGTTGTACTCATGAGAAAAGAACTTTTGTGAACAGAAAGATTCGGCGATGGGATGGTGAGGTAGGCGTATTGGCGAAGCCATGCAGCGAGACAATTGAATAAGGCTTCTGCTAAAGGCTAAAATTATTAATTATTAAATTCAGCAATGTTTGAATTGATTTAATTCAAGCATTAATAAGAATGTATTCAAGGCAAGGTAAGGAACGTTCTTGTTTTGATTACAAAAAATAATTCCAATTCCCCTAGTGCTGTTATCGGCCAGTTATTCTCATATTATTGATTTACAATTAGTTATTATCAAAAATAATAAATTGGGTGCTGAAACAGGCTGAGCAAAGCGTTTTGGACTCAGAAAATTCCCCAGAGGCATTTCGTACCAACTGTGAGCTAGCGTGAAAAGGGAATACTGATTGGGGGAATTGCAAAAGCCGTGGTGTCCTTCGTTCAAGGCTGTTGGCGCTACTTTCGTTAAAAAAACACCCACGCCCTTGCCTTTTTCCAAGTCACTTCTGTTGTTATTGCTGCTGGCCGTATCGCTGCATAGCGCGGCCCAGCACCGGCCGGCTCCGGCATTGCACACGCACACAGTTCCGTCGGCAGCGCCCAAAGCCAACCCAACCAGCCGGCCCGCAAAAGCGGCCGCCGGCAAAGCCAAGGCCGTTGGCAAGCGGGGAGCGCCCCGCCCTGTCAGCCGCATAGCGCTGCCCCCCGGCACGCCCGCCTTCACCCGCTACCTGCACTCGTCTTGGGTTGATAGCCTGATGCGGGCGCTCACGCCCGACCAGCGTGCCGCGCAGCTCTTTATGGTGGCCGCGTACTCCAACCGCACCCGGGTTTTTGAGGACTCCGTTTCCACGCTCATCCAGCAGTACGGCATTGGCGGGCTGATATTTTTTCAGGGCGGGCCGGGCCGGCAGGCGCGGTTGCTGAACCGCTACCAGAGCCAGGCGAAAGTGCCCCTGCTGGTGGCCCTGGATGGCGAATGGGGCGTAGGCATGCGCCTCGATAGTGTGGTGAAATTCCCCTACCAGATGAGCCTGGGCGGCGAAACCGATACGGCCCTGCTCTACGACATGGGCCGCGAGGTAGCCCGGCAGTTCAAGCGCCTGGGCATGCACGTCAACTTCGCGCCGGTGGTCGATGTCAATAACAACCCCGCCAACCCGGTTATCGGTTTCCGCAGCTGGGGCGAAAACCCGGCCGCCGTGGCCCGTGACGGCCGCCAGTACATGCGCGGCATGCAGGATGCCGGCATTCTGGCCGTGGCCAAGCACTTTCCCGGCCACGGCGATGTGGACGCCGACTCGCACCTCGCCCTGCCCACCGTGCGCGTCGACCGTCGCCGACTCGATACGCTGGAACTGCCGCCCTTCCGCAGCCTCATGGCCGGCGGGCTGGGCGGCGTGATGGTGGCCCACCTCAACGTACCGGCCCTGGACACGGTGCTGGGCCCGAGTACGCTCTCCCGGCCCATCATCACGGGCGTGCTGCGCGAGGAAATGGGATTCAAAGGACTGATTTTCACCGATGCCATGAACATGCGCGGCGTTATCAGCCGGTTCCCGCCCGGTGAGGCTGATGTGCGCGCCATCATGGCTGGCAACGATATTCTGGAGTTCAGTAAGAACATTCCGCTGGCGCTGAAAATGGTGCGCGTGGCGGTGGACAGCGGCCGGATTTCGCAAACCGAAATCGATGAGCACTGCCGCCGCGTGCTGGCCCTCAAGCAGTGGTCCGGCCTGAACCACTACCGCCCCATCGATACCAAAAACATCTACGACGACCTCAACGGCCCGCACGCCCAGTACCTTAGCCACCGCCTCACCGAGCTGAGCATCACGCTGCTGCGCAACCAGAAGAGCCTGCTGCCGCTCCAGCGCCTCGACACGCTCCGCATTGCCACGCTGGTGCTGGGCGGGCTGCCGCGCGACACCACCGACTTCCAGCGGGCGGTGGCCGACTATGCGCCCACGGCCCATTTCCACGCCTCGGCCACGGCCTCGCTTGATGAGCTGATGAAGCTGCGCGCCGCCCTCAAACCCTACAACCTGATACTAGTAAGCTTGCAAAGTCTGGGCCGCCTGCCCGCCACCGGTTTCGGCATCACGCCGGAAGACAACATGATGCTGCGCGAGTTGGCCGACCAGAAGCAAACCCTGGTGCTCAGCGTCTTTGGCTCGGCCTACGCCGTGGCCAAGGTGCGCGATTTGGACCGCGCCGCCGCCGTCATTATGGCCTACCAGGAAAGCCCGAACGCTCAAAATCTGGCCGCTCAGGCCATTTTTGGCGGCATCGCGGCCACCGGCAAGCTGCCCGTGACGGTGAGCGACAAGTACCCGCGCGGCTACGGCCTGCGCACGGCCGCTGGCTACCGCCTGCGCTATGCCAACCCCGAGGACGTGAACATGGACGGCCGCCTCGAAGCCCGCGTCGATAGCCTGGTGGGCCGGGCACTGGCGGCGCAGGCGTTTCCGGGGGCGCAGGTGCTCATTGCCCGGCGCGGCACGGTGGTGCTCCGCAAAAGCTACGGCAACCAGACCTACGCGGGCTTCAGCGAAGCGGTGGTTGATAAGAGAAAGAAGAAAACCGCTGCCGTGGTGACCGATACCAAACCCGTGTCGGTACCGCGCCCGGTGAAGGACGACGACCTCTACGACCTCGCTTCCATGACCAAGCTGCTGGCCTCGACTCCCGCCTTGATGCGCCTGGAAGCCGACCATAAATTCAGCCCCGACAGCACGCTGGGCAACTATTTTCCCTTCCTGCGCGGCACTGACAAAGCCGGCTTGAAGATGCGCGACGTGCTGGCCCACCAGGCCCGGCTCAAGGCCTTTATTCCCTTCTGGAAGGAATTGGTGAAGAAAAACGGGGACCTGCGCCGCCGCTACTTCCGCGCCGATTCTTCGGCCCGGTTCCCGCTGCCGGCGGCCCAGGGCCTGTGGGCGCGCAAGGATTTGCCGGCCCGCATCTATAAGGAAATCGGGGCCTCGCCGCTGAATGAAAAGCCGGGCTACGTGTACTCTGATTTGTCGTTTGTGCTGTACCCGGCGCTGGTGCAGGCCCGCACCGGGCTGCCGCTCAATGCCTTTTTGCAGAAGGAAGTGTACGGGCCGCTGGGCGCTACCACACTGGGCTTCCGGCCTACCAACCGCTTTCCGCTGGCGCGCATTGTACCCACGGAAGTGGATTCGGCCTTCCGCAAGCAGCTGGTGCATGGCACGGTGCATGACGAGGGCGCGGCCCTGCTGGGCGGCCTCTCGGGCCACGCCGGCCTGTTTGGCGATGCCAACGACGTGGCCAAACTGGCCCAGACCTACGCCTGGGGCGGGCGCTACGGCGGCCAACAGCTCTTCGACAAAGCCGTGTTGGCCGATTGGACCCGCTGCCAGTTCTGCCCCGACAACCGCCGGGCCCTGGCCTTCGACCGCCCCGCCGCCAACCCCACGGTAAACTCGGCCAAAAGTGCCTCCCAAAGCAGCTACGGCCACACCGGTTTCACGGGCACCTACTTCTGGGTCGAGCCCGAGAAGGACCTGGTGGTGGTGCTGCTTACCAACCGCGTACACCCTACGCGGCGGAATAATAAACTGGGCGAATTGAGCGTGCGGAGCGCGCTGCTGCAGCTGGCGATTGAGGCGGCGCGATAACGGAACTCGACGCTGGCCTGCTACCAAATCAAGATACAAAATCTGTAACTTACCAGAGCTTTTCCACTCAGCTTCAGTCGATGTTTTCCTTCCGCACCGCTCCCGCCATTTGCCTGCTGATGTTAGCCGTCGCGGGCTGCGGCAAAAAGGAAACGCCCGAATACCGTCTTTCCGCCGAGCAACTGGCGTGGCAGCCGTACCACGTTGGCGATGTGCTCCGGTTCGGGCAGGCGCGTAGCAGCAAGGTGCGTACGTTTGTCATCACTGAGGTAGACGACCGCATTATCACGCTCTCAAACGGTGGAGGCATCCCCGTGCTGGCGGGGCCCACGCCTTCAAAGCTGCAGCAAATTAGAGTAGACTTCCGCCGCACCGATACCGTGCGCTACATACCCAGCCCTGGCAGCACCCCAACCAAGCCTGATTCGGTGCCGGCAACTTACGCAAACACGTTGCTTGAGCTACGTACCAATGATAACCACGGAAGCGGCTCGGCGGTGGCCCGGTCGGAAATCAACTGGGATTTTGGCTTTTATAATTACCTGCCCATTCAAGAAGTAGTAGCTAACCAGCCGCTGCCGGATACGGCGGCTCATTTGCTGCCTTCGTTGCAGGTAGGAGGCGTTACCTACGGCCCGGTTATCCAGGTTTCAAATAGTCCTTACGCCGCCTCCACGCCCTTGCCCCGCACCAAGCCCATCCGGCGGGTGTACTATGCGAGGGGCGTGGGCGTGGTAGCCTTCCTGGAAGGGGGCACCTTGTGGTATCGACTCCCATAAAAAAGACGGTGCAGGCTTGACGAGATGCAGGGCCAGCGATGTACCTTACGGCCCTACATTCCCACCCCGCACTCTATGTTAGGACTGATGATGGCCGAGCCGCTCCGCGTGGCCACAATTATTGAGCACGCCGCCAAGTGGCATTCGGATACTGAAATTGTGTCGCGCCTGCCCGAGGGCGGCATCCACCGCTACACCTACGCCGACGCCAACCACCGCAGCAAGCAGTTGGCCCAGGCTCTGTTGAAACTCGGCATCGAAAACGGCGACCGGGTGGGCACCCTGGCCTGGAATACCCACCGCCATTTCGAGCTTTATTATGGCGTGGCGGGCATCGGGGCGGTGTGCCACACCATCAACCCGCGCCTGTTTCCGGAGCAGCTCGTGTTCATCATCAACCACGCCGAAGACCGGCTGCTGTTCTTCGACCTCACCTTTCTGCCCCTCGTCGAGCGCCTGGCCGCCGTGTGCCCCACCGTGGAAAAATGGGTGCTCATGGCCGGCCCCGAGCACCTGCCTAAAGACTCGGCCCTGCCCGGCTTGTGCAGCTACGAGGACTTGGTAGCGGCCGAAACCGGGGACTACGAATGGCCCAGCTTCGACGAAAACACGGCTTGCTCGCTCTGCTACACCTCCGGCACCACCGACCAGCCCAAGGGCGTGCTGTACTCGCACCGCTCCACCCTGCTCCACGCCTTCGGTATTTCGCTGCCCGATGCGCTGGGCTGCTCGGCGCTGGATGTGATAATGCCCGTGGTGCCCATGTTCCACGTCAATGCCTGGGGTTTGCCCTACGCGGCCCCGCTCAACGGTGCGAAACTGGTGCTGCCCGGCGCGGGCATGGACAGCGCTAGTCTGTTTGAGCTAATGGAGAGCGAAGGCGTGACGTTCTCGGCCGGGGTGCCCACCATCTGGCTGGCGCTGCTGCAATTTATGCGCGAAGGCCAGCGCCATTTCACTACGCTGCGGCGCACGGTGGTGGGCGGGGCCTCCTGCCCGCCGGCCCTGATGAAGGCCTTTGAGGACGAGCTGAACGTGACTGTACTCCACGCCTGGGGCATGACCGAAACCAGCCCGCTGGGCACCGGCGCACGCCTCAAAGCCAAGCACGCCGACCTCAGCCCGGCCGATAGCCTGGCCATCCGCAGCAAGCAGGGCCGGGCGGTGTTTGGGGTCGATATGAAAATTGTGGGCGACGACGGCCACGCGCTGCCGCACGATGGCGTGGCCTTCGGCGACCTGCTGGTGCGCGGCCCGTGGGTGGTGCGCGACTACTTCCGTGCCGCCACGCCCGGCGAGCTCACCGCCGACGGCTGGTTCCGCACCGGCGACGTGGCCACCATTGACGCCGACGGCTACATGCAAATCACCGACCGCTCCAAAGACGTCATCAAGTCGGGCGGCGAGTGGATTTCCAGCATCGACCTGGAGAACCTGGCCGTGGCGCACCCCGCCGTGGCCGAGGCTGCCGTCATCGGCGTGCCCAGCGCCAAGTGGAGCGAGCGGCCGCTGCTGATAGTGGTGCGCCGCCCCGGCATGGAATTATCGGCCGAGGAAATGCTGAATTTCTTCCGGGGCCGGGTAGCCAAGTTCTGCGAGCCCGATGCCGTGGAATTCGTGGATTCGCTGCCACATACCGCTACCGGCAAGCTGCTCAAAACGCAACTTCGGAAGGATTTCGCGGGGTATTCGGTGGCCTAAAAATAGTTGCGGCCGCCTTGGCCTAAATGAGTAGAACAAGGCGGCCGCAACTGGTTGAGCAGAAGGAGCAGGCTATTTCCCTTTCTCGGCCTCCATCTTGGCTTTGATGGCCTCCTGTAGCTCTGGCAAATGGTCCTAGATGCGTTTCTGGCCGATTTCCATGCCGGACTGCATCAACTGGGGCAGCACGGCCGACATCTTGCGCCCGGTGGGCGTTTGATAAAATTTCGTGATGTCGCGCAGTTCCGGCTCCGTGAAATTGCGGCTGTAAACTTCGACTATATCGGGTTTCAGGCTGTTCCAGCTCATGTATTTGCTGAAAAATGTCCGCATCTCAGGCTGAATGGCAACGGCATCGGGATGCTGCTTGAGTTGAGAATCCAGCATCTGGTCGATGAGCTTATCGAATGAGCCCGGAGGGTATATAAGGGTCAGCAGCGACTCTGCTGCTTGGCGATGACTGGCCGAAATAGGCGCGAGGACAGCGGTAGCCGCCGTGGTCGGTTTCGTTGTTCGGGCCTGCGCCGGCACGTAGATAGCGCCGGCAAATAGCAAGAAGAGGAAGGGGTTTTTCATGAGCTAAATAACCGACACAAAAGCGAAACACACCGTTATTATCTCCCCAACTCCTCCGCTCTGTCCCGCGCCGCGCCGGCCCCGGCCATGAGGCCCTCGCGCACGGCCCCGGCCCCAAAAGCACCCAGCGCGGCCTCGGTGGTGCCGCCCTTGGAGGCCACTTTGGCAATCCAGTCCTGGCAGCTCAGGCCCGATTGGGAGTAGAGTTCCACCGCACCGCGAAAGGTCTGGCTCACCAGCAACTCGGCTTCGGCTCCGCTGAAACCCATTTGGGCGGCGGCGGCCATTAGCGCCTCCATACAGTAATACACGTAGGCCGGGCCGCTGCCCGAGATGGCCGTGCTGGCATCAATGGCGCTTTCGTTTTCCACATAAACCGTCTTGCCGGTGGTGCTGAGCAGGTTTTGTACCTGCACCAGCTCGGCGCGGGTCACCTCGTCGGTGCTGGTGAAAGCCGTCATGCCCATGCCAATCTGGGCGGGCAGGTTGGGCATGGCCCGGATGATTTTGGGCGTACCCAGCGTCTCGCGCAAGGTGTCAATCCGCACGCCGGCCATGATGCTCAGGATGAGCTGTTGCGGCTGCACCAGACCCTTCAGTGCCGCAAACAGGGCGGACGAATCCTGCGGCTTCACGGCTAGGGTGAGGATGTCGGCCCCCGGTACGCACTCGGCGGGCGAGCCCCAGACCGTGCCGATTTCGTGGGCCGCCAGGGCCGGCACGCGCTCGGGCGAGCGGGCCAGCAGGCGCAAATCGAGCCGCGAGGTGATGTGGGCGCGCACGAAGCTGCGGGCGTAAGTCAGGCCCATGTTGCCGCCGCCGATGATGAGGATTTTCATTGTTGTGAATGCCGTCTGAGTTGGCAAAGAACGGCACGGTAGAAAGAACGTCGAAGAGTAGCACGTCGAGAAACAGACCGTCATGCAGAGCGCAGCGAAGCATCTTTACCGCGCAAGTAATTTATTTACTACTGCGGTAAAGATGCTTCGCTGCGCTCTGCATGACGGTCTGTTTGTTCTCAGCTCTGCCTCACACCTTCAGCACCACGCCTTTCTTATACATCCAGCTCAGGATGAAATACCAGATGACGATGAGCGTGACCGCGCCCACGAGCGAGGCCGTGCGCGGGTCGGTGAAATGCGGGGCGATGCCCCATTCGTAAAGCCACTCCTTGATGCCGCCCGTTTCGCCGCCGGGCAAGGCCAGCTTGAATAGCCCGAACGTGCGCGATAGTAGCGCCGAAAGGCAGAAGACCAGGATGGCATTCACGCCGTAGACCAGCGCCGGGCGCGTCCAGGCGCGGTAGCCCTGCACGTCGCAAATCCAGTAGAGCGCCGCCAGGCCGGCCATAGCCAGCCCGCCGGTGTAGAGCACGTAGGGGCTGCTCCACAGGGCTTTGTTGATGGGAAACCACGGGGCCCAGCACAGGCCGAGCAGGATAAGGCCGCCGCCGGCCACAAACAGCCAGGCCACTTTGGCGGCGGGTTCCGGGCCGCGCCAGCGCAGCCACTGGGCGGTGAGGCCGCCGAGCAGGCCGGTGGCCAGGGCTGGCAGGGTGCCGAGCAGGCCTTCGGGGTCCCAGGTTTTGCTGGTTTTCCAGAGGTGGGCTTCGGTGAAGATGGTGCGGTCGAGCCAGGCCCCGAGGTTGGTGGTGGGCTCCAGGTTGGCGGGGCCGAAACCGGGCACGGGCACCAACTGCATCAGCACCGCGTAGCCGATGAGAAAGCTGATAATCAGCCATACCTGCGTGCGCCAGCTGGTTTTGAGGAAGATGACGCTGCACCCCAGAAACACCAGCGCAATGCGCGCCAACACGCCCATAATCCGCACGGTACTGAAGTCGAATTTGGGGTACAGCGACAGCAGCAGGCCCAGGCCAAACAGCACGGCGGCGCGGCGTAGCACCCGCAACATTACCGCGCCCTGCGGCCCGCCCTGGCGCTTTGTGCCGTCCAGGGCATACACCAGACTCACGCCCACGATGAACAGGAAGAACGGAAAAATGAGGTCTGTGGGGGTGCAGCCGTTCCATTCGGCGTGCTCGAAGGGCGGGTAGATGTGGCCCCAGTCGCCGGGGTTGTTCACCAGAATCATGGCCATGACGGTGATTCCCCGGAACACGTCGAGGCTGATGAGGCGACCGGGCTGGGAGGCTTCGGCCAGGGGCAGGGTGCCGGTGGTTTCGAGGGCGGCCTGGGTGGTGCGTTGCATGAGCGGGTGGGTATTGAGTGTAGAAGGAACAAGAAAGAACGTTATGCTTCGGCTGCGCTCAGCATGAGGTTCTTTTTAAACAAACGGCCCTCAAAACTCCCACCGCACAAACGCCTCAATCCCTTCGTACTCCGGCAGTCCTAATTCATCATACAGCTTGGCCGTTGTTCTATTCCGCGCCTCGGCGCGCTGCCAGAACTCGCGCTGGTCGGCCCCGGGAAATAGCGGCCGGTCCTTCTGGCTTTGGTGCTTGAAGATGGCGCGGCGCTTGCGCGTGAGCTCCTGCGGCGAGAGGGGCACGGCCATCTCAATCTGGTCGATGTCCCATTCCTGCCAGGCCCCGCGGTAGAGCCACACCCAGCAGTCGTCGAGCCAGGCGGTGTCGGAGGCTTTGAGGCGGTGGATGGACTCGAAAATGGCCGCCAGGCACACGCGGTGCGTGCCGTGCGGGTCAGAAAGGTCACCGGCGGCGTAAATCTGCTGGGGCTGGATGCGGTTGAGGAGCTCCATAGTAAGGCGGATATCTTCATCGCCCAGCGGCTTTTTGCGCACCCGGCCGGTTTCGTAGAAGGGCAAATCCAGGAAATGCACGTTGGCATCGGGGATGCCGGCGAGGCGGCAGGCGCTCTTGGCCTCGCCGCGCCGGATAAGGCCCTTTATCTGCTGCACTTCGTCGGAGTCGACCTGGCCGGGCTGCTTATTTTTGAGGAAATCGGCCACGCGGTGGTAGAGGTTGTCGGCCGGCTCGCCGGTGGGCAGGTGAAACGCCTGGTCGTAATCGGCTACGAAATCGGCGAAGCGGATGGCCTCGTCATCGAACACCGCGATGTTGCCGGAGGTCTGGTAGGCGACGTGTACCTCGTGGCCCTGGTCGACTAATCGCAGCAGGGTGCCGCCCATTGAAATCACGTCGTCGTCGGGGTGCGGGCTGAAGATGAGGACGCGCTTGGGGAAAGGCGCGGCGCGCTCGGGGCGGTAGGTGTCGTCGGCGTTGGGCTTGCCGCCGGGCCAGCCGGTGATGGTGTGCTGGAGCTCGTTGAAAACGCGAATGTTGATGTCGTAGGCCGGGCCGGACTGCGCCAGCAATTCCGACAGGCCGTTTTCGTTGTAGTCTTCCTCGGTCAGTTTCAGGATGGGCTTGGTCACGGTGCGGGCCAGCCAGGTGATGGCCTTGCGGACTAGCGCGGCATCGTGCCAGTTGCAGGGCAGGCCCAGCAGCCAGGGCGTTTTGCGCGGGGTGAGCTCGGCCCCGGCGGCTTCGTCCAACACCACCTGCACGGCGGGGTGGCGCTGGAGGTAGGTGGCGGGCACGGTGTCGGTTACCTCGCCTTCCACCATGCGCTTCACCACGGCGGCCTTGCCCTCGCCCCAGGCCAGCAGCACAATCTGGCGGGCTTCGAGAATGGTCCCCACGCCCATAGTCAGGGCGCGGCGCGGCACGTTTTCTTCGCCGTAAAAGTCCGAAGCCGCGTCGGTGCGCGTGACGTGGTCTAGGGTAATGAGGCGGGTGCGGGAGGCCGGACCGGAACCGGGCTCATTGAACCCGATATGGCCGGTGCGCCCGATGCCCAGCAGCTGCAAATCAATCCCGCCGGCGGCCCGAATCTGCTCCTCGTAGCGCCGGCAGAATTCGGTCACCTGCTCGGGCGGCACGGTGCCGTCGGGGATATGCACGTTCTCCGGTTTTATATCGACATGGTCAAATAAGTACTCCCGCATGAAGCGCACGTAGCTCTGCAAGGAGTCAGGGGCCATCGGGTAGTACTCATCGAGGTTGAAGCTAATGACGTTCTGAAAGCTCAGGCCGTCTTCGCGGTGCAGGCGCACCAGCTCCTCGTACACGCGGGTGGGCGAGGAGCCCGTGGCCAAGCCGAGGACGCAGGTTTTGCCTTCGGCGGCGCGGGTCCGGATGAGGTCGGCAATATGGCCGGCCACGGCGGCCGAGGCCAGCTCGGAATCAGCATAAACCGTGGTGGCGATGGGGGCGGGGTGGGAATTGGGCGGGGGCATGGGGGCGGGGATGGGAAGCAGAACAACCGGTCCGACCGCCCTAGGCGGACCGACCGGTCGTTGCAAGAACGGAATCGGTAACGAAATCAGTGGTTCAACAACCGGTCGGACCGCCTAGGGCGGTCGGACCGGCAGCCGGCGGCGCGGGCTAAATCGCCGGGTCGGCGGGGGTGGCGGGGTTGTTTTCGCGCTCCGTGCGGGGGTAGGGGAAGAAATTGCGGTTGCGCTCGGCTCCGGCGGTGCCCGGCGCGGGGCGGCCGAAGCGGCGGCTGTCGGCCAGGCGGAAGCCCTGGAAGGCCAGCTCGATGTCGCGGTTGCGCAGGATGTCGGTGAGCACGTCAGCGGTGGTGAGGGGGCTGGTGTAGGCGGGCAGGGCCGCGCCGGGCAGGGCCAGCAGCAGGCCCGTGGTGGTAGTGGCCGCGGCGGCCGTGCTGGTCCGCACCTTGTTCAGCTCAATCACGGCGTTGGGCAGGTCGTTTTTGCGGGCGTAGGCCTCGGCCCGAATCAGGAGCATTTCGTTGGGCACGTACACCGGGATGGGGGCGCTGTTGGCGGTGTAGAAGCCTGTGCCCAGGTTCTGGGTCGTCATCGGCGGCGGGCTGATGCGCAGCAGGGAGGGCAGGCGCTTGTCGCCCGTTTCGGGAGCCAGCGCGCCGGTGAGGCCCAGGCTGGTGTTGGTGGGCTCAAACACGTTTTTGTTGCCGAACGACGTTTCAAACAACGGGTTACGGGTGTTGTCGTCGAAGTTGAAGACCGAGCGTTTGGTAAGGTCCACGCGGCCGACGGCAGCCAGAGCTTTGTCGTAGTCGCCGGCCTCCAGGCTGTAGCGGGCAATGAGGGCTTGCAACGTATTCGGCAGGTCGAGGCCGGGCACAATCTTGGCGTTGAAATCGGCCGAAACCGGCGTGGCGGCTAGCTGCGTGGCCGCCGCTTCGAGTTGGGCCACGGCGTTGCGCAGCGCATCCACGCGTGGCACAAACGGCGCGCTTTCCTGCGTGGCCAGCGGAATCTGCTCGAAATACTGCGCCAGCGTGCCGATGCTCAAGGCCCGGAAAATGCTGGCGTAGGCCACGATGCCGCTGCGGGTGCCCGCATCCGGCGCGTTGCCCACATTGGCCAGCACTAGGTCGGCGTTGGATTTCACCAGGTTGGCCTGGGTCCAGAGGTTGCGCACCACGCCGTTGCTGTTGGTGAGGCTGCTGGCCCCGAGGCTGAGGTTGTATTCCTCGATATTACCCACGTTGAGGATGTTGAGCTCGCGGGTGCTCAGCCCGCCGGCCGCCACCGTATTATACAGCACGCTGAGCAGGCCACCCGTGCTGTAGCGCGCCTGCAAGCCATTGCAGAGCGTAATCAGGCCATCGGAGGAAGTGACCACCTGCTGCTGGCTGGCGGTGCTCGGGTTGAGGTATTCTTTGTTGCAGCTGCCCAGCGTGACGGCCGAAAGCAGGGCTGCGAGAGTGAGTATCTTCTTCATGAGGTTGGGTTGCGAAAGGTGGGAAGTAGCGCGAACTTTTAGTTCGCGCCGGGCTGGCGCTCACGCGAACTAAAAGTTCGCGCTACTATCAAAATGTAGCCGCCAGCTTAACCTGGTAAGTGCGCGGAATCGGCACGTTGCCAAAGTCAATGGCGCGCAGCAAATCCGATGCGCCACCGGCACTGGTTTCGGGGTCGAAACCGTTGTATTTATCCCACGAATACAGGCTGCGGCCCACCAGCGACAGGTTCAGCGAACTGATGAACTTCGTGAACGTGGGCAGCCCATAACTCAGCGCCACCTCGCGCAGCTTCACGTAGGAGCCATCATCCACCCGGAATTCCTGGGTGTTGTAGATGGCGAAAATGGAGCCGCGCGGGATGCTGCCGCGCAGCTCCTGCTCGGCCAAATCGCCGAGGCCCACGCCCTGGCGGGTGCGCTTGTCGGCATTGAACACGCTCACGCCCTGCACGGCATCGAGGAGCACGTGCAGGCCCAGTTTTTTGTAGGTGAAGTTGGTGTTGAAGGAGCCCGTCCATTTCGGGTTGGGGTTGCCGATGAGTACGTTGGCGATGGTGGAGCCGGAGCCGTACAATGGCTGGCCGTCGCTGCTGCGGGCCGGCGTGAAGCCCACCGCGCCCACGGCCTGGCCCACGGCGCGCTCGTCCTGCGCGAAGCCCTGGGGCGTGAGCAGCAGCGAGCCGTCGGGGTTGCGGGCGTAGCCCGAGCCGTAGAACACACCCGCCGGCTGGCCCTCCAGTAAATACACCGGCGCGCCGGCCGCGTTATCAATCGAAATGGCCTGCACGCTGCCGTTCGAGCCGGGCAGGCTCAGCACCTTGTTGCGGTTGCGGCTGAAAATGAAGGCCACGTCCCAGGTGAAATCCGTGGTTTTCAAGGGCGTGCCGCCCAGCGATACTTCCAGGCCCCGGTTTTCCATCGAGCCCACGTTGTTCACGATGGCCGAGCCGCCGGTGCTCGGAGCCAGGTTGCGGCGCACCACTAGGTCGGTGATTTTCTGATAATAAACCGTGACGCCCAGCGTGAGGCGGTCGCGCAGGAAGGCCAGGTCGGCCCCGCCTTCCAGCTCGGCCATGCGCTCGGGCTTCACGGCGGGGTTGGCCAGCTGCGTGCCCGGCGTGATGGTGTTCTTACCCAAAAAGCCCACCGGACTGAACTGATAGAACCGGTCGTAGGAGTTGATGCCCGTCAGGTTGCCGGCCTCGCCGTAGCTGGCACGCAGCTTCAGGCTGTTGAAGGACGTGGCGTAGGCGCTGTTTTGCCAGAAGCTAAAATCCGACACCACCAACGAGCCGCTCACCTTGGGGTACACCTGGTTGGTTTCCGACGACGAGAATTTCGAGGACCGGTCGCGCCGCACCGCGCCCGTCAGAAACGCCAGGTTGCGGAAGCCGATGGTGGCCTGCCCGTAGTAGCCGCTCAGGCTGTAGCGGTCGAGGTTGTAGGCCGAGGTGATGGTGGTGCTGCCGCCCCCCGACACCGTGGTAATGAACGGGGCCAGGCTCTGGCCCTGCGTGGTGATGTAGTCCTGCTGCGCGTACTGGTAGCTGTAGCCGGTGCGCAGGTTCAGCTTCAGGTTTTCGCTGATTTGGTACTCGTAGCCCAGGTTGATATCGGAGTTCAGCTGGATAACGGCGTTGCTGCCGTTGGCCGCGAAGCCGCCGGGGTAGCGGGCGAGGGGCAGGCCGGCCGTGGCCTGGTAGGGGTAGGGCCGGATGTAGCTCTGGCCCACCTGCGAGTAGGCATCCACGCCCAGCACGTAGTCGGCCGAAAAGCCTTTGAAGGGCGTCAGGTTCACCTGCACGTCGCTCACGGTGCGGTTCACGCTCTGCGTAAATTTCATGTCCTCGATGGTCGAGAGCGGGTTTACGCGGGTGGGCTCCACGGCCAGCAGGTTGCCGGCCGCGTCGCGCTGGGTGATGTCGTAGATGTTGTTGGTGATGTTGATGGAGTTAATCGGGCTGTAGAACACGTTGCCGTTGGCCTTCTCGTTCGAGAAGCTGTTCACGTAGCTCACGCCCGCCGACACCTTGGCCCAGTCCGTGAGCCGCTGGTCGACCCGCGCCCGCAGGTTGTAGCGCGTGAAGTCGGTGCCCTTGATGATGCCCTCGTTCTTCAGATAATTGGCCGATATGTAATACTGCGTGCGCTCCGAGCCGCCCGACACCGACACCGCGTTATCGGTGCCGTAGCCGGTCCGGAAAATCTGGTCGAAGTAGTTGTAGCGGGTCACGTCCACCAGGTTGGTGGCCAGCGGCGTGGGCAAGCCGGCGCGGGTAATGGTGGTGGTGGTGAGGCCCGGCACCGGAATGTTGGCAGCGCTCAGCGGCGCGGCCGAGCCGATGGAATACAGCCGGAACGTATTGGTGGTGATGCTGCCATCCGGGTTGCGGGTCGGGTAGGTGTTGGCCCCGAACTGCTTGCCATAGGTATTCACCGGCACCGATTTCCGCAGCTCATTTATGTTAAAGCTGGTGGACACCGACACCCGCGCCGCGCCGCTCTGCCCGCGCTTGGTGGTGATGAGCACCACGCCGTTGGCCGCCCGCGAGCCGTACTGGGCCGCCGCCGCCGCCCCGTTGATGATGTTGAGGCTGGCAATGTCGTTCGGGTTGAGGTCGGCCAAACGGTTCTGGCCGGGGTTGGCCGCGCCGATGTCGTTGCTCAGCGCCAGCTGCGACACGTTGGTGCTGGCGTTGCTCACAATCACGCCATCAATGACATACAGCGGGTCGGAGGAGCCCTGCAGCGAATGCACCCCGCGCAGCCGTACCGAGAGCGAGCCGGCCGGGTCGCCCGAGTTCTGGGTAATCTGCGCGCCGGCCACCTTGCCCTGCAACGAGTTCAGCAGCCCGCCCGAGCCGCTCTGGGCCAAGTCCTCGGCCCGAATGGTGCTGATGGCGTTGCCCAGCTCCCGCTTCGGCGCGCTGATGGTGGAGCCCACCACCACCACTTCGTCCAGCTTCTGGCGGGCTTCGGTCAGCGACACATCGGTGGTCACCGTCGTGGCTGCGCCCAGCGTGAGGGGCCGCGACACGGCCGCGTAGCCAATCAGCGACACGGTGAGGGTGTAGCCTCCGAGGGCTACGTTGGCGTCTAGTGAGTAGCCGCCATCGGCCCCGGTGGAGGCTCCGAGCGTGGTGCCGTTCAGCAGCACCGTGGCTCCTGGCAGGCCCTGGCCGCCGGCATCGGTCACGCGGCCTTGCAGGGTATAGCGCTGCGCCGTTTGCGCGCCGGCCGAGAGGGCGGCCAGCAGGAGCAACAGCAGCAACCCGGTCCAGCGGAGGCCGGGGCTGCTAAACGAGTAGGTGTTTCGCATGGGAAAGAGAGGGTTAGGTGGGGGTGAGGGATGAGGTGGCTAATATCGTGAAAACTTTATCTTTACCTAGGGGTGGCCGTGCTGCTTGGTAGCTATTTTTTAGCTGGCTTGGCCCGCGCCTTCGGCCAGCTTGGGCCGCCACAGGAGCGGGCCGGGTTGTAGATTGGCATGGTCAGGCCTGATTATCAAGGTAAAATGCGGGTTGATATTATGCTGATAAATATTGAAAAATAAATAATTATAAAATAGAATGTGCTAATTGCTGCTGTTTCAAGTGTGTGATTTTCAGTGAATGTTACCTGATTATTTCGCACATTTGACCCCTTCTTTCCCACTACTCACTCTTTTAGTCCTGATGCCATGAGTTGCACAGCTGCTTGTTGTTGCCCCTTACCGCCTTTGCCTAAGGCCGGAACCTAAGCGTACGCCGCGCCGGGTTCCGGCTTTTTCGTTGATTCTCACCCCCAATTCCTCACCCTAATCCCTCTTTCCATGAAGAAAACATACTGGCTAATGCTATTGCTGCTGGGCGTGCTGCTGGCCACGCCCGTCTGGGCCCAGACGGCCCGCCCGGTGTCGGGCATTGTCACCTCGGGCACCGACCAAAGCCCGCTGCCCGGCGTGACCGTGCTCGTGAAAGGCACCACTACCGGCAGCACCACCGGCTCCGACGGCCGCTACACGGTATCGGCCGCGCCGGGCGCGGTCATCGTGTTCAGCTTCATCGGCTACAGCTCGCAGGAGCGCACCGTGGGTGCCGATGGGGCCGTGGACGTGGCCCTGAAGGAAAGCACCACCGGCCTCGATGAGGTGGTGGTGACGGCCTACAACATTGCCCAAAACAAGCGCGAGCTGGTGACGGCCGTGCAGGAAGTGAAGAGCAAGGACATCATCGACTCGCGCCAGACCAACGTGGTGAATGCCTTGCAGGGCAAGGTGGCTGGGGTGAACATCACGTCCTCGGGCGGCTCGCCGGGCGAGGGTGCCAGCATCGTTATCCGGGGCGGCACCTCGCTCGACGGCGACAACCAGCCGCTGTTCGTCATCGACGGGATGATAATGGATAACAGCTCGTTTCAGGAGAGCGCCGCACCCGGCGCGGGCTCGCAGTTCAACGGCCTGCTGGGCCGCTCGGTGGGTGCGGCCAACCGCGCCGGCGACCTTAACCCCGAGGACATTGAGAGCATGACGGTGCTGAAAGGCCCCGCCGCCGCTGCCCTCTACGGCCTGCGCGCCGCCAATGGGGCCGTGGTTATCACCACCAAAAAAGGCGTGGCCGGTCGCACCACGCTCAACTACCGCACCCAGTATTCGGTGGATGAGGTGAGCCGCCTGCCCAAAATGCAGGACCAATACAAGCGCGGCAGCAATGGCCTGGCCGACCTCACCACGCGCCAGTCGTGGGGCCCGCGCTTTGCGCCCGGCGAGCCGGTGTACGACAACGTGGGCAACTTCTTCCAGAAAGGCCACGCCTTCCAGAACTTCCTGAATATGTCGGGCGGCTCGGACAAAGCCAGCTTCTTCGTATCGGCTTCCAACCTCCAGCAAAACGGCGTGGTGCCCCAGAGCGACTACGACAAAAGCACGGTGCGCCTGTCGGGCACGGCCGCCATCTCGCCCAAATTCAGCGTGAGTGGCTCGGCCGAATACCTGACCTCGGGCGGCCTGCGGCCCTTGCAGGGGCAGGGCCTGCTCACCACGGCCGGCACCTCGTCGGGCGGCTTTTTGCTGAGCCTGATAAACTGGCCGCGTGACGACGATGCCCGCAACTACCTGAACCCGGACGGCACCCGCCGCCGCCTGCTGGCCCCCGGCAATGGGGTGGATGCTGACGCCGACAACCCGTACTGGACCGTGTACAACAACCCGCAGACTGACCGCACCAACCGCTTTATCGGCAACGTGCAGCTCAGCTTCAAGCCCTTTAAGTGGGTGACGCTGAGTCATAACATCGGTACTGACCTCTATACTTCGCGCAATACGTCGGTGCGGGCCGTGGGTACCTCGCAGGTGAGCAACCAGAACGGCGGCATTGCCGAAACCGTGGACCAGTTCCGCCTGCTGACCGCCACCACGCTGGCCAGCTTCTCCCACAGCTTCGGCGAAAAGATTGGCACCTCGCTGGTGCTGGGCAACTCCATTGAGGAAAACAAGGACCAGGCCGTGGACTACCTCGGCCTCGTGTTTCAGAACCCCAACTTCGTGGGCCTGAACAACACCGTGAACCGCAACGCCTTGCAGCGCGATACCAAGCGCCACCTCATCGGCAACTTTGCCCGTTTGAGCGTGACGCTGCTCGACCAGATTTTCGTGGAATTGCAGGGCCGCTACGACCAGTCGTCGACCCTGCCGCGCCCCGACCAGAACAAGATTTACGGCAAGGGATTCCTCTACGGCTCGGCCGGCCTGGGCTACGAGTTCACCAAAACGCTGGGCCTGGAGCAGAACAACATCCTGAACTACGGCAAGGTCCGCGCCTCGGTGGCCGAAGTGGGCAAGGACACGCAGCCCTACCGCGTGCAGTCGGCCCTGACGCAGAATACGTACATCGGTGGCGGCTTCCGCAACGACTTCTTCGGCTCGAACCCGCTGCTGCGCCCCGAGCGTACCCGCACCTACGAGGCCGGCATGAACCTGCAGTTCCTGAAAAACCGGTTGGGGCTGGACTTCAACTACTACTATTCGCGCACCACCGACCAGATTATCGCGCCCCGCGTGAGCCAGTCGGCTGGCTTCATCCTGCAGTACATCAACGGCGGCATCGTGACCAACGAAGGCCAGGAAATCTCGCTGACCGGCACGCCCGTGAAAGGTAAAAACTTCACCTGGGACATTGTGGCCAACTTCTACCACAACACCAACATTGTGCAAGAACTGCCCTATCCGCTCACAGTGGTGCTGCAATCCGATGCCTTCATCACCAATGTGCATGAGGGCGGTGCGTTCCCCGGCCGCTCCATTTCGGGTCTGGCCGCCACCGACTTCGTGCGCGTGACCGACCCCAATAGCCAGTACTACAACATGCCCATCATCGCCTCGACGGGCTACCCTACGGGCACGGCCGCGCCGCCCACCGTGTACGCCGGCAACCGCGCTCCGCAGTTCACCACTCAGCTTACCAATACGTTCACCTACAAAGCGCTGTCGCTGACGGCACTGCTCGACTTCCGCAAGGGCGGCGTGGTGGTGAACGGCAACGACCAGTACCAGACCGGCGTGGGCACCTCACTGCGCACCCAGGACCGTTATAAGCAGGTAGTATTCAATGGTGTAGTGGCCGGAAAAGATGCGGCCGGCAATACCACCTACACCCCTAACACCCGCTCGGTGGAGCTGACTCAGAACTACTACAGCACCCTGAGCGGCATCGGCACCGTGTTCGTGGAGGACGGCTCGTGGGCCCGCCTGCGCTACGTGACCCTGAGCTACGCCTTGCCAACTACGCTGCTGAGCCACACCGGCTTCATCAAAGGTGTGGAGTTCAGCGTGACCGGCCGCAACCTGGTGCTGCTGACCAAATACACCGGCGGCGACCCCGAAACGGCGGCGGCTGGTGCTGGCGTGCGCGGTGGCGGCTCGAACGGCTTCGACTTTGGCAACGTTCCGGGCACGCGCGGCGTGGACATGGGCTTGCGCGTGAATTTCTAAGGCCTGGCTCTGCTCCGCATGATGGCCAACTTCCTAACTACTCATCCAATGAAACGATATATAATCGGGCTGGGCCTGCTGCTAAGCACCGGCGCCCTCACGGCGTGCGAGAAGTTTCTCGACGTGAACAACAACCCCAACAACCCCGTCGTCTCGACGCCGAACTTCCTGCTGCCCGGCATCATTTCCAACGGCATCCAGACCCAGATGTTCACCTCGTTGCGCCTGCCCTACCTCACGCAGTACGTGGCCAGCCGCACCGCCAACGCCGGGGCCGACCAGTTTCTGCTGACCAACGCCAACAGCACCAATACGTTTAACTATAGCTATTTCCAGTCTGGGGGCAACATTCCGGGCATGATGAAGTCGGCGCAGGACGAGGGCTCGCCCTACTACGTAGGGGCCGGCAAAATCATGCAGGCCCTGATTCTGGCCCACGCCACCGACATGCTCGGCGACATTCCCTACTCTGAAGCGTACCAGGGCGGGGCCAACTTCACGCCCAAATACGACCCGCAGGAAAAGATTTACGCCACCATCAACCAGCTTTGCGACGAGGGCGCGGTGGAAATGGCCAAGCCGGCCAGCGCCGAGTTCCGCCCTTTCTACAGCACTTCGCCCAGCGAAAGCGGCGACATTCTGTACAAGGGCGACCCCGCCAAGTGGCTGCGCCTGGCCTACGCCCTGAAGGCCCGCCAGGCCCAGCACCTCACCAGAAAAACTGCCTACAGCGCCGCCGCCGTACTGGCCCTGTGCGACCAGGCTTTCACTTCGTCGGCCGACGATGCCCAGGTTAACTTCCAGGTGGCGGTGGCACCGCTCTCGAACACGACCAACATCTACGGTCCCACGCGGAATAACTTCGGCGGGGCCACGTACTCGGCCAACATTGTTAAGTACCTGAACGGAACGACGTTCTCGGGCGTGGTTGACCCGCGCTTTGGGGTGATGATACCCACGACCAGTACCGGCACCGACCCCGGCCTGGGCACCACCACCAACTTCTTGCCCGGCTCGGTGCCGCAAGTGACCGACTTCTACGGCGGCTGGTACGCCCGCGACCTGGGCTACTTCGAGGCCATCACCTACCACGAGCTCAAGTTCATCGAGGCCGAAGCCGCCTTCCGGGCCAACAACCTGCCCCGTGCCCTAGCCGCCCTCAAAGAAGGCATCCGGGCGCACATGAAGAAGATGAGCACCGGCGGCACCTACTCGCCGCCCACCGTCACGTTCCCCTTCATCACCGATGCCCAGATTAATGCCTACCTGGCCAGCGCCGCCGTGCCCCAGAACCCGGCCGACCTCACGCTGCGCAGCATTATGGAGCAGAAGTACATCGCCATGTTCCTGAACCCGGACTCGTGGTCGGATATGCGCCGGCTGGATTTCAGCACGGCCATCTACGTCAACCTGCAGTTTCCGAAGTACACCGGCAGCACGCCGCCGCTGGCCCTGGCCCCCGGAAAGTTCCCGCGCCGCCTGCTGCCCGGTGCCACCGAAGTAGCCGTGAATCCCAACGCCGTGGCTGCCCTCTTTGCCGAGGCCGGCGCCACGACCAACGAAGACTACGCCACCAAGCCCCTGTGGTTCGACCGCCCGTAGCGGTAGTGGCCGCCATTGGGTCATGCCGAGCGTAGCGAAGCATGACCCAATAGCGGCAGCATGACGTTCTTCTGAATACCCCTTTCACGACTTTAACCTCCCGTTATATGAGCCATTTTTCAAGTAAAACCCTGCTGCTGCTGGTGCTGCCGCTGCTGGGCCTGTTGCTGGGCAGCTGTAAAAAAGACCTGGATACCTATTACACCCCCGACTCGGCCCCTGGCTTTGCGGGGCTGGGCCTGCCCCGGGTGCCCCTGGCCACGCGCTACGCCCCCGGCGATGCCGTGCCGCTCTACGTGTCCTTCGCCGAGGCCGACCAGCTGCGCGACGTGACCGTGTTTCAGGTAGTGGGCAAAACCGACTCGACGGTGACCGGCACCTACGCGGCCAACGGTACCTACAATGCCGCCGGCGGCCTGCTGGTGCAGGCGCTGCCCTACGTGGTGCCCGCCACCGCCGCCAACGGCGTGCTGGTGCGCGTGGATGTGACCCTGAACTTCCAGAACGGCGGCAAGCGCCTGCGCCGCTTCGTCTACACGGTGG
Organism: Hymenobacter sp. UYAg731; assembly: GCF_054061335.1. Classification (NCBI taxonomy): domain Bacteria; kingdom Pseudomonadati; phylum Bacteroidota; class Cytophagia; order Cytophagales; family Hymenobacteraceae; genus Hymenobacter; species Hymenobacter sp. UYAg731. Next base: position 34,652 of record NZ_JBSSEC010000003.1, on the reverse strand, counting down.
CCGCGCCGGCCACGCTGGAATTTGCCACCACGCCGCCGGTGCCGGTGTTCCGTAATGCCCTTACGGCCACGGCCCAAAGCGAAGGCGACGTTATCGGCTACCCCGTCATCCTCAACAAAGGAGGGCTGGGCGCGGTGCCCACGCCGCCGGCTACGGGCTTGCTGTTTAAGGGCGTGGATAGCCTCACTACCTTCTATCGCATCGGCACGCAGCCGCGGGTGCGGGCCAGCGTGATACGCACCCCCACGACCGGCGCGGCCAACCCCCGCACCGTGGACGTGACCATTCCGCCCAAAGCCAACGGCCAGCCCGTCACCTTCATCTTTGAAGCCTACGCCGCCGTGCAGACGCTCACCATTACCGCTCCGCCCATCAACGTGGCCAACCCCACGCCGCTGGCAACCCTGCGCACCGGCCGCATAGCCGGCGGCCCCGGCGTGACGCTCGATTCGCTGGCGTTCAACCTGCGCACCGGCCTCATTGAGCCCGCCGCCAACCCCGCCACCGCCAAAGACCTGTTCCTGAGCGGCACCGGCAACAGCGTCACGCTGTCGGCGGCCAACACCACGCGCCTCTACCGCCTGTCGGCGGCGCAGCTCGCGGCCGGTTTCTACTCCTCGCCCAGCGTGAACACCACCGCCACGGCCCTCTACCTGAACCCCACGCTGGCCCTGGCCGACGTGGGCGCAATTGCGGCCAACGACGTGTTTGCCGTGAAAGTGCGCGGCGCGGAAGTCATGCTCCTGCGCATCCTCAGCGTGAAGGCAGGCAGTGCCGGCTCCAGCGCCCGGGTGCGGTTCGAGTACAGGTCGCTGTAGCAGCTTTGAGCTACTACCAAACCAAAAGAGGCCTTTCCCGCGCGGGAAAGGCCTCTTTTGGTTTGGTAAAACCTTATGTCAGGCTATTGCTTTTGCATTTTGTTTACTTCGGTCAACGTGAGTGGGCGGTAGGGGATGCCTAGGCGTTGTGCGTTTTCCTCCACGGTTTGGTCGAAACCGGCTTTGCGCCGCCGGGCGTTCACGCCAGCCGCGTCCTTGATGGGCCAAATGATTTTGACGGACTGCGGCTGGCCGGTAGCCGGGTTCGGTATCGTGAAAAAACGTCCCTGTGTACCGTACACCTGCTCTTTGCCTTCGTACATGAGCTGGCGGTCCAACATCATGGCGTAGAGGCGGAAGGGCAGTTCGCCGGTTTCGGCAGCCTGCTTCACCAGCGGCAGGTAGCGCGGGATGGCGTTGGAGTGCTGGATAACGTAGAAGGCCGCCTCATTTGCGGGCGTGCCCACTAGTGCCCTGCCCGGGTAGCCGTGCTGCCGGATAATGCGGGCCACGCATCGCATGTTGCTGGAGTCGGTCATCAGCATCTTGCCAATCAGGTAGTTGCTGAGTTCGGGGCCAGTTATGCCCATTTGCCGTGCCACAGAGTCAACCCCGCGGGGGGTAGATGCGGCACTTATCAGTTCCCGGTAGTGCTGGTCGAGGACATAAATACTGTCCAACTCGTGCTTGAGAGCGGCGTTCAGGCGGGGCTGGGCAGCGGCGGCCGTGCTGAACAGGGCGAAGAAGATGAAAAGGAACCGGCTCATAGCGAAGATGGAAAAGAATAAATTCGGTTCAATGAATTTCGCGCAGCGTTGCGTCGTACTTGAAACGCAGTATTTTGCAGTCCTATTGTGTTAGGAAGCTACAATGCGACGCCGTTGAAATACTGCCGGAATTAATGGCCAAACAGCCGCGCAAAGAAGCCGTGCTTCTTGGGCTTCTCCTTGATTTTGAGCTTGGAAAAAGGAGCCGAGGCTTCGGGCTTGTCGGCTGGGGCATTGAGGCGGATGCTGGGGCGCGGGGTAGCCGGCGCGGGCTGCGCGGCCACGGCGGGGGCGGCCGGGCGCACCCCGCCGGGGGCCTGGCCCAGGGCCAGCTCCGCCGATTGCTGGCCGGTGGTGATGACGCGCATGGGCCGGCTCTCGTTGTGCAGGCGGTCCACGGCGGTCACGTAGTAAGCGTAGGCCTGGCCGGGCACTGCCGTGGTGTCCACGTAGGTGGCGGGGAAGCCGGGGGCCGGCCGGGGCAGCGCCAGGATGTGGCGCGGGTCGTTGGGGGTACTGGCCTCGGTGGGCTCGAAGCGGTAGAGGACGTAGTAGGTGGCCGCGTCGCCGTCGGCGGCGGGCAGGCCGGACTGCCAGTTCAGCGTCACGTAGTGGCTGAGGCGGCGCAGCGTGAGGTTGGTCACGGGCAGGGGCGGCACGTTGTCTTTCCAGGGCATGGCCGGCACCAGGGCGGGGTAGCGGAACAGGTCCTGCCGCAGCGAGTCGGTGGTGTGGAGCGGGTTAGTGAGCACCGACTTGGCCGAGAAGAACACGCTGCCCACGGCCTCGCCATCGGTGGCGCGGTTGATGCGAATCTGGCGGGGCAGTTCGCGCGGGTTGCGCCAGGTGGTATCGGAGCGGGTGCTTTCCAGCATCCGGTAGGTGCCGTGGCCGATGTAGAGGTGGCGGTCGAAGTGGTTCTCGGCCCACCATTTCACTAGCACGGGGTAGGGGCAGAGGCGGAAATTGGTGCTCCAGTACAGCTGCGGCACCACGTAGTCAATCCAGCCTTTTTCCAGCCATAGCCGCGTATCGGCATACAAATTCGAGTACGACGGCTGCCCGGCATGGGTATCGGAGCCCTGCGGAAAATCCTTCGACTTATTCATCCAAACCCCAAAGGGCGAGATGCCGAATTTCACCCAACGCTTGGCGCTCTGAATGCTGTCGTGCAGGTCACGGATGAGAATGTTGACGTTCTGCCGCCGCCAATCGCCCAGCTTCTGGAGGCTGTCGGGATTGAAATCGCGGAAGGCCGCCTCATCGTGAAACACCTTGCCCGGGTCGGGGTAGGGGTAGAAATAATCATCGAAATGCACCGCGTCGATGTCGTAGCGCCGCACCACGTCTAGAATCACGCGGGTGATGTGGGCGCGCACTTCCGGCAGGCCGGGATTGTACAGCAGCTGCCCGCCGTAGCGCAAAAACCACTGCGGGTGCTGGCGGTAAGGGTGGTTGGGGGCCAGCCGACGCGTCACCGAGTCCATGGTGGCGCGATAGGGGTTAAACCAGGCGTGAAACTCCATGCCGCGCCGGTGCGCCTCGGTGATGAGGAAGGGCAACGGGTCGTCGCCATTGGCGGGGGCCTTGCCCTGCACACCGGTCAGCCACTTGCTCCAAGGCTCCAGGTCCGATTTATAAAAGGCATCCGAGGCGGGCCGAATCTGCACGAACACCGCGTTGAGGCCGGCGCGCTGGCCGGCATCGAGCAGGCGGCGGTAGTCGCGGCGGTACTGCTCGGGGGCCTCGCCGCGCTGGTTGGGCCAGTCGATATTTTCGACGGTGGCAATCCACATGCCGCGCAGCTCGCGTTTGGGCGGCGGCGGGGTTTCGGTGGAGTCGCCCGCCGTCTGGGCCAGCGCGGGAACCAGGCTGCCGAGGCCACTCAGCAACATTATCAACAGCAAAAACCGGCCAGCGGCAAGGAAACGGAGCATCAAGGAATAATCAGCAGCGGGAATAATGGCCGCAAATTACGCCATTAAAGCGGGTAGGTATGATGCAAAAGCACGGTCATGCTGAATAAAGAACGGTCATGCTGAGCGCAGCTGAGGCCTCCCTACTGCGCAACTAATAGGATTTAGTACTGCGATAGGGATGCTTCGGCTGCGTTCAGCATGACCGTTTTTAAGCGGTTATTGCTGCCGGACTTACGAGCCCGTGAGCTCAGTATCGGTCATCGGCTGGTCGGGGGTGTCGGGGCTGGTATCGGGGCCGCCTTCGAGGCCATTGGTCTGGCTGGCGTCGCCATAGTCACCGCGAATGCCCGCGCCGTCGCCCATGTTCTGCTGGGTGCTGCTGGGGATGGTGCTGCCGGTGCGGGGCTGCTCATCAGGCCCTTTGTCGGGCGTAGGGTTTACGGTGGCAGCCTGCTCCGACGATTCGTCGGGCGTGCTCGACGTGGGCGCGAAGTCGGGCTGCGGGTCGGTGGGATTCTGCGTGGGGTCGGGCATGGTTGAGAGGAAATGAAAAGGATGAGAGAGACGCGAAAGCGGCCCCATAGCTGGGTTTACGGCCGACGGCCCGCACGGTTGGGCGCGGCCGATTGCGCGGTGTATGCCATCTTGCCGCCGGTTTTCCCTTTCAACCCATTTCCCCGCCTGCCGTGGCCGATTCCATCACCGACTTCTACCACCAGAAAACCGACGCCGAGTTGCAGTTCTTCGTCGAAAACCCTGACCACTACCAGCCCGACATTGTGGCCGAAGCCCGCCGCGAACTGCGCCGCCGGGGCGTGGCGCTGCCCCAGCCCGCGCCGGCCCCGCTGGCCACGGCCGCCGCGCCAGCTACGCGCAGCCTGCCTACCGGCCCGCTGGTGCTGGCCGTAGCCGTGGTGCTGGCCCTGGGCCTGGGCGTATTCTACTTCATCAAGCAGAACAATAACCCCGCGCCAACGGTGGCCGCCGCCCCGGCCAAGCCCAAAGCGCCGCCCCGCCTCATAGCGGTGGCCACCTCCACCATCCCCGACTTCGGGCCGGCCGTGACGGCCAGCGTGCAACGGCAGGTGCAGCGCATTCCGGCCGCCGAGCGCGCCGCTGCGGCCCAGGAAGCCATGCCCCTGCGCCAATACCGCGAGCTGGCCAAGCGCTTCTGGACCGCCGAAACCCAGACCGAATACGTGATGAACCAGGCCCGGCAGGGCCAGCTTGATGCCGCCCTCCCGGGCCACATTCAGGCCGTGGAAGCCACCTGGGAGCAGTGGAACAAGGCGTTGCGCTACAGCTATAAATTTGGCCCGGCCATGACCACCCACCTCGACCTCATGACCCGCGTGGCCCAGCAGCAGCAGGAAGGCCTGAACGACCTGCTGATTGTGGCCAACAACCCCCAGAGCTACGAAAACGACCAGACCCGCAAACGCACCGCCGATGTCAGCGACCTGCTCTCCGGCCTGCTGTCAAAATCGCCGGTCACGGGCCAGCCCTACAATACCATCGTGCGTCGGGTGCGACTGTAAGCGGCCCAATTCCAACATCTGGCAAAGTGGCCGGTTGGGGAAGCTGGCGCACTCCTTGCCGCGTCCGGCTTTCCATGGAATCATCGCCCCCCGACCACGCCCCCGGCTCCACGGCCGCCCTCGCTGCCCAGCTCTTCGCCCAGAAGCCCGAAGCCGAACTGCTGTACCTGGCCCAGAATTCGGCCCGCTACCCGCCCGCCGTGGGGGCTGCTGCCGTGGCCGAGCTCAACCGGCGCGGCCTGCTGCCCGACAACTCGCGCCTCGCCCCGCCCCCGCCACCCGCCGAAACCGAGGCCGAAACCTGGCCGCAGCTGCTGGGCCAACTGCTTCGCGGGCTGCTCATTCCCTCGCGCCGCTTCCTCGCCACGCCGCTACTCATCGATGCCTGCTTGCTGGTATTCGGCCTCATGGTGCTCAGCGGCGTATCGGCCTCCGACCCCACCGGGCAGCAGCTCGTGCGCTGGGGCTCCAACGTGACCGATTTCACGCTGCACGGCCAGCCCTGGCGGCTGCTCACCTACATGTTTGTGCATGCCGGCCTCTCGCACCTACTGCTGAATATCCTCTCGCTCTGGCTGTTGGGTTTGCTGGTGGAAGACCGGGTGGGGCCGCTGCGCCTGCTGCTGGTGTACCTGGCCTGCGGCGTGGGCGGCGGCCTGGCCAGCCTGTGGTGGAACACCCAGGGCATCAACTCAGTAGGGGCCAGCGGAGCTATTTTCGGCCTCTACGGCCTGCTGCTGGCGCTCCTGATTGGCAAGAAGCTGGTGCTCGATAAATCCGACCGCCGCGCCATGCTGGGCCTCGTGCTGTATCTGGTGCTCAGCAACCTGCTCTCGGGCCTCACCGGCAACATTGATAACGCAGCCCACTTTGGCGGGCTGGCCACGGGCCTGTTCATTGCCGGCCCGCTGTCGTTTATCGGGTTGAAGAGCGTGGAGCATCCGGGGGCGGCGTAGTGCCAACAAAACGTGCCATGTGACGCTTATCCGCGCATCTCTACCGCTACTTACGCAGTAGAAATGCTTCGACTGCGCTCCGCTCAGTCTGATGCTCCTTACCGTTCCCCACTAACCTAAATCCAAAAGTCACCTCATGCAAGCTCTCCAGCTCGATGCCATCAACCAGCCCGCCACCGTGCGCGACGTGCCCACGCCCACGCCCGGCCCCGGCGAAATCCTGGTGAAACTGCACGCCGCCGCTCTTAATCATCGTGACGTATTCATTCAGCAGGGCAAGTATGCCGGCATCAAGCTGCCCTGCACCCTCGGGGCCGATGGAGCCGGCGAAGTAGCCGCCCACGGCACCGACGTGCCCGCCGATGCCCCGACCGTGGGCACCCGCGTGCTCATCAACCCCGGCCTGCGCTGGGGTGATAATCTTCGCGTCCAAGCCAAGGAATTTGTAGTTCTCGGCATGCCCGACCCCGGCACTTTTGCCGAATACATTACGCTGCCGGCCCAGTACATCCGGCCGCTGCCGGCCCACCTCAGCTTCGAGCAGGGCGCGGCCCTGCCGCTGGCCGGCCTCACGGCCTACCGGGCGGCCTTCACCCGCGCCCAAGTACAGCCCGGCGAGCGCGTGCTGGTGACCGGCGTGGGCGGCGGCGTGGCCATCACGGCGGTGCAGCTGTGCGTGGCCCGGGGTGCCGAGGTGTGGGTAACGTCCAGCTCCGAGGAAAAAATTGCCCGTGCCCAGGCGCTGGGAGCCAAAGGCGGCATCAGCTACAACGCCGAAAACTGGGTGAAAACCCTCACCCAACAAGCCGGCGGGGCGTTCGATGTTATCATCGACAGTGCCGGGGGCAGTGCCTTTGGGGCCTTGCTTGACGCCGCCGCGCAGGGTGGCCGCATCGTGTTTTTCGGGGGTACACTGGGCAATATTACCGACATCCCGCCCGCCAAAGTATTCTGGAAGCAGCTCAGCCTGCTGGGCTCGTCCATGGGCAATGCCCAAGATTTCGACGGCATGTTGGACCTCGTTACCGAGAAAAAGATTGTGCCGGTCATTGATGAAATCTTCCCTTTGGCCGAGGGCGAAGCCGCCCTGCGCCGCCTCGATGCGGGCGCGCAGTTTGGCAAAGTAGTGCTGAAAATCGGCTAAAAATTTAGCTGATTAACAAGCAAAACGGGGGCTCAGAATCATTGATTCTGAGCCCCCGTTTTGCTTGTCAAATGAGTGGTAAAACCTTTGTTTTCTGGAATGAAAATGAAGGTTTTGGGGTTGATAAAGTACGCTGTCAGATGACTTAAAACCAGCCGATTCCTGCGATGAAGTCCGCCGTCCAATACCTCGAAAACCAAGTGTTTGAAGCCCGCCGCCCCCGCCGCGAATTGCAGCCCGTGGTGGCCTATGATGCCGCCCTGCAAGCCATCGAGCAAGCCGTGGCCGATGCCGAGAAATACCGCTACCTGCTGATGCGCGCCCTGCGCCACCACGCCACTGATACGGCTGCCGCTCCCGCAACGGTTTCTGCTGCTTCGTCCTTCTTCGCTGATGAGGCCCCGGTACTGCCGCTCTACCCCGGCCAGGAGCGCATGGCTGCCTGACCGCCAGGCCGGCAGATATTCAAAGCCCCCGAAATAGTTGTTTCGGGGGCTTTTTATTGCGCCAGATGGGCTGCCAGCGCCGCCGCCTGCTGCCGCAGCTCCGGCACAGCTGTTGACTCAAAGTAAGCCGGCCGGCGGCTGGGGCCGAGCGTGAACAGGTTCGGCGAAACGGTGCCATCGGCGGCCAGTAGCGCGCCGTGGGCATCGGTGAGCAGGCCCAGATGCAGCGGGTCGGGGGTGAGGGCACCGGCCGCGCGCAGGCTGCCCACCAGCGGGTCGGCGATGCGGGTGTAGTCCAGTAGCGGCCCCGCGCAACTCACAACGTGGTCGGCGGTGTGCCAGCACCTATTCAGCCCATGAGCCCGCACGCCAATCCGTAGCCGGTTGCCGTCCGGCAAAATTTCGCGCACCGTGCCGATGTGCAGTTGCACCAGTCCGGCGGCCGTGAGGGCGGCCACCGCCGTAGCGTTCTGGGGCGGGCTGCGGTGGCGCGCCACGGCCCACACCCCCGCCAGGTGCTGCAGAAACCGGCGCTGCTCCGCCAGCGGCCACGCCGCCCAAATGCGGCCCAAATCGGGCCGGAGCGAATCCAGTACCGGCCGCCAGTCGAGGCCCTGCGCGGCGGCGGCTTTCAGGTGCCGCTTATACACCGCCACCACACCCGTTACGGTGGTTTCGGGGGCCAACTCTGGGTAGAAACTGGGGTATGCGGCCGCTGCTGGGCCGTGGGCCGAGGGCCAGCGCCCGTGGCGGGCCACCACGGTAATGGGGGCGCGGTGGCCATCCTGGCGCAGGGCCAGCAGCACATCTACTGCCGTCAGGCCTGAGCCGATGAGCAGCACGTCTTCGTCGGGGCCGATGCGGCGTAGGTTGCCAATCACCCAAGGGTCGGCGTGGTAGCCGGGGTGCTGAAGGTAGCGGTAGTCGGGGCCGGCGGGCGGCGGGGGCGGGAAGTTGCCCAGTGCCAACACCACGATATCGCTGCTGATTACGGTGCCATCGGCCAGCTGCACGGCGCGGCGGCCAGTGGGCAGGAGCGGAGCGGCCACCGCGCTGGTGTGGTGCCAGCGCACGGCGGACGTGACCAGTTCCCGGGCCAGCTCCTCACGCAAATAGCGCCCGTAGGCGGCGCGGGAGGCAAATTCCGGGATGCCGGCGGCACTTTCGGGCTGAGCTTGCAGCCAGTCGGCAAAGTGGTTGGGCACGTCTGGGTACAGGCTCAGGCCGCCGGGGCGCACGTTGAGCAGGTACTCGGGCCGGCGGGCGGTGTAGGCCAGACCGGGGCCGGGCGCGTCCCGCGGCTCGATGAGGTGAATTTCGGCCCCCGCCAGCGCCGCCTGCCGCCGCAGCTGCAACACCAGCGCCGTGCCCGCGAAGCCGCCGCCCACAACGGTAATGACGAGACGGGCGGGTTGAGGCACGGGCGTAAGGAGGTGAGGCAATTGAAAATGTACCGTGGACTCTGCGAGTCCGCGTGTTGTTCTGGCAATGCGCGGACTCGCAGAGTCCACGGTACGCGCTACATATACCGCCCCGGCATGAGGTAGTTCTGCACGTAATCAGCAATGCCGTCTTCCAGGCGCGTAAATGGCTGGTCGTAGCCAATGCCCTGAAGCTTGCTCATATCGGCCTCAGTGAAATACTGGTATTTATCCCGAATATCCTCCGGCGTGTCCCGGAACTGAATATCTGCCGTGCGGCCCAGCGCGCTGAACGTGTTCAACGCCAAATCGAGGAAGGTGCGGGCCTGGCCGCTGCCCAGGTTGTAGATGCCCGAGTGCGTGCGGTGGTTCAATAGAAAAAAACACACTTCCGCTACATCCTTCACATATACAAAATCGCGCATCTGACCGCCGTCGGTATAGTCGGGGTTGTGCGACTTAAAGAGCATCATCGAGCCCGACTGCTGAATCTGGTTGAAGGCGTGCAGTATCACCGAAGCCATGCGGCCCTTGTGATATTCGTTGGGGCCGTACACGTTGAAAAACTTTAGACCCGCCCAGAAATACGGCTTTTCCGCCTGCTGCAAAGCCCAGTTGTCGAAGTCGTTTTTCGAGTCGCCGTAAGGGTTCAGCGGGCGGTAGAGGGGGAACAGGGCCTCGTCTTTATCGGTGTAGCCCAGGGTGCCATCGCCGTAAGTCGCGGCCGAGGAGGCGTAGACCAGCGGTAGGTTATACTTCACGCAGGCCAGCCACATCTGCTTGGAATAGTTCAGGTTAAGCACGTCGAACACGGCCGGGTCCATCTCGGCGGTATCGGTGCGGGCCCCGAGGTGGAAAATGAATTCCACCTGCTCGTGGTTGGTATCAAGCCACTCGAAAAACGTTTCGCGGTCCACGTACTCGCGCAGCTTTTTGCCTTCGATATTGGGCAGCTTCTTTTCGATGGAAAAATTATCCACCACCACAATGTCGTTGAAATTGGCGGCGTTGAGGCGGGAAACTAGGCAGCTGGCAATGAAGCCGGCCGCGCCGGTGACTACTATCATGGGAGCGAAGATTGAAGCGGAGGTGGGCAAAGGTAAACCGGCGCGCCGGGCCGCCCGCCTACCTTTGCGCCATGCGTGTTCTGTTGCTGCTTTTACCCCTGGCCCTGCTACTGGGTTGCCAATCCGAAACCGAAAAAACGGGCACTGTGCAGGTGCTCGACGGAATGGGCCGCGCCCTGACCCTGCCCGCCCACCCGCGCCGCGTGCTGGCCCTGGCCCCCAGCATGACCGAAATTCTCTTCGCCGTGGCCGATACTGCCACCATCGTGGCCCGCGTGCCGCAGGACAACTACCCCGCCGCCGTCTACCGCAAGCCGGTCGTCAACAACTACCCGCTCGACCTGGAAAAGTTGGTCCTATTGAAGCCCGACGTGGTTTTTACCATCGAAGGCATTACTTCCGTCGATGATGCCAAGCGCCTCCAGGACCTGGGCATCCCGGTGTATTTCCAGCGCTACCGTACTGTGGAGGATGTTTTTAAAGGTATTGACATAGTAGGCCGGCTGTTGGGACGCGAGGCGCAGGCCCGCCAACTTACGGATTCGCTCCGGCACAATCTGATGCTGCTGACTAACTCAGCCGCTCATCAAGCTGCCACGCCGCCCAACGTGCTGGCCATCACCTGGCTCGACCCCATTTACAGCTATGGCCAGAACACGCTCTTCACCGATGAAATCCGCCTGGCCGGCGGCCAGAATGCCATCACCGAAACCTTCCCGCAGCCTTATCCGGCCCTCACCCGCGAGTACGTGCTCAAGCTGAATCCCGACCTGCTGCTCGGCGGCAGCTTCGGTAAGCTGGACAGCACGTTCTTCAAAAACTACCCCGAGCTAAAGGGCATCAAGGCGTATAAAAATCGGCGTGTATTCGCCATCACCGGCAACTTTATGGAGCGGCCCGGTCCGCGCGTGGTCGAGTCGGTGCGGGAGCTACAAGTCTTGCTGAATCAGGCCGAGCCCAAACCGCCCACTTCCGCCCGCTAATGCCGATTCGTCGCCCTGCGTTGTGGCTGCTAATCGGCCTGCTGCTCACGCTGGCCCTGCTCATACTGGGTCTGCGCGTGGGCAGCTACACCACGTCGTACAGCTTCGTCCTGAACACCTTCCAGCACTACAATCCTGCCGACCCGGCCCAGCTGGTCTTGGTGCAACTGCGGCTGCCGCGCCTGGTGCTGGCGCTGCTGGCCGGGGCCAGCCTGGCCGTGAGCGGCTATCTGCTCCAAACGCTGGTCACCAACCCGCTGGCCGACCCTTACTTATTAGGCACGGCCTCGGGGGCTTCTTTGGGGGCCATTGCGACGTATATTTTGGTGCCGTCGCTCACGTTTATGGGCGTGTATCTGCCGCCGGTGGCGGCTCTGGTCGGGGCATTCGGGGCCACGCTGCTGGTGGTGGCGCTGGGCACCCGGCGCGGCCGGATTCTGCCGGCCCCGCTACTGCTGGCGGGCGTGGCCGTGGGGGCGCTGGCGGCGGCCGTGGGCAGTCTGCTCACCTTCCTGGCCTCGCCCGAGGGCAGCCTGCGGAGCGTGGTATTCTGGGCCTTTGGCAGCTTCGAGCGGGCCGGGTGGCAGGTGCTTCCGTACCCGGCCGCCGCGTTGGGCATCAGCCTGCTGGTGCTGGCATTTCTGCAAAAAGACCTCAACCTGTTGCTGCTGGGTGAGGAGCGGGCCGCCGCCCTGGGCCTCCCCGTGGCGCGGCTCCGCTGGCTGCTGGTGCTGCTGGCGGCCGGCCTCACGGGCGGGGTGGTGGCGCTGTGCGGGCCGGTGGGCTTCGTGGGCCTGCTCATTCCGCACCTCACGCGGGGGCTGCTGGGCACCACGGGCCGCTACAATTTATTGGCGTGCGCGGTGCTGGGCGGCAGCTTTTTACTGGCCTGCGACCTGTTGGCCCGGCTGCTCTACCCGCCGGCCGGGCTGCCGGTGGGGTTGGTCACGGCCCTGTTCGGGGTACCCTTCTTCGTATATTTGCTGCGGAAAACTTCATAGTTGCCAGTTGTTGGTTGTCAGTTGTCAGGAAACATAAATGCCTTTCGAAACTAACAACTGCCAACTAACAGCTAATAACTAGAATGATATACATCAGTCGCCAGGAACATTTTAACGCCGCCCACAAGCTCAATAATCCCAAGTGGAGCGAGGAGCGCAACCGCGAAGTATTTGGCCCCTGCGCCAACACCAACTGGCACGGCCACAACTACGACCTCATTGTGACGGTGAAGGGCGAACCCGACCCCGAAACCGGGTTTGTCGTCGATTTGAAGGCCCTATCCGACCTGCTGCGTACGCACATCACCGACCAGGTCGACCACAAAAACCTCAACCTCGACGTGCCCTTCATGGCCGGCCAGATGGCCAGCACCGAAAACCTGGCCATCGCCTTCTGGCAAATCATCGAGCGCGAGCTGCCCGCCATCACTCCCGCAAAGCTGCACTGCATCAAACTCTACGAAACGCCGCGCAACTTCGTAGAATATTACGGCGGCTGAAGAAGTTAAGAGTTAAAAGTTATGAGTTGAGGCCTGGTCGATTCTCACCCAGCCAGCATCCCAAACAAGAACTCATAACTCATAACTTTTAACTCTTAACTCAACAAATGAAATACTACCTCATTGCCGGCGAACGGTCGGGCGATTTCCACGCTGCTAACCTCATGCACGAACTGCGCGGGCACGACGCCGACGCCCAGTTCCGCTACTGGGGCGGCGACATGATGCAGGCCGAAGGTGGCGAGCTCGTGCGCCACTACCAGGACCTGGCCATCATGGGCTTTCTGGAGGCCGCGACCAGCATCCTCAAGTTTCGCGGCTACCTCAAGCAGTGCCAGCAGGACTTGCTGGCCTACAAGCCCGATGTGCTGATTCTGGTTGACTACGCGGGCTTCAACCTGCGCATGGCCAAAATTGCCAAAGACCACGGCATCAAGGTGTTCTACTACATATCGCCCAAAATATGGGCCTGGAACCAGGGCCGCGTCGAGCAGGTGAAGGCCCGCGTGGACAAGATGTTCGTCATCCTGCCCTTCGAGACGGAGTTCTACCAGAAGTTCAACTACCACGTTGATTACGCGGGCAACCCCACGGCCGATGCCGTGGCCGAGTTTCAGCCCACCACCGACTTCTACGAGCGCAACCGCCTGGAGCCCGACAAGCCCATTATTGCCGTGCTACCGGGCTCGCGCAAGCAGGAAATTGAGGAGATGCTGCACGAGATGATTGCCATTCTGCCGGGGTTTCAGGAATATCAGTTCGTGGTGGCCGGCGTCACCAACCTCGACCCTAACTACTACAAGCACTTCCACCGCAACGGTATCCGCTTCGTCTTCGACCAGACGTTCGACCTGCTCAGCCACGCCACGGCGGCCCTCGTCACCAGCGGCACGGCCACCCTCGAGACGGCCCTGTTTGATGTGCCCCAGATTGTGTGCTACCGCACCAGCTCGCTGAGCTACGCCATCGGCAAGATGGTCATCAAAGTGCCTTACATCTCGCTGGTGAACCTGATTGCCGGCCGCGAGGTAGTGAAGGAGTTGATTCAGGGTGACTTCACGGCCCGCAACCTGCTCGATGAGCTGCGCAGCCTACTCACCGACCCCGCCTATCTGGCCCGCATGAAGGCCGGCTACGCCGAGCTGCGCGAAAAGCTCGGCCAGCACCAGGCCGCCAAAAAAACCGCCGAGCTGATGGTGAGCTACCTGCGAAATAAATAGCGGCCAGACGCGCTTAGCGGCGGCCGATTATCTACAAAAAGCTCCTGGTATTTCCAGGGGCTTTTTTTATGTTCATAAAACGCGAATAGTGGCGTTAGGCTCAAATGTCAGCTGCGGGAACTGGAATTGTCGGCTAAATCAGCCTCTTAGCCGACTAAACGCCTTACTGAGTACCGGTTATTCCTTAGATTTACTCCTCTCATACCAACCCCCCTCTTCTTAATGAAACAAAATTACTTTCGCTGGCCGGCCACCCAACGGCTTGCATCCGTTGCTGCTGGTACTGGCCGTGGCCGGGTGGGCACCCTGCTGCTGGCCCTGGGCCTGACTTTCGGGGCCAATGCCCAACAGGCTACGCCTCAATTCTTTCAGGCCGATGCTGAGGCCCGCAGTGCGGCGGCGGCTTCGCCTCTGTCGGCGGCGCTGTTCCACTCGCAGCCCCTCACGCTAGACGTGAACGGCCTGCGGGCGGCCCTGGCCACGGCCCCGCTCGAAACCCGGCCCGACGCCGCGCCGCTGGTGCTGGCGCTGCCGCTGCCCAACGGCGGCACCGGCCGTTTTGCGTTGCGCGAAGCCCCGGTTATGGCTCCCGCATTGGCCGCGCAGTTCCCGGCCATCAAGACCTACGCCGGCGTGGGCTTGGATGATGCTTCGGCTTCGCTGCGCCTCGATTTGTCGCCCCAGGGTTTTCATGCCCAGGTGCTGACCGGCGCGGGCCAGAGCTTCTACATCGACCCCGTGACCCGGACCGATACCCGGCACTACCTGGCCTTCTACAAGACGGATATGAACCGGGCCGCCACGGCCGCTGGTCCTATTCCTAGCTGTGATTTCCAGCTGACTCCCGCCGATAAGCAAGCGGCGGCCACTCGTCTGGCCGGGACTGCTTCGGGTAGCAGTGCCACCGCGCTGTCTACTGGCCCGCAGCTGCGCACCTACCGCCTGGCGGTGGCCGCTACCGGCGAGTACACCACCTTCCACGGGGGCACCGTGGCGCTGGGCCAGGCCGCCATCGTAACCACCGTAAACCGTGTGGTGGGCGTGTATGAAAAAGAGTTGGCCGTGCGCCTGGTGCTCGTGCCCAACAACAGCTTGCTGGTGTACACCAATGCGGCTACCGACCCTTACGCCAACACCAGCGGCGACTTGACGGCTAATCAGAATAATGTCGATGCCATCATCGGCAATGCCAACTACGATATTGGCCACTTAGTGGGCACGGGCGGCGGTGGCGTGGCGGGTCTGGGTGTGGTGTGCGGGACCAGAAAGGCCCAGGGCCTGACCGGGTCGCCCAGCCCCGTGGGCGATGCCTTCGATATTGATTACGTAGCCCACGAAATGGGCCACCAGTTTGGCGGTAACCACCCCTTCAATGGCAACGCGGGCAGCTGCTCTGGCGGCAACCGCAATGCTACCACGGCCTGGGAGCCCGGTTCGGGCACGACCATCATGGCGTATGCCGGTATCTGTACTTCTACCAATGACTTGCAGCCCCACTCGGACCCGACTTTCCACACGGGCAACTACCAGGAGATGCGCGCCTTTATTGATGGCACGACGTGCAGCACTGCCACGGCCACCGGCAACACGGCCCCCGTGGTGACGGCTCCCGCCAGCGGTAAAACATTGCCCGTTGGTACGCCTTTCAAATTGACGGCCACCGCTACGGATGCCGACAACGATGCTCTCACTTATATGTGGGAAGAGTTGGACCTCGGTCCCTCGGCCGCGCCCAACGATGCTCAGGTGGCCGGCCAGAACGTGCCCCTGTTCCGCTCCTTCGTGCCCCTGACCAGCGGCACGCGCTACTTCCCGCGCCTGAGCAACCTGCTGAACAACACCACCGTCATCGGCGAGCGCCTGCCCACCGTGACGCGCACGCTGGCGTTCCGCTGCACGGCCCGCGATGAGCACAGCGGCCCGGCCGGCGTTATCGGCGGCGTCAACTACAGCTCGCTGGTGAGCCTGAGCGTGAGCAGCACCTCCGGCCCCTTCGTGGTGCAGGCCCCCAACACGGCCGTAACCTGGACGGGCGGCGCGGCCCAAACCGTAACCTGGGATGTGGCCGGCACCACCAATGCCCCCGTTAGCTGCGCCACGGTCAACATCCGCCTGAGCCTCGACGGCGGCCTGACCTACCCCACCGCGCTGGCCACTGCCGTGCCCAACAACGGTTCGGCCGTGGTAATTGCCCCGAGCCCAACGGCTAACCAGACGCAGGCGCGCATCATGGTTGAAGCCGCTGACAACTACTTCTTTGACATCTCGAACACCAATTTCACCATCACCACGCCGGCTCCCGGCCCCACCATCTCCAGCTTCACGCCTACGGGCGGCTTGGCTGGCACGGTGGTAACGGTGCTGGGCTCAAATTTTACGGGTGCTACGGCTGTGGCTTTCAACGGCACCGCTGCTGCCACTTTCACGGTGGTTTCGGCTACGCAGCTCACGGCTACCGTGGCCGCTGGCACCACCACCGGCCCCATCACCATCACGGCCCCCACCGGCACGGCTACTTCGGCTACGCCGTTTGTGGTGGGCGCGCCGCCCGTTATCATCAGCTTCACGCCCACAACGGGGGCGGTGGGCACAGTGGTCACCATTACCGGCACCGACTTCACCTTGGCTTCGCAGGTGAAATTCAATACGACTATTGCGCCTACGTTCACGGTCGTTTCGAGCACCCAGATTACGGCCACTGTACCGGCAAGTGCTTCCACGGGCCCCATTGCCGTGACGACGCCCGTGGGTACCGGTGTTTCGACCACCAATTTTGTGGTGATTCCGGCCCCGATTATATCGTCCTTCACGCCCACCAACGGCATGGCGGGTACCGTGGTGGTTATCACCGGTCTCAACTTTACCGGCGCTACGCAGGTGACCTTCAACGGCACCGTGGCCCCCACTTTCACCGTGAACTCGGCTACCCAGATTACGGTGACCGCGCCGGCCGGAGTTACCACTGGCTTCATCGCGGTGACGGCCCTGGGCGGTACGGGTACTTCTACCACGGCCTTCACGGTGCCGCCAGCCAACGATGCCTGCTCCAGCGCCATTGCCCTGACCTGCGGCCAGTCGGTCACCGGCACCACCGTTGGCTCCACGGCCACCGGCGACCCCACGGGCAGCTGTACCGCCATCAGTGTGGACGGTGCCGGCGTGTTCTACAGCATTGTGGGCACGGGTGCCAGCATCACGGTATCGACCTGCAACGCTGCTACCAACTTTGACTCCAAGCTGTTTGTGTACTCGGGCACTTGCGGGTCTTTCACCTGCGTGGGTGCCAATGATGACGCTGCTACCTGCGCCGCCAACTCGCTGGCCTCGACGGTGACGTTTAATTCGACTTTTGGTACCACCTATTACGTGTTTGTGAGTGGCTACCGGGGCACCGGGGCCATCGCGGCGGGCAATTTCGTGCTCAGCACTACCTGCGCCACGCCGCCGCCCACCCCCACGCTCATCAGCCTCACGCCCAACACCGGCCCCATCGCCTCGGGCGTGGTGCTGACCGGTACCAACTTCACCGGTGTCACGCGCGTGACTTTCAACGGTGTGGCGACGGCTACCGTTGGCATTATTGATGCCCAGACCATTGCCGTGACCGTGCCCAACGGCGCTACCACCGGCAACGTAATCGTGTACGCCGGCAATGGCATTGCTAGCAACGGCCTGCTCTTCACGGTCACCACGCCCGTGCCCACCATCAGCCGGATTGCGCCGCCCAGCGGCCCCACCGGTACCACGGTTACCCTCACGGGCAGCGGTTTTGGCGGTGCTACGGGCATTACGTTCAACGGGGTAGCGGCCACCACGTTCAACGTGACCAGCGCCACCAGCATGACGGCCGTAGTGCCCGCCACCGCCACCACCGGCAACGTTGTTGTGACGACCGGCGGCGGAGCCAGCAACGGCATCCTGTTCACGGTAGTGCCGCCGGCTCCCACCATTGCCAGCCTGACGCCCTCCACCGGGGCCGTCGGTACCTACGTAACCCTGACCGGTACCAACCTGCTGGGCACCACCTCCATCACCCTGAACGGCGTGGTTATCACGAATTTCACCATCGTGAACGGGACCACCATCACCTTCTTCATCCCCGCTGGTGCCACCACCGGCAACGTGGTGGTGACGACGGCCGGCGGCCCCAGCACCACCACCAACGTGTACACCGTGACCACTGGCCTGGCCACCGCCCGGGCCAACCAGAGCGAGTTCAGCGTGTGGCCCAACCCGGTAGCGGGCAAATCCACCCTGCACGTCGCCCTCACGGCCCCGGCTGCCAAGGCCAGCGCCACCCTGCGCAACGTGCTGGGCCAGCTGGTAGCTACCCGCACCTTCAGCGGCAGCACCACCGAGCTGCCCACCACTGGCTTATCCACCGGTACCTACCTGCTCACCGTGCAAACGGAGGGTAGCGCCCCAAGCATCCAGCGCGTGGTAGTGGAGTAGTGAAAGTTGATTGGAAAATTTCCAATTATGAACGGAAAAGGCCCGCCAATTGGCGGGCCTTTTTTATGAGCCGTGGAAAATGAAACCCGTTATGTGGTAAGCTGCCATTCTCAAAAGCACCGGATAGCGTTGGTATTTGTACAGGTAGATTTTATCTTTCAAAAATACCTGTACAAGCGCAGCCGCCAGATTGTACAGGTATTTTTAAAAAGTGGAATCTCCCTGTACAATCTCTGATGCATGCACTAGTCAGCCCACTGCGCTCCCACATAATTACAAGTAAAGAGCCCGCCTGATAATTCAGGCGGGCTCTTTACTTGTAATTATGTGGCAACCGGTACAGCAGAGCGGAAAGCCTTATGCCGCCCGCATGTGCCGCAGCGGCGACTTCTCAAACTTGCTGCGGCAGTAACTCAGGCTTATTTGCAACTCGTCGGAGCCCTCCTCCGACGGCATCTCGAACATGGCATCGGTCATGATGCTCTCGCAGATGGAGCGCAGGCCGCGCGCCCCGAGGCGGTACTCGTCGGCCTTCTCCACGATGTATTCCAGCGCGTCCTCCGTGAAGCTGAGCTCGATGTTTTCCATGCCGAACAGGCGCTTGTACTGGCGCACGAGCGAGTTTTTGGGCTCGGTCAGAATCAGGCGCAGCGTGCTGCGGTCCAGCGGGTTGAGGTGGGTGAGGACGGGCAGGCGGCCAATCAGCTCGGGAATCAGGCCGAAGCTCTTGATATCCTGGGCCGACACGTAGCGCAGGAAGTTCTGCGTGTCCACCTGGTCCTCCAGGTTCGTTTTGGCAAAGCCCATCGGCTTGGTATTCAAGCGGCTCTTGATGATGCGGTCAAGGCCCGAGAAGGCACCGCCGCAGATGAAGAGGATGTTCTCGGTGTTCACCGAAATCATCTTCTGCTCGGGGTGCTTGCGGCCACCCTGCGGCGGCACGTTGATATTAGTGCCTTCGAGCAGCTTGAGCAGCGCTTGTTGCACGCCCTCGCCGCTCACGTCGCGCGTGATGCTGGGGTTGTCGCTCTTACGGGCAATCTTATCAATTTCGTCGATGTACACGATGCCGCGCTCGGCCGCTTCCAGGTTGTAGTCAGCCGCTTGTAGCAGGCGGGTGAGGATGCTTTCCACGTCTTCGCCCACGTAGCCGGCCTCCGTCAGCACGGTCGCATCGGCTATGCAGAAAGGTACTTGCAGGATTTTGGCCAGCATGCGCGCCAGAAACGTTTTGCCCGTGCCGGTTTCGCCCACCATGATGATGTTGGACTTTTCAATCTGCACTTCATCTTCCTGAGGCTTCTGCATCAGGCGCTTGTAGTGGTTGTACACGGCCACGGCCATCACGCGCTTGGCCTCGTCCTGGCCCACCACGTACTGGTCGAGGTGCTCCTTGATGGCTTTGGGCTTGATGAGGTTGAACTTAGGCTGCTTGCCGGCATCCTGGGCTTTGGCTTCTTCGTCGAGGATATGCTGGGCCTGGCCCACGCATTTTTCGCAAATGTGGGCATTAATGCCCGAAATCATGACGGCGACTTCGCGCTTGCTCTTATTGCAAAAGGAACAGGATATTTCGGCCACGGAGGGAGGAATAGAGTAGGGTGGAGGGGCAAGTTTTAGAACAAGCGGGCTCAAAGATACGACACGCCCAACGTCGACGGCTAGAAAAATGGTGCCATCGCATTCACCCGGGCAAGCCGTGCGGTTGCACGTCATGGCTCGCGAAATTGGCGTAATTTAAGGGGCAAGCCATTGCCCGTAAACTGCTTGCCTGAATCGGCAGGTAGTTGCCGCAAGGACTTTGAGGTGGTTATAAAACGACTCTGTTTGGGTGCGGATGGTTGCGTCGAGCCGGCCGTGGCCGTTGCTGGTCAGGCCGCTAGTTACGGTAAGCCAATTCAGGAGGCATTACTTATATTTGGCAATCTACCATATTCGAATCCCTAAATTAAACGGCACTGGTATGGGACTTGAATACAAGCGGTTTTGGTGGCTAGCGAGGGTGGTGCTGGGCAGTATGGCCGCACTGTCCGGCTTAGCAGCCGTGGGCCAGACGCTGCCGTCGCGCAGTTTCAGCCTGGCCGAGGGGCTGCCCGAAACCAGTGTGAGCGCCTTGGCGCAGGATGGCCTGGGCCGGCTGTGGCTGGTGTCGGAAGTAGGAGCGGCTTGGTACGATGGCCACGCCTTCCATTCGCTCACCACCCAATCGGGGATGCCCAACACCCGCGTAACGGCCCTGGCGGCCGACCCCGGCCCGGCCGCTGGCCTCTGGATGGGCCTGCGCGATGGCTCCCTTTGTTACTTCAACCCCACCTCCGAGCGCGTGCAGCGCGTAACACCCCGCGTGCCGGGCTATCCCACCGATGTACGAGCCATCCTGGCCCGCGACAGCGCCGCCCGCCAGCGGGTGTGGGTGGGCACCGGCGGCGGCAACCTGTATTGCCTGCGCTGGCCCCGGGAGCCAGGACGGCGCGCCTGGCCTACGGCCCCGCAGGTGCAGCGGGTATCGCTGCCCATTGGCCCGGGCGGGCAGCCACCTGCCATTAATAGCCTGGCCCTGGGGCCGGCCGGTACCCTGTGGGTTGCCACCGACCAGGGGCTGCTACTCGTAGACGAAGCCACGGGGCAGCTGCTGCCGCTGCCGGGGCCGTGGCCGCCTGCCCTGGCCATCGGGCCGGTGCTGGCCCTGAACGCCGCCGCCGATGGCCGCCTGTGGGCGGGCACCGAGCGCGCCGGCCTGTTTGTGCTCGACTTGCCCGCCGCTGGTGGCGGGGTGCGTCAATACACTGCTGCTGAAGGATTGTGCTCCGATAAAGTGCTGCGAACTGTGGCGGAGCCTGGCCCGGCCGGCCGCGTCTGGGTACTCACGGGCCAGGGCCTGAGCTACCTGGAGCGGGCCACGGCCCCGGTGGCCCGCTGCCTGCCGGGTACCGGCCTGGTGAGCCACAGCTACCGCCGGGGCGACCTGCTGCGCGACCGCGAAGGCAACCTCTGGGCCACCTCCGCCAATGGCCTCACCCAGTACCCGCCCGATGCCCGCTTTGCCCTGTTCGGCACCCTCGATGGGCTGCCCGGAGCCAAAGTATATGCCCTGGCCAAGGCCCGGGGCACGAGCGGCGACTATTGGGTGGGGACCAATAATGGCCTAGCGCTGCTACACCCAGGGCCGTTTCCGGCCACGCGCTGCCGGGTGCTGCCCTCGCGCACGCCCGACACCTACAACATCATCCGGGCTGTGCTGGAGCGGGCCAACGGCGACGTGTGGGCCGGTGCCACCAAAGGCGGCACCGCCATCTGGAGCCCCCGGCAAGCGCGTTGGCTTTCGCTGAATACCCAAATTCCGGAGCTCAGCGACGCCACCGTGGCCAGCTTGGCCGAGGACCGACACGGCCGCATCTGGCTGGCCACCGAAACCCAGGGCCTGATAGTGTACGACCCCGCCACGGCGCACTACCAGCAATACGTGGGACCCACCCTGGCCGGGGCGCGGCGCGTGATGAAGCTCTTGCGCAGCCGCACCGGCACCATCTGGCTGGGTACCGAAAACCTCGGCCTGCTCGAAGCCCAGGAAACCGCCCCCGCCCGCCCCGGCACGCTGCCCGGCCTGCGATTCCGCACCGTGGCCCCCCGGCCGGTGGGGGCCGAGCCGCTCAGTGTTTTTTCGATGAGTGAGGACGGCCACGGGCGGCTGTGGCTCAGTAGTTTCGGCGAAGGCATGTTTTGCTACAACCCCGCGCATGCGGCCGCCGGGCTGCGGCCGGTGCCTTTGCGGGATGTGCCGGGTGCCCACGTCAACAACCCCTATTTTGTGCAGTGCGACGCCAGCGATGCCGTCTGGCTGGGTACCACCCGGGGCTTATTATGCTACACGCCTGCCACCGGCCGCCAGGATTTTTTTGGCCGGGAAGAAGGCTTCATTGGCCAGGAAACCGGCATCAATGCCGTGCTGGCCGAGCCCAACGGCGTGCTGTGGGCCGGCACCGTGTTTGGCCTGATGCGCTACACGCCCGCCGGGGCTCACCCCAACCGCGTGCCACCGCGCCCCCAGCTCACCGGCTTTCGTCTGTTTATGCACGACACGGTGCTGCTGCCCCATACTCGCCTGCCGCACCGCCTCAACTACCTCACCTTCGACTACGGCGCTACCAGCCTCACCACGCCCGGCCGGGTGCGCTACCAATACCGGCTGGCGGGCTTCGAGCAGCGCTGGAACGGCCCATCGGCGGCGCGCTCCGCCACCTACACCAACCTGCCGCCCGGCGACTACCAGTTTGAGGTGCGGGCCGCCAACGAAAACGGCCTGTGGAGCCCCCGGCCGGCAGTATTTCCCTTTAGGGTGCAGCCGCCGTGGTGGCGCACCTGGTGGGCTTACTTGTTGTATGCGGCGGGTTTTGCCTGTATGATGTACGCGGTGCGCGCCTACACCCGCGACCGCGAGCGCGAGCGCGCCGACCGTCAGCTGGAACGCCAGGCCCTGCAACACCTTCAGGAACTGGACCGCGTGAAAACCGACTTTTTTACTAACGTCAGCCACGAGTTTCGTACCCCGCTCACGCTCATTCTGGGGCCGGCCGAAGAGTTGGCCACCGGCCCGGCCGACCCCGCCGTGCGCCGCCAGGCAGGCCTGGTGCTGCGCAATGCCCGTAAGCTGCTCACGCTCATCAATCAGCTACTCGATTTAAGCAAGCTTGAAGCCGGTGCCCTCCATCCGGTGTTCACCCAGGGCGATGTTGTGCTGACCGTACGGCAGGTGGTTGCGTCCTTTGACGCGCTGGCTGTCGGCCGGCAGATTGCCCTGACCTGTCAAGCACCCGCTCAGCCGGTGCCACTGGTGTTCGATGCGGCCAAGCTGGAAGAAATTCTCACCAATCTGGTGGCCAATGCGTTGCGTTTCACCCCGGCCGGTGGCCGCGTAACTGTGTCTGTGACCGAGGAGCCGGCCACGGCCATCGCTCCCGTCGGCAGCGTAAGCATTGCCGTACAGGACACGGGCTCGGGCATAGCTGCCGAAGACGTGCCCTACCTGTTCGACCGTTTTTTTCAGGCCAATAACCCTGGCAGCGAGGCCCGGCCTACCGGTACCGGCATTGGCTTGGCGCTGGTGCGCGAGCTCACCATGCTGCACGGTGGCACGGTGGCCGTAGTGAGCCAGCCCGGCACTGGTTCTACCTTCACGGTGCAGCTGCCCCACGGCTTGCCCGTCGCCCCGGCCAGCGAGGTGCCGGCCTCGATGGCCGGGCCCACCACGCCCAGTTCTGCTTATCCGCCGCTGGCCCCACTGCTTGTTTCTGATAGCTCTGAAGCCGACGTTTCCATCCAAAGCGCCGCCGAGCCTGCCCTCGTCCTCGTCATTGAAGACAACGACGAGGTGCGCGAATTCATCCACAGTACGCTGGCCCCGGCCGGCTACCGCCTCCTGCTGGCCGCCACCGGTGATGCCGGCCTGGCCCTGGCCCGGGCCGAAGTGCCCGACCTCGTGGTGAGCGACGTGATGATGCCCGGCCTGGATGGCTACCAGGTATGCACCCAACTGAAAAGCGACCTCGCCACCAGCCACATTCCGGTGGTGCTGCTCACGGCCAAATCCGGCCCCGGTGCCAAGCTCGAAGGCCTCGAAACCGGTGCCGATAGTTTTCTCGCCAAGCCCTTCAACCCCCGTGAGCTGCGGGCGCAGGTGCGCAACCTGCTGGCGCTGCGCCGGCAGGTGCAAGCCCATTTTGCCCCGCTGCCCCCGGCGGCATCCAGCGCCGCCCCCCTGGCCAGCCTGGAGCCCGGGCAGGCGGCGGCCCATACTGCCGCCGCCGCCGGCCAGCTGTCCCTCGACCAGGATTTTTTGCGGCGCGTGAGCGAGTCGATGCTACGCCACCTGGCCGACGAATCCTTCGGCGTCGATGAGCTTGGGGCCGACATTGGCCTGAGCCGCACCCAGATTCACCGCAAGCTGAAGGCTCTCACCGGGCAGTCGCCGGGCGAGAGCCTCCGCGCCACGCGCTTAAACCGGGCGCTGGCCCTTTTGCAGGCGCAGGTAGGTACAGTGGCCGAAGTGGCTTACCAAGTGGGCTTTGGCAGCCCGGCCGCATTTTCCACGGCCTTTTCGCGGCAGTTTGGTTTGCCGCCCAGCGCAGTAGCCCGGCAAGGAGCAATGGTAGGAGAGGAGGGAGCTAAAAGCAAAAGTATTATTGATTAATTTCAATAAATAATAAAATTATAAACAGGTAATCTGGTCACGATTTTGTTTGCTTTTACTGAATTAATCCAAGCTAATTTTATAAAATAGCAAGCTTTTGTAACGTTCACGCATGTAGCGCAACGTTAGCCAATGCATTTGCAACATCGGCGCAACATATCTGGTGAGGGAAAGCCGTGCTTTGACATTACCAGCCAACGCACGGTTGGTGATTAACGCTTCACCATGAAAAAACGCTACTTCCTACGCAATGGGCTTGCTCATTTGCGCGCAGCCGGACCGGGGCTACGGCCACATCTCCCAATAAGCCGGGCGTAACTGAACGGGAATACCCCGGAGAAAACTCATGCCCGCCATCACTTGGTAACCAACCACAGCCGTTCCCAATGCACCTATGTCCCCCACCACGACCCTGCCCGCCCGCCGCCTTGAGCCTGCCGATATGGTGTGGGCCACCGCCCTGCTCGAAGCCGCCTGCGCCGACCACCCCGTCCTGAAATATTGCTGCACCGGCCCCGATGCCAAAAGCCAGCAAGTGTGGCTGTTAGAACAGCTGCTGCGTTTCGGCCTGTGCTACGGCCGCGTGTACACCAATGCCGATGCCAGCGCCATTGCCGTGTGGCTGGGACCCAGCCATCCGGCCGTCACGCTGCGACGGCTGCTGCGCATGGGCCTGCTGCCCGCCGCCCTGTGGCGGCTCGATTGGGCCGGCTTTCAGCGGCTGCGGCACTTTCTGGTGGCGTCGGCGTGGCTGCGTCGTCAGAGTCTCACCGCCACCAGCCACTACTACCTGCTGGCGCTGGCTGTGCGCCCCGCCGCCCGGGGCCACGGCCTGGGCCGCCGCCTGATGCAGGCCACATTGGCCGCCATGCAGGCCACCCACGCCCCGTGCTACCTCGATGCCCAAAGGTCAGAAATGCTGCTATTTTTTAAGCGGCTGGGTTTTCAGACCACCGGCCAGTGCGCTGCCGGCCACGATGCTGGAGCCCCCATCAACTGGGGCCTCATGCGCGAAGGCCACGCCTGAAAATATTGCCAATGGGCTGGCCCCACCCTCGTGCTGCCATTAGTTGCCCTGCGCTAGCTCATTGAAAACGAATTCCCACACCCTGTTTTATCCCACACCAAGTGACTTGCCGTGGTGCTGCGTTACCCACCGGGCACCGGCATTGCCAAGGCCAGCCAAATAAGGCGGCGCGCATCGCGTAGGTCACGCTTTCTGCTTTCACCAATGGAATCACCAGCCCAACATCTGCAATTAGTTTTTTTGGCTTCCACCGTCACACCGGCCTGGGGCACGGGGTGGGTTTTCACCGCTACTCCCATCCAGCCATCGCGCCCGGCTGGCTATTACGCGCCTCCCGTCCGGCTCCGATTGGCCGTTACCAGCGCCTGAACTGCTCGCGCAAAATCAATCAATAAAAAAGCCCCTGCTAAATCAGCAGGGACTTTTTTGGAACTAATCGAATCGATGGGAATTCGCCAAGTCCGCGAAAATCTGCGGTTAGGCTTTCTTCTTCTCCAGCACCTCGTCAATCAGGCCGTACTCTTTGGCCTCGTCGGCGCGCATCCAGTAGTCGCGGTCTGAGTTGTCGTGGATTTCCTGGTAGGTTTTGCCGGTATGCTGCGCCAGAATGTCATACAGCTCCTTCTTCAGTTTCAGGATTTCGCGCGCCGTGATTTCAATATCCGACGACTGACCCTGCGCGCCGCCCGAAGGCTGGTGAATCATCACGCGGGCGTGGGGGAGGGCCGAGCGTTTGTTGGCGGCACCACCGGCCAACAACACGGCACCCATCGAAGCCGCCAGACCCGTGCAAATCGTGGCCACGTCGGGGTTCACGTATTGCATCGTGTCATAAATACCAAGGCCGGCATACACCGAGCCGCCGGGCGAGTTGATGTAAAGCAGGATATCCTTCTTGGCATCGGCCGATTCCAGGAACAGCATTTGGGCCGTCAGGATGTTGGCGATGTAATCGTCCACGGCCGTGCCCAGGAACACGATGCGGTCCATAATAAGGCGCGAGAACACGTCGATTTCGCGGAAGTTCTGCGGACGTTCTTCAATCACCGAGCGGGTCATGTTGGTGGGCAGCATCATGCCATTGCGCACCTGGCCTTCCATGTGGTTCAGGTACTGGTCAACGCCCAGGCCGCTCAGTCCCTGGCCTTTCACGGCAAACTTGCGGAATTCTTGTCTATTCAGTAATGGATTCATTGGAGAAAAATGTAGCGCATGCTTCAGCTTGCGCAGGTGAGGGTAGTAAGACGGACGAAGAAAGCGAATGTTGCTGGAAACCCAACAAAAAAGCCCCTACGTTTCCGTAAGGGCTTTTCCAAAAATCGGGTTGCGCAGGGGTTAGCTGTGCAGGGTCCGGAATTCTTCGGCCGTTACGGGCTTGTCCGTAACAACAACTTTGCCGCGCAGGTTTTCGATTACTTTCTCTGCCAGAATGGCCTCGTACTCGTTCACGTAGTTCTTGCCGTTCTCCTGCTTGAGGTACTCGTTGGCGTAGTTGCGCATCGATTCGCGCATCTCGTCGGGCATGTTCGGCATGTTGAACTGGCCCATGATTTTGTCGAGTGTGCGCTCCAGAATTTCGTCGTTGCTCACCTTCAGGCCGGCATCTTCCACCACCTTGTTGCGAATCATGCTCCACTTCAACTCCTTCTCGTAGTCGGCGTAGTGCTCTTCCACCTTCTCGGCGGTCAGTTTGCCTTCGTTGGCGCGCACCAGCCACTTCTTGAAAAACTCCGTGGGTACTTTGATTTCGGTTTTGCTCACCAGCTGCTCCACGATGCTGTTGTTCATAGCACCGTCGCTCTCGCGGTCGTAGTTCGACTGGATGGTTTCGCGCACTTTGGCATCGAATTCTTCCTGCGAAGCCACGGCCTCGGGGCCGAACACTTTGTCGAACAGCTCCTGGTTCATTTCCGGGGCAGCCGTGCGGTTCACTTTTTCCACGCTGAACTCATAGTCGCCGGTAGCTTCTTCTGCTTCGGTTTTGCTCAGGCCGGTCACGTTCGAAATCGAAGCGGCATCGTTGCTGAAAGCGGCCTTCAGGTCAAACGTAATCACGTCGCCGCCTTTCTTGCCGATGAACTGGGCCGCGTCGCCGGTCACCTTGCTGATGGGCAGTAGGATGGTGCGGCCTTCGGCTTCTTCACCCACCTTCTTCAGCTTGCCAAAGAGGTAGTCGCCCGCCTCCGACTCGTCGGGGTTGGTCGTCTCGCCGTACTGACGCGCGATTTGCTCGTTGGTCTGGGCCAGCGTCTCGTCGTCGAGGCTCACCTGGTGGCGCTCCACGGCGAGGTCGGCGGGCAGCTCGAAATCGGGTAGCAGGCCCAACTCAAACTGGAAAGCGAAATCCTTCGCCGTATCAAAATCAACATCGCTCGGCACGGGCAGGGGTTCGCCCAGCAGCTTCACGTTGTTCTCCTTGATGTAGGAATCCACCGCTTTGCCCAGCATTTTGTTGATTTCCTCGGCCAGAATGCCTTTGCCGTACATCTTGCGCACCATGCCTACGGGCACCATGCCGGGGCGGAAGCCCTTCACCTGGGCGCGCTTGGTGTACTCTTTGATTTGCTTGTCGACGGTGGGCGCGTAGTCGGCTTCTGTCAGGTTCACGGTCAGCAGCCCGGTCAGCTGCTCGTCGTTCTTGTCGAGAGTAATGTTCAAAACAGGGAGCCAGCTGCTGCCGGCCAGATTGAAAGGTTGAAAAAAAAGCCTCCAGCCTATACGACTGAAGGCCTGCATCAAATAAAAGTGCGGATAGAGGGACTCGAACCCACACGCCTTGCGGCACCAGATCCTAAGTCTGGCACGTCTACCAATTTCGCCATATCCGCATATGGGGCGCCGCAGCCGTTTGCTACGGGCCCGCAAAGGTACTCGGGAAAACCATTGTGTGCAAAGTCTGGGTATAACTCGTGCCAGAAGCGCTTACGGGGCCACCTTTTCCAGCCCTGCGTTGTTACTTTACCTATTATGCCTCCCGTTATCTCTCCCGAAGCCGAGCGCCAGGAAATCCTGCGCCACTACCGCCGCCTGCTGCGCGCTGCCAAGCCTTACCTAAAAGACGGCGATGCCAAGCTGATTAAAAAAGCATTCAACCAGAGTTTGGAGGCCCATAAGGAGATGCGGCGCAAGTCGGGCGAACCGTATATTCTGCACCCGTTGGCTGTGGCCCAGATTGCGGTAGAGGAAATTGGCTTGGGTCCCACCAGCATTGTGGCGGCACTGCTGCACGATGTGGTAGAGGACACGCCTACTGAAATCTCCGATATCGAGCGCGAGTTCGGCCCCAAAGTGGCCCGCATCATTGATGGGCTGACCAAGATTTCGGGGGTATTCGAATACGGGACCAGCGAGCAGGCCGAGAACTTCCGCAAAATGCTGCTCACGTTGAGCGAGGATGTGCGCGTGATTCTCATCAAAATCGCCGACCGCCTGCACAACATGCGCACCCTGGATTCGATGCCGCGCCACAAGCAGCTGAAAATTGCGTCGGAGACGCTGTATCTGTATGCGCCGCTGGCGCACCGCCTTGGCCTCTATACTATAAAGAGTGAGCTGGAGGATTTGTACCTCAAGTTCACGGATACGGAGATGTACAACGAGCTGAAGGCCAAGGTTCGGCAGAGTCAGGCAGCGCGTAACCGCTTCATCAAGGAGTTTGTGCAGCCGATTGATGAGGAACTGAAGGCGCAGGGCTTCGAGTACGAAATCAAAGGCCGCCCGAAAAGCATTTATTCCATCCTGAAAAAGATTAAGAAGCAGAACATCACCTTCGACGAGGTATATGACTTGTTTGCCATCCGCGTGATTCTGGATGTGCCACCGGAGCAGGAGAAAGCTGCCTGCTGGCAGGTGTACAGCATTGTGACGGACTTTTATCAGCCCAATCCCGACCGCCTGCGCGACTGGGTTTCCACGCCCAAAGCCAATGGCTACGAGAGCCTGCACACCACCGTCATGAGCCGGGCCGGCCAGTGGGTGGAGGTGCAAATCCGCTCGCGCCGAATGGACGACATCGCCGAGAAAGGCTACGCCGCGCACTGGAAATATAAGGATACTGGCAGCATCCAGCCCGAAAGCTCGCTCGAAGGCTGGGTGAATAAGGTGCGCGACATGCTGGAATCCAACAATTCCAGCGCGCTCGAATTCATGGACGAATTCCGGCAGAACCTGTTTGTGAAGGAGGTGTACGCCTTCACGCCCAAGGGCAAGCTGCTGATATTGCCGGAGAAGGCTACGGCGTTGGATTTTGCGTTCGAAATTCACTCCCAAATCGGTATTCACTGCCTCGGAGCCAAAGTAAACCAGAAGCTGGAGCCCCTTAGCTACCAGCTGCACAACGGCGACCAGGTCGAAATCCTGACCTCGCACAAACAGCGCCCCACGGCTGAGTGGCTCAATTACGTCATCACAACCAAGGCGCGCTCCAAAATCAAGGATTTCCTGCGCGACGACAAGCGCGCCAAAGCCGAAGACGGCCGCTTCCTGCTCGAAAAGCGCCTGGAACTCATCAGCGTGCCCTTCACGCAGGACAACTTCAACCGCCTGCTGGCCTATTTCAACGCGCCCAGCGCCCAGGAATTCTACTACCGCTTAGCTACGGGGCAGATTGACGGCCGCGCCATCCGCGAGTCGCTTTTCACGTCTGAAAAGCCGCTGCCGGCCGTGCTCGAACCCAAAACCTTCGACAACGAAGTTCAGAAAATCCGCGGCGTGCGCCCCGATATGCTGGTGGTCGGCGAGCACACCGACAAGTTCAACTACAGCATCGCCCGCTGCTGCAACCCCATTCCCGGCGACGACGTGTTTGGTTTTGAAACCGACCAGGGCCTCATCATCCACCGCACCAGCTGCCCCCGCGCCGTTGATTTAATGTCGAACTACGGCAACCGCATCGTGCGCGCCAAGTGGACCGACCAACTCGAACTGGCCTTTCTGGCCGGCGTCCGCCTCAAAGGTTCTGACCGCGTGGGCCTCGTCAACGACGTCACGCGCATCATCAGCACCAGCCTCAAGGTCAACATGCGTTCCATCACCATCACTGCCGATGATGGCTTCTTCGAAGGCCAGATTATGGTTTTCGTCAACGACACCGACCACCTCACCAAACTTATCCAGCGCCTCAAAAGAGTCGACGGCGTGCTCCAGGTCGAGCGGTTCGATTCGTAAGCCGTGAAAGCCACCACGCCCATCTCTATCCACGGCTGCGATGTCAATGAGCGCACCCAATGCGCCCACTACCACTCCGAGCGCGACATTATCGCCATCCAGCACAAATGCTGCGACAAATTCTACGCCTGCATCCAGTGCCACAATGAAGTTGCCAATCACCCCGCGCAAGTCTGGCCCAAAGCCGAATTCCAGACCGAAGCCATCTACTGCGGCAGCTGCCACCAAACCTTACCTATCGCCAGCTACTTAAGCTGCAATAATACCTGCCCGCACTGCCAGGCCGCCTTCAATCCCGGCTGCGCCAACCATTACCACCTCTATTTCGAACAATAAAAGGTGATAAATGCGCCTCCCCCCCGGCCTCCTCTCCATCGGAGAGGAGGCCGGGGGGGAGGCGTTCCGTCAGAACAGCCGTACTTTTGTCCCGCCGATATACACCTTATATATACTGTGCCTAAATTCCCCGCCAATTCCGCCCCAATTGCCCCCGCCGATGCGGCCGACCAGGGCATGGGCGGCTCATCCGAAACCGGCTACGCGGCCAAGCACACGCCCAGCCCCGCTTCCGAGGCAACCCTCAATACCGATAAGCTCGACGAAGTCCGCAAGCTCTTCACCGCCCACCTCGAAAACAAAGGCCTCCGCAAAACCGGCGAGCGTTACGCCATTCTCGAAGAAATTTACGCCCGCTCCGGCCACTTCGATGTAGATGAGCTCTACGCCGGTATGAAGGAGCGCGGCCTGCAAGTAAGCCGCGCCACCGTCTACAACACCCTAGATTTGCTGGTCGAACAGGGCCTCGTCAGCAAGCACCAGTTCGGCCGCAACCTCGCCCAGTACGAGAAAAGCTACGGCTACCGCCAGCACGACCACGTTATTTGCACTGAATGCCATAAAGTGGTGGAATTCTGCGACCCCCGCATTCACGGCATCCAAACCATGGTCGGCGACTTGCTGAACTTCCATATCTTGCACCATTCTTTAAATCTTTACGGCATCTGCGGCGACTGCCGCGCCCAGGCCGCCGCTCGAAACTCCCACGTATGACCACCACTAGCACCGTCGATAACGGCATCCTGTTCCTCCGCCTCAACGGCGACCTCATTGGCAGCCCTGACACCGACCAGCTTCTGCAATCCGTCAATACGCACCTCGGCGAAGACCTCACCCACTGTGCCGTCGACCTCTCCGAAATCCGTTACATCAACAGCACCGGCATCGGCATCCTCGTCTCGCTCCTCACCAAATTCCGCAGCCGCGGCGGCGAGTTGGTCCTCATCAACCCCGCCGACCATCCCAAAAAGATGCTGGCCATCACCAAGCTAAACAATATCTTCACCGTTTCGCCCGACGAAGCCACCGCCCGCCTACAGCTAACCCCGGCCGCCAATTAGGCGGCCGTTTTTTTGCCTAAATCCGTCATCAATAAATTTTCAATTATTCACCGTTAGGCTCCCCTCTCTTTTGGAGAGGGACCGGGGGTGAGGTTTTCACACAAGCACATGCCAGTAGACGTATTAGTAGGCCTCCAATGGGGCGATGAAGGCAAAGGCAAAATCGTAGACGTTCTCGCGCCGACCTACGATGCCGTCGCCCGCTTCCAAGGCGGTCCCAACGCCGGTCACACCCTCTTCTTCGACGGCGTAAAGCACGTCCTGCACCAGGTGCCCAGTGGTATTTTTCACCCGCACATCCTCAACATCGTCGGCAACGGCGTCGTCCTTGACCCCGTCGTTTTCCGCCAGGAACTCCAGAAACTCACCGATAGGGGAGTAGACTGGTCCAAAAACCTCTACATCTCTAAGAAAGCCCAACTCATCCTCCCTTCGCACCGCGCCCTCGACCGCATCAGCGAAGAAGCCCGCGGCAACACCAAAATCGGCAGCACCCTCAAAGGCATCGGTCCCACTTATTCCGACAAAATCGGTCGCGTCGGCCTCCGCGTCGGCCACATCCTGCTGCCCGATTTCGAGCAGCGCTACAAAGAAGCCGTCGCGCAGCACGCCGCCATTGCCGCCCACCACCACAAGGAGCTTGAAATCGAGCCTCTCGAAGCTGACTTCTTCTCCGCCATCGAATTCCTGCGCAGCCTCCAGCTCACCGACACCGAATACCTTCTCAACGACCTCCTCACCCAAGGCAAGCGCATCCTCGCCGAAGGTGCCCAGGGCTCCCTGTTAGATATTGACTTCGGCTCCTATCCCTACGTCACCTCGTCCAGTACCATTGCCGCCGGTGCCTGCACCGGCCTCGGCATTGCCCCGCGCCACATCGATAAGGTCTACGGTATCATCAAAGCCTACAGCACCCGCGTCGGCAGCGGCCCATTCCCCACCGAGCTCCACGACGAAGTGGGGGAGCAAATCCGCCAAGCCGGCCACGAATTCGGCTCCACCACCGGCCGCCCCCGTCGCACCGGCTGGATAGACTTGCCCGCCCTCCGCTACGCCATCATGCTCAACGGCGTCACCGAGCTCCACCTCATGAAAGCCGACGTCCTCGACGGCTTCATCGAAATCCAGGCCTGCACCCACTACCGCACCGCCACCGGCGAAAGCACCCCCCAGCTCCCCGACCCCGGCGAGCTCACCACCATTACCCCCGAGTACATTACCCTTCCCGGCTGGCACTGCGACCTCACCACCCTCACCGCCGCCGCCCAACTCCCCCCCAATCTAGTCGCCTACCTCGATTTCCTCGAACGCGAGCTCCAAGTCCCCATCCGCATCGTTAGCGTCGGCCCTGACCGTATTAGCACCCTTCACCGCTAGTACTGCTATGGAATACAAGCCAAATCAGAAGGCGACAGACAGCGTATCAGCTCTGAAACCGTTCGACCGATACCAATACATGGTAAAAAGGGTCGTTGATTTTGTAGCAGCCCACACGCTCACCCATGCCGATGGAACGTGGGCACTAGCATAATTCGAAGGGAATACCTTATTTTCCCTCTGGCCCGTAGCAGCGTACGCCGAACTGAACGCAGTAGGAGAGTGGCAAGGATATTTACCTCACAAGCTTACTCTTGAAGAGCTAATGTCAACACGTCTAACACCTTTTGAAGAAAACGGCTTTCTGATAAATGT
Source organism: Hymenobacter sp. UYAg731 (assembly GCF_054061335.1). Lineage (NCBI taxonomy): Bacteria > Pseudomonadati > Bacteroidota > Cytophagia > Cytophagales > Hymenobacteraceae > Hymenobacter > Hymenobacter sp. UYAg731. The sequence continues at coordinate 951 of NZ_JBSSEC010000003.1, read as the reverse complement.
ATTCTCCATTAATGGTAAAACAGGGTTTGTTGTAAATCCTGATGAACTCCGAGCAGACCTATAAGAAGAGTCAGAGAACTACTAGTGCCATTGAGGTTCGGGCTCAGACCAAAAATTTGCGCCCGAACCTCAACCACTTACAACCCCAATCCATCTATTTCGTAAAAGTTTCCTTGCCGCCTCCCAAAGTCCCCCTACCTTTGCAGTCCCGAAACGTCAAACGGACCAACGGAAACGCCAAAAGCACCCGCTCCGGCAACAAATTGAAAGGCTGGGAACTCCCACGGAAGGAAGCTTGTCTTACCCACCGCAGCCAGCTGCAAGCCCCGAGATTTATTTCTCAAATAGCTTGCACCAGCGAAAAAAGCCACCGTACCTTTGCAGTCCGCTCCAATCGGAAGCAGCCAGAACTTGAAAATCGGAACGAAAATAATTCAAAAATTTTCGCCGAAAAATTTGAAATCCGAAAAAACCTTCTACCTTTGCACTCCCAAAAGGAGCAGGTAACCAAAAGCCAGCCATAACCAGCTGACTCACAAACAAAAAAGCTACTTTAATCGAAAGAGTAGATTTGGGAATCAAATCGAAAAACACAGAATTTTTCGAACAAGGTTGACGAATCAAAAATAGTTTCTACCTTTGCAATCCCAAAACGAACAAAGGTCGGTAACGACAACCCCGGGCTAACACACCAACCCACACTGACGCTTCAAATGGAGGCATCACACGTTCTTTGAATGACGGAAATAGACAAAATAGTAAGTGTTCCACTTGCTGCTTCTTCTTCGGAAGAAGCACAGTGAAACAAACCAAGCGAAACGAATTTGACCATAATGTCAATATGTGAGCAAGGTCAGCACTCGACATCAGCCCGTTTTCGAACGGGTGTAGAACATTTTACAATGGAGAGTTTGATCTTGGCTCAGGATGAACGCTAGCGGCAGGCCTAAT